>JAFQOV010000004.1 GCA_017402995.1 Candidatus Gastranaerophilales bacterium
CATCAAATATATATATATATATAGTAGCCTTTTACATGGAACTATCCAAAAAAGGAAAAACCATGAAAAAGTCGAAAAACCGCGCGTTTACCTTAGCTGAAGTTATGATTGTTTTAACAGTTATTGGTGTTTTAAGTGCCATTTTATTACCTGTTGCTTTTCATTCAACTCCAGATAAGAATATTTTGAAATTTAAAAAAGCTAATAATACTTTTCATAGTGCAATTCGAGAACTAGTTTCAAGCGGAAAATATTATATGCCCGGATATCTTGGAATTATGCCTGACGGTACTCTTCCTATTGGAATTACAATGGAACAAAACGGTGGATATTTTTTAGATAATTATTATGCTAGAAAGCTTGCTAGTTGGGGAACACATGCTTCTAATGATGGCATACAATATTTTTGCAATTCTTTTGCTGATTTAGTATCTGCTAAAGAAAATAATTGCACTTTTACCGCGCTTGATAGTAACCATACTGTTTTAGCTGCACAAATTCCTGTTTTTTATTACGACGAAATGGAAGTAACATCTGACACTCATTGTCTTTCGACGAGTACAATATTTACAAAAGGATATAATTCTTTTAAAACAAATGATGATATAACATTTTACGATTATGGTAATGTTTTTGGGAGGGCTTCCAAAACTGCAAGTTGCACCTATTCAAAAACAGATGAATTTGGTTATGAAATGTGCACTGATAAAAATGGTTTTGATGTTTCATATCAAATAGTTTGTATGGATATTGATGGAGTTGATGGTCCTATTAAACCTTTTGGATACGGAGTGCGCTCAGATGGCAAAATCGTATCTGGATTGAGAGCGCGTTGGTGGCTTAAAAGAGATATAACAAAAAAAGAAACCGATTGCTGTCCTGCAAATTTAAACACTAATGGACTTTGCGACACTACAGATACTGTTTGCCCATAAGGAGATAAAATGACAAAAGAAAAACTTGCAATGATTTTAGCAACAATTGCGATAGTATTGCTTATGATTTCAGTGGTTGTTGTTGCATTTTTAAATAAGCCTGATGGTTATAGCTTTAATATTGAAAATTTTATCTATCGATTTATAAAATAAATTACAAAAATTGTAAAACCTTACAACTTTTGGCGTTTTTTGGTACGTTTTTTGAGAAAATATGGTAATCTAAAAAAGTACCCATTAAAACCAAAAGGAGTGATGGTCTAGAAAAAACTAACTTAGCAAATCAGGACGTCTTGTTTTTGTTCTTTTTAAACTTTCTTCTTTTCTAAAATTTTCAATTTCTTTATGATTGCCGTTTAACAAAACCTCTGGAACCGCCATTCCTCTATATTCGCGCGGTTTAGTATAGTGCGGGTATTCTAATAAGCCATTTAAACCTTCAGAAAAGCTGTCATTGTGTGCAGATAAATCTTTTCCAAGGTAATTTTCAAGATTTCTTGAAATGCTATCAATTAAAACCAAAGCGCCTAATTCGCCACCTGTTAAAACGTAATCTCCAATTGAGATTTCTCTTGGTTTTAAGCCTAATCTAATTCTTTCATCAAAACCCTCGTAATGTCCGCAAAGAAGGATAATTTGTTCTTTTTTTGATAGTTCAACAGCTAGTTTTTGATTAAATTTTTCACCCTGCGGAGTGAGCATTATAAATTCATGATTTTCTTTTTTTTCGATATTTTCAAAACAGTCAAAAATCGGTTGGCAAGCTAAAACCATACCTTCCCCGCCACCATATGGCGTGTCATCAACACGTTTGTGTTTATCCAGAGAAAATTCTCTTGGGTTATGCGTATTAATTTCAATTACCCCTTTTTGCGCGCCACGCTTGGTTATTGACTGAGAGCAATAGCCTTCTATTATTTCAGGAAATAATGTTATGACATCATATCTCAAGAGATTAATCCTTCAATTGGTTTGATTGTGATTTTTTTGTTTTTAATATCAACTTTAGGGAAAAACTCTTTTACAAAAGGAACCAAAAACTCTTGTCCGATAAGGTTTTTGATATTTAAAAGGTCTTGAGAATTATTTGTTGAAATGTTTGCTACTGTGCCGATTTTTTCATTTTTATCGTCATATACTTCGCAACCAATCAAATCTTGGATTAAAAATTCATCTTCTTCTAATTTTTTAGAAGCTTCTTCTTTTAAAACAAAAATTCTCTGTCCTTTAAATTCCATTAAATCGTTGATATCATTGATTTCTTTAAATTTTACTATTGCAAAATTTTTATGAAAACGAACGGAGGAAATGTTTAATTCGGTTTTTTCTATGTTATCAAGCATGATAACTTTTTTTGCTGATTTAATTTGGTTTTCGTTTGTATATCCGACCTTGGCTTCACCTTTGATACCGTGGAAATTTAAAATTTTACCGATTGAAACGTATTTTTCCATTGTTTTTCCTTAAATTAAATCATCAAAATTTGAAATGGTTTTTTGTTCGCCATTTTCAAGATTTTTAACGCTGTAAAAACCTTTTTCGATTTCATCTTCGCCTAAAATAATCGCATATTTAGCAGATTTTGAGGCTTTTTCTAGTTGTTTTGCAAATTTACGAGATTGATAATCAAATTCAACTTTTTTATTTTCATTTCTCAATTTGCTCGCTAGTTTAATAGCTTCTTTTGTATTGTTTGAAACGATAAAATAGTCAAGTTTTGGCGCTTCAAGATTGTCTATTAATGCACACAATCTTTCAACACCCATTGCAAAACCAATTGCTGGAGTGCTTGGTCCGCCAAGCATTTCGACAAGTCCGTCGTATCTTCCGCCGCCACAAACTGCGCTTTGAGAGCCCAATTTTTCGGATTTTATTTCAAAAACGGTTCTGTTATAGTAATCTAAGCCTCTGACAAGAAGTTTATTAATTGAATATTTGATATTTAATTCATCTAGATATTCAATTAGCTCGTCGAAGTGGGTTTTGCAATCTTCACAGATATAGTCTTTCAAAATTATTTCTTTAATTTCGTCTTTTTCTAAGATTTTTTGACAATCTTCGTTTTTGCAATCTAAAATTCTTAATGGATTTTTTTCATAGCGCATTTTGCAATCGTCGCACATATCTGCGATATATGGCGCAAGAACTTTTTTAATGTTTTCTCTGTAATCGTTTTTACATTTTTTGCAACCAAGAGAATTTAATTCAACTGAGAGATTATCAAGCCCTAATGATTTTAAAAATTCAACTGCAGACAAAATCACTTCGGCGTCTGCGCTTGCTTTTTCAACTCCAAACATCTCAACGCCGACTTGGTTAAATTGTCTTTGTCTGCCTGCTTGAGGGCGTTCATAGCGAAACATTGGACCAAAATACCAAAATTTTTGTGGTGGGCTTTGGCGCGAAATGTTATGTTCAATATAGGCTCTGACAACGCCTGCTGTGTTTTCTGGGCGCAAAGTGATTGATGAAGCAGATTTATCGGCTCCGCCAATTGAAAAAGTATACATTTCTTTGTTCACGATATCTGTCGAATCGCCAACACCTCTTGCAAAAAGCTCTGTTGCTTCAAAAATTGGGGTTTTGATTTCACCAAAACCTGCGTTTTGAAAAACAGTTTGAGCGTTTGACAAAATATGTTGCCACAAAAAACTTTCTTCGCCAAATATATCCTTAGTTCCGCGTTGTGCTTTAATCATTATTCTTTCCTTGTAAAATATAAAATCAGTTTACTATAAAAATAGGTTTTAATTAAGCACTATCTTTTAATTAAATGGTTCATTTTTTCGATTTTGGTTGAAATATATCTTTCATTAAATTCATCTATAACAGGCTCAATTGCAACTCTTTCATTGATTTCTAAACCATAACCATTTAAACCGATAATTTTTGTTGGGTTGTTTGTTAAAAGGTTAAATTTTGAATAGCCAAGGTCTTTGATTATTTGTGCGCCAATGCCATAGTCTCTTAAGTCGGGAGCAAAGCCCAAAGAAACGTTCGCTTGGACTGTATCTTGACCTTCGTCTTGAAGGGCATATGCCTTGATTTTGTTAATTAAACCAATGCCTCTACCTTCATGACCAATCATGTAGACCAACGCGCCTTTGCCATATTTGCTTATCATAGTCATTGCTCTATGTAATTGTTGATTGCAATCGCAACGTAGAGAGTGGAAAATATCGCCTGTTAAACATTCTGAATGCACGCGAATTAGAGGGATTTTATCTTCTCCGTCATCTGTTTTTAAAGCGACATATTCACAACCATTTAAAATATTTCTATATCCATAAATTGTAAAATCGCCAAATTGCGTTGGAAGATGGGCTGATGCTTCCATTTTAACAATCATTTCTTTTTTAAGACGATATTTAACTAAATCTGCAACTGTAATGACTTTTAAATCATTTTCTTTTGCAAAGTTTAAAATGTAGTCGCGACGAGCCATGTGGCCATCTGGGGTCATAATTTCGCACATTGCGCCAGCTAAAGGTAAACCTGTCAATTTTGCCAAGTCGACAACAGCTTCTGTGTGTCCAATTCTTTGTAAAACTCCGCCTTGGCGCGCAACGCAAGGGAAAAGGTGCCCTGGGCGTCTTAAGTCAGACGGTTTTGAATTTGGGTTAATTAAAACCTCGATTGTTTTTGCTCTATCAAAAGCCGAGATACCTGTTGTGACGCCATATTTTTCATCTGCATCAATTGAAACGGTGAAAGCAGTTTTCATACTTTCTGTGTTTTGTTCAACCATTTGATTAAGTTGCATTTTTTGTGCGATTTGGTTATCTATCGCAACGCAAATTAATCCGCGCGCATTTTGTGCCATATAGTTTAAGTTTTCAGGTGTTGAATGAAGCGCATTACATATCATATCGCCTTCGTTTTCGCGATTTTCATCATCAACAACGATAACTATTTTGCCATTTTTATAATCTAATAATGCTTCTTCGATTGTGTTAAACATATTTCACCCTTAAAAACCATTTTCTTTTAAAAATTCTAGTGTAATTTTAGATTCTTTTTTTGTTGTAAATTTATGGATATATTTTCCAATAACATCATACTCTATATTGACGCTATCGCCAATTTTTAAAGCGCTTAAGTTTGTTTTTTCTAACGTTTGAGGAATTAAAGACACTTCAAAACCATTATCAAACAAGTTTGAAACTGTCAGACTAACTCCATTTATGGCAATTGAGCCTTTTTCAATAATTAAATCAGAATTGCATTCGAATTGAATTTTTTTTGAAAAGCCGTCTTGAATAATTGATTTGACTTTAGCTGTGCAATCAATGTGACCAGAGACAAAATGTCCATCAAAACGAGATGTTGCGCTCATTGCACGTTCTAGGTTTACAAAGTCACCTTTTTTTAAACTACCAAGGTTTGAATTATTTAAAGTTTGCTTCATGATATCAAAAGCTAAAATATCGCCTTTGATTTCGCAAACCGTTAAGCAAACACCGTTTGTTGCAATTGAATCGCCAATTTTAGTATCTGAAAAATTGGCTTTGACAAATAATTTTGCACCAAGCGAATTTATGGATAAATTTTCAACAATAGCAATCTTTTCAATTAAACCTGTGAACATATAAAAAGATTACCACAAAAAAACTAAATTGTCGGCTTTGGTAAATTTGTGCTAACGACTCTCACGCCGAATTTATCTTCGATTACGATAACTTCGCCTCGAGCAACAAGTTTTTTGTTGACATAAATTTCAACTTGTTCACCAGCAATCTTGTCAAGTTCAACAATAGAGCCTTTTTCCATCTCCATTACATCTTTGATAGATAGTTTTGATTTGCCAAGTTCAACACTGACGTGCATTTGAATATCTTGTAAAATATCAAGATTTTTCTTTATCGCGCGGTTTGGTTCGCTTGGTTGAAACTCTTGAAATTTAACAGGTCTGACCGTGATTAAATCATTATTTTCTTTGGTATTTTCAAAATCTTCTATTATTGGCGTTTGGATAGTTGCTTCTTGTTGAAGAATTGGTTGCTCGATTTGTTCAAAATGTTCAATTTCTTCAATTTCTTCAATTTCTTCAGATTGCACAGCTTCGTTTGCGTTTTCTTCATCTAAAAAAGCAAACTCGTCTTCAATTTGAAGGGGGTTATTTTTGTTTTCGCCTTCAAAATTTTCTAAATTATCAAAATTTTCTAAATCTCTATCCACAAAAATACCTATTGAATAATGAATTGACCAAAGCTGACGCGCATGACTTCTCTTTGACCTTCAAAGATGTTGTTAACCATTTCAAGAATTTCTTCTTTGGCAATTTCTTTTCCTGTTGGAGTTGCAAGTTCGTCTGATGTTTTGTTAGACAAAACTGAAATAACAGCGTCGCGAATTGCAGGTTTGTATCTTTCCATTTCTGCAATGATTAAAGCTGTTGGGTCAGCTGGTTCTGCGGCACCGTGACCGTGGCCACCAGAAGGCTTGGCACTAGCTGCATTTGCAGCGGCTAGAATTTCTTCTTCTGTTTTAGATAATTCCATTGCGATACCAACTTTTAAATATCTTCTGTGTGCAGTATCTGCAAGGTTTAAAATGAATTCGCCTAAATCTAGCAAAATGCCCTCTTGGCGAGCTTCGTCATCTTCTGGAGAGATTTCAGTCTCTTGTTGAGGTGCAATTTGTTCGATTTTTTTAGTAAATGAATGGTCTAATAATACGTACATAACAATCATTGAAACAACAATAACAACAATCATTACAGCATTATTAAGCATTAACATTGTGTTTGAATTTAATTCGAGTTTTTTATCTAAATTTTTATCTTCTTTATCTTCCGTAGGTTTTGCCATATTTCTATCTCCTTGAAATAATTATACTTTATTTTTCAATTTTTTAATAGAGCCATTCTTCATTTTCTTCTTTGAAAAATTTATTTTTTAAATTTAAAAATCCACCTTTGGTTTTGTTTGAAACGTTTACAAAACCTTCTTTTGTTTTTTCTGTTGCGTTTTGAATATTTGCCTTGGTGTTATTAGTAAATTCCACAACATTTGCTTTTGCGTCATCTCTTAATTTATCTGTATCCCATTTTTGTCTTGAAATTTCAGATAATTCTTTTTTAGAGCCAATGTTGTGTCTATCTTTGACATATTTTTTCAAGTTTTCACGAGTGATGTAGGTTGCTGGTTCAACAAAATTTGGGTCAATCATTTTCATATTAACATTGAAAGCAATGTCGGGGCTGATATATTTTGAATATTCTTTTAAACGGAGCATTCCTTCATAGTTGTTTGATATTGTTGTATCAAGGTTTTTCATTTTATTGTTTCTGATATTTTTAGCATAAATTGTTTCCCACAAAACAACTTCTTGATTCAAATCTACAAATCCAACATAGACGCTGACTCTGTGCGTTGGGTTCACAACGTCCATTCCAGAAACATTAAACACGTTCCAAACTGTGTTTTTCAAAAAATCGCGTTGAATATCCATACCCATTGTCACAACAATCATTTTTTGGACATCAATTTTATTTGCAATTTTTTTCAATAATGGATATTCAAGATTATATCCTTGTTGCAAGCCTTGAAGTGATTCAAGGTCATATTGAGTAATTCCTGATTTTTTAAGGGCTTTTTGTGTTTCATCAAGCGCAACGACATCTATTCCGCGTTTAATTAAAGCGGCTCTGATATCTTGAGCAAAAAACTCTGGAGTTCTGAAATATGCGTTATAGTAATTAACTGGCGTTAAAAGTGTATCTGTAATAATTCCAACTTTTTCGTTTGCAAAAGTAATATTTGCAAAAGCAAAAATGATACACAAAGCCAAAAATAACTTATTTACTAATCCCCTCATCATAACAATAAAATTATCGGCTATCTTTATGACATTTCAAATCATATATTCGTATGATTTTTTTGACTTTAATAATTTTTTCATTAAACATACAAAACGATAAATCCGAAAACGATAGTAGGATACTATGTCTAAGAGTAAAAATGCCTTTTCGTTACAGATTACAAAAAATCCTTGAGATTAGGATTAGAAAAAAAGAAGAGCAACTTCAAGTTGTGATAAAAGCGCAAGAAGAAGTTAATCGAATTGAACTTTTGATAATTGAAAACTTAAAACAAATTGAAACGCTTAACCAGCAAAGAAAAACAGCTGAGCCTATGATGTTTGAATATTACGATAATTTTGTCAAACATTTATGGAAAGAAGATGAAAGGCTTCAACAAGAAAAGCAAGAAGCAATCGACAATTTGAACAAAGAAAAAGACATCTTAAAAATTAAAGAACAAGAGGTAAACGTCTTAGAAAAACATAAAGAAAACCAAAGAGAAATCTATATTAAAGAAGAAAAAGCTCGAGAGCTTAAAGAGCTAAATGAAATCGGTTCTCAAAAATTTTTCATCAGAAAAAGAGAACAACAAGAAGAACAAGAACTTTTAGAATTATTGGAAAAACAAGAATAAATGCAAAACCTAATTCAAAACTTCACCCCAAATCAAACTCTTCCTTTTGAACAAGAAGGAGGCTATATTGCAACAAGAAATCAAAACCAATTTTTTGATATTAAATTAAAGTTGCAAGAAATTATTGAAAATATTATTTCGCCAAAAGAATTGACTTTTGATGAGCAAATGAATAGCAAATTTTTAGAGCTTGATTTTGGTTCGATTTTTGACATAAATGCTGAGAAAATCGGGGTTAATGACGCAATATTTTTCATTAATTTATTAAATCAAAATGAATTAATTAATTACAGCGTTGAAAGTGATAATTTGAAAATTTCCGATAGTTCAAATAAAGAATTTCAAGTGACTTCAGCTTTGCTTGAAATGTTGAAAACTTCACTTGATACCAAAAAACCAATTCGTTTGGATTTTGATAAAGATGTTACTGTCATTTTGAAATTAGACAAAGAAGGCAAAATCCAAGCCCATTTTATCCCTGGAACGTCAGAAGCAGAAAGCTATTTGAAACAAAATCTTGTATGTTTAAAACAAAGATTTGATGACGAAGAAATTAATTATTCTTATTTAGGATATTCAAAAAATCAACAAAACTCTAAAAAACAAAAAAGGAGCAAACATGAGAGATAGTTATATTAATGCAATGAACACCCAAAAATCTACTGTTCATTGGATGAATGCGATATCTGAAAACTTGACAAATCTCTACACCCCTGGGTATAGAGAAAATCAAATGACTTTTAAAACATATCTTGATGCTGCTGTTCCAGATAGAATTTTGAAAAATCCAGGACAAGGTAAAGCTATCCCAGGTACATCAGCGGAAAATGTATTTTTAGAAGGCAACGGCTATTTTGTTTTAAGAAACGAAGAAGGCAGAATTGCCTATACGCGTCTTGGTGAATTTAAATTTGACGGCGAAGGCGTATATAAAGCTGCTGATGGTTCAAAAGTCCAAGGCTACATTTTAAATGATAAAGGCGAAATCATGTCTGGGACAAAATCTTTAACAAATGAAGCTTTTGAAAATACTATCGCTCAAGGTGGCGCGTTGTCTATTCCGACAACTGAAATCAAGCTTTGGATTGACCCAGATAACGGTAAATATTTAGGTAAATATGACGAGTTTGAAATCAAAGAGGATGGAATTTTGTACGGAAAAGCAAACAATGGAAAAGATACAACTCCATTATATAAACTCGCTTTAATGAATTTCCATAATCCTCAAGAGCTTTTTGAATATAAACAAGGTCAATATCTTGAAACTGCTTATTCTGGAAAGCCCGTAATTGGTAAAGGCGAAGTTAGAAGTGGTTTGATTGAGTTATCAAATATCGATTTCAAAGCTAACGCGACCTATTGGCAACAAGCCCAAACTCAACTTGATTTGTCAGGAAAAATTATGACAACATATAAGCAACTTTTGGAATCCGCAATGGAATTATTAAGCTAATTTATGAAAAAGTTTTATATCTCTCTCAACTCAATAATATTAACTTTCTTCAGCGCCACTTGTTTAAGTTGTTGCGCTGAAGATTTTTTCATTGACACACAATTTAGAGAGCTTAAAAACAATCAACCAAAAATAATTCAAAAGATTTCTGAGACAAAAGAAGTCGCAAAAGAAAAAATTAAAGAAAAAAAGAGCTGGTTTTCCAAAAAGGAAAAGAAAAAAAAGATAACCGGTTTTGAAACAAAAAAAAGATTTAACCCAGAAACAAACGAAACCGAAGAAATTCCAAGAGGATATTATGGCACATTGCCTAATATTCAAGAAGATTTTAAATATAAACAACAAACATCATCCTCCCCAAAACAAATTGATGCGCTACCGCTTGACGAAGTAGATAAAGAAACTTTTAAGCCTGCACCGTTTGATGACAGTTTGTTTTTAGATGTAATCATCAAAAAACAAGAAGACTCAACATATTTAAAAGATTTGCACAAGATTAAATTCACTTTAAACAATTTAAAAGATTGCCTTGAAAACTCATGCGATATTCAAAAATATAATGCAACTGTGAATTTGTTAGATTTACAGTGTAGAAATTTAAAAACAAAATATGAAAATAAAATTGAAGAAACAAAAGAGAGCTATCTTGAGCTTTTAAATACAAATTATTACGCAAAAACGTTGGGTAATTTGAAGTTTGACGCAAATTACTATGCAAGATATATTCCAACAAACGAAGGGCAATATTCAAAAGACAATATTACCCTTGAAGAAGAAAAGCTTTTAATCAGAATTAACAGGACAATTTTTTTAATTAATCAAGAAAATTAAAAAAGGTTGCAAAATTAATTGCAACCTTGAAAACCAACACTGGTTTTTCTTTTATTGTCCAAAAGCAATTGTGATTTTTTCTTTTGGATTAACTTTTGCGATTGGTTGACCAGAAGCGTCAACTAAATATGCAATTTCGTCACCTGTTGTTTGGAACAAGCCCATTGTGCCTGAAACGGCTGTTCTTGTTAAATCAACTGGGGCCTTAAGGGTTGTTTTGATAGCGTCTTGATAGCTTCTTCCTGCTGCTTTAAATTTTGCAGATAACAATTCAGAAGTACCAACACCAACTTGGTCAAACAAGCCTTCTGTTGCATTTGCAAGACCAATTGCAGCGCCGCCGATTGTTCTACCTGCTGTACCTAAGACTGAACCAGTCCAAGTGAAAGGAAGTTGAACAAGTCTTAAAATTGGGTTGATGTCTTTTTGTCTTTCAACTTGTGCAGTTAAGATTTGTTTTGGTAACATTGCTTTACAGCCGTCGCAATTGATGATTTCATTAAATGAAAGTCTGATGGAACCATCACAACCTTTGCTTGGTCTTGTAACTTCAACAACTTTACCTCTTACGGTTGAACCACATGGGAAAGTTTGACCGTTGATTGTAATTTCGCTCAAGGTTGTTGCAGCAAATTGCTCGCCAACATTAACGTGTTTTGCATTTACAATGTCGTTCATTGTTAATTGTAGGGTTGGAATTGAAACTTTTGTTTCTCTTTCCATATATAATTTTCCGCCCATATCTTGAGAGGCTGTTTTTGTAGATTTATCGTATCCGCCAGCAACTCTAATGCCTTGAAGCATTGAGCTTGCTTCTGCGCGAGTTGTAATATCGTTTGGACGGATATAATCTTGGTTTCTTTCGTTTTTCAATGCGCCATTCTCAATAGCTTTAGCTACACATTCACGAGCCCAGCATGGAACTTTCGCACCGTCTTTGTAATTTGCCAAAATTGAATCTGCTTTTGCTGAATCCATTGGACAATCCAAGCCTTTTGAAACAATTGTCAGAGCTTCTGTTCTTGTTATGTTTTTGTTTGGATAAAATTTACCATCACCCATACCTTCAATCATATTTTCTGAGGCACCTTTTGAGATGTAATTAAATGCCCAGTGGCTTCTTGGTACATCTTTAAATGTTAAACTATCGCAACCGCAAGACATATCAAGATTATAGCCTTTTACAACCATAGTTGCCATTTCAGCTCTTGAAACTTTGCGATTTGGTTTAAACATTCCATCAGGATAGCCCTCTAAAACACATTGTTCTGTTAGGCGGTTAATGTCTGAGCTTGCCCAATAGCTGTCAAATACGTCTGGATATTGTTGACCTGTCACATCAGCAGCAGCGCCTGTGAAGCCAAGGTGTGAGTATGGTTCTTTTGAAACTTTAATAATATCCATATGAGTTGTAGAACTTACGTTTGGTGGAGCGTCGCAATTATATTTTGGTAAATCGTTTTCATTGATAACTGGAGCAGCCCCGCCAGTTGGACAACCGCATTCAACCGGAACACCGGTATAAACAGGTAAAGCAGCGCCTGTGCAACAATTTGGAGATAATAAAGAGTCGTTAATTGTTGCATTGTTTAATTTTTCGCCAACTTGAGCAGAGTGTGAATTTGAATAAACTGAATTTGGATAAGAATATGTTTGTTGATTTAATGGTTTTGTTTCAATACAAGGAGCAGCAGCGCCTGTTTGACAACCACAGTCAGATTTCATCCAACCGAACATATCGAATTTTTGTTTTTCACATGGGTCACAAGATTTTTTGCAATTACATGGATCGCTTTTACATTTTGAACATGTTGCATTGTTTGGTGTGACAATGTTTGAATTTTTATTGCAGCCGCAATTATCTTCAACAGGGCATGAAGCAAATGCCATAGGAACTGTTAATGCCATTGCGCATATACCAATTGTGGCGCCTTGTAGCAATTTTCTTTTGATAGTCATTTTTCCTCCTTTTATGTAAATTTAACTTTTAGCAAAATAAAACGCACAATTTTATGTTAGAATTATGCGTTTTATTTGGTTTGTATTCATTACCATAAAAGGTTATCTAAAATGCTAATTATTTTTATAGAATAATTTTTTTATATTCTATTGTGCCATACACCGCCTTGACGGTCGATTAATGCGTCATAGAATGACCAAAAACGAAAGACGCCTGTTAAACCAAGTACAGCATGTGTCACATTTTTTTCTGTTGTTTCGCCGTTGATTGCTTGTCCAATGCCTGGCCAAACTAATAACGAACAAACTGCTGCGCCAACGCTTCTTCCAGAAATTTTGCCATCTTTTCCGTGTGTTCCAGCAAAAGTTGGAGTAAACAAGCTGATAACACTAAATAATACTAAAGTTAAAACTATCTTTTTCATAAACCCTCCTTTTTTTTAAAATTATATAAATTGTTTTTCGATTGCACAATAAAAAATGGCTAATCTTTACAAAAATATGAAAAAATATAATATAATTAAATAAATATTTTAGAGGGAAAGTTGATGATAGAAACCAAAAAAGAAATCAAGCCAAACAAAGCACAACAAGAATGTATTGAAAATTACGAAGGAAGATTTTTGGTGCTTGCAGGTCCTGGGACTGGCAAAACTTTTACGTTAATTAACCGCATTGCACATATGATTAAAAATGGGGTTAATCCCGAAAAAATCCTGTGTTTAACTTTTTCAGATGCTGCCGCAAATGAGATGAAAACAAGATTGGCAAAAGAATTAAATGTGTTAGATACTAAGGTTGGCGTTTTTACTTTCCATGGTTTTTGTTATCAAATAATTCAAGATTTTTCAGAATTTTTTGAATTGCCCCAAGATATTAAAATCATCAACAAAGCAACGACTTTGCGCTTAATTAAAGAAATAATTGAAGAAATTAACCCTCAATATTATCGTTCAAATAAAAATGATCCATATACAGTCATTAAAACAGTTAACAGGGATATTGACGAAATTCAAAGATATCGTTTAGAAAAAAATGATTATTTTGAAAATCTTGAAAAAAATCCAAATTATAAACCTTTGATTTTTGAATATTTAGAAAAAATTGAAACCTTGAAACAAAAGGGAAAAGATATTTCAAAAGTTGAAAAAAAGATTGAAGATGTAAAGACAAAAATTGAAAAAGCGAAAGAGCTTTGGCAGTTTTATGAACTTTATAAACAAAAAATGCAAGAAGAAAAATATATCGATTTTACAGATATGATTTCTCTTGTGCTAGACAAATTTGCGCTTAATTCAACATTTTTAGACAAAGTAGCAAATAAATATGAATATATTTTGGTTGATGAATATCAAGACACGAATAAATCTCAAAATGAGATAATTTTTCAAATTGTAGACGCGCTGAAATCGCAAAATGTTTTTGTTGTGGGTGATGATGATCAAATAATTTTCACTTTTCAAGGCGCAAGACTAGATACAATTGAGCAATTTTTGAAAAAATATCCTGATACAAAGGTTATTTGCCTAAAAGAAAACATGCGCTCAACTCAAAATATTTTAGACGTTGCTTATGCGCTAGCGCAAATTGACGATAGGCGTCTTGAAGCAAATATTGAATTTAAAAATTATAATATCGATAAAAAATTAATTGCAAAAAATGAAAATTTGTTTGATAAAAACATTTCAGTTAGATGTAATAAATATTTTGATATTGCACAAGAATATCAATCAATTGTAGATGAGATTGAAGAACTGGTTAATTCAAACAATTGTCCAAAAGATGACGAGGGAGGGAAAAAACTATCTGAAATTGCAATTTTGTGCAGAACAAATGACGAACTAAACACTTTTGCACAAAAATTAAAATCAAAAAATATCCCATTTGATGTTAAAAACGGAAAGAGCATTTTTGAAATTAATTCATCAATTGTTTTATATTATTACCTTCAAATGCTTGTTAATCCAGAATTAAATTCAGATAAAATATTTAAATTGCTTTTGATGGAGCCATTTAAAATTAATCCAAATGATTATTTAAAACTTTGTGAAAAGGTTTCTTTCAACAAGTCGTTTTTAACTTCCATTAAGGAAATTACC
This sequence comes from Candidatus Gastranaerophilales bacterium, assembly GCA_017402995.1. Lineage (GTDB taxonomy): Bacteria > Cyanobacteriota > Vampirovibrionia > Gastranaerophilales > Gastranaerophilaceae > RUG14156. The sequence continues at coordinate 14,717 of JAFQOV010000004.1, forward strand.
GATTTTTGTGAACCTCAAAAAATGAATGATTTTATTCAAACTTTTGAATATTTATCTACTTATTGTGCAAATGAAAACTTAAAAGATGTCATATTGGAAATTGGCGCAAAAACTAAAATATTTGACTATTATTTAAATTCTGAAATTAATAGGTCTGAAAACATTGAAGGGCTTAAAAAATTAGTTGATGAAGCTGTTGATTATGCACAAACAAATAAAAAAATATTATTGGCAGATTTTGTTGAATATTTAAATATTTCATATTCTGAAAATCTTGAAATTTTAACAAATAAACCACCTGTCGATATTAATGGAATTCAGCTTCTGACATATCATAATTCAAAAGGGCGCGAGTTTGAATATGTTTATATGCCAACATTAATGCACTCTAAGTGGGAAGCAGATAGACATACTTTTAAAATAAATGTACCTGTTGGTTTAGATGAATATAAAAATGAAGATGAACTTGCGGCAATGAAAAAATCCGACAGGATTAAAAATATGTATGTCGGAATGACGCGCGCGAAGCATTGTTTGAGGCTTTCATATGTTTTAAATTTAAATGATAAAACAGCGCCTTTGAGTGAACTTTTGGCGGGAGTTTTGCCAAAAACTGAGAAAAACGACCTATCAAATTATACAAATGAACAATATAGCACCGATTGTATTAACCAGTTAATCAAACGCGAATATGACTATAAGCGCGATTTTAAAGCATTGATTGATGGGTATTTAAATAATCGTGCATATTCGCCTTCTGCAATAAATACATATCTAAAATGTCCAAGACAGTATATGTATAACAATATTTTAAAACTTCCTTCTAAAACAACGAGTGCAGATGCAATGTGTTATGGAAGTGCTGTACATAAGGCTTTAGAAGAGGCCGTTTTATACGCAAAAAACAACGGATATTATCCAACAAAAGAACAATTGATTAAAACTTTTAAAGATGAATTAAATTCATTAGCTCTATCTTCAATACAAAAACGTGAGGTATTACTCGGACGGGGCGAAAAGGCATTGGGTGAATATTATAATCATCTTTTAAATTCGCCAATAAATTCAATTGAAAATGTTGAATATTCATTGTCCTCAAACATTGATGATTATAAATTTTATGGAATTGTCGATAGAATTGATAAAAATTCAGATGGAACATATACGATATATGATTACAAAACAGGTAGCGCCAAAGGTAAAACTATGGTTTCATTTGATGGTTCAAAACAAGATTATTATAATCAAATGGCTTTATATAAATATTTTTATGAAAAAGAAAATAATGTTTTGGTTAAAGAAACTTGTTTTATTTTTCCAGAAGAACCAACCAAAAATTTATATTTACAATTAACTAGTGAAGATTGCGAAAATGTTTTAGAGCGCTTTAAAGGCGCAATTGATGACATACGCGCTTGTAAATTTGAGCCAAGTTATAATAAAGACGCATGTCAGTTTTGTGAATATAAAGACTTTTGCAAAATAGATATTGTATAATAAAAAACCACCTTTATAGGTGGTTTTTTATGGTGTTATCATAACAAGGCAACCACCCAAACCTTGCAATTAATAACCAAAAAATTCAGCACACATAAGCACATCTATCCCAAATGTGCAAATAATGACTTTAATTCCACCTTCTTATTTTGTAGTATATGCAACGACGTTTTTCAAGTCCATATTATAGCTCTCAGCAAAAGACTGTAACAAACGGCGGGTTTTTCGGTCAAAAGTTACATTGCCATTTTTGTCTTTGTGCACTCTGCCATTTTCTTTTGTTTCTTTTTGAGGATTTAGCGGGTTGAAAAATCTTGACACTGCGCCTAATTCATCTTTATGTGAAAGAACGATTTCGCGCTTTTTATTTCTAGCAGCATTTAAAAAATTCTCGTCTTGTGCGCTTTTTCCATTTTCATTTCTTTGCGTAGCAAGATAAAACCAAGGTCCACTTTTTGTCTCAACTCTACTACCAGGTTTCATAATAATCACAAGTTTTTCATATCTCTCATCTATTGGATTTAACAAAAATCTTGAATATTGACCTTTTCTTGTGCGGTTTTCAATTTTAAAAGGGTTGCTTGAAGGTCTATACATAACAAGATCAAACATATATCCTTGAAGCCAAGGTCTTTGCTCGCCAGAACCACAAGAGGTTAAATCGCCAAAGCTGACTTTTGATGATGTATTTTTTAATTTTGAAATATTATTTACGTTGTTATACGGTCTAATTGCGCTAATGTTCATGAACTTTTCCTTCTATCTGATTGGTTTTAAAAAACACGAAAAAAATTTTTTTTGCCAAAACCCGCATAAAATTAAAAAAAATTAATAATTTTTCAAAAAATAGAGCACATGTGATAAACTTTAAAAAAGATATTGTTTATATAAATCAAACTAACTAAGCGTTAAGGAGAAAAAATGCAGGCGGTAATATTAGCAGCCGGAATGGGCAAAAGATTAAAAAGCAAAACAAAAAACCATACGAAATCTATGGTTGAAATTTTGGGCAAAACCTTTCTGGAACACTCGCTTGATAAGCTAACAAAATTTGACCTGTCAAAAATCATTATTGTTATTGGCTATTGCGGAAATGAAATCAAAGAAGTTATCGGCGATAAATATAACAATATTCCTGTTGTATATGTTGAAAACAAAGACTACGCAACAACAAACAATATCTATTCTTTTTATCTAACAAAACCATATCTTGAAAAAGAAGATACAATTTTGCTTGAAAGCGATTTGATTTATGACGCTGAAATTATTGAAAAATTAATTAAAAATCCAACTCCAAACCTTGCAGTTGTCGACAAATTTAAGCCATATATGGATGGAACGGTTGTTAAAATCAGCGAAGATGATGAAATCACCGCTTTTGTTCCAAAAGAACACTTTGACTTCAGCGAAGTAGAAAAATATTACAAAACCGTTAATATCTATAAATTTTCAAAAGAATTTTTAAACACAACCTATATCCCATTTTTAGAAGCATATTGCAAAACAATGGGAAATAATTCATATTACGAGCAAGTTTTAAGGGTTGTTTTATCACTAGAACAACACAATCTTAAGGTTTTGAAAATCGAAAACGAAAAATGGTATGAAGTAGACGATTTGCAAGATTATGATATCGCAGAAAATATGTTTTGCGAAGAAACTAACGAAAGACTCAAAAAATATCACTCACGTTTTGGTGGATATTGGCGTTTTAGCGGAATGAAAGATTTTTGCTATCTTGTAAATCCATATTTTCCAAACAAAAGAATGGTTGAAGAATTAAAGCACAGTTTTGTTGATTTACTAACAAATTATCCATCTGGTCAAAATGTTGAAAAATTACTTGTGGCAAATATTTGGGGGGTTAACGAAAAAAATATTCTTGTTGGAAACGGAGCTGCTGAATTAATCAACTGTTTAGTTGCCAATTTAAAAGGAAATGTTGGGATTATTCTTCCAACTTTTCAAGAATATCCTGCAAGAATAAAAGAAGCAACAGTTCATTACTTTATTCCAAATAACCCAGATTTTAGTTATACATTAAATGATTTAAAAGAATTTTCTAAAAAAATAGAAACATTAATTTTAATCAACCCCGATAATCCAAGCGGAAATTTCCTTTCAAAAAAAGAGGTTTTGGAACTTGTTGAATATTTTAAAGAAAACAACAAAACCCTAATCCTAGATGAAAGCTTTGTAGATTTTTCAAAAGAAACCGAAGATAACACCTTATTGGAAAATGAAATTATTGAAAAATTTGATAACCTTGTCGTTATTAAATCAATTTCAAAATCTTATGGTGTCCCAGGAATTAGACTTGGAATTTTAGCAACAAGCAACAAAGAAATGCTTACAAATTGCCATAAAAACATGCCTGTTTGGAACATCAATTCATATGGTGAATATTTCTTGCAAATTTTGAACAAACACAAAAAACACTACAACAAAGCTTGTTTGAAAATTGTTAAAAACAGGGAAGATTTTTTTGAACAACTTTCAAAATTCCCATTTTTAAGACCAATCAAATCGCAAGCAAACTATATTTTAGCTGAAGTTTTAAAACCATATACCTCAGCAGATTTATGCCAAAAATTATTAAAACATAACTTTTTAATTAAAGACTGCCAAAACAAAATGGGGTTTGAAGGCAAGCAATATATTAGAATTGCAGTTAAATCAAAAGAAGATAATAATGAGTTGATTTTAGCTTTGAAAGAATTATTATGAAGATAACAATTGTTGGTGCAGGTAATATTGGCACGCAATTTGCCGTGCATTGCGCACAAAAAGGACACGAAGTTACAATTTATACTAGTAACTGTGAAAAAATTCAAAACAAATTATTTATAGTTGATGAAAATAATCAAATTGTTAAACAAGGCGAAATTCGAAGAGCAACAAACGATTTAAAATTGGCTTTTGATGAAGCTGAATTAATTTTTATAACAATCCCGTCTTTTGCAATGGAAACTTTGGCGCAAAAGATTTTTCCATATGTTAAAAATGCCTATATTGGCTTAATCCCTGGAACTGGCGGAGGGGAATGTTGTTTTGCAAAATTTATTGAAAAAAATTGTACGATTTTCGGTTTACAAAGAGTACCTTCTGTTGCAAGATTGGTTGAATATGGAAAAAGTGTTAAAGCAATTGGATACAGAGACTGTTTGAAAATTGCGACAATACCAAAAACACAAAAAATAGATAAAATTATTGAAGAGATTTTTGATATACCTTGTGACATTTTGTCAAATTACTTAAATATCACTTTAACTCCTTCAAACCCAATTTTGCACACAACAAGGCTATATTCCTTATTTAAAAACTACAACCAATCTCCATATGATTATGTTCCTTTGTTTTATGAAGAATGGAGTGATGAAACATCTGAAATATTATTTAAATGTGATGATGAACATCAAAATATTTGCCAAAAATTATCTATGTTTGATTTATCTGGGGTTAAATCGTTAAAAATACATTACGAAAGCGACACACCACAAAAATTAACTCAAAAAATTCGCTCAATTCAAGGCTTTAAGGGCTTAAAAAGTCCAACAATTGAACAAGATGGAAAATATATCCCAGATTTTAATTCAAGATATTTTACGGCAGATTTTCCATATGGATTATCTATCATTAAACAAATTGCAAACTTTGTTGATGTTGAAACAAAAAACATAGACATTGTTTTAAATTGGTATAAAACTAAACAGCCAACAATTAAAGAATTTAACTATTCTAATTACAACATAAACAATCTGAAAGAATTTATCGAATTTTACAACAACTAACCAGCAAAATTTTTCTTTCAAGTGTTTTATAGTAAAAAAACGAGGATAAAACATTGAAAATCACCAAAATTCAACCATCACACAACTTTAATGCTATTCAAAATATTAAAAAGAAATTGCCAAAAAACAATACAAATAGCTCTGCTAAAAACTCTTTTTCGCTTGAAGCCTTAGCTTTTCTTGGTAAAAGCAATATCAAAAAACCAAACTATGAGCTTAATTTATCACATGACGAGCTTATAATGCGCACAAGCAAAGACTATTTAATTACAAAAAGATATCTTGATTTATATAGCGAAGAATATCAAAATTTAGATGAAGGTGACAAAAAAGCACTGTTTCACCTTGTCAGAGCAGGTAATGCTTTAAATAACATTTACATGCAGCTTGATAACCCGAATAACCTGCCATTTGGCGAATTTTTAGATAATGAAATTAAAAAGAACAATACAGACGCGCAATTAACAAAATTTTTGTTTGACGCGCAAAAGGGTGTGTGTTCAATTGACAATAACGCAAATCATATCGAACTTGCAAAAGGAGTTCACGAACTTCAAGGCAAAGGGTTTTATCCTGAAGATTTAACAAAAGAAGAATTTCAAAATATTTTAATTCAAATGCTTGAAAATGGCGAAAATGAAGAAGTTTCTAAAATTTTGAACCAAAGAAGCGTGGTTGAAAGAAACGGAAAAAACCTAAAAGCAATTGATTATGTTGAAAAATTTAAAGATGAATTTAATTTTATCGCAGATGAGCTAGAAGCTGCGGCAAAAACTTCAACAAACGAAGATTTTAATGAATATTTAACTTTGCAAGCACGTGCTCTTCGCGAAGCAGACCCTGTTTTAGATGGCTATGCAGATAAAAAATGGGCAACTTTACAAAATACTCCACTAGAATTTACTATTTCAAGAGAAAACTATGATGATGAAATGACAGGGGTTGTTTTTGAAAATGAAAAATTAAAAGATTTAATTTCAAAAAACAATATCATTGTAACTCCAAAAGATTCTCTTGGCGGAAGAGTTGGGATTGTGAATCAAAAAGGCACACAAGACATTTTAAAAATTAAAAAATATTTGCCTTTGATGGCTGAAAATATGCCGCTAAAGGAACGATACGAACAAACTTTTTCAACCGAACAAGACCCAAAACAAACAATGGTTGATGTGGATATCGTTTCGCTATCTGGCATGGCAAGCGCTTATCGCGCAGGATTTTTTGTCGCGCAAAACCTTCCAAATAGCGATAAATATTCAATTCAACATCTTGATGGAGGCAGAAGAAACGTATATCACAGACAAATCCGTACTTCAACAAGCCCAGAGGCGCTAATTAAACAGCAAGAAAAACTTGATTCTCTATTAAATCCAAAATTACACAAATTTTATAACCCAGAAGCGCACCACTGGTTTGTTGTGGGACATGAAAATGCACATTCTTTAGGTCCAAAAGATGGTAAAGAAGCTTTAGGAAAATATAAATCAATTATTGAAGAAAACAAAGCAGATATGGTATCTATTGCAATGCTTGACGTGTTAGTTAAAGCAGGATTATATACACAACAACAAAAAAATGAAATCCTTGTAACTTTTGCGCTTGATAACATTTTAAAAGCAAAACCAACGCTATCACAAGCGCACAGGGTTAGAAGCGTAATGCAATGTAATTATTTCCAAAAAGAAGGCGCAATTAAAATTTCAAAAGATGGAATTTTAGACGTTGATTTAGATAAAATGATACCAACAGCGAAAAAAATGCTTAAAGAGGTCATTGACGTTCAATTAAGCAGAGATTTTAATAAAGCCCAAGATTTTGTTTTGAATAATTTCAAATGGGGAGATGAGCTTGAAAAAGCTGCGCAAAACCTTTCAAAAACTTTTAGGGAGTTAAATGGCTGTGCGCAATCACCATTAGCAAATTATTTGTTAGGTTTAAATGAAATATAATTTATTTTAATTTTTGTAACAAATTTTAAAAGTAGCCAAAAATTCCATAAAGCTTTAAGAAATTTTGCCGATACACTCTATAACTGACAGTAAGGTGAAGGTGTGTAAAAATGGCAAACAATGTTAATTCTATGGGTGTAAATCAACAATGGCTTCAAAAAAACGGCTATGATGTTGATAAAATTAAACAAAGTGGTTTACTTGATGATGAATTTTTAACCCTAGAAGAACTTGCTGCAAGCGATACTGATTTTGAAGGTGTTTCAAAGCAAGACATTTATAATGCAATTGAAGAATATACGCAAAATCAAGATATTCTTGATTATATGCAAACAGAATCTGAACAAGATATGTCATTAGACGAAATAGAAGCGCAATATTCTACTTCGGATGAGAGCCAAAGTGTCGAAGAAAGCTATTGGTCAGATGGAAAAACAATAAAAGAAAAAACTTTTGTAGATAGCGAAGACAATATCACCACAGAAAAATACACAAGAGGCGGACAACTACAAGAAACAGCAAATTATGATGAAACAGGTTTCCAAACTTCATATACTTGGTACGAAAATGGACAAGAAGCATATACTTGGGAATATAACCCAAATAATACAAAAATGAAAAAAGTGCCAGATGGAAATGGCAACTATACTACAACATATTTCAACGCAAAAGGCGAAGAAATTTCTCAAACAGAATATTTTGTCTTAAACAACGAAGAAGCTCAAATGGTTTCACAAGACGAGTGGGAATTAGCATATGCAAATAATATAGATATTACAGAAACCATGGAAGACGGTTCGCCAAGATATGTTATTGCACAAGGTGATAGCGACGGAAAATATCACGTATATGATGTTGAGAAAAATGAGTCTTTAGCACGTATATATGGTCAAGATGGCGGTTATGACATTGTAGAAAATGGTAATGGTAGATTTACAAGCTTCAGTTTTGCAGACGAAGCATCACCATTCGGAAAAGATGTATATTCTATTGGCAAAGAAGGTGAAACAGTCACATCAAAAGCAAACTATGGCACTCAATCTCCTTTGAGTTTTGACATCAACGGTGACGGCATTCAAACCACAGATGAAACAATCGAATATGATATTGACGGTGACGGCGAAAAAGATACTATCAACAATACATCAGACGCGGTATTGGTTTTTGATGGCGATAAAGATGGTATCGCAGGCGAAGACGGTTCTGAATGTTTTGGTAACAATACAGACCTAGATGGCGACGGTATTAAAGACGGTTATAGTGATGGTTTTGAAGCACTTAGAGAGCTCGCTTTACGCGAAGGTTTAATTGATGAAAATGACACAACTTTAGATGCTCAAGAACTAAAATATCTAGAACAACAATATGGTTTACAAATCAAATTAAGTGGCTATGAATCTGAAGCGACATCATTAGAAGATGCTGGAATTACAGAAATTAACTTGTCAGAAGCTGAAACTGTTACAGAAGAAAACTTTGACGGCAAAGGAAATGATTTGCAAACTCAAGAAGGCGCAACATTTACCGTTAATGGTGAAGAACGAGAATATGCAGACTTATGGCATACTAAACACGAAGAAGAATAACTTTAAAAAACCGCCAAAAGCGGTTTTTTTAATATCCAAGCGCATATGCAAAAATTTCGGCAACTTGGTGGTTATATTTTCTGCCATCTTCTTTTGCAAACAAATTTTCCCAATGGCTTTTTGGCGTTCCATCAAGCGAATATGACGGATTTGTCATCATTAAATGATGAGTATTTGTATCGTATCTTAATGGAAATAAATCTTCCATTTGCATAAAACTTGGCAATTTATCAGATGGATAAGTAAAAGCAAAAAAGCAATTTTTCAGCCTGTGCAAACGCTCTTCATAGCTCCTTCCTCCTGTGTCGTTATCGTTTGAAACTTCAACCCCAGGAGCATATGTTCGATTATATTTTAATTTTTCTGACCAATGTTTTACCGTTTCAAAATCATCAACATTTACAAAAGCTGTACCCGCATTCAACCCCATTAAACGATATCTTTCAAAATCTTCAGAGCTTTTTTCGCCAACAAAACTCAAATCTGTTTTTTGGGTTCTTGCGCGGATTTCATTTAAAATATATTGCATTTGATGATATTGCGGCAATGCCCCAACACCTGTATAATTAATGCAATCATAGCCCCCAATATGTTTTGCTGAATCAAAAAATATTGCTTCGAAACCAAGATTAATTAATTTTACACATTCTTGAATAAAAATTTCTTCATGTTCTTTTTTGTGCCATCTAAAATTTTCATCTTCTTTATAAGGATTTGAAATTTTGATTTGGTCTTCTGATATCATCATTCGAAAACCTGTTTTTAAACCTCTAAAGTGCGCTAAATCGTTAAACGCACGAAACTGATTTTCAGGAGACATTTTCAAAGTTTTATCTATAACATTTTCGCTATATCCATTGTTTAATTTCAAACCATAGACGGAATTTTCCTCCCAAGGTGCTTTGTTATAGCCATCTCCATAAATATTTGGAAAAATTTGAGACAAAATAACACAATTTGCCCAACTTTTTGCGCTCGGTGGAATTGCACATAAAAGTTTAATCGCGCTCAAAATCCCCGCCGAACACCTGTCATTTTCCATTTTTGCAATCGCACGATTATTTAGCTCAATATAATTTGCAAATCTGCCCCAATTATCGCCATAATTTGGCGATTGAATACAGCAAGGAAAATGAGAATAGAAAATTTCGGCTTCTGATAAAGTCACAATTGAAGCAACAGCGCGCTTTAAAGACCTATTCAAAAGTTCGGAAGGCAAAATATTTGCAATCCATTTTTTTCTTTTCGCTTCGCCAATTCCATAATAAGCACGCTCAAGCGACCATTTATCAAAATGCAGAAGGTCATTTTGCGAAATTTCAATTAATAATTCATTTACTGGGTTCAATTTTTCCATAAAATTAATTTATGAAAAAATATTTTCTTTTACATTGATAATTTGACTAAACTATATTAAACCAACGATTAAAACCCCAAACAAAACAATTGGAATTACATATCTTAAACCAATATCAAAAAGCTTTGCAACGATTTTATTTTCAAGAAACATCTCACCTTTAATTTTAAGTCCAAAACTTGCAACCAAACACAACACAAGTGCATTTATCGGCATTAAAATATTTGCAGTTAAGAAATCTAGAAAATCAAAAATTGATTTTTTAAAAATTAAAATATCTGCTAAAAGTCCAAAAGATAGCGTTGCTAAAATTGAAATTATTGCAACGATAACAAAAATAACAAAACAAGCTTTTGCTCTTGAATATTTCATTCTTTCGATTAAAGATGCAACAGGAACTTCTAAAATGCTTATGCCAGAAGTTAAAGCGGCAAAGAAAAGCAACAAGAAAAATAATGCAAAAATGACATTTCCAAAAGAAATTTGAGAGAAGATATAAGGCAAGGTAATGAAAACCAAACCTGCGCCAGAGCTAGGTTCCAACCCAAAAGAAAAAATAGCAGGAAATATCATAATGCCAGCCATTAAAGCAAACATTGTATCAAAAAAGATGATTGTATAAGCAGATTTTGCAATGCTTTTATCTTCTTTAATATAACTTCCATAGGTTAAAAGCGCGCCCATACCAATACTCAAAGTGAAAAGCGCTTGTCCTAGTGCGCAAAGAAACATTTGAGTATTAATTTTTGAAAAATCAGGCTTAAACATATATTCAAGCCCAGCTTGCGCGTTAGGCAAACTCAAGGAAAAAACAATCAAACCTAATAAAATTAATGCAAATAATGGCATCATTATTTTATTTGCACATTCAATCCCTTTTTTAACTCCTCTTAGGGTAAAATACATACATGCAATTAAAAACAACAAACTTAAAATGCAAGTAGGGAGAGTATTTTGAGTAAAAGTTGAAAAATATTGCGCGTGATTTTCAATTTTAAAATTTGTCAAACCAAGATAAATATAGTTAATTATCCAACCGCCAACAACAAAATAGAAAGATGCAACTAAAACCCCTGTTATTGGGTTCATTAAGCCGAAAAATTTCAACTTTGGATTAACTGTTTCAAATGCTCCAATACATTCTTTTTGAGTTATTTTCCCAATAGCAAGTTCTGCTAAAAGTGGGATAAAGCATATTGTTGTGATTAAAATTAAATATGTAATTAAAAAAACGGCACCACCATGTTGCCCCATGATATAAGGAAAACGCCAGATATTGCCCAAGCCAACAGCGGAACCGATTGCCGCCAAAATAAATGAATATCTAGAACTCCAGCTTGGTCTGTTTTCCATCTTAATCCCTCTATTATATTTGTAACAGAGTAATTATAATACATTTTTAGGTTTTGTACATCATTTTGTTAGGGTTGACGCACAAAAGAGCAAAGTTTTTATTCAAATTAATATTACTCTTGCATTTGTGCGCACTTTTCAACGTCAAGTTTTTCTAAAATATTTGCAACTTTATTATATGTCATAGGGATTAAATCGTTTAAAGTTGGAGCATCAAAAGAAAGACCCGCACGGTGCTTGTTGATTTGTGAATTTTTCTGGTACGCAATCGCTTCGTCTCTTAAAAGAGCCGTAGCATAGCTTTGAATTAGCTTATATGTATCATTATTTTTATATTTTTCTGGAATATCTGATTCTTTGAAATAATATAGAGTTTGTGAAAAATAATCGGCAACCAAGCTTTCAAAATCTTCCTCATTATTGCAAGAAAATGCGTTTATAATCGTTTTTTCGTCTATTTTAACGCTGCTTTCAGGGAAAATTGTGCTGTATTTGTAAATATCTGGATTAAAAGTCAACAATTCAGATACATCTATTCCGATTTTTCTAAAATTATCTACTGCATATTGTAATGGCTTAACTTGCATCATATCTCTGATTACAGATTCCCTTTTCACGCGTTCGATAAAGCTTCTTATTACTTTTGGCAAATCGTCTGATTTTTTCAAACCTGCATTTGTAAACATTTCCAGCCCATTTTTATTTTTGTGTTGATAAGCATGTGACAGTTCGTGCGTAATTGCACCAGCTATTTTTGCATTTGCTTTAGAATCGTTTGAAGGAGAATAATTTTCAAGAAATAATGTCCCACCATCATAGCTCATATCTTTTGAGAAATTTGCTCTAAACCCGCCAAGCAATCTTTCTGATTGATATTTTATTTCATCCAAATCTGCAATATCAATATCTTCCAAATCATTTTGTTTTAAGAAATTTTTTGTTTCTTGAACTAAATCAAAATCTTTATTAGATTGTAATTTATCAAATAGTGAAATGCCGAAATCTAAAACAGGATCTGCTTTTTGTTCATTGTTTGCACCAAAACTAACTTTTGATACAGGATTTATTGCAAAATATCCACTAAAATGTTGCGGTTGCAATTTTTCATAGTTTTTTGAACTGCTATTTTGTAAAACAAAATCATTATTTATTGCATTATTTTGTTTAGAACAATTTGATAATTTATCAAAATTACTTTTTCTTGAATAGTTGTTTTTATCAATACCTAATATTTTCATATACTCTCTCCTTAAGTTTACAAAACAGCAAATAAAAAAATTTTGCCAACAAGGCAAAATATTGTTTAAGCAAAATTTTTATGCTAAGATTTCTTTGTTTAGTCAAGTACGACGGGAAAAATAGCAATGGATAAAATTAATGTATGCGTAGCTTGCGACGATAATTATTCAAAACATGCAGGCGTTTTAATTGCTTCAATATTAACTAATTCAAACCCAGACGACAACTTGGCTTTTTATATTTTAGATGGTGGAATTTCCGACATTAAAAAGGAAGAAATATTAACACTTAAAAAAATAAAAGACTGCGAAATCAATTTCATTTCGGTTGATGAAAATAATTTTTCAGAATATAAAAAAATTAAAACGCTCAGCCATATCAGCTTTGTAACATTTTATAGGCTTAAATTGCCTTCTATGTTTCCTAATTTAAAAAAGATTATATATTTTGATTGCGATATGGTTGCTTGTCATAGCTTAAAAGAGTTGTTTGAAACCGATATTTCAAATTATTGCATTGCCGGTTGTCTAGATATCGGCGTCAAAAGACCTTTCTTTAAAGACAAAAACAGCTATGTAAATGCTGGCATGTTGGTGTTTAACCTTGAAAAAATGAGAGAGTTAGATATCGAAGGCAAGTTTTTGAAATATTTACAAACAACAACCGATAAGCTTAAATATGCCGATCAAGACATAATCAATAATACTTGCAAAGGTTTAATTTATATTTTAGAAGACGAGTGGAATGTTCAATCAAGTAATTTTACAAATCGCTCAAGTTACACAGATAAACCAAAAATAATACATTTTATCGCAAAAAGAAAACCATGGACATATATTTCATATAGCTATCACCGCAACATCTATTTTGAAAATTTGCAAAAAACGCCTTGGAAACTAACCGAGGAAGAATATAAACATTGGACAATTGATAACCAAAGAGATTCTTTAATTGCATATTTTAAATATCGCCCATTGTTTGCACTAAGACCAAGATTTTACGTTGCGCTATATTCAACATATGTAAAGCCCGTTTTAAAAAAATTGGTGAAAATTTAAGTTGTTTTTACTTTTCTAAGTTCATTTCAATTTTATAGACTTAATTTTTTTCAACAAAACATGATATACTTTGAATGAAATTGTTTAATATCAAACGGGAGTTAAAAATGAAAAAGGCTATTCTTTTGTTGACGTCACTTTTTGTATTGTGTTCAAATGTTTTTGCGGCAACGTCAGAACTTCTTGAAGGAGATTTTATCCAAAAAGCACAAAAACGCATTAATGAAATTGGATTTAAAATTTTAAATTACAACGGAATAGAAAAAAGAACAGTTTTTGAATTTAACCCTCGCAATGTTAAAAACGCATATTCTAACAGTAACAACAGACAAATTGTTCTTTTTAGGGGTTTATATTACAGCTTGGAATCTGATGATGAAGTTGCGGCAATTTTGGCACATGAAATCTCGCACAGCGTAGATAGCTATAATGGCATATTCAGAGGAGCGTTCTCTTATTGGTCATATGCCTTTGCGCCAAAAAAATATGAATATAAAGCAGACAAAAAAGCTGTTGATTACTTGGTTAATGCTGGCTATAACCCTGTTTCTTTAATTGTTGTAATGAACAAAGCCTTCCCTCAAGGCAGATACGATTGGTATTCAACACACCCTTTGACTTCAAGAAGAATGATGGAAATTTATGAATATATTTATAAAAAATATCCTGAATATTTAGCAAATAATGCGTATAAAGATAATGTTTATTACCAAAACTTTTTACTCACCTCAAAGGAAAATAGAGCAAAATTTCAAAAAAAGATTGAAACAAACTCAAAACACTCTGTGAACTACTTATAGGTGTGTTATGTTTAAAAAATATTTAAGTATTTTGCTATGTTTTAATATATTGGTTTTGCCCGCATATTGTACTATTAGTGATGATTTTGTTGAAAAAACTCTTTCTAAAAAACAAAAAATCACCCCAGTGCAACAACCAATCATCAAAGACGCTTTTGTTGAACAAACTATTGGCACAAATTTAAAACCTAAGCCTGTTAAAAAAGTTATTATCACAGATAGTTTTGCGCAAAATAACAAAAATAAAAATCAATATACAAAACCAAAAGTAGATTTTAGCGAACAAAAAGTTGCAAATACCAAACAAATTGCGCAACCGAAAATCGCAATTGTTAACAGCGAAAATTCAACACCCATCAAAATCCGTGTTAAAAAATATATTTCTACAAAACAAAAAATCGACGAAGGTGATTTTATAGAATTTGAAACTTTATCTGATGTGAAAATTAAAAATAAGATATATAAGGCTGGAACCACCATTAAAGCAAGGGTTGAAACGATATCTTATAACAAAATTTGGGGTGTTCCATCAGATTTAATTATCGGAAATTTTTCATTAGATGGTAAAAAATTAATAGGCGAAATCAATAAAACTGGGGCAAATCGCTCGCTTTGGCTATACCCCACCGTATATGTGACCACTCTTTTCTTTGGTCTTGGAGTATTTTTAATCCCGATAAGAGGTGGACATGCCAAAATCAAGCCACAACAAACATATAGCGTTTACTATCAGGATTAATTTTTACATGAAATAGGGGGTAAATATGAAAAAACTTGCCAGTCGTCCTGGATTTTGACAACTCGTAGATTTAGTATTTCGTTTCAGAAAATCAAAGATTTTTAACACATGATTTTATTATGATGTATTTTTATCAACTTTTGACAATTTTTCCGAAGAAAAATTTTGTATGTCTTCCCCTATGTCCATATTTGACATAGACATTGGTTATTATAATAGTGTAAATATTATAAGGAATTAATAATGAAATATGCATTGGTAAATAACGAAAAAGTTGAAGCTGTAAAAGGACAAGTTGGTATTTGCTCAGTGTGCGGTAGTACTGTTATAGCAAAATGTGGAAACTATAAAATTAATCATTGGGCACATAAAACAAAACAAAACTGTGATGCTTGGTGGGAAAATGAGACTATTTGGCATCGAAATTGGAAAAATTATTTTGCGGTAGAATGGCAAGAAAAAATATTTACTGATGATGCAACCGGAGAAAAACATATTGCGGATATATGTACAGATAGCAATCTAGTTATAGAATTTCAACATTCTGCAATAAAACCTGAAGAAAAAATTTCTAGAGAAAATTTTTATAAAAACATGTTATGGGTTGTTGACGGAACTAGATTAAAAAATGATTATCCAAAATTTCAAAATGGAACTTTTGAACTTATAGGCAAACCCGCAGAACCTACTCTATTTTTGTGTCATAATCCACAAAGTGCAATACCGAAAATGTGGCGTAATTCAAATGTTCCAATTTTGTTTGACTTTTTAGGGCTTGAAGAAAATATACCACAAAATGATATTCGACAGTTTTTATTTTGTGTGTTACCCGTTATTGTTGATAATAAAGCAATTATTGTGAGAATGACGCGTAGCACATTCATATATAATGTACAAAATGATGCAATTTTAAATTATTTAAATAATTTAACCCGTGAAATTCCTGAACTATATAGGAAACTGAAAAATATGCAAACTCAAAGACTTGTACAGCATCAATTAAGACTAAGATATACAAGAAGACGATTTTCTAGACGTTTTTAAATTAGGTATAAATAATAACGGATATTTTAAATAAATTAGCAAAATCAAAATTTAGAAGCAGACTTAAGCTTCGGGCAAAAGAACTTGAATATATCAATGATAAAGGACTTGATAAAGTCAAAAGCCACGCAGAAGATTTTATTCGGGATAGAGTTGCTCCGGCAGAACCTGCAAACGACGGCAAACAAACCCCAATGCGAGGGCATCCTGTTTTTATCGCTCAACACGCAACCGCAACCTGTTGCCGTGACTGCATCGAAAAATGGCACAAATTCCCCCAACACAGAGAACTAACCAAAAGCGAGCAAGAATATCTTGTTTCAGTAATTATGGAATGGATAAATAGACAAATTAATTCAAACCCCGTTTTATAACGGTTCAAAATATGTTCAAAACCATGTTTGTGATACCCTAAAAAGAAAATGGAGTATGATTTTGGCTACAAAAAATGTTTTAAGTTTATCACCAAGTAAGGCAAAAGAATTTTTTCTTAAAGAAGAAATGTATTCAAATATAACATTGCCAACATATTTTAGTTTTCAGAAATTATTGGATAAATTAGACAAAAGATTACAAAATAAAAATTTAAAAAATTATTTCACTGCAAATGACAAACCCTATAATTATGATGATGTAAATTATATAATTTATAACAACAAAGATGGTTGTTATGCATGGAGACCATTACAATTATTAAATCCTATAATTTATGTAGCTTTGGTAAATTATATAACTCAAGATCATGTTTGGAAGTTAATCAAAAAACAATTCAAGAAATTTCAAAAAAACAAAAAAATTTCTAGTAAAGGTATTCCGGTATTAAAATCTCCAAAGAAAAAACAACAAGCGAGTCAAGTTGCCAATTGGTGGAATGAAGTTGAACAATTGTCTTTAGAACAAGCTCTAGAATATTCATTTTTATTTTCTACTGATATTTCAGATTGCTATGGTTCTATATATACGCACTCTATTTCATGGGCTCTACATGGAAAATCAACTGCTAAACAGGCAATAAAAAATTCGTCTATCAATCTTGAAGGAGATGAAATCGACACTTTAATTAGATATATGACAAATAACCAAACTAATGGTATTCCTCAAGGTTCTGTTTTGATGGATTTTATTGCTGAAATTGTATTAGGTTATGCGGATTTACTTTTAACACAAAAATTAAATAATAATGGTATAGAAGATTATAAAATAATTCGATACAGAGATGATTATCGCATTTTTGTACGTAACACTCAAACTGGTAATCAAATAATAAAATACTTAACAGAAGTAATGATTGAATTAGGATTTAAATTAAATGCAACAAAAACACAAAAAACAGAAGATGTAATCGAGGGTTCTTTAAAGAAAGATAAGTTATATAGAATTTCCCATTTAGAAGATTTAAATAAGTTCTGCTTAAATAAAGGTAATTTACAAAAGCAACTTATTAGGATTTATGATTTTGCTAAAAGATTTCCAAATTCTGGTAGCTTGCAAGCTTTATTAATGGAATACAATAAAAATTTAAAATTTAAAAAAGATGATAAAAATATAGTTCCTATAATAAGTATCGCATTTTCTATTGCATATAATAATCCAAGAGTATATCCTACAATAGCGGCGATTATAGGGAAATCCCTGTCATATTTATCCGATTTCAGTAAAAGATATGATATTATACTCAAGATAGAGAAAAAACTTGAAGAAAAACCGAATACTGAATATATGGAAATCTGGTTACAGAGAATAATATATAATGATGACTACTTTCAAGAATATAATTCTGATATTTGTAAACTTGTAATGGATAAGACAAAACCTCCTTTATGGAATATTGATTGGGTAAGTAATGGTTTGAAAAATATAGTTAATAATACTCCGATCATCAATTATGAAGAATTAAATAACCTTGATTCCGATATTAGAGATGATGAAATTGATATATTCTACTATGATGATTAGTAGCCAGTAAGTTAAAGCGGTTCAAAATATGTTCAAATCCATGTTTGTGCTACCCTTTAATAAAAAGGAGTAAAGTATGGCTAAAAAAGAACAGAAGAATGATATTTTCAAAAATAACATGTTAGAAGAAATGCTAAAAATTGCTAACAGCGATGACATGGGCTATGCTTTGAAAAACCCCGGTGACATAAATTCTCTGCCTACAAAGACAAAAGGAACATTGTTTCTTAAATTTTATTTAAATGAAATCTTCCAAAAATTATATAATATAGATAGTGATGCGATAGAACAAGGAATTGTAGATAATGCAAATGATAAAGGAATTGATTTTATAACCATTGATGACGATAAGGTTTATATAATACAAGCAAAATATAATTCAAAACCATTAAAAGAAATTCAAGATTTTATCAATTTACCAGAAAGCATAAAAACGGACCTTTATAAAAATACATGTAATGCCGAATTAAAAGCATATTTTGCTGAAATCAAAAATAAAAAAAATTTAGAATATAATTTATTCTTTGTTACAAATGAAAAAGTAACAACCGAAGAAGAAGAATATTATACTTCACTTGCCAAAAATGAAAATGTTCAATTTTCAATTATCGATTCGACAAAATTAAGAACAGACTATGAGAGTATAAAAACAATGGGGGATAATCCACCGGATAGGATAATATTAAATTTAGGTAATGAAGATGTAATGGAATTAGATACAATATCTCCAAATGAAACTATTTTAATAACACAAAAGGGCAGCAAATTAAGAAGTTTATACCAAAATAGAGAATATCGCGAAAGATTGTTTAATTTGAATATTAGACAATGGTTGGGCAAAAATACTGTTAATAAAGGAAT
The DNA here is from genome assembly GCA_017402995.1 of Candidatus Gastranaerophilales bacterium. Classification (GTDB taxonomy): domain Bacteria; phylum Cyanobacteriota; class Vampirovibrionia; order Gastranaerophilales; family Gastranaerophilaceae; genus RUG14156. Next base: position 33,947 of record JAFQOV010000004.1, read on the forward strand.
GATTGAAACAATAGAAAAAACACCGGATAAATTTTTCTATTACAATAATGGAATAACAGCTATTTGTGAAGATTATTACTGGAACAAAGAAAAACAAGAACTCTCGTGTACAAAATTTCAAGTCGTCAATGGTGCACAAACATTAACGACAATCGCAAAAGAATCCGAAAGTATTGATTTAAGTGATGTAAAAGTACTAATAAAAATAGTAAAAGCTGACAAATATACCAGTGGTGATAAAGAAAGCAGTTTAGCTTTTAACATTGTTAAAAATAACAATAGTCAGACTGTTATTAAATCAATCGATTTCAGAAGTAATGATGAAATTCAAATCGCTATAGAAAACAAGGTAAAAGATTATAAATTAAAATATCCACTAGAATATCCTATGTCCAAGGATATTGCATATAAGCGAAAACGAAGATTGAATGAACTAAAAAAGAAAACTATTTCAATGGAAAATATTGCGAAAACATATTACAGCATGTTTTTGAATCCTCCTGATATTTATTTAAGTTCTAAAAAGATGTGGGATATAACCGAAAATGGTTTTTATTATAAAATTTTCGGTGTAAATGGACAAAAAACAAATACTATAACAGATGAAAAATTTTATAAACTCTTTGCAAGTTACTATATTTATTCGTATATAGACATAAAAATTAAAGACAAACTAAAAACATTAAGCAAAGATGAATATCCTCCATACTACTTCAAATATCATATTTTATGGGGTATTAATGAGCTTCTAAATATCAAATATACTGATGAACAAATAATTAGAATATTTAAACAAATAGTTAGCAAAGGCTATTATGTGAATGCACAAATACATGAAACAAAAGAACATAATTTTAGCATCTATTTTGATAAAGTTCAACGATTTATTATCAGTAAAGTTGATGAAGCTAAAGAAGATGTTGAAAATGTTGCTTTCAGAAGTCTTTTAACAGGTGATAAATTTTTGAAAGCATTAAGAAGGAGAATTTTAGAAGAACGAGCAGAAGACCTGCCAGAACTCATTCCCGATGGTGAATAAATCTACCTTATAATGTGAATATAGGTTTAGTACATTAAATAAAAAATAAAATTGAATATATATTTAATTTTATGTAGAACTGTATTTTGTAGTAAAAATTACCATAAAAATATCATTGACAAATATAACGAACTAAAAAAGAGAAAATACGAGTGTTAGTTAAATTTCAGATTATTCACAAGCTTGATGAAAAAAGTTTTATAAGTGTTATCGAAAATGCGATAAAAATTGTAACTGTCAAAATAACAGAAGAGCATCCACCATATTATGAAAATGAAGAATTGCCTGTTGCGTATAAAATTGCATACAATAAGGAACGCGCTGATCTATATTTAACGGGGATTATTTTAGATTTTTCTAAATACACAGAAGCTTATTATGAAGATTATGATTCTACAATTTCTATGGGTTTTGAATGGGGGGCAGGTTCCGCAATTGATGAATTTATCACATATTTGGATTTATTTGTAGAAACAATAAAATCAAACAGTAATATAGTGCAAATTATAAAATACGAAGATGCAAATATTAAAAACGTATACTGGCTATTAACAAAAGAAATATATGAATTAGAAATGCAGCTAAGGGAGTTAATTAATTTTTTATTATTTGTAAAATCGAATAATGGTAGTATTTGTTCATTGTTAAAGAATAAAATAAAAATTAGACATTCAATTAAAAATACGCTTTTTGATGAAAATTTAGAAAATGAAATTTTTTTACTAGATTTTACACATTATCAACAAATATTTGAAACTTATCCAGAAATATTTACAGAAGCTATACTCAATGATATTGATAAAATAAGAATTTTCAGGAATTCGGTTATGCATAATAAAGGATATACATATACTTATCCAAAAGATTTTTGGGAAGCAGAAGAACGACTTTTAATTTTCATAAAGGAATTCTGGACTTCTTGCAAAAATTTATAATTATTAAATTAGCGTTCAGAATGCTTGCAAAGTTTGGTTTTATCGTAATTTATATATACATTTTTATTATGGGTAACGAAAAATACGAATAATCTGAAGATTGGTGTTTAGATAATGTAGGGACTGTTATTGAATCGCATGTTTGTGATACCCTAAAAGAAAAAGGAATGGTCTATGGAAGATATTAAAGTAATTCGTGAAAAATTTAGAAAATATTTGTATAAGCTGGTAGCAGATAATAAATTAAGTAAAGTTGATGCAGATACTTAATATTCTGATGCAGATTATCCACGAAAACATGCTGACGAATTAGGAATTAATTATTGGGAAGCTTTTAGAGATGATGCTAGTCTTGAAAATCTATTATCTATTTTAAAAGAACGATTTGAAAAAGAAGGAAAAATCCTTCCGCAATTGTATCTTATAAAAGAGCTTTAAAAAGTTTTAGGAATTTTATAGAAGAACAATATGCTGGAGTTAAAAATATGCGCAATGGTTCACAAAAAAAATATTACTGGGTATGTCAAGGACAACAAAAAGAAGACAAAAAATATATATTAGCACCGGTGGATAACTTTCATCATCATAAACGTGTAAACGAATTAAAAGTCGGCGATGTTGTAATTAGTTATTTTAATCAACAAGTTAATGCTATTTCTACAGTAATAAAAAAACCTGAAATAATAAAAAATGGAAATGATGATTGGTATAAAGCTGTTTTAGACTATAAAGAATTAGATAAACCTATTCCAAAATCAGTTATAAAAAATATTATGAAAAATAATAATATTAAATCATTTATATATGGTCCTTTTGATGTTAATTATGATTATAATCAAGGTTATTTATTTAATTTCTCTAAAGAATTGTTAGATTTAATATTAGAAAATGATCAGGAGGTAAAAATTATGAAATCATCTAGGAAAGAAGAAAAGCAACCTTTAAATCAGATTTTATATGGACCTCCTGGAACCGGTAAAACATATAATACAGTTATAAAAGCAATGGAGATAATTAATCCAAAATGTCTTGAATATGATGAAAAAGGAAAGGTTAGTAACTATTTTGATGTAAAAAAAGAATTTGATAAAGCAAAAGATAACCATCAAATTGAATTTGTAACATTTCATCAATCCTATTCTTATGAAGAATTTGTTGAAGGTATAAAACCAAACTTAGAAAAGGATGGTTTAAATTATTACAAGCCAGACGGAATATTTAAGAAAATTTGTAAAAATGCTTCTAAAAATTTGTACAAACTAAATAATAATCAAAAAATGCAACAGGTTTCGTTTGATGAGGTTATGGATAGTTTTAAGGAAAAACATCCAGAAGGCTCAGATTTTGAGAATTTATTGGATATCTCATACGAAGAAAACAATTTAATATATCATTTTGGGATGCAAGAACAAGATAGAAAAATTGACCTGTTAAAAATGGAGCAACTGTTTAATTTAAATAAACAATATAGAACATCCATAGATTTTAATAATGAATATGGCGGGAATGTATCATTAAAAGGATATTACCATACTTTTTATAAAGAATTACTTAATATAAAAAATGCGTTAGAAGATGAAAATCAAGTAGCGATTGAAAACAATAAAGAATACATTGTTGATGAAAATGCTCCAAAATATGTTTTAATTATAGATGAAATTAATAGAGGTAATATTTCCAAAATTTTTGGAGAATTAATTACTCTAATAGAACCAGACAAGAGAAAAGGCTCTCAATATGAATTAAAGGTATCCTTACCATATTCTCCAAATGATGAATTGTTTGGGGTCCCAAAAAATTTATATATCATAGGTACAATGAACACGTCTGACCGTTCTATTGCTTCAATAGATATAGCTTTAAGACGTCGTTTTAAATTTCAAGAAATGATGCCAAATAGTAGTTTAGTTGCAGATTTTGGTATTGGATTTAATACAATATTTGATAACTTGAATAATAAAATTAAACTTTTGTTAGATAGAGATCATCAAATTGGGCATAGTTATTTTATAAATACAAAATACAATAATAGTAATGGAAACAATAATGTTGAAACCTTAAAAGATATATGGTTCAGTGAAATATTGCCATTATTAAATGAGTATTTTTATTGCGATTGGGAGAAATTAAAGCTTATTATTCCTGGATTTATCAAAAAACTTGATGTTCCAGAAGTCCTAAAGAATGAGTGTGACGATTCTATATACGAATTCAAAACATTTGATGAAGTTACAGATTTTGAAAAAGCATTAAATCAAGAAAAATTTGAACAGGTATAACAATGGCAGAACCTATTGTTGTTAAAGAGTATTCTAAAAATATTAAAATTAAAGATTGCGATTTGGGCAAGTTGCATCATTATTTGGAGTGCCAACACTTAGATTCTGCGTTGAAAGTTACTCCTAGTGGCATAGAAACAACTTTTTGGGTTGGGGTTATAAAGTATAAAAATACGCACTTTCAAATTCTACCAAAATTAATATGTAATAATGGAGACAAAGAGAATATTTTAAAAAATCTAATTTATATGCTTTCATATACAAAAAAGTTAGACATAAAAACGAGTAATGAATCAAGATTATCTACCGCAAAAAATCCATTTATTGAAATACTAATAAGAGAATATGCAAAATCACTTTTTGAATGTTTGAAACGCTTAACGCCGAAAAAATATGTAAGAGAAGAAGATAACATAAACTATTTAAAAGGAAAAATAAAATTTACTGAAAATATCCGGTATAACAGCTCAAACCAGGCAAAATTCTATTGCGAATATGATGAATTTTCAGAAAACAATATTTTGAATCAGTTGTTTTTATTTGTTTCGACCTGTTTATACAATATTTCAAACGACAGTTACAATAAAAAAACTCTAAAATTTATAATGAATTACTATACGGATATCAAATTGGTTCGCTTTGATAGATTCAAGGCAGAAAAAATAAAGTTATCCCGTAACCAAGAATTATTTAAGAAACCATTTAATTTAGCAAAAATGTTTGTTGAAAAAACGAGTGTAGATTTATCTAAAAACAAGTTTGAAAATATTACTCTAATTTGGGATATGAATAAATTATTTGAAGAATTTATTTTTGAAATAATGAAAAAGAATGAAACTGAGTTTGGATGGACATTTACAGCGCAAAAAGGCAAACGTTTATTAGCCGGTGATGATAATAAAAAGAGAAATACCTATGTGGATATTTATGCAGAGAATGACAAGGATAAAATTATTTTGGATACCAAATATAAAATATTTACAGGAACAGATGATTTTTCAAATGCAGATGTTTTCCAAGTTTCAACATATTGTTTATTGCATAATGCAGACAAAGCAGTTCTTATATATCCAAGATGGAATAAAGAAGTTCCAAATGTACCAAGTTTTAAATTAAATACTGATGAAAAAGATATAAAAATTAATTTTAAAACTATAGATTTATGTTATACGAATTTAAAACAACATTTAGAAGAAATCAGGGATGATATCAAAGAAATTTTAAAAGTTGCTTAAAGTCGTTCGATATACCAATTAGAAATTCCAAAATGATTAAAATTCCATTGAAGTTCAAAATAAAAATTAAACTCCAAAGAATTGCCATCTTTGAAGTTCCAGGAATACTTATTAATTGTGTTTTGCGGTAACTTTCAAACGCATCCTGAATTTCTTTTGCAAACTTTTTTCTGAATTCGGAATACGGAATTTCTAATGTCTCTTTGGTTAATTTATTTTTTCAAAATCTTTGTCCCATATAGCTTGTAATCTTTTTCAACCATAATTTGCTCCTTTCAAGCTACACCATTCATCACTCTTTCGGGGAAAAACATCAAGTATATGTGTCCAAAACGTATCATTCCAATACAAAAAGTCATGAATGTCCAATTTTAGATGTGCTATAATATTCAAATGCAACAACATATAAGGAATACAGCATGTTTAACGAATTAATAAAAGATATTTTAAAAGAAGCTTTTTTCAAAAATTTAGATATCAGCACAGATATTGAGTTTCAAAAACGTCTAAATTTGATAAAAAACAGTACTCAAATTTCAGAAGAAGATAAAAAGGCATTAATTGATAGGCTAAATGCAAGTTATCTAAATTGCAAAGGCAATATACATAATATAAAAATGCTATCAGATGCATCAAAATTTATTCATCAATATAATCCGGTTAATAATAACCGATTTATTACTCAGCATGAATTGCAGGAAATGTTTGCTCTCAATGCAAGACATTAAAATATTTTTGAACACCGATTAAACACCCTTTGAACGGCATTTAAATTTTGACATCTTTTTCGTGGTCTATAAAGAATGCATTCAAAATATCAGCATCATTTCTTAAGTGTTTAATTATCAGCGCAAGATTATAGCATTCTTCAATCTCCGGCTGATTTGCGACAAAGTAATCAATAACAACTGCAGTGTTATAAATATTTTTTGACCACTTGCTTAATTGCTTAAACTCCTTTGGAGTGATATTCAATCCGACTTTTTCCATACGACCTCCTCAATGTATCGTATTCATCACTCAAGAGTAATACAGAGTCAAGTATTTAAATTATGTTCTATTGATACAATTATTTACCCATGTATTGAAAGTTTTGCGGCTAAGAGTAAAGATTATTCATAAATATTAAATTATGTAATTTTATTTACAACAGGGAACCATGGTGTTAATATAAAAACATAACAGAGGGAATTATGACAGTAGCAAATAAAGAACGTGTAAAAAAGGCAATGAGAAGTGTTGGAATAAACACTATGACTGAGTTAGCAAATGAAGTTGGTATTACCAAAAACCAGCTTTCATTAATTTTATCTGATAGGTATAACCCCATAAAATCTACATTTTTTGAATTAAGTGAAGTATTGAGAGTTACTCCCGATAAAATTATAGATTTTCAAGAGAAAAATAAGAAAAAAAGTAAAAAAATAACTAAAACTTCTAAATATTCGGCAATAGAATTATTTGCTGGCGGAGGTGGACTTGCACTCGGGCTAGAACAAGCTGGGATTGAAACAATTTTACATGTCGATAATGATAAATACTGCTGTGATACTCTATCTAAAAATAGACCAAATTGGAATGTGATCTGTTCAGATGTATCTAAAGTAGATTTTAAACCATACAAAGGCAAAATAAATATCGTTACGGGTGGCTTTCCTTGTCAAGCATTCAGTTATGCTGGTAAAAAATTAGGATTCGAAGATACTAGAGGAACATTATTTTATGAATTTGCACGCTGTGTGAAGGAAACTGAACCTATAATCTTTGTCGCAGAAAATGTTAGAGGCTTGATTTCTCATGACAATGGACGAACTCTTAAAACAATAATTGATATATTTGAAAGTTTAGGTTACAACATCCAAACAAAACTTTTAAATGCGGTAAATTACAATGTGCCTCAAAAAAGAGAACGGATTGTAATTGTTGGCACTAAAAAAGGTACAAATATAAAATTTGAATACCCAAAAGAATCTAAAAAGATTAAAACATTGCGTGATGCACTAAAAAATGTACCAAAATCTGAAGGGCAAGCCTATAGTGCTGCTAAAAAAGCAGTATTTAAACTCGTCCCCCCTGGAGGTTGTTGGAGAGATTTGCCATTAAATGTTCAAAAATCATATATGGGAAAAAGTTTTACTAGTGGTGGTGGTAGAACAGGAATGGCAAGAAGAATTTCTTGGGATGAACCTTGTTTGACATTGACATGTTCTCCAAGTCAAAAACAAACGGATCGATGCCATCCCGATGAAGTAAGACCTTTTACTGTTAGAGAATATGCTCGCATACAAACTTTTCCTGATGATTGGGAATTTACCGGAGGCATTGGACAAAAATATAAACAAATAGGCAATGCCGTTCCAGTTGAATTAGCAAGGCAAATTGGAGTACAAATTATAAAGGCTATAGATACATATACAAAATAAAGCTATAATTGCTCAGATAGTTCATGAATTACTTCCTTTATCAAATCTGTGCTATCAACTTCATCTGCAATAGATACGAATGAGTGGATCAATTCATTATAGAAATTCTCATCTCCAGTTAATCTGTGCCAGAATTCTTGACCAATAATAACGGGATATTCTTCATTGATTGTTTTATAAAATTGTGATAAATTATCGGGTTCACCATATAAAACTCCAACAATACAATCAATATTTGGATTAAAGTTTGGCAAATGATTCACTCTTGCTAGATTTTTTATAGCTTTAAAATCATCTTTTATTGAAGTTATATCGGCATAATTTATTGTATTTGGACCAGATTTAATTTGGCAATACTTTTTTCTACCATCGAGTGCATCCACAAATTCAATATCAATACCTGAAGTCGTAGATGCAAGTCCTGAAAGAACTTCACAACAGAATGTCTGTATTTGTGCTCCAAAAGAAGTATTAATTGATGTTCCCAAAATTCTAGGATATACAAGAGCTTTTGCAATACTTTCTTTTGAAGTATCGCCAAATGCAAAATTCGCTAAATAATTAATCAGAAAAGGATTAATGATAAATTCTTTTTTCTTTTTCAACTTTTTAGTATTTTTAATATGGTTTTCTACGATATTATCTTTGAAGAAAGCTTTGGCTTTAGATAAGATCTCTCGTTTCTCTTGTTCGTTCATTATAATACCTCTTTTTATGAAAATTGTATCATAAATCTGTAATTCTATTCATTTTGTAACAAAGATTCTACCTTATCATAAATATAGTTTTCATAGTTATCAAAACTATATTTAGTTATATCGGCATCACTGACTTTATCATCTTCAAGCGCTTCATAATAATCTAAAACTTTTAACGGAACACCATAATCGCTTATTTGACGGCCTTTTTGACTAATTGCATTATATTCAAGTTTTGTGAGTAATTTATCTATTCCCGTAACATCATCTATTTTTGAAATATTGTCATTTGTTTTAATATATTTATACATTAAATTAAAAACCCCAAGATATTTAACAACGTGGTATTTTAAAATATTGTATACAAAATTAGCGGTATCTCTCATTGCCGTATCTATATTTACTTTTTTATTTAATTTATTATCTACAGCACCTCTAAAACCATCTTTTAAGTAAAAATATAACAAATAGCATAAAATAGAATATTCTTTGCCACTATAGGAACTTTTAGATTTATTTGATATAAGATGATATAATTCTGTTTCTGGTTTTACGATTGGAAGAATGGTATTTAAAACAACTTGAAAACCATCCAAATCAATATTCATACCACGTATATTAGTTTTGGATATTAGAGTTGATATGCTTTTATTTTCATAATTATTTAATTTCTTAATTTTATCGTATATAAAAATTTTATCATTCCGGCTAACAGCTTTAAATTGTTGGAATAGTTCATTAGGAAGCTTTCGTTCGCGTTGTTTTTTTATTATTGCATTTTTTTCTTGGATATTTTGTTCATTTAAGTATTTTTCTTGTGTACAAAAATAATCAATATCGTCTTTAGGAATATCTTTATCATAATTTTTATGTTTAATAGATTCTTCCGGGGTATTTAAAGTATCTTCGAAGTCTTTTATAAAAGCAAATACCCTTCCGCTATAATGTTCCAGAAAACGTCCCGCTCTTCCTGCAATATTTTTCGCATCGAATGGTTTTAAGGGCTTTGAACCTTTTGAATTATGCATTACTATTAGGTTTTTTGCAGTAGTATTTACACCTTCTGTAATTGTTGTAGTAGATAATAGAAATTTAATTTTGCCATCATTAAATAAATTTATGATTTCTTTTTGAATATATTTTGGGACAAGACCATGATGAAGGCCGATTCTATGTTCGAGTGCTTTGCAGACTATCCAATCAGAATAAAATCTCCGTTTTATATGTTCAATAAAGTCGGTATATTCTAATGTATTAACATCTATATCTATGTTATCCATTATTTTTTGTGCATATCGCTCCGCTAAATACGGTTTACAACAATATATAATAGAATTTTCTTGATTATCATAAATATTTGTAAGTAAATCAATTAACTGTTTATTCTTATCTTTGGGCTTTGAAAAATTTATAATACGATTTTCATTTATAGCTACAAAATCTGTATCTTTATTTACTAAAAAATGATTTTTATTGACAATCTCTATATTATTAAAATTTATGGTATCTATTTTATTTTCATCTAAAAAGATTTTAAAAGAATTGTTCGCGGATGTATCATATTCAATGTATGGTCCAGCCAATAGTACATCTTTTACATTTTGAAGTATCTCAAATGAAGCTAATCTGTAAGCAACATCACGTTCATTTTCTTTTGTTGTGTTATCAATAATATAATCATTATCCAACTTATATATTTCATCAATAAAAACGAAATCAAAATCAATTTTATTTTTATCTGTAAATGATAAAAATCGTTCAGGAGTATATATGAATATATTTTTATCTTCTATTCCATCTGTTTCACTTAAAGTATGAATTTTATAATTCGCTTTTATATATTTATAATTATTTTCAGTTAAAATTCGCTCTAAATTCTCAGATAATAAAGCAACTGTTGGAAATATTAAAACAATATTTTTATATTCCATTTTTTCTATAATGTCATAAACTAAATGTGTTTTCCCGAAAGAAGTACTTGCGGATAAAAAATAACGATTTTGTTTATTTTTTTCAAATTTATCCAATATTTCTTTTTGATATCTGTGGAGTTTATAACTTTCCGATAGGTGCAATGAACTTTCATTTAACAAAGAAGCCATTGTTGTCATATCGCAGGCATTGATAGTCGTATTCTGTCCAAAATTTTTATTTAAAATATCATAATAATGTGGAATACCAATAACATTTGAAATATATTTCATAAATTTTAATTCAGCTTGAGTTATTGATTGATTTTTTAGCTTGTCAAAATAATGACAAACAGCCTTTATTAACTCGGCATCCTCTATTTTATTATCTTGATATTCATTTATCTTTTTTACAACAATACTTGCTTCTTCTCTTCTATCCATTTAAGAATCTCTTTTTTAATTTCTTTAACTTCATGCACAGGAAGAAGTATAAAAAATATTGAATACGGGATATCTAAACCGCATTTATAATCACTATAATTGCTTTTTATGTAATTCACAACCTTAGTAATGTTAGATTCATACGTTAATGTATTTGCACCATATACTAGTAGAATTGGATAAACTAATTTTAAATTGTATTTTTTTATTTGTTCAATAAGGTTTATGTCGTTGTATTTCCAATTTTCTAAAATTTGTTTTACACTTTCTGCATTTGGTTTTGCTGCTTCAATTTTATTATCAATAGAATAGAAAGTTTGCTCCAAGTACTCCATTGATAATGCTTTATCAATATTCTCCATAACACTTTTAATGGCACTATTATGACTTTCGTGAAATTTTACTTCGCCAAACCACAATTCTATTTGCCCACCATTGTTAAAAATATGGTAGCTGTCATAACCTTTTGTTTCAGAATTTTCTAACGGATCAAAAAATCTGCCACGTGATATGAAGGAATCTTTTCCGTACAATGCTTTTAATATTGTACAAAGTAACACTTCACCAAAGAATCCGGCTTTAGCATTTGCATCATTGTCAATTTCATCTTTAATATATTTTATTTTGTTAGATAATGCTGCAGAATGCATATTTTGTAATTTATTGTAATCATTCTTTGGAAATGTTTCATAAGAATATTCAATAATAGAATTATATATTATTTTAACCAAATTATCAGTATTTATACAGTTATAACAGTCGTCATTTTGCGTTGAAAAACATACTCTTTCAATTCCGTGCTCTTTACAAGGAAGAGCGTATTGATAAATTATGGTTTTTTCTATTAACTCTTTTAACTTATCCCTCATTCTTAATTCCCCAATTGGTATTTGACAATTTTAAAAAAGTTTAAAATTTAAGTAACAAAGTTATTCTGTATTATATATGAAATTTCCATTATAACCTAAAAAATAAACAAAAAATTAATGTTTAAACTATTCTAAAGTTTTACAAATAAAAATTCATATAACTCTCATCTATGATATCCTGTTTGATGCCGATGTAGTGGAGGGTGATGGCGGAATATGAATGGTTGAAAATCTTCTGCAGAAGTTCAATATTATCAAACTGTTTGTAATGATGGTAACCGAAAGTTTTGCGCAGAGAGTGTGTGCCGATTTTATCCTGAAGATTTAATGTTTTTGCAGCCTTATTTAAAATCCTGTATGTCTGGTTGCGATCAAGTCTGTTGCCTTGTTGTGTAATAAATAATGGCTCGTCTTCCGGGCGGTTTTTTACAAAATCTTCAAGCACAACCTTTAACTCTGGATTTAACGGAAATCGCTTGTTTTTCTTCGTCTTTTTCTTTTTGATTTCGACATAATCCCTGCCCTTAACATTTCCTACATCAAGTTTCAAAATATCAGAAATCCTCAAGCCACAATTTATCCCGAAAATAAAAAGCACAAGGTCGCGTTTTTGCGTTTCAGCACCGCCTTCTTTTTCTCAATATCCTCTCTATTCCTTATCGGTTGAACAATATTCATACTTCCTCCTATATCCCATAATAGTCTACCCCCAAGTTATATCTCACGAAAAACTCAAAATCCTTGCTATATCTTTCGCCCGTAATGAGTTTAGAAACATAGCTTTCGGTCATTTTGAATCTTTTTGCAAGTTTCTTTTGCGTAAATTCTTTTTGCCGCAAAGCAAACCGTATCGCAAGTTCCCGCCTATATAAAAACACACTCTTTGTCTTTGCCAAATTTTCATCAGTACGTTGCTTAATATAATCAATGCTTTGTAGCTCTTTTTTTCTTCATAAAAACCTCCGAAATACTCTGGGGAAACACATCTTAACTCTGTTTCCGAGAAACATCAAGTCCCAATTTATACTCGCTCGCATTAAACGGGTGCCTCACTCTCTGCTTGCTCAATTTGTGTCGAAATGATACAAACCAACTCGGAAACAGTTCTAATTTGAGGTCGGAAGAGTGATTGATATGAGTACGATGAACAAAGATAAATACATATCAATTCAAGAATTAGTAAACAAATATGTTACCCGCGAAATTATTGTCAGAGGCGGAAAAAGTTTTGAAATTCTGTTATCAAGTATTGAGTTGGATTTACAGGAAAAGTATTTTGAACAAAAGCCGAAAATTGCTAAGATGCGAAGGTTTTACGATATACCGGTCTATTTTTATCTTTATGATAACGAGCTTTTCGTAGTCGATAAGCCGCTAAAAACAAAACAGAAAAAATTCCGCACACAAAAGAAGAATCTTTACGGATAAAAGTTCTATACTTCCGCCTCCGCCGCTCAATAAATCACTCCCAAATGAAACAAAACCTCGCACAGCATGTGGCAGAGCATATTTGGAGGTATGGGAAAACATATGAGGAATTATTACAAGTTACTTAACTTTAAATCCTGCTTTCTTAAATATTTTTTTAACTTCATTGCATACATCATCTTGTATAGTAGCAACAGTTTTACTAATAGCGGTTCTTCTTATTGATGTATAATCATTAGAATTCCCGCAATTTGCGCACCTTATCATATCCCCAGAAATTGGCTGATAACCTTCATATGGAAGTTCAAATATTTTCGCTCTACAAAAAACACATTTTAATTCAACTTTATAATTAGTTTTAAGTGACATTATATTCCCATTCCAGTTAAAAATTTGATTATTTCAACCGCACATTCTGAAGTAATACCGCTCACGATAGGAGTGCTGATGAATTCTTTTAGTTTGCTTAATACTGTTTTCTTTTCTTCGTCAGTAGCATCTGATTTTTTGATTTCATCAATTATATAATAGAATGTGTTACTTAAATTTTGGATATTATGATTACCTGCTTGTAAATTTGTTGCTGTTACTGGACCATTAAAAGTTATATTTGTTGTATCAGAAACTGCTGGTTTATATGTAGCTCGTTCTATTGACAATGCTCTATCCATCCCCTCATCAGTAATATACATCTGCCCATAACCTCTATATAGACTTGCTATAAATTTGTGTGTTATTCCAAAATTCAAAACAAGATCAAAATCATCTTTTGGAATTTTATTCTCAGATACAAGCAGTTTTCTATCTTCACCGTCTTTAGTATTTTCATCTTCAATATTTATTTTATTGAAATTAAATGTTACTTGCTTGTAGTTAGAAGCTCCATATTTTTCTATTTCATTTTTCATATAGATAAGAAGCACATTTAAGTAATCATCTTTCTGTTTTGGAGTTAATTCTCGCTCTTTAATTTTTGTTGATATCATTATATATTATTCCTTTCTATTCGTCGTTAGAGATTAGTGCATTTTTGCCGTCAATTTCAATTATCAATAATCTTGTCAATACTTCTGTATCTCTTACTTTATTAAAAGCTTTAAGAAATTCTTGTTCAGCTTCCTCTCGATTCAACCACCCCCATAAGGTTGTATTCGGTAAATTGTAAGATACTTTGTCAACGGACATACTGTTATATAAAGACCCATCACTTGCCTTTGATATTGTTGCCGCAGAAATATTCCCATATTTTGACAGATCATAATTAATAACACTGACTTTTTTGTCTTTTCGAAATTCAAATTTTTTAGAATTTTTGCTCATAAATACTTCCTTTCAAATTCATCTTAGGTTAACAATTAAAATTAAACAGATAAATCGTAAAATTGTCAATCGCTTATTAAACAAATTTTAATAATTTGTTACATTAATAAACTTTTTTATACTTTTTATTTATTAAAACGAAACGCTTGAAAAATTTATGTATATAATGTATATTATACCATGTGTATTAAATAATTTTAGGAATCATTGTGAAAAGCTTAAAAAAACAAGAAGAATATAATCCATTTATACCTCCGCTGTTGACGGACAATAAATTTGATTTTAAAGATAAACGAATATATATGCTATTAGAACGTGCAGCTTCTGTTTTAGGTAAATTAAACATGCTATCAAAAAATTCAGATTTTGCAAATCTTTTTACAGATATGCATGTATATGTTGAGGCTTTTGAATCAAGTGAAATTGAAGGCACCCATGCCGATAAAGCAGAAGTTGTCAAAAAAGACGAATCAGATAAAACAAATAGGGATTTGACCATAACAAGAAATTTATACAATCTATATTTGAAAATGAATAACAAATTAGCTACTAGCAAAAATTTTTCATTAAATATATCCTGTATTGAAAAAATGCACAGCGATTTATTCAAAAATATGCCAAAAACAAGTAATGAAGTTGGAAAAATAAGAACAAAACAAAATTTTGTTGGAGGAACCAACATATTAGATGCTCTATATATACCTCCACCACCCGATAAAGTTTCAAATCTATTAGAAGATTTAAATAAATTTTGGCAAAATAGGCAGGATTTTATTCCATACTTAATAAAAATTGCAATATATCACTATCAGTTCGAAACGATACACCCTTTTGGTGATGGAAATGGGAGAATTGGTCGATTAATAACAAATTTACAGTTAAAAGAGTGTGACTTGCTGGATTTGCCTGTTTTATGTCTTTCTAATTATTGGAAAAAAAACAAGGGTAATTACTATAATGCAATATCAAATGCTAGATATTCAAATGACATTGAATATTGGATAAGGTTCTTTTTATCCTCAATATATTCAACTTCTATAGAGAGAATTGAAACCATTATAAAAATTAATGAAACATTGAGTAAACATAAGAAAATACTGGAAAAAGATGAACAAGATAATTCAAATATTATATTAACACATTTAATAAAAGTATCTCCATTTATTACAGCAAAAGAAGCTCAAGAATTAACGGGTTCTACATATCAAGGGGCAAATAAAATCATAGAAAAATTTGTTAATTTAGGAATATTAAAGGAGTATTCACAAAATAAAAGAAACCGAATTTTTGTTTTTGATGAATATGATAAATTAATATTTAATTTAATTGATGAACTTGATTAAGAAATAATTGTAAATTCATAAAATAAATATTGTTTAACTTTCCGACTAGCTTCCGAGTTCGGAGGGTGCAGTTTCAAAATGGACTTTTTGTCCGAAAAGTGTCATCGGGGGAATGTGGCGATATATTTAGGTTTTAGCGATTTGGGTGGATTTATTGTGGAAAGTTGCCGCCAAATAAGTGACAATAAAGTGACTTTCTGAGTAGTTTCAGTCAACCACTTGGAAGAGGGTGTACTTCAAACATAAAGCCGAATTTCGGCAGAAAAACAATTTTTTAAATGTCCCATTAAAACCCAATTTCCCCCGAAACTTAAAAAGTTTGAGAATTCTCTCAAACTTCTGGGGGTACTTTTCTCAATCTCTCTGATAATCTACATTCCGCCCTAATCAAAATCCGCTGGACTTCGAACCAAGAAGGCTTTCGCCTTGTTGGTTCTCAAACAATGGTAATTAAAGATGAAGAAAAAGTCGGGACAAGCCCGACATATTTCTTTGCAATAAAAAACTCCCCAGGTTGGCAAGTAAATTGTTTGAGTAATTCGCTTTGCTCAAACTCAAACTAATTTTTTGCACTCGTCAAATCACAAAATCAAAGATTTTGGATTTGTCGCGAACTCGAACCAAGGTTCAAATCCTAACTCTAAAAATCTTCAAATATTTAAAAAGGACAGGCAAGCCTGTCCTTTTTAAATATGAAAAAACTCCCCAGGTTGGACTCGAACCAACAACCTACCGGTTAACAGCCGGTTGCTCCGCCATTGAGCTACTGAGGATTAGCGTTTTTAATTATTTAATTGTTACTACCGCTCAATAGCTTCGCAATTGCTCCGATTTTCTTATCGTTTCGCCTTCGGCTCACTGGGAGCTACTGAGGATTAGCGTTTTTTAATTATTTAATTTTTCCGCACCACAAAGGTACTTTTTAATAATACCAAAAAAATTTTTTAGCGCAAGTATTTTTTAAAAATATAAACTTTTTAGCACTTTCAAGTTAAGAAAAAAAATGTTATAATCAAAAAAAATTACAAAAGGAGTCAAAATGAGCAAAAAAGAAGACAGTTCTTTTAACTTTGCACTTGGTATTTTAGCTGGTGTCGTGGGCGGAATTATCGCAGGCGTTTTACTAGCACCAAAACCAGGCAGCGAAACAAGAGAAGAACTCAAAGAAGCGTTTGACGATTTCAAAGAAAAATATTCCCCTGAAATCATTCAAGCAAAAGAACAAGCAATCACTGCAATAAAAGATACAAAAGGCAAAATAGAAAACGCATATACAAAATTTAACGACTATTTAAAAGCAAAACAGTTAGCAAAAGCTAAAAATAACGAAACAAATGTTGATGAAATGTAGGTAGAGATGTTAAATGCAAGTACAAGTTTTTCAATTTTAATGTTAACAAGCGTTGTTTGCGTTGTTGTTTTGACGATTTTTATTTGCAAATTAATCGTTAGTGTAATTAAATTAACAAACAATGCGAATATAATAGCTAATAGTGTACAACAAGAAATTGAACCAACCCTAAAAGAACTTAAAGAGGCTGCAAAATCAATCAACTCAATTGCAAACAGCGCAGATTTGAAATTTCAAAATACAAAATTGGGGCTATCTTCCCTAATTGGTGCGACTGCTTGCTTGGGTGGAAAGCTAAAAAGCTTCTCTGAAGGCATAATGAAAGGAATTTCATTTGGCTTAGGGTTATTTAAAAAATAAGAAAGGAAATTTATATGTCAGCAGGTAAATTTATAGCAGGTTTTGTTGTGGGCGGTATTGTTGGCGCTATTACAGGCGTTTTGTTAGCTCCTCGCTCTGGCGAAGAAACTCGCGAAATGATAAAAGAATCTTCTAAAAAAGCGTATGATAAAGCGCATCAAGCCGTTAAAGAAATTCAAGACAAAGCCGAATCAATCAGCAATGATATGACGCAAAAAGGCGAAGAATTAATCAATAAAATTCAAGGCATGATTGATAAACAAAAGCAAGAAAATTAAATATAAAAACTGAATGCGGGTCTCGGACCCGCATTTTTGTGTTTAAAATTTAAAATCAAAAAGCTCTCTTAATTCAACTCCAAGAGCATTTGCCAAAAGTTTCATTGTCTTGATTGTGACGTTTGCCTCGCCACGTTCTATTTGTCCGATATAATTAAAATTCATGTTGACTATTTCAGCCAATTTAATCTGAGAAAATTTTTTAGATTTTCTAATATATGCTAGTTTTGCGCCAAATTTTTTCTCTATGTCTTTATTAATATCCATATTAATAAGCATTATATTTGTTTATGTAATTATTTTCTAACAGTCATTGGTATATAATTCATAGTTAATAACTATTAATTTTTGTAACATTGCATTAAAATTTTATTAATATTTTGGATTTCAAAGTTTTAATATTATTACAAACAACAGCAAGCAAGGAGGAAAAATGGAAATTTCAACACAAAAAGGATATGGTTTAACGCAAAACGGAAACCAATACAAAAAATGCAAAACTGCAAAAATTGCAGGTGCAGTTACGGGCACCGCTGCAGCCGTAGCTGTGGGTTTACAGGGCATAAATTCACTAAAAAAAGGGCAGCTTCCAAAATCCATGCGCAATATAGACGTAATTCATACTACAGCAATTTTAGCGAGCATTTGGGGCGCTATTGGTACCGGTGCTGGTGCGATTATTGACCATTTCATTAACAATAACAGAAAACAAGAAGCTGATGGCGCAGCAATTCAAAAACAAAAGCTAAATACGCAAGTTTAAATTACAGGAGGAAGTATGTGTATAGGTGTTAGTAATATCGGTAATTATAGACAAAATTATGATTATAATTTTAAACAAGAAAATAAAACTCAAGCAAGCAACCCCATAAAAACAACTGTGCAAGCAAATAAGAGTAATTCTCTTGATGAATATGATAATTATATGTCTTTTCAAGGGGCTATTGGACAAGCGCAAGTGAACATGGATAAAAATAATTTTGCAAATAAGACATCAGCAAATAACGAAAAAGAAGATAAACATATAATAGATACATTTGTAAAATATATGGAAGCCGCAAAAAATCTTTTAGACGTTGCAGATGCGACAGCTGAAGATTGCCAAGCTTTTGCAGATATTGCTGAAAATATCGCTAATATATATGAAGATAGCAATTTAACAATGAAAGAAAAAGCAGATGCAATTCTTGGTTTTAAAGAACAAGTAAGCGAAATAACAGACAAATATGGAAATTAATTAATCTTAGATATTAGATTAAGCATATTCAAAACACATTTAGCTGAGTCGTGGTTTAGTTCAATAAATTCACGACTCTTTTTTGTTATTTTTTCATATTCTTCATCATTTCCTAAGTAATATTTAATTTTTTCAATTAAATCCTCTGTTGTTTGATAAACTGGCAAAATATTTTCAAATAAATCTAATTCCGCGCGCTCATCTGTAATTAAAAGCCTTTGTGACGCCATTGTTTGAATTGTTCGATAATTCAAAGAGCTCTTCCCTTGTGCGTTAATATTATAAACTATTTTTGTATTATTTATAGCACTCGCCATATCATTTTCGTTATCAATAAAACCTTGATATGTATTTTTTAAAATGTCTTTTTCTTCTTCATTTTCCGTGCGCGATAAAGCGTCAAGATAATGTTTTTCAATTGCATGCCAGCAAAATTTCAAATTTGGTAATTTTTTATTCAAATCTAAATACATTTTTAAGCGCAAAGAAGTATCTAAGCGCCCCATAAACATTACATCATAAATCGGTTTTTTAAAATTTTTATATATTTTTGTATTCACAAAATGAGGCTGATAAAACAAATTTTCCTTCTTGGATAACTCTCTATCCCAATAAAAAGCGAAAATATCCTTGTTTTTTAAATATTTTTGATATTTTAAATAGCCTTCCCCTGCCGTTTTTTTATCGATTTCATCAGAAAAATAGGCAATTGTTTTAATATTTAAATTGTTCTCAATTTTAAATTTAATAGGCGAAAAATCATAACCAACAATAAAAGAATAGTCGTCATTCAAAAAATTTTCATCTTTCAATTCATCAAACAAAACAACCTTGAAACCGTTTTGCTTAAATCCATCTAAAATGCTTGAAGTTGTAAGGCGCCCGCCAATGCTATGCGGCAATATTCCGAGAATTTTTGCCATATTAACCCACAGACACGCTATCTAAAACGTCAAAAATCTTTGTTTTTTTGTTTGAAATATTATCAATATATTTTTTCATAAAAAGAAAACACTTGTTTGCAAAATTTTCATCTATAACTTCGTCATATTTTGTTTTAGAGTCTATTTTTGCTTTTTTCATTTCAAGCATAAAAAGTCTGATTTTATTGTTTATTTTGATATTATCAAACCCTTTACTTGCACATTTCACGCAACACATTTCGCCAGTTTGCGCAGAAAAAATAACGTCATCTTCAAGCGAACATTGACAAACAGAGCAAGTTTCAAAATCTATCCCCCAACCTAAGATATCCATTAACTTGAGTTGAAAACGCAAAGCCAAAAGCAAAAGTTCTGTTTTTGTTTTGCAAAGTGCAATTAAATCATAAACTTTAAATAATAATTCATATATTTCTGCTGAATTTTCGTCTTTGTTATAGTCTTTTGAACAAAAAAGATTAACAATCTCTGCGATATACATTGAATATGACAATTTATCTAAGTCATAGCGAATTTTTGAAAAAGTATTGAGCGATTGTGCTTCGGAAATTGTATCTAGGTTTTTTCCCTCAAAAAGCATTAACTTGTTTGCAATAAACATCTGAATTCTAGCGCCAAGTTTGGATTTTGGTCTTTTTGCGCCTTTTGCCACAGCGCGAATTAGCCCCCTTTGTTTTGAAAACATAACAACAATACTATCATTATCATTCAATGGATAGTTTTTTAAATTTATTGCTTCTGTCATAAAACTTTTTTTCATTTGATTGAGTTTAAAAATTCCTCTAGGGCTGTTGTTTGAATATCTGTTTTAATGTTTTCATTAATCTCATGGAACATATTGCGATATTGTTCTTTTGCGTTAATGTCCTTGTCTAAAATATATATTTCTTCAACAGAATTTGACATTCTTAGCGCATTTCTCAAGATATTAATTGAAAATTTATCTTCTAAAGATGGATTGATTAAAACCCAGACTTTTGAATTAACCAAAGAAACTAATGTCGCATTGTAATAGTTTAAATTTATTTCGCTATTCACACCTTTTGCAGCATATAAATTTGCAAACATTGGCTTTTTACATTTTGGACACTGTAAAACTAATGGCGCAAGTTTACTTTCAATTTCTAAAAATTCTTCATTGCATTCTGAACATACAAAAAGGTTTGACAAGCCCAAAAGCGGGATAAAGTTGATATTTTTATCTTCTTGCGGGCTTAAAAAACTATATTCTAAATCAATTTTTTTAAACAAATTAATCAAATTTGCGCTTTGAGAATTTGTGATTAAATTAATTCTATTTGCTTTGTTTTTAATTTGTTCTAAAATGCTTTGAAGCGCTGAAACATCAGTATTTGTTTGAATATTAATTTCTGAAACTAAATCTAAAATTTTAGATAAAGAAACATCTTTAACATTAATTTTTGATATTTCTTCTCTTAGCGCAGTAATATTTTTATTTTTTTCATTACTTGAATTTTGATTGAAAAATATTGCAATCGATTTTAATTCTTTTTTAACTTCTTCTTTGACCTCTTCTTTAATTTCTTCTTTTACTTGAATTGGTTGAGGTTGTTGAATTGGTTGAGGTTGTTGAATTGGTTGAGGTTGCGCTATTGAAACCGGCTGAGTTCTTAAAGGATTTGAAAATTCTTTAAATGGTTGTGCGCTAAAAGGACTTTGTGTGAAAGTTCTTTGCGGTTGAATATTTTGCGCCTGAGGTGCAGAAAAAGCACTAAATGCGCTGATTTTTTCCTCTTTTGGAACTTGCGCGACTTCTTCTATTTTTTCTTCTGTTTGCTGGTTTTCTTGAATTGTTGCTTGTTCAACTTCTTCAAAATTATTTTCAGCAATTTCTTCTTTTGGCTCTTGTGGAACTGTATAGCTCAAAGAAGTCAAAGAAGAAACTCTTTCGCCTGAAAAATCTTGATTTGAATTAGGATTTTTAGAAGCCAAAATATCATTAATTGTAGGGATTAAAATCCCTTTAGTGTCTTCTGGGATTGATGGGTTAGATGAAACGTTATCCAAAATTTCTTTTAATAAATCGATATATTCAAAAACATGACCCCCATGAAATTTTTCATGTAATTTATATGCACCATCTTTTAATAATTTATAGTCCATTTTTCTTAATGCGACTTCTAATCTTTTGATGGTCATGATTTCTGTTTCAGGAAATGGCGTCATATTTTACTCCTTTATAATAGTGTTTCTTCTGCGATGGCGTTTCTGTATATACCTTTTATCATTTGCTCAATTTCAATTTTTTCAAAACTATATTCAATTGCTGTTTCTTTTGTAATCACGCCTTTTTGATATAGCGCATACAATGAAGAATTCATTGTTGTCAAGTTTTGTTGAGTTGTTTTTTGCATAATTGGATAAATTTCTTTTAGCTTATTATTTTTGACATAGTCAATAATTGTTGAAGTAAATGTCAAAATTTCAAGCGCAGGAACAAGCGCCCCTTTGTTTGTGCTTGGGACAAGTTGTTGGTGGACAATGCCACGAATGCAGTTTGCAAGGCGTTTTAAAAACAACTCTTGACCAGATTCAGGCAAGAAGCCTTTTAATCTATCAAGCGCTGCAACGGTTCCATTTGTATGTAGAGTTGAAAAAACCAAATGTCCAGTTTCAGAAGCCTCAATTGCACTTAAAAGAGTGTCGAGGTCTCTAATTTCACCAACCAACATAATATCTGGGTCTTGACGCAGGGCATATTTAATCCCCGTTTTAAAATCTTTTACGTCAATATCTAAACTTCTTTGAGTAACAATAGATTTTTTATCATCATGCACAAATTCAACAGGGTCTTCAATTGTGATGATGTGTTTTTTTTGGGTTTCGTTAATTATTTCAATAAGGCTAGATAAAGTTGTAGATTTACCAGAACCCGTTGCACCAGTAACAAAAACAATGCCATTGTTAAATTGAGTATATGTTTTTAAAAATTCTGGTAATTTAAGCTCGTCTAAAGTTTTGATATGATAAGGAATTACCCTGAAAGTTAATTTGCCATAGAAAATATCTCTACAAAAATTAACCCTAAAGCGAGATACGCCTTTAACTTCATAGATATAGTCTAAATCTTGCAAAGTTGAAATATCAACCCCATATTCCTTTGGAACTGTTTGTTCAAGTATATTTTTAATATCACCTGCTTCAATTGCTGGAGCTGTGATTTTATAAATTTCTCCATTTATTCTTAATGAAGGATTTTTTCCGCAACTCAAATGTACGTCAGACGCTTTTGCTTTGTGTGCTTTGGTTAAAAAATCATCTAAATCAAACATTAAAATAAACTCCTCTATAATATTTTATATTCTATATTATTTTTATGCAATTTATTTATTTTTCTTAAATTTTACTTAAAGCTCAAACTGTGGTAGTATTTAGGTATGTCTATTTTAAAAATTGTTGAATATGGAAGCCCAATTTTAAGGCAAAAATCCAAAGAAGTTACAAAAATTTCAAAAAAAATTAAAACATTAATCACTGATATGCTTGATACAATGTATCATGCTAATGGCGTTGGTTTGGCTGCTCCGCAAGTTGGCGAAAATTTGAGAATTTTCGTTATTGACGTATCAGACCCTGATGGTCCAATTAATCCTATGGTTTTTGTTAATCCAAAAATCATTAAAAAATCTGGCGCGATTAATAGCTATGAGGGTTGTTTGAGCTTTCCAAAAGCTTATACAAACGTTAGGCGCTATAAAAACGTTATGGTTAAAGCGCTTGACATCAATGGTCGCCCTTTTATCAAAGAAGCGCGTGATGGCGAACTTTTAGCGCGCGCTATTCAACACGAATTTGACCACTTAGAAGGTCATATGTTCATTGACCATTGCAGAAATCGCTTTGAAGCAAACGAAGTTTTAGCAAAATATAATCTTCCAGCAGTTCAAGAAGAATGGCTTGTTGATGAAAAAGAATTAGAAGAAGAAATTGTGCTTTGGGAAAAAGAACACCCAAAAGAAGTTGAAGAACAAAGAAAAGCGCAAGAACAATAAAGGAGTTTAAATTGAAAATAGTTTTTTTAGCAACGCCCGATATTGCTCTTGAAAGCTTTGATTTTTTCATTAAATCGCCTGATTACGAGGTTTTGGCTCTTGTTACTCAAAAAGCAAAACAAGCAAATAGAGGCAAAAAAATTGTTGAGCGCAACATCACAAAAATGGCGCGCGAAAATAATATCCCTGTTTTTGAACCAGATAAGATTTCAAAAGAAAAAGATGTAATTGAAAATTTAAAAGCACTTGAGCCTGATTTTTTCATAACTTTTGCTTTTGGACAAATCTTGTCTCAAGAAGTTATTGATATTCCAAAATATGCAACAATTAATCTACATGCCAGCATGTTGCCACAATATAGAGGGGCAAATCCAATCGCGCAAAGTATTATTGACGGCAACAAAAAAACAGGCATTACAACAATGAAAACTGTTTTGGAGCTTGACGCAGGGGATATTTGCCTTCAAGAAGAAATTGAAATTACCCCAGAAATGAATGTTATAGAATTAATGACAAAAATTTCAAACCTTTCACCAAACCTTCTTGATAAAACCCTAAAAGGCATTAAAAATAATACTCTTAAAGCAATTTGCCAAGAGCACAATTGTGCGACATTTTGCAAAAAAATGAAAAAAGAAGAAAAAATTATCGATTGGAACATGAGTGCAAGCGATTTACATAACAAAATCAGAGGAATGTACCAATTAAACACAAATCATACGACTTACGATAATAAAATTATAAAAGTTTTAAAAACCTGTGTAATTGAAGGAATTGAAGGCAAATGCGGAGAAATCTATTCAATTGAAAAAGATGGAATTATTGTTTGTTGTTCAAAAAATGCACTAAAATTAATCACAATTAAGCCCGAAGGAAAAGGCGAAATGAACGCAGGAGCTTTTGCAAACGGTGCAAGAATTAAAAAAGGAGATTGTTTCATTTAATGTATTCAAGAGGAGTTAGAGGCGCAATCACGCTTGAAAATAATACAAAAGAAGATATCAAAAAAGCGACGATTGAACTTTTAGAAGAAATGCTAAAAGCAAACGAAATTCAAACGGAAGATATTTCTTTTGCAATTTTCACATTAACAAAAGATTTAAATGCAGATTTTCCAGCAAAATTTGCAAGAGAAAATTGCAATTTTCAATTTGTACCAATGATGTGCTACCAAGAGCTTGATGTTCCAGAAGCACTCGAAAAATGCTTAAGAATTTTGTTAAACATAAACACAAATAAGCAACAAAACGAAATTAAACATATTTATTTGAAAAATGCTAAAAATTTAAGGAAAGATATTTAATGTCAAACATTGTAAAAAAAGAATTAGTCGCTTATCCATATCTTGAAAAGCCACTAAGCGTTTATACCTTTAAAAATGGGCATTGTGCCGTTTTAGCACACAAAAAAAGTCCAATGATAAACGTTTCAAGCTGGATAAAAACAGGTTCAATTAACGAAAACAAGGAAAATAATGGCGTTTCACACTTTGTTGAGCACTTGCTTTTTAAAGGCACAACAAAATATCCAGCCGGCGTGTTTGACAGAAAAATGGAAGAATTGGGCGGAATAATCAACGCTGCAACTTGGAAAGATTATACTTTCTATTACATTAATATTCCATCTGAACACTACAAAATTGCACTTGAAATGCACGCAGATATGATTGTTGACGCACTTTTTCCTGAAAATGAAATTGGACCAGAATTTGACCCAAACGGCGCATCTCCAAAAGAAAAAAGGGAAAGATACGTTGTTATTGAAGAAATTAGAATGGGCGAAGATAACAATTGGAGAAAAGTCTATAAAAATTTAAATTCTTCAATGTATGAAGCTCACCCCTATAAACGTGAAGTAATCGGCACAAAAGAGATAATTGCAAATATTTCCCAAAAGGAAATAAACAAATATTACCAAACTTTCTATATTCCAAAGAACGTCACAACGATTGCTGTTGGCGACTTTGATGAAGAAGAAATGATTGGTTTAATTGAGAAAAACTTTGCTTTCAAAGACTATTCAAACATTGAAAAAGCAAAAACAGACGAAAAAACACCTGAATATAAAATTAAAAATCCAAAAATTATCGAAGATTTTTGTGAGGTAAATACAGGATATTTCATGATGGGTGCACTTTGTGACAGTGCAAAAAATCTAAAAGAAACAATAGCCCTTGATTTATTATCTACAATTTTAGGTGATGGTAAATCTTCAAGATTATATCAAGATTTAGTTGAAAATACTCAACACCCACACTATTACCAGCTTGAAACTTGCCACTATCAATTTAAAGATGGCGATAATTTCTTTATTGAAGCAAATTTTGACGCAAGCAAAAAAGATGTGGTTATTCAAGAAATCAAAGAACATTTAACAAATTTAAAAACAATTAACGAAGACGAACTGCAAAAAGCTAAAAAGCGCGCAAGAGTTAACTTTGCACAAGATGCCGAAA
The DNA here is from genome assembly GCA_017402995.1 of Candidatus Gastranaerophilales bacterium. GTDB lineage: Bacteria > Cyanobacteriota > Vampirovibrionia > Gastranaerophilales > Gastranaerophilaceae > RUG14156. The sequence goes on from JAFQOV010000004.1 coordinate 60,505, forward strand.
TGGTTTCGGATATTGCTGATTCAATCGGATATTGGACAACTGTTTGCGAAGATGTTTCTTTAGCAGATAAATATTTGCAAATTTTAGACGAAATCACTTGCGAATATTTAGAAGAAATTGCGCAAAAACACTTAAATCCAGATAATATGTCAATTAGTTTGCTTTTACCAAAAAAGGATAAATAATGAAACATTATAATAAAAACGGAATTAATATTTTAATTGAACAAGCGCCTAAAACGCCAAGAATTTCAATCAATCTTTTCTTTAAAAATGATAAAAAAGAAAAATATAACGGCGTAAATTCTCTTTTGGCAAGACTTTTGTTGCAAGGTACAAAAACAAAAAGCGCAAGCCAATTGAATGACGAATTTGAAAAAGAATGTATCGACATTTCTTTTAAAGCAAAGCAAGACTATATTAAAGCAAGTTTAATATTTTTAAACGAAGATTTAAACAAAGCACTTGAGCTTTTAGAAGATTTGATTTTGAATTCTACTTTTGACGATTTTGAAAAAGAAGTGTTTAAAATTAAAGGCGAAATTATTTCAGATTTAGATAACCCAAAAATCAAATTAACCGATTGTTTCATAAAAAATATTTTCAAAAATCACCCATATAGTCAAACGCACACAAAAATTTTAGATGACTTAGAAAAAATTACAAAACAAGATGTAATTGAAGCGCACAAAACTCTTCTTCAATCTAAAAAGGCTGTTGTTTTTGTTGGAGATTATGAAGATGAAAATCAAATAGTCGAATTTTTGACCGAAAAATTTGCCTATATGACATCATTTGAAAACAAAGACGAAATCGAAGACATTTTTGAACTTGATATTAAAGACAATGAAACGATTTGGCTTTCTAAAAATGACGCTTCTCAGGCGCAAATTATCCAAGGCTGTTTGGTCGATTCTTTTGGAAGTGAAAAATGTGCTAAAATTGCCGTTTTAAATAATATTTTAGGCTCTTGCGGATTATCATCAAGATTGTTTATTAATTTAAGAGATAAACAAGGGCTTGCTTATACCGTTAGAAGTCAATACGAAACTTTGTTGCACAGTGGAATTTTTAATATGTATATTGGAACTGCGCCAAAAAATATTGAAAAATCGCTTAATGGCTTTAGAGAAGAACTTCAAAAATTTGTAGATTTTGAAATTACAGATGAAGAGCTACAAGGCGCAAGAGAAAATATCAAAGGACGAATTAAATATTTCTCACAAAATAACTCTCAAATTTCTTCAATCGCTGGCTATAACTTCATTATGGACTTAGGTTTGGATTATAATGAAAAATTCTTGGAAGAAATTAACAAAGTTACCAAAAAAGATGTACAAGAAGTTGCGCGCGAAATTTTAGACGCTAAAAAATTAACAACAATAATAGCGCCTGATGAATATAAAATATAGACATTAATAAATCGGCAACTTAATGAAAGTTGCCGATAATTTTATATTATTTTACCCTTCAATAACGGGTTTCATTTTGTTTTTGAATTTCGTCGTTGAACCAAAGAACAACAAATCTACGTTTCCGACAGGGCCGTTACGTTGTTTTGCAATGACGATTTGCGCTTTGTTTTTCAATTCTGGATTTTCCTTGTCGTAATATTCTTCCCTGTGAACGAACATAACAACGTCAGCGTCTTGTTCAATTGCGCCAGATTCCCTCAAGTCTGAAAGCATTGGGACTTTGCTTGTTCTGTCTTCTACTTTACGTGACAATTGAGAAAGAGAAATAATTGGAACATTTAATTCACGCGCTAACGATTTCAAACCACGCGAAATACCAGAAATCGCTTGGTTTCTATCTAAAATAGTTTTGTCCTCAATTAATTGCAAGTAGTCGATAATTATCAAGCCCAAGTCTGGATATTTTGTTTTAACTCTTCTTGCTTTCGCGCGAATATCAGACAAAGTCACACCAGATGAGTCGTCGATTAAAATTGGAGCTTCATGTAATTTGTTCATTACATCTGCAATTTTACCCCATTCATTTTCGTTCAATTCCCCTGTTCTTGCTCTTTGCGCGTCAATTTCTGCTTCTGAGCACAAAATACGTTGTGTCAATTGCGAAGCCGACATTTCAAGAGAAAATATCAAAACAGGAACTTTTTGAACAATGCCAATATTTTGAGCAATATTTAAAGCAAAAGCAGTTTTACCCATTGAAGGACGCGCCGCAAGGATAATTAAATCTGATTTTTGAAAGCCTGCAAGCATAGCATCAAGGTCATAGTATCCGCTTGGAACACCAGTATATGAACCTTTATTATTATAGCGATACTCAAGCTGTTCAACTGTTTCCATTAAAAGATTTGTGATGAGTTGAATATCTTGAGAGGTTTTTTGCTGTGCAATTTCAAAAATTGTTTTTTCGGCAACCTCAAGCGAAACTTTTGCCTCTGGGTTTTTAAATACTTCTTCAATAATTATTGACCCAGCAGTAATTAATTTGCGCTTTAGAGCATTTTCTTTAATAATTTCAGCGTAATATTCAACATTTGATGACAAAACTGTGTCTAAACCTAATTCACCAAGATATTCAATACCGCCAATTTCATCTAATTTGTTTCTTGAGCGGAAATATTCAGCCAATGAAAGCCCGTCTATTGGCTTGTTTTGGTTATATAAAGAAAAAGCCGCTTCATAGATTAATTTGTTTTGAGGTGAATAGAAGAAATCTGCTTCCAAAATTTCCACAACTCTATTCATGCTCTCTGGATTGATTAAAATTGACCCCAAAACAGCGCTTTCAGCCTCTAAATTGTGAGGTGGTACGTGCTTTAAGGGCACTTTTACAGTTGAATTTCTAGCCATTAAATACCATTCCTTTTGAATAATATTATCACAAAAATCATACTTTAGTTAGTGAAACTTCTAACTTTTTCATAATTCTTTATACTCTTCAAAACAGCTATCATAACAATGTCAGAGGGCATAAGCCAGCCTTCCCCATTAGGTTAGATAAAATTGCCATTTTTATTTTAACCACCAGAAAAATTAGGATAGAAAAAATCTTAAGGAAAAGTAAATAAAAATAAAGGAGTATTGTCATGGCTGTTATTGTAAACACAAACGTAGATTCAATCAAAATCCAGAACTGCTTAACAACTTCGTTGGGCAAAATGAGCACATCTATGCAAAGAATGTCAACTGGTTTAAAAGTTAACTCTGCAAAAGATGACGCTGCAGGTACTGTTATTTCTGCACGTATGAAAGTGCAATTAGACGGTAGCAAAATCGCACAAAACAACATTCAAAATGGTAACGCAATGTTATCTACTATTGAAGGTAACCTTGATGTTGTTGAAGACAACTTGTCAAGAATTCGTGACTTGACTTTACAAGCGAAAAACGGAACTTATTCAGTAGATGAAATTCAAGCAATGCAAGATGAAGTTGCTGAACGTATCGCTGAAATTAACAGAATTTCAGAATCTTCAAAATATTCTGATTTGACAGTATTTGAAGATGCAACATTGTCAGCAAATGGTGTAACATTCCAAGTTGGTCCGAATGCAGATCAATATAACACAATTCAAGCAAGCAACAAAATTTTTGAAAGCGTTCAATTCTCTGCTGTAACAGGTTTAGATGCTGATTTCTGCTTGTTAGATGACCCAGATAACCCAACTAAACCACTTACACAAGATGAATATAAAGCTGCTATTGAAAAACTTGATGAGGGCTTGGATAACATTACAAGAAGAAAATCTTTAATTGGTTCTGCACAAAACCGTTTAGATTCAGCATATGAAACTTTAACAATTCAATATGAAAACTTATCAAGTGCAAAATCAATAATTACAGATTCAGATATCGCCGCAGAGGCATCTCAATATACTCAAAACTCAATTTTACAACAAGTATCTACGGCACTATTGTCACAAGCTAACCAAACACCAGCAATCGCTTTAAGCTTGGTATAGATAGACAAATAGTATACAAAGAATCTAACTGGTGATGGCAATACAGTGGGTCGAGCAATCGACCCTTTTTTTTTATTCAAATCCATCAAAAGAATAATTTTGCTCAATGTAAAAAATATGTTATAATGAGCATGCAAAAAGCAATAAAATTTTTTGAGATGTTTTGTATATTTGTGTTGTTAAGGAGGAAAAATGATTCCTAGTTTATCAAGACCCGCAGTATCATTTACAGCAAATGAACATTCTGTTCGAGATGCGTTCAACAAAAAGTTGCAAATGAACAATGAAATGGCACAAAAACAAGCATCTTTAAGCTTAAATGGTGGGGCAATTAATTTAAATAACCCTGTTCCAATGCACGGACAAGGTCAAAAACTTGATGTAATAGCATAATTTAAAAGCGCCAAACAAACGGCGCTTTTAAATTAATTAATATTTTTTAAAAAAAGACTTGATTATTTTTTTTGTTTTGTTTAATATCATAATTGTCCTTAAGGGACGCGACCTCGTGGGGGTTTAGCTCAGCTGCCCCAGAGAAACCCTGTTTCTCGATAAGAAACGCACCATTGGGTGCTCTACCAGCTGGCAACAATGAAAATTTAATACTTTACGTGGGGGTTTAGCTCAGCTGGTAGAGCACCTGCTTTGCACGCAGGGGGTCAGGAGTTCGAATCTCCTAACCTCCACCATAAAAAGAGATAACGAAAACGTTATCTCTTTTTTTATATTATTTCTGCTTAATCAAAAAACCAAATCTCTCATTTTTATATTCAAAAAATTCACTTTCAATTTTTCCAAGCTCCAAAAACTTTATACCCAATTTTTCAAGCAATTCTTTTTGGATTTGCGCTTCTTTTTCGCCTTGGTTAATAATCAACATTTGCCCATTTTTAGATAATAAATTATACGCATGTAAAAGCATTTTTTCGGGCTTAAAAAACTTTTTTGGCAAACCCCAAAAAACTAAGGGTTTAAGCGTAATAAAAGGCAAAAACCAAGTAATATAATCAAATTTTTCTTCTATATTTAACAAATTATCTGCCAAATATTCCACATTTTTCAAATTTTTAATGTGATATTTTGCAACTTCATATCTGCTATAAAAATTGCTATAAAGCCTGTGTGCGTCAAGCTCTACGCCTTTTAATAAGAAATTTGAAGAAAAAGAATTGAAAAAATCAAACTCACCTTTTGCATAAAACCAATTTTTTGAACCAATGTCTAAAATTTTCAAATTTTGTTTTAGATTTTTTTTAAAAAATTGCTCTAAAACATCTCTGTAATAGTCATTTTCTCTGATATTTCTCTCGATTAAATTCTTATCTTTTTCAACAAAATTTTTTCTTGAAAATTTGGTTTTGTTTCTTATAAAAAAATCTATTGTGTTTTTAAAATCGGTAAACATTGCTTTAATTATACAACATTAAATCAAACAAGACATGCCTTTTAAATAATTAATTTGACATCAAAATTAAAATAGTACAAATGTAAAATCGGCAAACTGCTTAATTAGCAAGGCTTTTGCGGGTGTGTGTAATATTACTCATACGGTTGACTAACAGTTACTCGTATGATATTATATTAATAAAGGAGGCAATATGTTCCAATCACCAAAAGAATATTTAATAGAACTTGAGGAAAGAATATCTGAGCTAAAAGCAGAATTAGCTGAGCTTGAGCCGGTATATGAAACATTATGTAAATTATATAAGAATGATACGACAAATACTATATACACATCAAATAAAAGAAAAGAGTTACTAAAAGCGGTTGCGAAAGAAATGACAGCAGCCGAAAAAATCAGACAAGCCCAATTTGCCCGACACAAAAGAGAAAGAGACGGCAAGCTTCCTAAAATTAAAGATTGCATAAAAACATTTGGTCCACAAAGCATCAAGGGATTATATCGCAAAACCGGTTTCTCTACGGGCACTGTTAAAAAAATATTAGAAGAAAATAAAGACATGTTTTTCAAAAACGAAAACAATTTATGGGATTTAAAATAAATTAAAAGGCGGTAAAAACCGCCTTATCGATAAACAAGCCGTGGACAGAAGCGTCCAACACTTCTAACAATCCACGCATCTTCCGAGGCCTCCAAAGCCTCTTTTTTTTAATTATAACAAATTATGAAAATAATACAAACATATCTCTAAGTATTTAAATACAAATACCCCAAGTTTAAATAAAGCGCAAATAGAACCCAAAGAAAATATGGAATTAAAAGCCAAAAAGCCACATTTGAAGCTTTTTTAAACTCTTTTAGGGTTAAATATATGTATCTTGTCAAAAATAAAAGCACTATAAAAGCAAGGGAAATCTTTTTAGACCCGAAAAACACCGGCGCCCACAATAAATTCAAACACAACTGAACGACAAAATAAATATATCCGCGCTTTTTGTCATCTTTATCAGACAAAATATAAAAAATTAATGCTAAAAATATCAAAAAATATAAAACCGACCAAACAGGCGCAAAAAATGTTTCTGGTGGTGAAAATGGCGGTTTTAAAAGACTTTGATACCAAATTGAATTATACATATTTTAATTTTACGTAAACATTTTTAAAATATAATTGTCTATTTGTATATATTTAAAAGTTTATAGTATAATTATCTTATGGGCGATTAGCGCAGTCGGTAGCGCATCACATTGACATTGTGGGGGTCACGTGTTCGAGTCACGTATCGCCCACCATAAAACCCACTGATTAAGTCAGTGGGTTTTATTTTTGCCATTTTTGGCTTGTGTTTTGAGTTTTCACGATTGCAAAATTAAGCAAATTTAGGAATAATTATTCTACCTATGTAATTTATTGAATGTAATTTATTTGAAAATTTTATTCAAAATGTAATTCAAAATTAAAAATTATTAGTCTATACTTTCAGGATAATTTATAAAAAACGCATTAGCTTGGTCTGCATCACGACGGAGGTTTTTTACAATTGGTGCTAAGTTATAAAGCTCTTCGTATTCCTTTTGTGATGAGCAAAAATAATCAATCACAACTGCTGTGTTGTAGATATTTTCAGCATATCGTTCGAGATTCTTAAAATCTTTTCTTTTAATAACAAATCTTTCTTCCATACACAACCTCCTTTTAGGTTGTGACATACATCACTTGGGAATGTTTGGAAGTCAAGTAGATGATACTAATCTATCATTTTAATCAAATCTTCTGCGGTTATGAGTTCAATATTTTTATTTTTTGCAAATTCAATTGCACTAGCTGTAAAACCTTTTAAAGTAGCCACAATTCCATGAGAGATGTCATCATTCTGCATAACTCCATATAATTCTCTAATAACAGCTACACCGATTTTTGAGTTATATGCCTTACATTGTACATAAATTGTTTGAGAATTTTTTTGTAAAATTATATCAACACCACCATCACAACTTTTTGAAGTAACTTGCGTTGTGTAGTTATTTGCTGAAAAAACAGTTGCAACTTCTTTCTCAAATTGATAACCATCTAAATTATACCAAAAAGCTAACGTTTTCTTCTTAGGATACAATTCTGTCCACCAATACCAATTTTCTTTATCTTTATTGTACTGTTCTATTTTTTGAGAATTTGGAGAAGTATATTCAATTAGTGTAAAAGGTATTATTAAAATAATTGAAAAAATTGGGGTAAATATTAAAACTTCAAATATACCGCCAAGAATACCGTACCATTCTATAAAAGATTTTCCACATAAAACAAAAAATAGCAATATTAAAACACAATAAAGTGCTATTTTTTTCTTCTTAAAAGAATTCTTTTTATTTGTTTCTTCTATTAGTATTTCTTCTGAAAGGTTATAATCTGACAATATAGGTTCTTTAGTTGGTTTTGGTGGCACAATAGGGGTATCGGCAATTGATTTTAATTGCTTAAGCAACTTTTTTTGCAATTTTCTTGCATCTTCATATTTATCTTTTTTCATTACATAATAATAACATGAATATAATTTTATAATTGTATTAAGTAAACAGGAGGTCAAGAAATGGATATACTAGTAATTGGAAATGGATTTGATTTAGCACATGGTTTAGAAACTAGATATAAAGATTTTTTAGATTTTCCACAAAATGCAGATTTTAAAAATTACATAGATAAACTGCCAAAGTATAAAAAATGTTTACAAGTTAATGTATGGCTGAAACACTTTATTAGCAACTACAGAAATCTAAATGGTGAAAATTGGATTGATTTTGAACAAGAAATTTTTGACGTTATTGTTTCATTAAACAAACAATCTATTGATAGATATTTTTCAGATGGATCTAGTTATTTAATTAAATCAATCAAATTCGATATAAATGATTTTTTTGATTTAAAAAATATTAATAATTTAATGGAAAAAGTTGATACCCAACATTATGAATATCGTAAAAAAGTTAATTTTGAATTTTTCAAAGAAAAAGGTTATAGCATAATTTTAAATATGCCTTATGAAGATACTATGTGTGTTTATATTCAAGATTTTAAAGGTTTTATTGCTTTTTTATATGATCAACTCCGAGAATTAACCGAAGCTTTTCAAGAATATATAACACAATATGTTTTGTGCAAAGTTAGAAAAGAAAATTTTGATTTAACAATAAGACAAAAAGGACGAATAATTAATACAGGACATATTTTTGTTTTAAATTTTAATTATACAAATATTTGCGAAAAATTATACAAAAACAGCAATTTAAATATAGAAACTATTTTTTTACACGGTGACGTTAAAAAACAAGATTTTTGCAATTTGGTATTAGGTTCAAAATCTTATGCTGACTTTCAAGAAGATATTAATCCTGAATATAATGTTTTTCAAAAACATAATCAACGACATAAATATGGAACGGTAGAGACTTATCAAGATTTTTATCATGAAAAATTGTCAAAAATTCTTGACAGTGTTCAAGTTAATTATCATGTTATTGGGCACTCTCTTGATGAATCAGATCAAAGGCTTTTAAAAAGCATCTTCAATGCAAAAAAAGATTCTATAATATACATTTATTATCACGAAGAAAAAATACATCAAAAGTTAATTAAAAATATAACAGAAATTATTACAGAAGACGAAGTAACAACAAGAGTACGCTTTGTTAAGCAAAATGACAAACACAGAGGGATCTTACAAGAAAGAAAAGGTATACTTACGATTTCTAGAAGTTTAAATTAATATTGCTTTCACTGTCCGACATTTGAATTTCATCTGTCGGATAGTTCAAATTCAAAAGAAAATTTCTCGTTTCAAAGTCAGAAATTCTCACCCTGCAAGACAATTATCACTTGTTGCCGTATTTTGGAGGGGAGAACCCGTAGGGTGAGAATCCCTCTTCAACAAAAAAGACCCTTTCGGGTCTTTTAAACTTCGGAAAAAGAGGGATTCGAACCCTCGATGCAGATTACTCCACATAACACCTTAGCAGGGTGCCGCCTTCAGCCACTCGGCCATTTTTCCATTCGCTTTAAACAGTGTAGCATAAGCTCATTCAATTTAGCAAGTAGCAATTTTTTAGCTAAACTATTATATTTGTAGCAAATAAAGCCCTTGTAGCGCAAGGGTTTTGCGCTTTGGCTTTTTACTTTGGGTTGCAAAAATTTACATTTTGTGTTATAGTCTCTAGTGACTTAGGGCTGTTTGACTTTTAAATAAGTTTTTTGCCCGGTAAATCAAAAGATGAGGACGATTTTTATGACGAAAAAGCTAGTTAAAACTTTATTAGTCGCTCTATTATTGCTTTTTTTAGCGCCTAATCAAGTATTTGCTAATGAAACGCCACAAGAACATGCCAAAAAATTAATTGTACAAACCGCACAAAGACTTGGTGTTGACCCATATTTAGCTTTGGGCATTGCAAAAATTGAATCTAACTTCAATGTTGCAGCAAAAAGCCCTGGTGGAGCAATTGGACTGTTCCAATTAACTCAACGCACCGCTAAAATTTTAGGAGTTAACCCATACATTGTCTCTGAAAATATCGAAGGCGGTATTAAATATTACAAAATGATGTATAACAAATATGGTAATGTTGATTTGGCATTAGCTGCCTATAACGCAGGACCTGGAAACGTTGCTAAATATAAAGGTGTTCCGCCTTTTAAAATTACGCAAAATTTCATCAAAAATATTAAAAAAGAAAGAGAAAATTTCATGGCAGACGAGCAATTGCAGTCCATGGTTTCAGATACTATTTAAAAAGCGGGTTTGACCCGCTTTTTTATTTTCCTTCTTTCACTCTTTCGATTTCGTCCAAGATTTCTTTTTCAAGTTCTAATAACACTTTTTGTTTTTCTTCTGGTTGTCTTTCTCTCCAAGCGTTTAGCTCTTGAATAAAATCTTCTGATGGAACAAGGCACTCGCCTGTTGCAACTTTAGAATAATATTTTTGAGTAAACTCTAAAATGAAATCTTTATAAGCTTTAATGATATCGTCAGATATGAATTTTGCGCTTTTGTGCAATGAATCGATATCTTGTTCGATATGTCTCATTTTTTCTTCTGATACATCAGGCGAACCAAGAGAATTTCTTCTGATATGGCGAACACCTGTTTTTGGACCCATACCCATATCTAAAACAGCGCTTCTTGCGGTGCTTTCGGCTGAGCGCATATCAGCTGTAATACCCCAAGAACCAGACATTCCATAAATTTCTTTTTCGGCTGAATGTCCGCCATATGCACAAATCATGTCTGTAAAAATGCGCTCAAAGCCATATTCATGGTTATTTGGGTCTTTATAATACATTGCGCCACCATAATTTGCCCTTGGGTCAAGCGTGATGAAATTCACCATGCTTGGTAAGCGCCATTCAATGTTTTGTTTTTGTGCAATTTCATACATAATTTGAAGAGCAATTGCGTGTCCTGCTTCGTGCGAAGCAACAACTTTTTTGGTTGATTCCGGAATCATTGCTTTGTTTGGGCGACCAGATGTTGTTCTTAAAAACGCTTCGATAAATTCATTTTCGCCGATTTTATCTTTACCTTCTTCAACCATAACGCCTTTTGCAGTTTCAAGCAAATACATTAAATCTACGACAGTGAAACCTTTTGTTGTTTCAGAGATATCTCTGAGTATTTTGTCTTTTTCTTCTTGTGTTTCGCCTTCGACCTCGATACCCATTTTATTGATGTAATATTCAATGACCTCTTTTCTTTCGTGAGGGTCTTGTGGTGGGAAAACAATAATTGAATTTAAAAATTTATATGGCTTCATGATGTTTTCATCTAACAATTCTGGCATGTTCATTGAACCAATGACGATTAAATTGATGTCTTCATTTTTTCTTGCGTTTTCCATTTCCAAAAGTAATTGTGAAAATGCTTTTTGTTCATATATTGAAGACACGCCATACAGTGGGTTTGAAGCAAAATTATCAAAGTTTTCAATGAAAATCATTGCGGTTTTGTTTTGGTTTGCTTCAGCTTGTGCTTTTGCTAAAGAAACGATTTTTTTGATTTTCATTTCCGAATAGTTTGCATTTTGAGATAAGGTATCTATATCTTTTAAGGCATAATCTTGCGCGTTAATTGTAATCATTGGGATTCCAGCCTCGCCTGCGATAGCTTGGGCTGTGTGTTTTCTTCCGCCACCATATGATGTACCATTATCTAAAAATATGCTATAACCTTTTGTGCCAACAGTTTTAGATTTAATTTGGTTAATTAAAGCCTCTGCGTCTGCTTTTGTCATTGGGCTTCCGACAATATCTGTCAATCTTTTTCCTGTGTCAAAAATGACGCTTGTGCCATCACTTGAGTTATTAACTTCTGATAAACCTCTGGTTTCGTTTGTGAATTTTTCGAGGTCTTCTTCTGTAATTTCTTCTTTGTCTATGAAATATTTTTTCGCGCTTGATAATAAATTAACTGCTTTTCCTGGGTAATTTCCATCTTCTTGCGCTGTTAGTTCAATCGCTTTAATGATTGTTTTTTTTGAAAAACTTCCTTTTGTCTCATTTTCAACATATTTAAGACCATTTTCATCTGTTAAGAAGTTAATCGCGTCTGAAGCATTTAAAGATGGTAATGTTTGAACAGCATAGTGCGAAAGTGGATAAGCCAAACTTGCTGTTTTTGCTGTGTTTGCATAATATGATTCAGGAGTGATTGTGAAAACAAGGCGAACGTTTCGATTGTCGCCTTCAATATGTTTTGTTTCGTTGATAAGAGTTTTTATATCTTCTTCGTTTAAATAGCCGTTTTGATTTTTAATTAAATCAATCATATTTGCAATGAAAACAACAGTTTTGTCTTTATATTCTGGGTTTGTTTTTGCGTCTTTTACAACTTTGTTCAAAAAGTCAAATGAACCAAGGTTGTTAAGTTCAATAATTTCTGTATTTTCTGGGTCAATATTTTTATAGACTTGTCCTGGTTTATTAATTAAATTAATAAAACTTGAGATTAAATATTTTGAAGATTCTCTGTCATCAGCCGAATAGATGCAGATTGCGTCGTTTCCAATGCTCAAGTTTTTCCAAATAGCGTCTGCTTTTTCGTCATAAAATTTAAGGTGATTTTTTTCTTTTTTCGCCTTGTCTTCAACCATTATTGCAGCTTGGATATCTTTCACAAAGTTCTTAGCTTCTTTTACAAGTTTTTTATCTTTTGAAAAATGTGCCATTGTATGAAAATAGCTGTCAAAGAAATTGTTTGTTTGAAGCTCGTTTGCTAAAACGTCATATGTTTCAACAAGGTCTTCGATTGCTTCTTTTGTTGGTTGAGGGGTTGATAAAAATGGAATTTTGATTTTTCTTGTATTTTCTTCTGAGGTAAAATTTGCCTTAACCGGAGTGATGTGTTTGTCTACAACAGCTTCGATTTTTGCCCTTTGTTTTTCGTTTCCGAAAAGATTACAGCTTTGCGAAATTAATGTTTCAACTTCAAATGGAAGCTTTAATCTTCTTTCTTCTTCGTGTTTTACAACGCCATTATTAAGATTTGTGATATATTCTTTTAAACTTTCTAAAGATGCAAGATAAAAATGCCAAGATTCAATCTCTTTAGCACCTGTAGCTTTTGCATATTCTTGCGCTTTTTCATATACATCATCTGCTTCTGGGGTGAAATTTGCTTTCATGTCGCGTAAGTTTTTGACATCAGAGCGGTCTTTTTTGGTACCCATAAAAGCAAGTTTAGTGTAATCATTAGTAAGTTCTATTGAATTTGTAACTGTGTTTTTAGGTTTTTGATTAAAAGCTTCTTTTTTTGTTGTTAAAGCTTGATTTTTATAGGGTGTAATGGCGTTAATTTTCATTTAAAGACTTCCTCGCTTAAAATAGTTTGGAGGTATAAGTTTTGTGAAAAATAAATTTTGCTAAAAAGAATATATTCTTGTTACATTTTGTAATTTTTAAATAATATATTATAATTTTTTTGATTTTAAGTCTGGTTTAAAATGGAAAAACAAACAAGAATTTCATACAATAAAGAGTTCAAAACTCGCGTCTTGCGAGCGTTTATAAGAGGGGAAGAGCTAAAAGAAATCTTTTTAAAATATAACCCTGATGTTGAAAAATGTTTAAAAAATGACAAAAAATATATTTTAAAATTGGTTAACAAATGGCGTCATAAATATTATTTAAAAAGAGAAGAATTATTTTTAACAAATCAAATTTTAACAGATGAAATTGTTCAACTGGAACTTCAAGCGCTTGAAAAAGTCAATGAAAACAACATTTTTGACCAACATTATGAATTTATGGAGCAAAAAAATTTAAGTAGAGAACAAGAATTAAAAATTCAAAAACAAGGCTTTAATCGTTGAAAATACACTCAATATTAATTTTTTTTAAGTGATTTTAAAAGGGGTTTGACAAACAAATATTTTTTTGTTTTTATATATATACAGAGTCAAACGACAAATTGAGAAGGAGTTGCTAAATGCAAGAAAATGAATTACCAAAAAATATGGGTAAAAAAATAGTTGATGCACTTAAGCAACAAGACTTTGAAAACGCAACTGAACTGGACAATGACAACTTAATCAACAGTTTTGATGATAGTGATGAAATCTCTTTTGATTCATTAGAAGAAACAAAAGAAGAAGCAACAGCTTTCAGCTTCAACACAAATTCAAAAGAATATCAACCTGTTTTTTCTGTTAGCGAAGAAGACGTTGCACAAGATTCTGACTTGAAATTATCTATCGAAAACGAAGAAGATGTTGAAGAATTTGAAATGCCAAACAACATCAACGTTTTAAAAAGATTAATTTCTCAATTGCCTACTGGTGTTCCAAGACAAACCGGTGCGCAAATCATTCGTCAAACAATCGAAGCATTGGGCATTCCAATGAAAACTGTTTTGCAAGACGCTCAAAGAGTACGTGATTGTTTAAACAGCTCAATCAAAGATTGTAACTATACAATTCAAGAATACAAAAGCAATATCAGAACTCTTGAAAAACAAGCTACAAGCTATCAAAAACAATTAAATAAATTAAATGATATCATTGGCTTGTTCGTATATGGCGAAAAAAAATAAGTCCATTAAGCCCCCATCGTCTAGAGGCCTAGGACAACACCCTTTCACGGTGTAGACAGCGATTCGAATTCGCTTGGGGGTACCATATAATAAAAAAAGACCGCAATTGAGCGGTCTTTTTTATTATATGTAAAGCAGCAACGAACAAATTATTCGCTTGGCGAATTTTGACTAGGGCGGAACAGAGCTTTAGCTCGTTGTGAGCCCGTATGTTTGAGAAAGTTGTTGGAGCGAAAATTTTGCTTTTGCAAAATTGAAGTGGAATACTAAACTTTCGAGTTGTCAAAATTCAAGACGGGGTACCATATAAATAATAAGCGCCATTAGGCGCTTTTTTAGTGTTTAATTTTAGATTTTATAATTAATAATTAATTAAAAGAAGAATATATACTATAAAGTAATAGAATTTCATCTTTGTTATTGGAATCTAAAATTTTCTGTATTTCATTCTTTATATATTTTAAATCTTTTTCTTTACTAAAATCGAAAAGTTCGTTCAATTCGACGTCAAGTGAATTTGCAATTTTAACCAATAAATCAAAAGAGGGGTTGGTTCTTGCAAGTTCTAATTTTGAAATATGGTTTGTTGAATAATGTGTTTTTTCAGCGAGTTTTTCTTGAGTAAAACCTTTTTTGTTTCTTAAATATGCAATTCTTTTTCCTAATAATATAAGTGATTGTTTCATATATACTCCTACTAATCATAGTAGTTGGAATTTAAGAAATATTACATTGAATGACATGATTAATTCCAATCATGTTATAATCATGCCATGATTAGCTAGTAAACATGATAGGAATAGTAATGGTAGAAAGTTTAATTGAACAATTACCTAAAATTGTTGCCGAAGGCAAGAAGGAAGTTGAGCGTATAATGGAACGTTTGGAAAGCAATAATAAAATTACTCTTCAAACTAATGAATATGTTTTACCTATAAGAAAAGAAGCTAATTTATTTAAAGGTAGATACCAAGAAATAGATGGACAAAATTGGTTCAATAGGCTTTGTTATGGTGATAATCTTCTTGTTATGCAAGCTTTATTAAACGGTGACGGAGCGACAGGTTTACCTTCTATGCGTGGTATGATTGATTTAATCTACATTGACCCACCTTATGATAGTAAAGCAGATTATAGAACCAAGATTACTCTTCCTGGTTGTGATATTGAACAAAAACCAAATGTTTTAGAACAATTTGCATATTCTGATACTTGGAAGGATGGAACAATTTCTTATTTAAAAATGATGTATCCTAGATTATATTTAATGAGAGAATTGCTTTCAGAGCAAGGCGGTATATATGTGCATGTTGATTGGCACATCAGTCATTATATAAAAATATTACTAGACAACATATTTGAAAAATATAATTTCAAAAACGAAATTGCTTGGCGAAGAGGTAATGCAAATACTAATACAAGTGCTAAACAGTACAGTCGTAATCATGATGTGATATTGTATTATTCAAAAAGTGAAAAAAACATTTTTTTAAGGCAATTTAAACCATATTCAGAAGCAACATTGAAAATGTATAAATATGATGATTTTGATGGAAGAGGCAAATATAGATTGCAAGAATTACGTGATTATTCCGAAGAAACAAGAAAGCTATTACGGCTTGAAAATAAAATTTATTTTAATGGAACAAAAGAGTATTTAAAGCAGTATTTAACAGACAAAGAAGGCACTGCTCTGGATTCAATTTGGGAAGATATACCTTCATTACAAGGCAGTGGAAGCGAAAGATTGAATTATGCGACGCAAAAACCAGAAAAATTATTAGAGCGAATAATAAAATCTTCTTCCAATGAAAATTCTATAGTAGCAGATTTTTTTGGAGGTTCTGGCACTACTGCAACAGTTGCAGAAAAACTTGGAAGAAGATGGATAACATCAGATTTTGGCAAGCCTGCAAATATGATTATGCGCAAACGGTTAATTGATAATGAAGCAAAACCATTCTTATATCAAGCAGTTGGTGATTACCAAAGAGAAGTATTTACTTCCACAAAAGAATTTAAACGTGTTGGAGATTTATCACAAGTTGTATTAAATCTTTTTGGAGCAATGCCATTTACAGACGAAAATTCTCCAAGAAATTTAGGTCAATTAAAAGGTTCAAGAACTTTAGTTTATGTCGATAGTCCTAATAAAATGACAGGAGCTTCAACCATCAAAAAAGCTCAAGAGTTAAAAGAAAGCTTTATGGGTGGTTGGGGCAAAGTTGTTATTCTGGGCTGGAATTTTACTTTTGATATTGCAACCGTATTGAAAGATATTGATAGAACTCAAATAGAAGTTCTAGTTATACCACCAGATTTATTAAATAAGTTAGCTAAAAATTCAAGTTATCAACAATTGGTTAAAAACCAAACAGTTAGATTTGCTTCATTACAGTATTTGACGGTTAAAGAACCTGTAATTAACAACCTTACTTGCGATATTGAAGAACTTGAAATTGAATTAGATAATTATGTATTACTATCACCAGATGCTTTGCCTCTTGATGATAAATATAAAGAGCAATTGCAAAATATTATGGCTAATGATCCACTGGCTTTAATTGAATATTGGAGTGTGGATCCTGATTTTGATGGAGGAACCTTCAGAAGTAAATGGCAAGATTATCGTGAAAATACTCATAATGATGACGACCCATTGAGAGTTGTTAAAAAAGCGAAAATTCATGTTCCGAGAAAAGAGAATAGAATGATTTGCATAAAAGCTGTTGATGTTTTTGGTTTTGAAAGCGTTGTAATTAAGGAGGTATAGACATGCCAATTTCTACTAATACAGGAACAAGAGATATCCCATTGCAATTTGCTAAACAGTTAAGTGAAATTGTCAATCAAGAGTGGGAAAGCGGCAGTTTTATACAAAAAGTCACTCCTGTTACACAGGATTTATTAAGATATTGGTTTAATCCTGTGTTTTGCGAAACAAGAGTTATTAATTTTCACAAAGGGCAAAAACAAGCTATTTTGAACGCAATTTATTGTCATGAAATTTTAAAAATTGATTCAATACTTTCTATGTATCAACAAGCGAGTCAAGATTTATTATCTCCTAATTTTTTTAATTACATTGCAAATGATAAATTTCAATATCCAAAATATTGCGTTAAAATGGCAACAGGCACAGGAAAAACATTTGTTTTAAATGCTTTATTAATATGGCAATATCTGAATGCGAAGTTTAAAGAAGTTGAAAATAACGTTAAATATACGAAAAATTTTTTATTGGTTGCGCCAGGGTTAATTGTTTATGAAAGATTATTAGACGCATTTTTAGGTAAAGAACAAGAAGACGGGACAAGAGATTTTTTATCTTCGGACATTAAAAGAAATGAAAATTTATTTATTCCTGAGCGATATAGACAAACTGTTTTTAGTTTTATTCAAAATAATGTAGTCAAAAAAGATGAAATCGGTAAAAAAATTACCGGTGATGGCTTAATAGCTATCACAAATTGGCACTTGCTGGCTGGAGTTGAAGAAACAATAGAAGATACGAAAGTTTCACCATTACAAGACCCAAGCAATATTGTCAAAGATTTATTACCAATTACTCCTGGCGTTACAGCAGGCCATGATTTGAATATAATTGATAACAAATATTTAAAAGGCGGAGAATTAGAATATTTGCAATCATTAGAAAATATTTGTGTATTCAATGACGAAGCTCATCATATTCATGAAAATAAACAAAATGGTCTTGTTGCAGAAGTGGAATGGCAAAAATCACTAAATTTTATTTCTGAAAACAAAGGCAAAAATTTTATTCAAATAGATTTTTCTGCAACGCCATACAGCGTAACAGGCTCTGGTCAAAAAAGAACAAAACATTATTTTCCTCATATAATAGTAGATTTCGCCTTAAAGGAAGCGATTAGAGAAGGTTTGGTTAAGACAATAGCTATTGATAAAAGAAAAGAGATTGCAACAATAGAAAATGAAGACTTGGATTTCAAGGCTAAAAAAGATGGTGCAAATGTTATCGATTTGTCAGACGGACAAAGATTAATGATTCGAGCTGGTTTAGCTAAATTAAAATTGCTGGAAGAAGAATTTGTTAAAGAAGCAGAAAATAAGCACCCCAAAATGTTGATAATGTGCGAAAATACAAAGGCTTCACCATTCGTAATTGATTTTTTAAAACAAGAAGGTTTGGCAGATGATGAAATTATTCAAATAGATACAGATAAACAAGGTGAAGTTTCTGTAAAAGAATGGGCAACCATAAAACAGAGGTTATTTAATGTTGATAAGCATTCTAATCCAAAAGTTATTGTTTCTGTTTTAATGCTTCGAGAAGGTTTTGATGTTAGCAATATTTGTGTGATTGTTCCATTGCGCTCTGCGCAATCAAATATTTTGCTGGAACAAACAATTGGTCGTGGCTTACGTTTAATGTGGAGAGAGAAAGACTATCAAGATATTAAAGCTGAAAATAGACACAAAATGTTTATTGAAAAACAAAGCCCTGTTAACTATCTTGATATTTTAAGTATTATTGAACACCCCGCTTTTATTCAGTTTTATGATGATTTAGAAAATGGAATGATTGTCGAAGAAAAAGAAATGCCACCAAAAGAAAGCGTTCTGGGTGATATTATAACAGTTGGTTTAAAAGAAAACTACGAAAAATACGATTTTTATATACCAACCATTGTTTCAGACAAAGAAGAAATTTTAAAATTGGGCGAATTGGAAACAAGCAATTTTAATAAACTGCCTTGGTCTTTATCTCAACTTAAAGAAATTGTTAAAAATTATGGTGATGAAAGTTTTTATTCAGAAGAAATGACAGTAAAAACAAGATTTGGAGATTATAGAGTTTCTTCTCGATTATTTAATGCAAAAAGTTATAATGAGTTTTTGGCAAGAATGCTTGACGCTATTACAAATAATATGGCAAGAATTGCCGGACATTCTTCATATCCGGCAATGCAGATAAATCAAGTTGCCTTGGTAGAAGTGATTGACAAATACATAAGAACACAATTGTTTGGAGAGAAATTTGATCCAAGCACAGAGAATAACTGGCGAGTTTTATTGGTTGCAAAAGTTGGAATTCTTGAACATATTATGAAGGAGATCAGCAAATCAATCTATGATATGCAAAATAGTATAGAAATTTCAGAAGCAACGGTAATGAAAAAATATTTTTCAGAAGTTGATAAAATTAAAATGAGGGAAAATTTTGCGTTAGATATTCAAAAATCAATATACGAAAAAACCGCATATCCATCTAATAAGGGTGATTTTGAAAAAGATTTTTTAATTTTTGCAGATAAAGATTCGCAAGTAGAAAGATTGTTAAAGATTAATGAAAATTATCATATGTTTGCTAATTTGAAATACATTAGAACAGATGGATTGTTTTCATCTTATTATCCAGATTTTTTAGTAAAAATAGAAGATAGCATTTATTTTGTTGAAACAAAAGCTCAAAAAGATGTAGAACAAACGAATATCAAACAAAAGCAAAGAAGTGCTTTAGACTGGTGTAAAAAAGTTAATGAATTAAGACCAGAAGAAAGAATGTTTTCAACTTGGAGATATTCAATTCTTGATGATAATACATTTTATTCTATGCAAGCCAGGGGTGCTTCAACCTTGGATCTGCTTGAATATTGCAAATTAACAAATGGAAAAATTGAAGGAAAGCTGTTTTAATAAATATATGAAAGACCTAATTTCCATACTTTGTCTATTATCTGTTCCAATAGTTAAAGTTATCATTGTTTTGATAATCATAGCTTGCTTTTTGCCTGATGGGATTTTAAAAGACATTGTTTGTTTCATAACTGCTCTTTTAATTTTCTTGGGTATTATTGGCGGTTGCATAATTTATTTTATGAACCTTTTTAAATAAGTTTCGTTTTATAAAACAAGATTAAATAAGGAAAATATAATGAAAAAATTATTAGCTTCATTTTTAACTTTGCTATTTTTATCTGCTTCAGTTTTCGCTGGAACAATAAATTCCTATGATAAATATGGTTCAAAAAGTGGGTCATATAGAACATCTGGCTCTATAACCACAAAATACAATAAATATGGCTCTAAAGAAAAAATCTACAAAAAACAAGGAAATAAAGTAACTGAATATAATAAGTATGGTTCAAAAACAGCTACATATAAAAAATCTGGCTCAACTACAACAAAATATGATAAAAACGGAAGAAAACAAGCAACATATAAAACATCAGGTTCTACAACAAATGTTTATGACAAATATGGTAAAAAAACAGGTTCATATAAAAAACAATCAAATGGAAAAGTTGTAGAATACGATAAATACGGGCGTAAGGTTGGCACTTATAAATAAAATATTTTCAAAAATGAACCTTTTTAAAATTAAATCGTTATAAATAATATAGCGATACGAAGGGGTGGACTATGAAAAAAATTTTACTTTTATCTATTTGTTTTTTGACTTTAACATCAACATCTTTTGCAAGTTTGCAAGATGAAGTAATGAATTACGAAAACAAAAAAGCACAAGACATCAACATTACGCACGACAAACATGAATATATTAAAAAAGGTAGATATATTTATAGAGTTGATAAAAACGGCGACTTGGTGGGATTTTATAAGACTTCTGCAAGCGGAAAGAAAATCACGTCTTATGATATGGATGGAAACAAAATCCGCACATATAGAATGTCTCCAACTGGTAAGTTAAGAATTTATGATTAAAAAGCGCCATTTTGGCGCTTTTTTATTTTACTTCGTTATATAATTTTTCAAGAATTTTTAGCTTTGTTCCCGTTTCTTTATATCTTAAAAGCTCACAGATTTCTTCTTCTAACACTTTAGATAAATCATAGCTATAACTTGCGAGCCTTTTGTCTTGGTTTTTGTCTAAAAATTCGGATAAAATTCGAACCAAAACTTCTATATATGACATGTTTTCTAAAGCTTTTTTGTTGATGCAAACGGCAGGTTTTTTGCCAATATATGCTCTTTTGAAAAGCTCAGCTGTGTCGTTATCTTCAACAAGTTGAAGTTGAATATTTTTTATCTCATTCAAATGTTCATAATAGATTTGATTTGTGATTAAACTTAATCCTTGATAAAGAATATTTAATTTTTTATTTTCTTTTTCATTTGCTTCTTGGCTATGTATTACGCTTTCTTTTTCATGGTATTGCTCTGCTGAAACAATTCCAAGTTTTGCATATTCCTTATTAACAAATCTGAAACCGTTATCAATAAAATAGTGTCTTGCCTTTTCGTTAAGAGGTGTTTGGTCTTTGTTTTTGCTGTTATTTATCCAAACAAGTTTGCTATCTTCTGATGAAATTCTAATCCCTCTTTGTACGGCGCTATCGATTAAGCCAAGCAAAAATGCTCTGTCTGTGCTGTTGCAGATGTTTACGCCCGCAAGTTTGTCTGAGTTTAAATTTGTAGTAGATAAGATTTCTTCTAATGTTGCAATGGCGCTGATTAGCTCTCGGGGCTTCATTGTTTTTGCATATTCGCAAGTTAACTTTCTCACCATTTTATGACTCAAATCGTTTCTATCCCTATCGTTTTGAAAATCAAAATGTTTGTTAATTGCTTTAATGGTTTTTTTGAAAATAATATTTAAATTTTTTACCCCATTATCAATAGATTCATATTGCGGTCTATATCTTTGAATGTAGTACAAATTGCCATTATCATCAGGCATGTATTTAAAACCAAAATATTCGTTTTCAAAATCTAAATTAAAAAAGTCGGGGTTTTCTGGGTGATAGAAGTAATCTTTTGCTTGTAATAATGCTAAAACAACATTTGCGCTTTTTGTATCAAATTCAATGTAATTTCCTTCAAGATGTTCGTCATTTTTTGTTAAAGTTTCTGTCATGATTGCTGAAGCTATGTCATCTGTAGACCTGTTAAATTCTAAATTCCAATCACCACAACCATATTTGACAAAGCTTGTGCCTTCATTTGATAACAAACTAACGGCAACAATTCTTGTGCCTTCGCCAAAAAAGCCTGCGCTTTGCGTATCGTTTTCTTTTGTTGAACTGCCAAGAGTTTGAAGGTGTGAATAATCGTATTTTCCAAGCCCTTCAACTCTGACTCTATATGTATAGTCATCATTTCTTGAGATTTTTATTTTTGTTCCCTCAAGAGTGTGTCCGTTGCCATCATAAAAGTTTTGCATAATATCTCTTGCGATTTTGCTTTCGTCCCAATTGATTTTTGAGCCATAACGAATTGCGATTTTTGCGCTTTGCGGTTTGTTTAATCTTGCGATATCTTCTTCTTTAATTTTGGCTTTTTCCGTGTTTGTTGGTTTTGCGCCGCCTTGATTTTTAAGTTCAATATTAAGCTCATTGTTTCTATGGATTTTTGTAAGAAGCGAAAAAGCATTTGCTGGGCTTGGAATTTCGACATATGGTTTTTGAGCTTCAATTTTTCTATATGGATATTTTATACCTGAAACCGAAATGAGCGCGTTTTTAATATCTTCTTTTGAAGGCTTATAAACGGCTGATTTTATTGGATATGATTTTTGATGTGTTTTTTTGTCGGATTTTCTTTGAGCTTTTTTTTCAAATTTTTCTTGGTTTAATGGGATAATTCTTTTTGTTGGCGCTGCATACATCATAGGGTCGTAGATTTCCCTTAATGCTATTAATTTTTTAATAGCAACAGGGTTGTGCATTAAGGTGCGTATAACAAATTGTTGCATTTTCATCATTTGTTCTGAAAATTCTTTGCTTGTATCTGAACCTGCTCTGTGTGACATTTCATGTAGCCAGGTTTCAAGATTTTTCGAATAAAAACTATCTAAATGGCAAGTATTAACTTTATGCCCATGATAAATTCCATCTTCGATTATTGCTTCTGCTACTGTGCAGTCATTACTGTCGCAATATATTTCTCTTAGCTTATCTGAGTCACCAAAGTCTAAAAGAGTGCGTTCTTCTGGCGATAGATTTTCTTCAAAAACCTTCACGGACTCATCTGCAATACATATTTTTTTAACAATATCTCTTTTTTCTCTTTCTTTTATTTCCTCAGTTATTTCGTAATTAAAGACATAACTTTTCATTCCGATTTTTTCCATGTCTTTTATTGCAAGTTTATAGCCAAGACATTTTGCAAAATCTGAACCAAGTCCGCTATCAAGGCAAATGTATTTTTCTTTATCAAAATCTATGCCAATTTTTCTTGATTTTGCTTCTTGTAAAATAACATTTAAAAATAGCCTTGCTTCGCTTGCTTCATATTTTTCTTCTGTTGCTAAATCCCAACAAGGTTTTAATGAAACGGCAATTTTGCACAAATCTTCATCACTTATGGTTTTGACATATCTTGCAAAAAGCTCTGTTAAATAATTGCTGTTAATTTGTGTTCTGTCTCTGCCGACTGCTCTTAAATAATTACCATTATTTTTTTCAACAAGTTCTGGGGAGTTTGGATTTCTTTTGAAAACAACATGGAAATTTTTCAATGGAAGGAAATTGCCTTTGTCTTCGTATTCAAATTTTTGAATAAGATATAAATCCCCATTGCTTTTTGGTAAAAATCTAAATCCAAAATATTCATTTTCGTAATCTAAATTGAAAAAATCAGGGTTGTTTGGGTGATAAAAATAATTTTTAGAGTCAAAAATTCTATTGATTAATTGCAGATTTGAAGTATCAAATTCGATATAGTTTCCTTCTATATGTTCATCATTTTTTCTTAAAGTTTGCGTCATTACGGCATCTTTGTTATTTTTAGATGATTTCTTAAATTCAAAACTCCAATCGCCTGAAGCGTATTTGATATAGTTTGTATCTCTTTTGGATAAAAGATTTGCTGCAACAATTCTTGTGCCTTCACCAAAACACCCTGCGCTAGAGAAGTCGTTGTCTTTCGAACTGTCGCCTAATGTTTCAAGGTGCGAATAATCGTATTTTCCAAGCCCTTCAATTCTAATGGTGCAAGAACCGTTTAATTTTCTTTTAACTTTGATGGTTGTTCCTTCAAGAGTATATCCGTTGCCATCAAAAAAGTTTTGCATGATATCTCTTGCGATTTTTTCTTCGCTCCAATTGATTTTAGAGCCATATCTTATTGCAATGCCTGCATTTTGAGTTTTGTTTAGTTTTTCTTTATCTTCCTCTCGAATTAAAGCATTTTCATTTCTAACTGGCGCAGCACCACCTTTGTCTTTGATTGAAAGGCTGCTTTCGCCAATTGTCATAAGTTTAAGCATTAAAAGGCTTGTTGAAGCAAGTCCTTTAATATATTTATGTGGTTTTTTTGGTAGTTTTTCAAAAGGATATCTTGCTTCTAAATCACCGATTTCTTTTGTTGTAACGCAGTAATTGCTTTCTTTTCCAAGCAAAACAAGTTCGTCGCTATTGTCTTGTGTTTTGACTTCTTTTTCTAGCGTCTCTTTTTTTGTTGTTTCTTCAAAAGCTTCTATACTTTCTTCAATTTTTTTGCGAACATCTAAAACAAAGCTCTTTTTGTCAAACTCTTGCGGTGTTCTTTTTTCAATTGGCGTTAAATATCTTTTATATTCTTCATCATTCAATTCAAGAAGATGTAACCAAGACGCAAAGTTCATCTCAAATTTGCCTTCAAGAACGCTTTTTAAAAGAGGTCGTTTTTGCAGGTTGATTAATTTTTTTCTAAAATCTTTATCAGAACAAGTGCTCAGCAGGTGGAAAGTTTTTTCGTAATTTTCATATTTTTTAAAAGCTTGGCGATAAACCAAAGAATTTATTTTTCTATCTTTTAAATCGCTTTTTAAAAGCCCTTCGATTAAACTATCAAGTTTATTTTTTGCTTGATTTTGTTCTGTTTGCGCACGAGAAATCAAGCCTTTGAATTTTAATTCATTTTCAAGGCGTGGAAAGTTTGTTTGTATTGGTTTTGTTGCGTTTAGAAATTTTTTTTGCTCAGGTTTTTTCTGTTGCAAAAAAGAATTTTCAATGTTTTTTATTTTCATTTTGCTTTCCTGCTATGTAAATAAAAAACAAAGGCTTTTAAAATTGATACAAACAGAATAACTTGTTAACATTTGTTAAAACTCGGTTTGAGGCAAATTTTAGTTTAACAAATTTAAAACATCTTCTGTAATTAATTGTGGTGTTAAATGATATTTTTCGTATAGTTTTTCTTGCGAAATTCTATCTGTGAACTCTTTTTGTGCGCCAAAGTTTAAAACTTTTATGGTTGAATTTGCAAAATATCTTGAAATTTTTTCACCAAAACCACCATCTAAAACACCATCTTCAAGAGTTATCACAATAGAGTGGTCTTTTTTCAAACTTTCTAAAAGCTCTTTATCAACTCCTGTGATAAATTTTGGGTTGATAATTGTTGGGTTAATTCCTTTTTCATTCAATATTTTTTCTGTTTCTAAAGCCAAATTATAAAAATTACCAAGACCCAAAATTGCAACTTTTTCGCCTTTTTTGGTGATTTCATATTTGTTTAAAATTGAATAATTTGTTTCGTCTTTTTTGCCTGTTGATTTTAGCGGAATATATGGAACACGAATTGCAACAGGATAATCTTTTTGATTAACTGACCAATCTAACATTGCAAGATATTCCTCTTTGTTTGTTGGTGCAAGATAGACAATATTTGGAATATTAGAAATTAATGGAATATCAAAAACGCCAAGGTGCGTGCAATCTGCACCTGTGATTGCGCCCCAATAGACTAAAATTGTCGCTGGAGAATTGTTTAGGGCTAAATCTTGCGACAATTGGTCGTATGTTCTTTGCACAAATGAGCTTAAAATTGCCAAAACAGGCTTTGCGCCACCTTTTGCAAGACCAGAAATAAACCCAATTCCATGTTCTTCTGAAATTGCAACGTCAACATAATTTTCGCCTAATTTTTCTCTAAATTCTTGGTAAAAACCTGTTGCCCCAGGGGTTGCTGGAGTTATTGCAACGATTGGTTCACCTTCTTCTTTTTTTCTTAAAATATAATCTGTTGTAATTGATTCATATGTTTCAATGTTTTCAAATGTTTGGTTTTCATCTAAAAAGTTAGGCACTTGCCAGTGATATTTTTCTTTTTGAGCTTCCGCAGGTTTATATCCTTTTCCTTTAAGAGTGTGAAGATGAACAATAATCGGCTTTTTGGTATCTTTTACTTTTTTGAAAGTTTGGATTAATTTTTCAATATTATTTCCTTCTTCAAGATAGCAATAGTCAAAGCCAAGAGTTTTGAAGAAATTATTTTCATATTCTCCATTTGTTTTTCTTAATTGTTCAAGATTTTTATATAATCCGCCTTGGTTTTGAGCGATAGACATTTCATTATCATTAACAATAATAATAAAATTTCCATTAAAAATACTTGCCTGATTTAAACCTTCAAGCGCTTCACCGCCAGATAAAGAACCATCTCCGATTAGAGCAATAACGTTAAAATCTTCTTTTTTTAAATCTCTTGCTTTAGCTAAACCTAAAGCCAAAGAAACTGAGGTTGATGTATGACCAATTGTAAAATGGTCATGGCAAGATTCATTTGGTGCGCTATAACCTGAAATTTTTGAATAGTATTCAGGGTTGAAAAAGCCTTCTTTTCTTCCTGTTATCATTTTGTGCGGATAACATTGGTGCGAAACGTCAAAAACAAATTTGTCCACAGGTGAATTAAAAACGTAATGCAGAGCAATCATAGTTTCAATAATACCCAAATCGGGTCCGACGTGTCCACCAATAGCATTTACTCTTTTTAAAATACCTTCTCTCATTTCATCTGCTAAGATATTCATTTCTTCAACAGATAATGTTTTCAAGTCTTTTGGTGAATTAATTTTATCTAAAATCATGGTTTTTTCCTTATTTCTATATAAACATTTTACTCAAAAAATATTTATATACACAAAAAAAGTATGCTAAAAATAGCATACTTTTTATATGAAATAAGTAATGATGTTATATTTTATGTTGTTATAAGTTATTCTGCAACTGTTTCTGCAACTTTTTCAGCTTTTTTTGGAAGTTTTTCAACAACGAAATCTTTAACTTTGTTGAATTTTTCTACAACGAAATCCCAAGCTTTTTTTGCGCCTTTAACAACAAAAGCACCCATTGCTTTGTAGCCTTCAGCTAATGCTGGAAGGATTTTTTTGAAGCCAGTTGCTTCAACTTTACCTTTACCTAATGCGAAAGCTGCTACTGCAGAAGCTGCTGCAACTGTTGCAACTGTTGCGCTAGAAACTACTGCTGCTTTTTTTGCTTTTGTGAAACCTTGAGAAGGTTGAATTGGTTGAATACCTGTCATAACAACACCTTACTTTCTATTATATTAATATCATACACCTATACAAAACTTGTGAATTTTTAAATTTGCTCTTGTTAATTTAGTTCTTTACAATAATTTACATAATAACATAAAATTTATAACATTAAAATCCTTAAAAAGTAATATTTTAACTAATGTTAATATTTAATTTCAATGTGACAAAGCAAAATTTTTGCTATATTATATTCTCAGTAACAATTATTTAAGAGAGATTAAAATGGGATACGAAATTTTATATAAAAGAGAATTATGTACAAACCAATATGAAATCAGAGTGAAGGCTCCTTTCATCACAAAAAACGCACAAGCTGGGCAATTTATCATTTTAAGAACAGATAAAAACTCTGAAAGAATTCCTTTAACAATTGCTGATTACGATAGAAAAAATGAAATTTTAACTATTGTATATATGGCTGTTGGATATACTACTAAAAAACTTGCTTCACTTGAAGTTGGAGATGAAATCGAAGATATCGTCGGCCCATTAGGTGTTGCTACGCATATTGAAAATTATGGAAATGTTATTTGCGTTGCTGGTGGCTATGGCGCTGCTCCTTGCTATTTGATTGCAAAAGCATTTAAGGAAGCTGGAAATAATGTTCATATGGTTATGGGCGCAAGAACAAAAGATTTAATCTTTTGGGAAGACAAAATGAAACATGCTTGTAATGAATTGCACATCACAACAGATGACGGCACCTTGGGTTATAAAGGTTTTACAACAGAAGTTGCAAAACAAATTATTGATAACGAAAAGGTAGATTACGTTATCGCCGTTGGGCCAATGCCAATGATGAGAGCAGTTGCTGAATTAACAAGACCATATGGAATTAAAACTGAAGCTTCAATGAATCCAATTATGGTTGATGGTACTGGCATGTGTGGTGCATGTCGAGTTACAGTTGGTGGCAAAGTTAAATTTGCGTGTGTTGATGGACCTGATTTTGACGCACATCAAATTGATTTTGATGAAGTTATCAACAGAACAAGAATATATAAAAAAGAAGAAAAAAATTGCGACGAAACAAAATGTAATTTAATTAAAAAAGGTATAGAATTAGAAAAAGCAAACGCTTAAGGAGTTTTGAATGTCAGAACAAGTTAAAAAAAGAATACCATTTTGCCCAATGTTATCTATGGGCATAGGTGATTACAAAGTTTGTGTTCAAGATGATTGCGCTTGGTATATGTCTAGCACAAAAACTTGTGCAGCATATGTTATTGCGCACAATAACATATTAGAAATTAAATCTAAACAAGGAAAATAAAATGACCAAAAAGCCAATGACAATTACTCAAAAAATATTTGCGCTGCATGCTAATAAAGATTATGTTGCGCCAAACGAGCTTATTGAAGCAAAGATTGATATTGCCTTGGCTAACGATATTACTGGTCCGATTGCGATTGATGAATTTAGAAAAACGGGCGCAAAAGCTGTTTTTGACAAGTCTGGTGTTGTTTTGGTTCCTGACCATTTCACTCCAAACAAAGATATTAAATCTGCAATTCAAGCAAAAATCCTTCGCGAATTTATTTTTGAACAAGATTTAACTCACAAATTTGACGTTGGTACAATGGGAATTGAACATGCGCTTTTGCCAGAAAAAGGCATTGTGACTGCGGGCGATTTGATTATTGGCGCCGATTCTCATACTTGCACATATGGTGCTTTGGGTGCTTTTTCAACTGGTGTTGGCTCAACAGATTTAGGTTGCGCTATGGCAGCAGGAGACACTTGGTTTAAGGTTCCAGAAAGCATTAAAGTTGTTTTTGAAGGCGAAATGCCAAAATATTTAACCGCAAAAGATTTAATTTTGCACCTAATTGGCGATATTGGCGTTGACGGTGCTTTATATAAAGCTCTTGAATTTACCGGCAGTGCAATTCGCAAAATGTCTATGGATCAAAGACTAACTCTTTGCAACATGGCAATTGAAGCGGGTGCTAAAAATGGCATAATAGAACCTGATGAAATCACAAAAGAATATTTAAAAAATCGCTCAATTAGAGAGCCAAAATTTTTATATAGCGACGAAGATGCGCCATATGAAAAAGTTTTGGTTTATGATGTATCTAAAATTCCTTTAACTGTTGCATATCCTCATTTGCCTGAAAACACACACAGTGTTGAAGAAGCAATTAAAGAAAACATAAAAATTGACCAAGTTGTAATTGGTAGTTGTACAAATGGTCGTTTGGAAGATTTGAAAATGGCGGCTGAAATTTTCAAAGGCAAAAAAGTACACCCTCGCGTTCGCGCGATTGCTTTTCCAGCAACTCAAGATATTATTTTGAAAGCAATTGAACTTGGATATTACCAAACGCTGATTGAAGCAAATGTTGCAATTTCAACCCCAACATGCGGTCCTTGTTTGGGTGGACATTGTGGAATTTTGGCAGATGATGAAGTTTGCGTTTCAACAACAAACCGCAATTTTGTTGGCAGAATGGGACATACGTCATCTAAAATTTATCTTGCAAGCCCATATGTTGCCGCTGCAAGTGCGATTATGGGTCGAATTGCTAGTCCAGAGGAAATATAGATGAAAAAAGTTTTTCTTTGCCTCGCTTGTTTGATTTTTTCTTTCACTTCTGCAAAAGCAGATGAAATTGACAAACTAATTAAAGAATTTAATTTAAATAAAAAGTCCGAATTGAGCGTATATGTTAAAAATTTGGACACAAATAAAGTTTTATATAAAAAACATTCAAATAAACCTCTAAACCCTGCAAGCACTTTAAAGGTTTTATCGTACGGCGCAAGTTTATTGGTTTTAGGAAGTGATTACGAATTTCAAACAGAATTGTTTGAAGACGGAAAAGACCTTTATTTAAAGCTTTCTGGCGATACAAAATTAACCTCTAAGGATTTAAAAAAACTTTTATCTAATGTTAAAAATAAAGAATATGAAAATATTTATATAGATAATTCTATTTTTGCAGATGAAAAATATCCAACCTCTTGGCTTGAAGAAGATAAATTTCCAAATCAAAGAGAGCTTTCGACATATATAATTGATAATAATATGGTAAAAATTGGCGTTAAACGCTCAAGTTTGGCGACAAATATTGAAATAATCCAAGAAGATGAATATAAAATTGCGATAATTAACGATTTGAAAAATGCGCAAAATAATGAACAAAAAATCAAAATTGAAAGACTTCACGGCGAAAATGCACCAATTTTAACCTTTAGTGGTGAAATTTCAAAAGACGAAGTTATTAATTTGCCTGTGTTAAATCCTGAAATCAACTTTATGGTTAAATTTCAAAAAGCGCTAGATGACAATAAAATCGTTTGTTTGAAAAAGATAGTTAATAAAAATGTTCCACAAAATGCGCTTAAAATTGCTGAAATTTCTAGAAATATCACCGATTTTTCAAATGATATTTTATATCGTTCTGATAATTTTACATCTGAAATCATCACAAAAGTTGCAACAGCAAAATATATTAACTATTCACACCCTGCAGGGTTTGTTGATGAAATTAATATGTTAAATGACATTTTTAATATATCTGATGAAAAAATCCAAATCGCTGACGCTAGCGGAGTTTCAAGGAAAAATTTAATCACAACAGAATTTTATATTAATTCAATTGAAATGCTTTTTGATAAAACCCTAATTTCAAACATGTTAATGGGTGCAAACCAAGGCACAATGAGCGGAAGAGGTTTGTTTTTAAAAGATAATTTAAAAGCAAAAACAGGAACGTTAAAAAATTATTCTTCAATTTTTGCAAATTTAATTACAAAAAATAATAATAATCTTGTTTTAATTTCAATTGAACAAGATTCAACTCTTAGAAAAGCTTTGCTTAAAAATTTCGAGGATATGTTAATCGGTTTGCTTTATAAAAAATATTAATTTTTTAATTCTTCAACCTTTAAACCAATTTGTTTGATGATATCTAAAAGTTTTTCGTTTTTTTCTTTTTTATTATCAATCACTTCTCTTTTTTTGAAGATGAAATTTTGAGTTTTAAAATTGTCTAAATATGAATTTTTAAAATTAAAAATCATGTTACAAAGAGGCTTATCAAGATATCTTTTTTCTTCGCATAAAAATACAAAAATTTCACACAAATAAAGATATGAATTGAATGGATTTTTCTTTTCAAATTCTTTTTGGAATTTTGTAAAATATTCAAAAAGCTTTTTATATTTTTTTAACAAGCCTTCTCTTTTTTGCGGTAAATGATTTTTTAAATAGTCATTTGTTCTTTTATAGCCTGTTTCAAAAAGTTCTTTTTTCTTTTCTTTTGAAATCAAAAAGTCCACAACAGAGATATCTTGTGTATTAATTTTAATGTAGTCAAATTTATCTTTTTCGTTATATAAATCAATAATATAATCGGTTGCAAATCCGCAAATAGCGTTGTAAACGCGATTTAAATATTCAATTGAATTATTAATTTTTTTAGGAGTTTCATTGTCCTCTAGGCGAAATTCCAAAATTCTTTCCGGTAAATTTTTAATCGTATTTGTTGCGCGCCAAAGAGGAATTGACTTTAGCAAATCTCCATCAACAATTAAATTGTCATCAAGTTCTAATGGAACAAACAAACCAGGCATTGAAACACTTGCTCTGACTGCTTTTGCAATTTCAAAATCGGGCGTTAATTCTCTTGAAAATTCTTTAAATTTCATATTGGTTAAATCAATCGAATAAATAACAAGTTTTTCTTTGATATCGCCAAACGTTACGGGTTTCATTGAGCCTTTTTTATAGTTTTGTTTGTAAAATTTTGCCTCAATTTTATCTCTCATCCAATCAAGAAATCTATTTCCTTTGGACAATGCAAGTTCTTGTTTTAGTGTGATGTTTAAATCAATAAACAAGTCAAAACCCGTATTTGAAAATATTTCATATATCTCATCATATGAATATCCAAGAGTATACATTGTTGCAAAAACTGCGCCAATTGAGCTTCCAGCACAACCTGTCAGACGAATATCGTTTTCAAGCAAAGCTTTGTATGCTCCACAATAACTAATTCCTCTAATTCCACCACCACCAAAAATTGCAAAATAATTTTTCATTATTTCTCCATAAATGTTGGTTTTTGTCCGTCGTGCATGTAATCAAAATCTTCTAATAAATCTAAGCGTTTGTTTTCGCTTTCATATGTATTTGTCATATCAATTACATTTTTCAAAAGTTCTTTGTCGTTTCCAACAAGCCCTTCAATCGCTTTTGAAGGCTGTTTTTTAATTTTTGCTTGTTTTTGTTGCTCTTGAACTTCTTTTAAAATAGCGTTCATATTTTTCTTAGACATATTTTTGTTTTTATTTTTCAAAATAATAATCTCAACACGTCTATTTTTCGCTTTGTTTTGAATGGTTGTGTTTGGAACAATTGGTACAGTATCTGCTAAGCCTGTTGCCATAAATATTTTTGAATTAAATCCATGGTTTTTAATTAAATATCTAATTACGCTTGCCGCACGAGCAGATGATAACTCCCAGTTTGATGGGAATTTTGAGCTAATAATTGGGTCAGAATCGGTATGTCCTTCGACTTCAATAAAGTGAATTGAAAATTTCTCTTTGATAATTTTTGCAACTTGAGACAAAGTTTTTAATGATTCATCTGTCAAATCTGCAGTTGCTGGTTTAAACTTGATTGCATGTTCATCAAAGCGGATAACAAGCCCTCTGTCGTCTTGCGTTGCACTCAAACCGTCTTGGTGTAGGTTTTCAATATTTTCTTCAATTTCATCAAAAGACGATTGTTCATATTTTTGGCTCATATATTCAAGCATTAGCGGATTTGTCGCGCCTTCGTATCCGTCAAAAACTGAATCTGTACCGTTTAAAATGCTTGTTTGATTGTCAAAAACACTTTGTTGAAACGCTCTTTTAAGCGCTTCTTCAATTCCTTTGAAAGAATTAACGTCAGATTGTGCTAGGGCATATAACACAACAAAAGTTGCGAACAAAAGCGTCATAAAGTCGGCATATGAAACCAGCCAACGCTCAAGGTTTTCGTGTTCTTCTGCGTGCTTTTTCTTTGCCATTAAGCCTTAGCTCCTTGTTGTTTTGCTTTTTTGTCAACGATATAACATTCTAATTTTCTTTCAATCAAAGCTGGTGATTCGCCCGCTTGGATAGATAAAATACCTTCAATCATTAATTCCATTGAAGTGAAAATGTGTGCATATTTTCTTTTTGCACGTGTTGAATATGGAATTGTGAAAAGGTTTGCAACAACAAGACCGTAAATTGTCGCAACGAAAGCAACCGCAATACCGGCGCCAAGTTTTGACGGGTCAGATAAGTTCTGCATAACTTGGATTAAGCCCAATACCGCACCAATGATACCCAACGTTGGAGAGTAACCACCCGCAGACTCTAAAACCTTTGCGCCTGCCGCAATTTTTTCTTGCATTTGAGATAATTGTGTTTCCATCATGTCTTTGACTAATGTTGGATCGGCGCCGTCAGCAACTGCTTCTAGTCCAAGTTTTAATAATGGGTGAGAAGCATTTTTCGCTTCTTTTTCTAAGATAATTACCCCTTCTTTTCTGGCTTTTTGTGCGTAGCCAATGATTTCTTCGATTATTGTTTCAAATTTTGGTGGTTTGCCAAAATATACAACACCAATACAGTGACCTGCTGTTTTAAAGTCTTCAATTGGAAAACTTAAAAAAACAGCCCCAGCTGTACCACCTACAACGATAAACGCCGCTGTGATTTGTAATAATTGACCAATATTACCACCTTCAAGGGCTTGACCTGCTAAAATGAAACCTAAACCTAAAAAGGTACCTATTAATGCTGCTATATCCATAAATGTATAAGACTCCTAATTTATAGTTTAATTATCTAAAAAACTCTTTAATTTGTTATCATACAATTAATTGAAATGTATATTTTCTATGTTTGATTTATAATAATTTCATTAGATTTTAAGGAGTTCAAAATGGGTTTAACTTTAGCGCAAAAAATCTTATCAGCACACGCTGATCATGAAGTAAAAATTGGCGAATTAACAATTGCAAATGTTGATGTTTGCGCAACGCAAGATGGCACAGGTCCTTTGGCGATTAAAGAATTTAAAAAATTAAATAAGCCATTAAAAAATCCAAAAAGAACAATTCTTTTTATTGATCATGCCGCTCCATCACCTAGAAAAGAATTATCTGACGCGCATATAATCATTCGTGATTTTGCGCAAGAATATGGTGCAGTCTTGTCTGATATTGGTTGCGGTGTTTGTCATCAACGACTAATTGAAGATTATGTTAACCCTGGTGAAATCCTTGTTGGCGCAGATTCACATACTTGCACATCTGGCGCACTAGGTGCTTTTGCAACCGGTATGGGCTCAACTGATATTGCAGTTTCAATGGCATATGGCAAAACTTGGTTTAAAGTTCCACCTTCATTTAAAATTGAAGTAACAGGAAAGTTTAAGCCAAACGTTGTTTCTAAAGATTTAATGCTATATTTAATTGGCATGATTGGTGCAGATGGCGCAACATATAAAGTTTTAGAATTTTGCGGTGAAACAATTGAAAACATGTCTATGTCTGAACGTTTCACATTAGCCAACATGGCCGTTGAAGCGGGTGCTAAAGCTGGTTTATTTGAGACAGATGAAAAAACTCGTGAATTTTTAGCTTCTCGCAATAGAGCAGATAAATTTAAAGAAATTAAAATGGATAAAGATGCTCAATATGAAAGAATAATCAAAATTGACGCATCAGAAATCGAGCCAATGGTTTCTTGTCCACATACCGTTGATAATACTAAAAAAGCTTCTGAATTAAACGATATTAAAGTAAATCAAGTTTTTGTTGGCACTTGTACAAATGGCAGAATTGAAGATTTAAGAGTTGTGGCTGAAGTTTTAAAAGGGCAAAAAGTTGCGCCTCATACAAGAATGATAATTGTTCCAGCCTCAAAAGATATTTATGTTCAAGCGGCTAAAGAAGGCTTGCTTGAAATTTTCCTTGAAGCTGGTGCAAACTTGTTACCTTCTGGTTGCGGACCTTGCGTTGGTGTACATGGCGGAATTTTGGGAGATGGCGAAGTTTGCTTGGCAACTCAAAACCGCAATTTCCAAGGCAGAATGGGTAATGTAAACGGTTTTATTTATCTTTCAAGCCCATACACAGCTGCAAAATCTGCAATTAAAGGATATATTTGCTAATTAGCTTTATCTTTTTCAGATAAAAACCAGTCAATCAATGGCTTTTTCTCTCCAAAATTTAGCTTAAATGCGTTTTGGACAGATTCGCCTGTTAAAAAAGGATAACCAACATTATAGGCAAGTGGTTCTTGGGTAATTCCAAGTTCTGCCATTTTGGTTTCTGACAGTTTCTTTTCTTTTTCGTCATAAATATTTGAATAATTTAACCCCTTAAAACAACAAAAAGGAGTCTTTGTTCTGCCTTCTTCTTTTTTTGTTAAAAGCCCAAAGGCGCGACAAACAATGCCTCTGTATTTATATACACAACAAGAGCCATTGATTAAAAAAGGACAATCATATAAAAATCTTTCGCCTTTAAAATTTCTTCTTTTTTCAATGATTTCAATCATTTTGTCTTCGACTTTTAATCTTGTTTCAACAGGCAATTCAAACATTCCCTGAACAAGATATTTAACTTCTAAAAGCGAATATGGAAATTGTGCATTTTGGCAACACAAAGAGCACCCTTCTTTGCAGAAGATATAGGGCTTTTGTGCTTCAAAAAATTTGTTTAATTTTTTCTCTAAAAATTCTAAATATTGTTCGTATCTTCGTAACATTATTTTATCCTTCGATTAAATAATAAAACAAAAATAAAAATCTTTCTATTTGTTGACCAAAAAAATAAAAATCTATAAAATTGAATAGATGGAGTAAAGCTATGAATTTAAATAAATTATTAAAATTATGGGTTCAAAATAATCTGATTTCAAATGAACAACAACAAACAATAAAAGATTTCATGAAAGAAAGACAAAAAGTTCAACTTTTTCGTTTTTTGAAGTGGATTTCGATTTTTGCTGCAGTTTGGATGATTATTGGTGTTGTTAATATTGTTGTCAATTTTTTCCAATTAGATTTTATGGAAAAAATATTAATGTTTATTCTTAAATTTTTCTCAACAATCGTTAACTTTGTCAAAAGTTTTATTTGTGAACCGATTTATCAAGCTTTTTATTACATTTTTGGCGATAATACTGGCTATTTTTTCTGGTCGATTCTTTGTTTGGTTGGCTTTTGGGTTGCTTTTATTTGCTCTCAAAAATATAGCGAAAAGACAAAAAATGACGTCGAAGTTTTGAATTTATCAGATGAACAGAAATATTTTTTAAAAACTTCATATGTCTTAGACTTTATTTCTTGTGTATTTTTGGCTGCTGTTTTTTGCCTATGGAATATGCTTTTAATTCCAAGCGGACATACAAGATTTGATGATAAAATTTTCCCATTTTTTAATGTTTTTGGGGCAATTACATTTTTTATTGGCGCGTATAAAATCAAAAAACCTTTGTGGTTGTTTTTTGCGATATATTTTGTTTCTTTAAGTGTCGGAATGTTTTGGGGGTATGCTAGTGCTTGTTATTGGATTGGTGCATCAAGACCTGTTATTCAAGCACTTGTTGGTTTGATTTTGATTTTGATTGGACATATCACATGGCAAAATTTAAAAATAAACAATCAAGAAGATGAAATATTAGAAAAATTCGGCTCAATTTATACTGCTTTTGGGCTCTTCTTTGTTTTTCTTGCCCTTTGGATAATGTCTTTGTTTGGATATAAAGTGAGCGATAGTTTTTACGAGCCAAGTTCTGTTGAGCTTTGGTGTTGTAATATTGCCTTTATTTGCGCATCATTGTTCGCAATGAGCTATGGAGCAAGGGTTGAAAAGAAAATCTACTTTAATTATGGTTTAACTTTTTTGTTCATTGAGACATATACTGTTTTTTGTTCAAGAATAATGAGTTCAATC
Organism: Candidatus Gastranaerophilales bacterium; assembly: GCA_017402995.1. Lineage (GTDB taxonomy): Bacteria > Cyanobacteriota > Vampirovibrionia > Gastranaerophilales > Gastranaerophilaceae > RUG14156. Next base: position 98,141 of record JAFQOV010000004.1, read on the forward strand.
GGTATTGGCTTTGGCGCCTTGGGGCTAGGGCTTTTGCTTTTGTTGACAGTTAAGACGATTAAAAAAATATATTTGAAAAGATAAAAACAAAACTTTAGTTTTTTATAAAAAGCTAAACATTATTTCTAAAAGGCATGTTTTTATAGTAAAAAAAACCAAAAAATTAAAATCTTAAAATCTCAAAAAGCCTTTAAAAATCAACAATAATTCCTTTTTTAACCATGCCCAAAAATAGCAAAAAACTTTATTTTTTTGTGTTATACTTATATTACTAATGACTTTTTGGGGGAATAATGACCTTTAAGGCGGGCATATGGCAAAGCGAAATTAACGTTCGCGATTTTATACAAACAAACTATACTCCATATGAAGGTAATTCAGACTTTCTTGAATCACCAACAAATGCTACAAGAAAATTGTGGGATAGATGTTGCGAACTATTTAAACAAGAAAGAAAAAAAGGCGGTGTTTTGGACATGGATACTAAAATCGTATCTACCATTACATCTCACAAAGCTGGCTATATTAATAAAACCCTTGAAACAATTGTAGGTTTGCAAACAGATACTCCATTAAAGCGCTCTATGCAACCATTTGGCGGTATCAGAATGGCAGAAACTGCATGTAAATCGTATGGTTATGAAATTGACCCAGAAGTCGCAAAAATATTTAAAAAATACAGAAAAACACACAACCAAGGTGTTTTTGATGTTTACACTCCAGAGATGAAAGCTGCTAGACACTCTGGTATCATTACAGGACTTCCAGACGCCTATGGCAGAGGTCGTATTATTGGTGATTATAGAAGAATTGCATTATATGGTATCGATAGACTAATTGAAGATAAACAAGCTCAATTCGCTTCGTTATATGGCGATATGACTGCTGAAAAAATTCAATTAAGAGAAGAAATTGCCGAGCAAATCAGAGCTCTTAATGAAATGGCAAAATTGGGCGATATCTACGGTTTTGACATTAGAAAACCAGCAAGAAGCGCAAAAGAAGCAATCCAATGGCTATATTTTGGCTATTTGTCTGCCGTCAAGGAGCAAAATGGCGCAGCAATGTCTATTGGAAGAACTTCAACTTTTCTTGATATTTTTATTGAAAGAGATTTAAAAAACGGCATTATCACCGAAAAACAAGCCCAAGAAATGATTGACCATTTCATCATGAAATTAAGACTTGTTAAATTTGCAAGAACTCCTGAATATAATTCATTATTTTCGGGTGATCCAACATGGGTTACAGAGTCAATTGGTGGCATGGGGCTTGATGGTAGACCATTAGTTACAAAAAACTCATTTAGATATTTAAGAACATTAGAAAACCTTGGCACAGCACCAGAACCAAACCTAACAGTTCTTTGGTCAAAGGATTTACCAAGGGCTTTTAAAGAATATTGTGCGCATATTTCAATCAAAACTTCATCAATTCAATATGAAAATGATGACATGATGAGACAAATCCACGGAGATGACTATGCGATTGCATGTTGTGTTTCATCAATGGTTGTTGGAAAAGAAATGCAATTTTTTGGAGCACGTGCTAACCTTGCGAAATGTTTGCTTTACGCGATTAATGGTGGTGTAGACGAGATTTCAAAAGAACAAGTTGCACCAAAATATGAACCAATTCAATCAGAATATTTAAATTTTGAAGAAGTAGCTCAAAAGTTTGAAGCCATGATGGAATGGCTTGCAGGGTTATATGTTAATACTTTAAATGTAATTCATTACATGCATGATAAATATTGTTATGAATGTTCTCAAATGGCGCTTCATGATAGAGATGTGAAACGTTATTTTGCAACAGGCATTGCAGGACTTTCTGTTGTTGCAGATTCTCTATCTGCAATTAAATATGCAAAAGTTAAGACAATTAGAGATGAAAACGGCATTGTTGTAGATTATGAAACAGAAGGCGAATTTCCAAAATATGGAAATAATGATGACAGAGTAGATACTATCGCGTCAGAATTGGTTTCAAAATTTATGAATATGATTAGAAAACATCATACATATAGAAATTCAATTCCAACAATGTCTATTTTAACAATCACATCAAATGTGGTTTACGGCAAAAAAACAGGCAATACGCCAGATGGCAGAAAACAAGGCGTGCCATTAGCACCTGGGGCAAATCCAATGCACGGAAGAGACACAAACGGCGCTGTTGCATCTTTGGCTTCTGTTGCAAAATTGCCATTTAAAGACGCACAAGACGGCATTTCAAATACTTTTTCAATAATTCCAAATGCACTTGGCAAAGACGAAATTTTTATGGGCGATTTAGATATACAACTAGATTGCGGTTGCAACATTAAAACCTGTTATGGACTAGACGAAAGATAAAAATGACAACTCAACAAGAAAAAAACTTAATAGATTTATTAGATGGCTATGTTGAAAAAGGTGGTCATCATTTGAATGTTAATGTTTTTAATAAAGATACTTTACTAGACGCGCAAATTCACCCAGAAAAATATCCACAATTGACAGTTAGAGTTTCTGGATATGCTGTGAATTTCATCAAATTAACTAAAGAACAACAAGACGACGTTATCTCTCGTACTTTTCACACAAAAATTGGTGGTTAATTAATCTTCTAATAGTTCGCCAACTCTTTGTTGCAAGATGTTATAGACATCAATTGTTGAAGAACAAATATAGAGCTTTCTTTTTACAAGGCTTTTGATTGTTTCGCAAAAACATTTTAACAATGCTAAATCAAGCCCAATTACGCCTTTGTTTTCTTCAATTAGTTTCCAAATTTTTGAGCTATATTTTTCATCTCTGCTGTTTGGTTCAATTTTATCTGCTAAGAAAATGATTTTGTCAAACAAAGTCATATCCACTGCGCCAATAGTATGATTTTTAATTGCTTGAATTATTTCAGGGTCATCTATTTCAAATTCTTGTTTTGCAACGTATGTGCCAACGATAGCATGATATGTTTTTGGATTTTTTAATTCATTTTCTTGAAACCCTGTTTTTATGATGTTTTTAATGATATCTAAAGATTTTTCGTCATCAAAATTTTTAGCACAATCATGAATTAAACCGGTTAAATATGCTTTTTCTTCGTCAAGTTTATATATTCTTGCAAGTTTTTGAGCGGTTTCCGCGCAACCTAAAGAGTGCGCATAGCGCTTAGCTGTAAGATTTTTTTGTAGCCAAGTCAGTATATAATCTGTTGTTTTCAATGTATTCCTTCACTTCTTTTGTCACAAGACCTGTGATTTCTTCGTTTTGTGTTGCTAGTTTTCTAATCATGCTTGATGAAATATCAAGAAAATCTATGTCTGCTATTTCAAAATCAAACCCTTTGTTTTTGAAATATTGAAAAGCCATTGGACCTAGTGTTTGTCCGTTTTGAAATCTTCTTGGTATAACAACGAAATGTATTTTTTCTTTTAAAATTTCAGGCTCTTTCCAGCTTTCAAGCTTGAAAAATTGGTCATAGCCGATTATAAAATTAACTTTTTGATTGCCATTTTGTTCGTAAATTTTTTCAATTGTACGATAGGTATAGCTTGGCACTCTCAATTTAAATTCGATATCTGAGACGTTTTCTTTTCCAAGTGCAAGTTGCGCCATCTCAAGCCTGTTTTTAAAAGGCAAAAGCCCGTCAATTTTGTGTGGTGGCATAAAAGATGGAACAAAAATTACACGGTCAAACCCTAGTTTTTCTTTGATTTGGCGCGCAATTTCGATATGTCCCAAATGGATTGGGTTAAATGTTCCAAAAAAATAACATTCCATATTAATCATTATTATATTACAATTAAACTAATCATGAAAGCTCTCGACTCTTTAACTTTACAATATTTTTATAAAGAAAATTTTGATTTTATTCAAGGCTCTGTTGTGCAAAAAATTCAATTGCCATCTCGATATGAAGTCATTTTGAATATTCGAAATATTAACAAAAGTCAAAACAAAAAATTATATATCAATATAAATCCTAAATATCCACATGTTTGTTTTATTGATGAAAATAGTGCGAACTTGAGAGATATTAAAATTCCAAAAAACCCACCAATGTTTTGCATGCAACTAAGAAAATATTTGAGTGGTTCAAAAATTAAGGATTTTAGAGTTGTTGAATACGAAAGAATTTTGGAAATTTATTTTGATTATTTTGATGAAATAGGTTCATTGACTTCAATTTGTCTTGCCGTTGAATTAATGGGTAAGCATTCAAATATTATTTTATATAATGTTCAAAATAAGACTATAATTGGCGCAATGCACAATATTTCGGCAGATAAGAGCTCTGTTCGCGAGATTTATGGTGGAATAAAATATTTTTATCCTCCGCAAAAACAAAAATTAGATATTTTAAAAACAAGTTTTTCAACTTTTAGCGAAATTGCAAAAGATTTAGATATTAAAAAAATAGCAGATAATTTTTACTATTTTAATCAGGCATTAGTTGAAAAATTAACAGACGAAAATAATGATAAATTAGTTCTGTTTAACAAAATGCAAGAATTGCAAAGCTTAAAAAATATTGATTTTATCATTTCTTTTTGGAAAGAGGAAGAAAATATCAACCTTGCAATTGATAATTATTTTTCAGGATTTATTTTTGATGAAATTTTAAAAACCAAAAAAGCTGAATTAAAAAAATATCTAAATAAAGATTTGAAAAAAACTCAAAAAGCGCTTTTTGTTGAGCCAAATGAGAAAAAACAAGAAAACTACAAGCTTTTTGGTGATTTAATTATGTCTTATCTATATGAAATTAAAGAAGGGCAAAAAGAGTTTAAAAAAGACGATTTTGTAATCGAACTTGATGAAAACAAAACACCAACTCAAAATGCACAAAAATATTATCAAATGTATAAAAAGGCAAAAACAGCGTTTGAAATTGAACAAGAAAGATATCGAAAAGCAAAAGAAAAAAAAGAATATTATGAAAGTATTATTTTCAACATTGAAAACGCTTCTGATTTTGAAATTTTGGAAGAAATCAAAGAAGAATTAAACTCAATTGGTTTGATTTCGCAAAAAATGGATAAAAAAAATCAAGTTAAAGTCGAAAAAATTGAATTTAAGGGTTGGGAAATTTATATTGGAAAAAATAATAAGCAAAATGATTTTTTAATTTCAAAAATTGCGACAGGCGAAGATTTATGGTTCCATGGGCAAAATTATCCGTCTAGTCATATAATTTTAAAAATTCCAAACAATAAAAAAGAACCAACTAAAGAAATTTTGGAATTTTGCGCAAAACTGACAAAAGAAAATTCAAAAGCACGTGATGGTGGAAAAGCAAGCGTTATTATGACCAAAAGAAAAAATTTGAAAAAACCACCAAACACATATCTTGGTTATGTCACATATAAAAATGAAATTGAAATTGTGATTTAAAAGTTAATTTTTTTTAAAATACTTGAACCATGCTTTGTTTTTGTGCTTTACTTTTTATATACAAGTATAAGCTCGTGGGGAATAATGAAAATTAACAATACAAGTGTTGGTGTTGGAGCAAGCGCATTGGTTGGCGGTTGCGCTGGTTTAGCTGCAGATAAATTGGTTAAAATCAACCCAGACAAAAAATGGACAAATTTTGTTTCAGATTTACAAGCAAAAATTATTTTAAAGAAAACAACAAAAGATGTTTTTGAATTGAAAACAAAAAGAAATGTTTTATCACAAGCTCAAGGTGCACTAGATAACGCTGATAATATTGCAAAGGCAAACAAAAAAGGACTTGAAAATTTAGCAAAACGCTTTAATCTTCCTTTTAATGATGAATCAAACGCAAAATCTTTATTGAAAAATTTATCAGAAAAAACTGATGTTGCTTGTGAAACATTTGCAAGTTCAATGAAAAAACAACGAAAGGCAAATTTCGTTATCGCTGGCGCTATGGCATTTGCAGCGGTTGCCGCAGTTGTTATAAACAAAATAAAAGATAATAAAGAAGGTTAAAATAAAATTTAAAAACGGGAATTTTCCCGTTTTTTTATGCGTATTTCCTTAGTTTTTGTAATATAATACAATTATTGATACATAAATAAAGGAAAAAATATGCAAGTTTCATATGAATGGCTTAATGAATTCGTTGATTTAGTTGGTATTACCCCTGAAGAAATAGCTCACAATTTAACAATGTCAGGGTTAGAAGTTGAAGAAATTGAACACAAAAAACCATCTTTTTCAAACATAAGAACTGCAAAAATTATAAAAATAGATAATCACCCGAACGCAGATAAATTGCACCTTGTTACATTAGATTTGGGTGGGGTTGAAAAACGCGTTGTTTGTGGCGCACAAAACATTGAAGTTGGTCAAATAATTCCATATGCTTCTGTTGGTTCAAAAGTTTTAGATAGAAAAACTGGTGAACAGTTTGAATTAACCCCTGCGGTTATTCGCGGTGTAGAATCTCAAGGAATGTTATGTTCTCAAGATGAACTTGGTTTATCCAATATGCAAGAAGAAGATGGGATTTTAATTTTAAATCGTTTATTCGATAACGTTGAATTAAATCAATCATTAGAAAAACTTTTAAATTTATCTGATGAAATAATTTTCCATACTGCACCTACTGCAAACAGGGGCGACCAAATGAGCGTAATCGGCATTGCAAGAGAATTGAGTGCATTATTTAATCGCCCATTGAAATTTGAAAAATTAAACATTGAAGACAAAAAAGCAGATTTCGAAGTTGAAATTAAAGCGCCTGACGCATGTAAATTTTATTCTGTTGCAGTTTTGAAAAATCTTGAAATCAAACCATCTCCTGATTTTATTCAAAGAAGAATTACAGCTTGTGGTATGCGCCCAATTAATAATATTGTTGACATTACAAACTATGTAATGCTTGAATATGGCACACCGCAACATGCTTTTGATTATGACAAATTAAATGGCTATTTAAGCGTCAGATACGCACAAGAAGGCGAAAAATTGACAACGATTGATGAAGTTGAAAGAAAATTGACTTCTCAAAGTGTTTTAATTGCAACAAAAGACACACCTGTTTGTTTGGGCGGTGTTTTTGGTGGAATGAACTCTGAAATTGATGACAATACTAAAAATATCGCTTTAGAAGGTGCATATTTCACATCTCACACAAATCGTAAATCTGCAAGAAGTGTGGGTTATCGTTCTGATGCGTCAAGTCGTTTTGAGCGCGGAATAGATATTGAAATGGTTATGCCAGCACTTTATCGTTCAATTGAATTATTGCAAAAATATGCTAACGCTGAATTTTGCGGAATTTCAAAAACTGGTAATGATCAAAACGAAAACGTTGAAATTACTTTGAGAAATTCTGAAATCAAAAGAATTATGGGTATTGAAATTGAACAAGCTCGCTCAATTGAAATTTTAGAAAATCTTGGTTTTGAATTATTAGGCAAAAACGAACTTGCTGCAAAATTCAAAGTGCCAAGTTATAGAGTTGATGACGTTTATCGCGAAATCGATTTAATCGAAGAAATTTCAAGAATTGATGGGTTTGATAAAGTTACTCCTCAAATTCCAAACATTTCTCAAGGCGCGCAAATCAGCTTTGATACAAGATGTATTAAAACAATTAACGAAACAATGCTTTCATATGGATTTGATGAAATTATCACAAGCTCTTTAGTTGGAAACAACTTATGTAATACATATTTGCAACCATTAGACGAAGTTTGCGCGATTAAGGTTCAAAACCCGCACTCAGAAGATTATTCAACACTTCGTCAAGCGCTATATCCAAGCTTGTTAGATGTTGTTAAAAATAATTATGACAATGGACAAAAGAATTTTAGATTTTATGAAATAGGAAAAACATATTTTAGAATTCAAGAAGCAAGCGAAGATAATTCTGGCGCAAAAGAAATCAGAAAATTGTCTGGTTGCATTTTTGGCAATAAGCAAAACGCATTATACAAAAAAGAACAAAATGATTTCTATACAATCAAAGGTGTTTTAGAAGCGTTGTTTGAAAAACTTGGTCTTTCAAAAAGAATTGTTTTTGCGCCATTTAACGAAAACGACATTAAAAACTATGAATTTATGCACCCTGCACAAAGCGCAACAATTTCAATTTTAGGCAAAAACAAAGAGCCAATTGGTTTTGTTGGAAAATTACATCCAATTTTAAGTGACAAATTGAAATTCAACCAAGCGCTATATGTCTTTGAAATTAATATTGAAGAGGTGATTTCTTCTGTTGCGCCAAGTGTATCTAAATTTAAAAAGTTACCTGTGTTTGGCGCTGTTCAAAGAGATATTGCTTTTGTTGTTGAAAAAACTGTCACAAATGATGAAATTAATAAAGTCATTAAAAAATGTGCAGATAAAAATATATTCAAATCTTCAAAAGTTTTTGATATCTATGAAGGTGAAAATATTGAACAAGGCAAAAAATCTATGGCATATAGAATTACATTGCAAAACGAAAATCAAACGTTGACTGATGAAACAATCCAAGCAGAAATAAATAAAATTAAACTAGGACTTGAAAAAAATATAATCGGTTTAACATTAAGATAGAAATTAAAAAGGCTTGGTTTTCCAAGCCTTTAAATTTATCTAACGTTATATCCTCTTGCTTTGTTGTTTGTTTGATAGCCTCTTGCAGAAGATGAATCTAAATCTCTTAGAGCTTTTTCATAGTCAATTCTAGCTGCAGCAGCTGCTTGAATTTTTCTTTCTTGTTGATTTTGAAGTTGTTCTGCTCTTTTTTGTCCGCGAATAGTTGTGTCTTTAATGATATATCTGCCAGTTGAGTCATATTCAACACGAGCTAATACACTTAAAGATAGCATTAAAACAGAAACCAAAGCTAAAGATAATGTTTTTTTCATTTTTCCTCCAAGTTTAACTTGCTATAACAATATAAAACAGGAAAATAGAAAAAAATTCAAATTGTAGATACGCTTTGTTACAAATTTTAAAACTGACCTTTTTTCAATATTTTTCTTAAAATTTTATAATTTGGACAAATTTTTTCAACTTCTGCCCAAAATTTTGAAGAATGATTTTTGACTTTTGTATGAACAAACTCATGGATTAAAACGTAATCTATAATATCAAAATCATATGACATTAAATTAATATTTAGGCTGATATTATTTTGATATGAACAACTTCCAAAGCGCGTTTTTTGGTTACGCAAAGACACTTTGTTATATTTGAAGGAATATTTTTTTGCCAAAAATTCTAATCTTTGCGGTAAATAATTTTGCGCTTCTATTTTTAAAGCTTTTAAATATGCCTTCTTAAATTCTTTTTGAACGGTTGGATTTGAAAAAGCGAAATATTGCGGATATGAAAAATATATTTTTTTGTTTTTTGTCGAAATTTTAAAATCTTTATCTTTTAAAATTTCTAGAGTATCAAATTTTGTTTTAAAATTTTCATCAAAAACTTTTTTTGGCAAACTATAAGCTTTTATTTTTGAAAGATTATTAATCAAAAAATCTCTCGCGGTTGAATACGCGCAAAAATAAGGCATTGTGACCAAAATAGTGTCATCTTGTTTTAGAGAAATTTTGATGTTTTTTGAAAAAATATGTTTTTTATATTTTATTTTAAAATTTTCTATTTCTTCTGTTTTGACAGTGTTTTTCTTTTTTCTTTTAAAAAATATATTATTCATCTTTAAATATTTTTAAGTGTCTGTTTTTTCCTTCGCCAATGCTCACGGATTTATAGCCGTGTGCTTCAACAAGTTCGTGTTGAAGTTTTCTCACTTGTTGTTCTTGTGGCTCTAATTCCACAACTTCAGAGCCTTCGCCCAATTTTGCAATTGCAGCATTAGCTTCGTCTAGTGCTAATTCTGTTGAATCTTTGTAATTTTTAAAGCTATGAACCTCTTGGTTTTCTTGGGTTAAATTTAGCGCTTCTTTTAAAACTCTTTGAATTTGGCTCATTGAATTTGTTCTGACAAAAAAGACAGGAAGGCGATATTCGTTTGCTGTTGCTAAAATTTTGCTTCCGCCTTTTGCAAAGTTTTTGTGCGCGATAACAAAATCCGCATCTTCAACGTTTCTGACAATTGTTGCGTCGATATCTAATCTTTCAATTAATTTATCAACAATTGAGCGCGAAACAGCATAGATATAGATTTTTTTATGTTTTTTGTTTTCTTGAATGTATTTTTGTCTGTTGAAATTAAAGCTCAAAGAAGATTTTCCAGCTTGTTCAACTTTGTTTTCAAGCTCTTCTACTTTTTGCATTATATTTGTTGGATTTTTAGGTTCTTTATAATTTCCATCAACTTTTCTAATTTCAGGCGAAATTGGCCAACCGCGCAAAATGTAATCTACTGCGCTTGCGCTATCTTTATAAATTGACAAAGTGTTTCTGTCTATGATTTCGATAACAATATCAAAAGTTGGCTGTTTTTGGCGCTCTAGTACTGTTTTTTGACAACCTCTGTGTTTTGCTTCGTCGTCACCTAAAGTAACAGTATCGATACCACCAATTAAATCAGATAATGTTGGGTTTTTGATGAGGTTATCTAAAGTGTTACCATGTGCTGTTGCAATCAACATAACCCCGCGTTCTGCAATTGTTCTTGCGGCTTGAGCTTCGGCTTCTGTACCAATTTCGTCAACTACAATAACCTCGGGTGTATGATTTTCAACAGCTTCAATCATAATATCTTTTTGATATTCTGGTTGCGCTACTTGCATTCTTCTTGCTTTACCAATTGCTGGGTGCGCAACGTCGCCGTCGCCTGCAATTTCGTTTGATGTATCTACAACGACAACTCTTTTTCCAATTTCATCTGCCATAAGGCGAGTGATTTCTCTTAATTTTGTCGTTTTGCCAACGCCTGGGCGCCCTAAGAACAAAATTGATTTATTTTGAATTACAAAATCGCGAATACATTCAATTGTGCCTGTAATAACGCGACCAATACGACAAGTCAAGCCGACAATTTTTCCTTGACGGTTTCTAATCGCACTAATTCTGTGTAGAGTTCCAGCAATGCCTGAGCGGTTATCATGGGTAAATTCTGGTAAACCATCGACAATATAGTCTAGGTCTTCTCTTGTAACATTTGCGTTGCCTAAAGATAAAATATTTCCATTCCCAAGTCTGACTTCCGGAATTCTTCCGATATCCAAAACAATTTCTATCGCTTCGTCTAATAGGCCTTCATAGATATTTGATTTTAGTCGAGGCGGTAAGATATCTATTAATTTTTCAATATCCGTTTGAAATTGCACTTCGCTCATTTTTCTTTTGCCTTTTAACCTGTTTCTATTTATATTATTCCCTAAATTTTAAACAAAAAACAAGTTTTTAATATTTCGAAATGTGCAATTTTAAAGAATTAAAGCTAAAATCATCAAAAGAATTGAACCAAGTTGCATGCCGGTTGAGGTAAATTTTTGGATTTTATTTGCCTCATATAATTTTGCTGTTTTTTGTGCATTTGCAGCAGCTTGAAGACGTTGAAGTCTTAACGAATCATCATCTGATGAAAAATCGCGCTGGAAAATTTTGCGCTCTAGCCTGTTCAACCTTAAACCGACAGGGTCTTGGGAATATGTCTTTGAAAATAGCACCATTTCAAGACCTGCAAGCTGAATAAACATGTCAGACCCGTCATATTTATTTTGAGAGCCCATATATTGTTGAATATCATCTGTCATTTGATAAGGTTGCTCATAATAATAGCCGGTGTTTGGCTTTTGAGCTATCGTATCTTTTTTGATATAAGCCTTCAATCTATCTGTTCTAAGCGCTAAATCGCCATCTTGAGTTGAACCGAAAATCTTTTTTTCAAGGCGTTCAAGACGTTTGTAAATGTTTTCTTTTTGATATGTCGAATTAAAAATTTGATATTCTAATGTGTCAATTTGAGGGTAATTTACTTGTTCAACTTCGTTTTGTGCAATTTCATAGGCTGGTTTTAAGCTTTCCTCATAGCTTTCAATGCCTATTGTTTGGTTGATTTTGTCAATTCTTTGTTTTGTTGAAAGTTTTGAATTTGTCGAACCGAAAACATTGTTTTCAATGCGTTCTAGTCTTTTTTGGATATTATCTTTTGAATAATCAAAACCCCAAATTGTTTTTTCAATCCTTGAAATATTCATTATTGAATCATCTTGCGAGGCAAATGCAAGATTAAAACCAAATAATAAAAATATTATTAAAATTATTAGTTTTTTTGTTTTCATAACCAATATTATAGCAACAGCTTTGGATATTTTTCTTGTAAAATAGACTAGATGTTCTTAGCAAAAAGTCTTATTTTAAGCTTTTTGAGTCATTTTTTCTTCTACTAAAGTGCAAGTTAAATCAACAAGAGTGTCTTTATAATGATTACACTTTTCTTGAGTTTTTGCTTCGAAGCGAAGTGTGAAAACAGGCTCTGTATTGCTTTGGCGAATTAGCGCAAAGCCATCTTCGAAGATTACTCTAAGCCCATCAATTGTGATGATTTCTTTGATTTTTGAACCAAACAATTCTTCATTTACTTTAGCTTTCAATTCTTCTAAAACTTCTTTTTTAAGTTCATTAGGGCATTTTAGTCTGACTTCGTCAGATAAAAAGACTTTGTTGAATGGTTCTAATAAATCTGTTAATTTGAAATTTGGATTGTTAATTTTGTTTTTAGCAACAATTTCAATTAGACGACAACCAGCATAAATTGCGTCGTCATAGCCATAATATCTATCTTTAAAGAAAGTATGACCTGACATTTCACCAGCTAAAAGCGCGCCTGTTTCTTTCATTTTAGATTTAATATAACCATGACCTGTTTTTGTCATGATTGCTTTCGCGCCAAGCTCTTCGATTGTGTCATATAAAACTTGTGAACATTTAACTTCTGAAACAATGGTTGGGTGTTCGTTGTGTATTTTTAGGGATTTAATTAAATCTTGCGCATAAATTAAAAGTAATTTATCGCCAGAAATTATTGTTCCATCTGGACCAATTGCGCCAATTCTATCTGAATCGCCATCAAATGCGATACCAAAATCAGCATTTTCTTCAACTACCTTTTTTCTAATAGCATCAAGCGTTTTGATATCTGAAGGGTTTGGGTGGTGGTTTGGAAAAGAGCCATCAGGTTCAGAAAACAGTTCAACAACTTCGCAACCCAAGTCGCGATATAGTTGCGGAGCAACAATTCCGCCTGTTGCATTTGCGCTATCTACAACAACTTTAATCCCTTTTCCAACGCGACCAAACATGTCCGCGATTTTTGATTGATAGTTTGAAACAATATCATATTCTTTTGAAAAACCGCCGATAATTTGTCTATATCCGCTATCTTTTGCGATTAAATCTTCTGTAATTCTTTTAATTTCTTTGATTTGTTCTTCATTTAAGCTTTGTTTATCGAAAGTCATTTTAAGACCGTTATATTCACTTGGATTATGAGAAGCTGTGATGATAAGTGCGCCTAGAATTTTTTTACCCTCTGTGATTTCGGGTTCAATTTTTGCAAATTCGCTAAAATAGCCAAGTGGAGTTGGCGCCAAGCCTAAATCTAAAACATTTGCACCCATAGAGGTAACGCCTTGGATAATTGCTTTTTTAAGCTCAAGCGAGTGCAATCTTGCATCCATACAAACTGTAAACAAAAGCTCGCGCACAGTTTTTTCAGAGCCTTGTTTTTTTAATTGCTCTAAAACAAATGTTACATAGGCTTTTGCTGCCACAAAAAACATTTGCGCATTGACTTCTGATGGGAAAATTCCGCGGATATCGTTTTTGCCAAAAGCTTTTGTATTAATGTTATTGACCATTTTTCACCTCTATTGCGTCTCATATAAATTATACACTAAAAATTTAATTGTAGCATTTTTGTGCGTTTAATTGTATAATTTCAGTATGGAAAACGAATTTAAAATTACGCAGGAACAATTTGATAATTTACTTAAAATTTCAGATATTGAAATTGCAGCAGATACTCAAGAAGACGCTCATGATTTAATTTCAAGAGCTTTAATCGCACTTGAAAGAAAGTTAAATTTTTTCAACTATCCTTTGAGCTTTTTTACTGCCGAAGTTACAAATGTTTTAATCGTTGATGATACTGAATTATCAATTTTTCAATTGTCTGTAATGTTGCAAAAAATTGGTATGAACGTATATGTTGCAAGAACAAAAGAAGAAGCCCTAGCTGAGTTTAAAAAGAAAAACTTTGATTTCTTAATTTTAGACCTATATTTGCCAGATTATAAAGATGGCTTTGATTTAATTAAAGAAGCAAACAGAATTAAAAACGAAGAAAATAAAGACTTCAAAATCGTTGCAATTTCTGGTACGGATAACCACGAAATTATTCAAGAAGCATATAAATTAGAAATTGACGAGTTCATCTCTAAAGCGCCACAATGGCACGAAAAAGTTTTAAAATTCATTTCAAATACTGTAAATAAAATTGCTTCAGATGAATATACAAGATTTTATGTTAATGACAATATCTGCGCTTTGACTTTGTACAAAATTAACAACGAAAAATATGTTGATAAAGTTATTAAAGAAGTCAACGCAAACGTTTTAACTGGAAAACCAAACATCATCTTTAACATGGAACATATTAAAATCTTCTCAGATAGCTATGCAAACTTGTTTTCGGAAGTTTACAAAGCAACAAGCGCTAAAGATGGCATGTTTATTTTGGTTAAACCTTGTGATGACGTTATGCGCGCGCTGGAATATGTCTTTTTAACTGAAACAATTCAAGTTTTCAACACAATGGAAGAGGCTGTTGAATTTGTTGAAATGAACAATTTAATTTTCTAGATTTCAATTAATTCGTTTTCAAGCTCTAACACGTTGAATGAATATTTTGTGATGTTTTTTGTTAAACTCAAAAGCTTTGTTTCGTCTTTTTGAGTTGTAATAAACGTGTTAATTTCGTGGTTTTTTGCAAGTTTAATCAAATATTCGATATCGCTTTTTTGATATTTATGATGATCATCAAATGCAATGGTTTCTGCTAGGTTGTAATATTTTTTTGCAAAATCAAAAAATTGCGTTGGTTGCCCAATGGCACAAAAAGCAATTGCTTTTTGGTTGTTTAATTTGATTTTTGCTTTTGAATTCATTTGATAAATTTTTGAAGGTTTCATTTTGCAAATGCTTGTTTTTAAATTGAATTTTTTGACCCAAGCAATCGCTTCTTCAATGTTTTCATCTCCTTTATCGACCAAGATGATTTCATCTGCACGCTTAATTTGGCTTAAAGGCTCTCTTAAAGGTCCGTAAGGCAAAAGGTGCGAATTTCCTGTTTTCATTTTTGAATCAAAAACCAAAATTGTTTTTGTTTTTTTGATTTTGCGATTTGAAAAACCGTCGTCTAAAATAATTGTATCAATTCCATATTTAACAATTGCAAATTCGGAGGCTTTAACCCTATTTGAACAAGCAATGACAACAACGTTATTATTTACTTTTTTTGCAAGTTGATATGCTTCATCTGAGCACATTGTGCCATCTTTAAATTTAATTCCCTTTAAATCTTTAACAATTATTGGATTTTTATTAGATATTTTTGCGCCATATCCTCTTGAAATTACGGCAACTTTTTTTTCTTTAGATAATTTATTTGCAAGCATTGTAACAATTGGTGTTTTGCCAACTCCACCTGTTGTTAAATTACCAACGCAAATTACCTGAACACCTATATTTTTTTCTTTTAAAATTTTAATTTCATATAAAAAATTTTTGAAATTAATAATTATTTTATAAAAAAATTCCATAACACCAAGTGCGCATCTAAGGCTAAAAGGCGCTTTTGTGCGGTTATAGTGTATGTTTTGAAAATCATTTTTCTTAATTTTGAACATAATTAGAACATCAATCTAAATAATAAAAATCTTTTGTTTAATTTTTCTGAGAATTTTTTAACATTTTTTGTGATTGTTAAAACGTCAGAAACTGTTGATTTAAGCTTCAATTTTTCGCTATCTTGAAGTTGGTTATATTCTTCCATTACTTTTGCAATGTTTTGCGTGATTGATGAAAGGTGTGTCACAGTTGAGGTGATATCTTCTTTTAGTTTCTCGTCTTTTGTAAATTCATTAACGTATGAACTAATTTCTGATAAATTTCTTGAAGTTTCATCAACATTTGCAATGATTTCTTTTGTTTGTTCGTCTTCTAAGATTTTATTAATGTTATCAGACATTCTGCCAATTGATTTTATGCTTGAAACAATATCTTTTTTAAGGGCTTCATCAGAAACAATGTGGTTCAAGTTATCTGATAATAATGTTAAAGAGTCAATCAAGCCTTGAGATTGCGAGATTAGTGTTTCAAGCTCGTGTTTGCTTGAATCAATTAATAATGTTGCTTTATCAAGTGTTGTGTTTGCGCTTTGAGTTAATTCTTGGATATTTGTTATTGAAGTTTTTAAACTTCCAATAAATTCATCTGATAAAATTTCTGAAACTCTGTCGTTTGTTTCTGCTAAAGAACGAGCTGCTCTGAATTGCAAATCAAGAAAATCTGACATTCTCATTGGCTCAATTACTGTATATTTCAACCCTTCTTTTGGCGCGATTGGAATTTCGCCATCTTCAATGTATAAAAATAATTTATTATCTTGCATTTTAACGCTTAAAGTGTCGTTGTTTAATAGTAATCCTGGAAGATTAATGTAATATGACAATTTAAGTGCGTGTTTTGTTGTGATTTTTTGTTTAAGGTTATATGGCAATTGTGCTTTGTTTAAAATTTCTGCTTCAATAACTTTACCAACTTCTTTAACGCCATCAGATAATTCCATATATAATGATTGGTTTGGTTCAATTATTGTTTTAGTTTTTGATGTTTCAAGAAATAAAGTTTGTTCTTCTGGAGGGGTAACTTCCAAAAATTGTTCGCCAATGATACCAGATTGTTGAATAGAAATTGTTGAAGCATGTGGAATTTTAATTCCTTTTTCTGTTACAACAAATTTAAGTTTGACATAGCTATCTTTTCCGTTAATAACAGGGGTGATTTCCTCTACTTGTCCAATTCTAAGACCCATCATTTGAACAGCAGAACCTGCGCGCATGCCGTTGATATCGTTGAATGCGAGCTCAATTCTTTCTCCTGCTGACAAGCTTCTTCCTTTAACCCATAAAACTGTAAAAATCAAAATTGAAATTGCAGTTAATGTTAAAAAGCCGACCTTTAATGATGTTGTGTATCTTTTCTTTTCCATCTTTACCTCTTATTTTGTAGCTATGTTCATTGGACCTTGGATAGAAGCGCTCACAAATTGGCGAGCATATTCATTGTTTCCTTCTAAAAGCTCTTGAACACTGCCTTGGAAAACTATGTTTCCTTGATATAACATTATAACATAATCCACCGCTCTTTTAATTGTGGATAATTGGTGAGTAACAACAACGCATGAAGCGTTTAATTTATTTTTTAAATGAACAATATAATCTTCAATCATTGTTGAAGTTACAGGGTCTAGCCCAGCTGTTGGTTCGTCGTATAAAATTATTTCTGGGTTTGTCACAATGGCGCGCGCAAAGCCGACGCGTTTTTGCATACCGCCAGATAATTCTGATGGGAATTTTTCTTCAATTCCTTCTAAGCCAACCATTTTCAGCTTTTCTTCGACCATTTTTTTAATTTGTTTGTTCGAATATTTTTTTCTTAAATCTTTTCTTTCAACCAAAGGAAAAGCAATATTATCAAATACGTTTAAAAAATCAAACAATGCGCTATATTGAAACGCCATTGCAACTTCTGAACCTTGTGGATAGATAATTTCGCCAGAGTCTTCATATAAAATTCCAGAAATGATTTTTAAAAGAGTAGATTTGCCAGAACCCGAAAACCCGACAACGCCGAGAGTTTGTCCGTTTTCAACTTTAAAAGAAATGTTATTTAAAACTTTTCTACCATCAAATGTTTTAACTAAATTTTTAACTTCTAATGACATCTAAACCTCTTTATAAATAGAATAGCGCTGCAAAAACAAAGTCCCAAACGGCAATTGCCAAAAACGACCAAACAACTGCTTTTGTGGTTGAGATACCGACTTCTTTTGCACCACCTCTTGTTGAATATCCGCATGATGAGCTAATTAGCGCAATTGTTGCGCCAAATGTTGCACATTTTAAAATTGCTATAAAAATATCTCTGACATATAAGCCATGCCAAAGTGATGTGATGTAGTTTAATAATGATAATTCTGCTGTCCAATTTGAAACAAAGCCTGCGCAAATTAGCCCAAAAGTCGCTGATACAATGAAAACAACTGGCATAAAGAAAAAGCCAGCCAAAACTCTTGGAACGATTAAATATTGCACCGGATCAACTTTTAAAACTTTCATTGCGTTAATTTGCTCTGTTACAGACATTGAGGCAATCTCTGAGGCAAAAGATGAACCAACCATGGAAATTATCGCAAAAGCACTCATTACAGGTGCAAGTTCTCTAACCATAACCAAAGAAGATAACATTCCCGTATAATCTGCACCGCCTTGCTTTGCAAGTTCTGGTGCCAATTGCATTGCAATAATTGAAGATGTCATTCCGACAATTGCCAAGCTGATTGGTAAGCTATCATAGGCAAAGCGCTTTGATTGCTCTAGTGTTTCTTTTAGATTAACTTTTAATTTAAAAATACAATTAAAAACGCGCACAAAATCACGCCCAATGTTTCCAAGGGTGCAAAGAAACTCTTTAATTTCTTTCCAAAGCAAAAAAATGCTCTGGTAAGTAAGCGTTTTTTTAAGTTCGAACATATCTCTATTTTATCTTAAAACCGTTTTAAAAGAACAAAAAAATGAACAAATTAGCCTATTTGAACTAGAAAAGACCCCTTTAAAAGAGGTCTTTTCTTAAATTACTATCCAATAAACTATAAGCCTATATATTTAGCTTTTTCAACACCGTCTATTTTGGCAATTTTGTCTAGGGTTGCTTCTTCAACAACGCTATCGACGTTGATTACCATAACATTTTTTTGTTCGTCACATAAGTTTTGAGCAACGCGCATGTCTGAAATATTGATATTGCTTGCGCCGATAACGCTTGCAACCTGTGCAATCATGTTTGGTTTGTTAATGTGTGGAACAAATAACATATATTTTTTAGGCTCAATGCTTGCTATGTAGTCATTAATTTGTGTAATTCTTTTAATGCCTTTTGCAATTAATGCGCCTTTAACAACTGTATCATTTTCAGATGTTTTAATTGTTACGCTAATTGCGTTATCTTTGTCATTTGTTTTAGATGTTTTAACTTCAATTCCGCGAGATTTTGCAATGATTGGAGCATTAACATAGTTAACATCAACCATGTTTGCGCTTAAAATACCTTTTAAAATAGCAATTTCTAAAGGTGAAACATCAAGATTAGATAATTCGCCACTAACTGAAACAGCAAGCTCTTTGATTGCTCCTGTTGAAAGTTGAGAAGCGATTTGCGCAATATTTTCAGCAAGACCCATATATTCTTTTACTGCTTCAAGTTTTTGAGGTTTAAGCGCTGGAATATTAATTGCACTTGTTGCATTTCTTCCAGATAAAACGTCTACAACTTGGTTTGCAACATCAAGAGCAACATTAATTTGAGCTTCATCTGTGCTTGCTCCAAGGTGAGGAGTTAAAATTGCCGCTTTTCCAAGATTGATTAATGGAGATTGTCCCACATTTTTTTCATCTTCATATACGTCAATTGCACATTGCGCAACTTGACCAGACTCAACCGCTTTGGCTAAATCTGCTTCAACAATAATTCCGCCACGAGCACAGTTGATAATACGAACGCCTTTTTTCATTCTATTTAAAGTGTTTGTATTAATTAAGCCTGCTGTTTCTTTTGTTTTTGGGGTATGAATTGTTAAATAATCAAATAATCCCCAGAAATCATCAAGATGTTCAACATATGTTGCACCCATTTTTTCAACAATTTCTTTGTTTGCATATGGGTCAAAAACAACAACTTTCATACCTAATGCAAGTGCAACGTTTGCAACGTGTGCGCCAATTTTGCCAAGTCCAATAACGCCAAGTGTTTTATTAAAAACTTCAACACCTGTGAATTTTGAACGTTCCCATAATCCTTGTTTAACAGAAGCGTCTGCAACAGGGATATTTCTGCTCATTGCCATCATTAATGCAATTGTATGTTCAGCTGCAGCGTGAGTGTTGCCATCAGGTGAATTTACAACAATAATCCCCTTTTGAGTTGCAGTATTAACGTCGATATTATCCACCCCAACGCCAGCTCTGCCGATAATTTTAAGATTTTTTCCAGCTTCAATAATTTTTGCTGTTACTTTTGTTTGCGAACGTACTAATAATGCGTCGTATTCACCTATGATTTCACATAGCTTATCTTCGTCCATTGTTGGAAGATTGTCTACTTCTGCAACACGCGCTACAATCTTCACAGCCAAATCATTAATTTTGTCTGTAATTAAAACTTTTGCCATTTTTACTCCTTTTACTATCCTCTAGGCAAATATGCTTGAGAGTATCTGTATAATTGTACGAAACCAACTGATTCATACATCTTTAGTGCACTTTGCAAGTTTAAATCCAAACTTGCGTTTAATTCGTTTAGCTCGATTATGCCTCCTTGATGTAGTTTAACAACGTCAAGTACCGAGGCTTTCACGAGCGGATTCGAGAGTTTAAGTCCACGATGCTCAGGAATGATTCCGATTAGTGGCAAATTGGCAATTCCGTCGCCTGTAACATTTGCCAAGCAGAAACCAACAAGTTTATTTTCATATAATAAAATTTTGCTTGCTTGCGGTAAAAATCTACCGTAAACAGAAGTTGTGATTTTATGTGTAATATCGCGACAACCATCAATTGAAGCAAATCTTGGGTCAAAGTTTGAATCTGTTGAATCTTTAAATGAAGCAAAGATAACATTTGCCAATTCTTCAAAATAAATATCGCGATATGGAGTTAATTTATAGCCGATTGGTAAATTCATGAAATTGAATTGAGCTAATTCTTTTAATTTTTGTTTGTCTTTAATGTCGAAAACAACAACGCCAGTATCAATCATGCCAAAACCGCATTGAGAAACGTATTTTCTGAAACCTTCTTGAATGCCTAACATTGCGTAGCTAACAGTTGAGTGTTTTCTTAAGCCTCTTGTTTGTTCCATAAATTTGTCAAACAAAAGTTTATATTTTTGTTCAATATCTTCTGTTCCAAGACAGTGAATAACGAACAATTCAATAACATCTTTTGGAACAGTAGTATATGCTAAAAAGCCTGTTGGGATTGAATCTTCCAATAAAACAATACAGCTAATTAAACCTTTTTGATATGATTCGATAAAATCATCATAAATTAATGGGTCAATTTCAAATTTGTAATCTGTTCTGGCTTTAAGGCGAAAGTCATTATACGCCCCTTGAAATACTCTAAAATATTTTTCTTCTAATACAGCAATCTCATACATAAAAGCAATACTTCCCTCGGTTTTTATAGATTGTACCATGGACAATCTATATTTTACAAATATTTTGTTTAGTTTTGTATCGAAAAAAAATTTTATTATATAATTATTTTGATATGCTTAAAACAACAGATTTTGATTACAATTTACCGCAAGAATTAATTGCACAAAATCCCCTCAAAAAAAGAGAGGATTGCAAAATGCTATATTTAAATCGCAATGATTTAAAATTTAAAGATGATTATTTTTATAACGTTTTAGATTACTTTAAAAAAGATGATATTTTAGTTTTAAACGATACAAAAGTCTATCCAGCGCGTATTTTGGCAAAAAGGCAAAGTGGCGCAAATGTTGAAATTTTTTTGCTAAATCCAATTGATAATTCAAATACTTGGGAAGCTCTAGCAAAAAATGCAAAAAGAGTTAAAAATGATGAAATACTTGAAGTTGCGCAAGATTTTAAAATTAAATTTTTAAAAAAAGAAGAAAATGTTCAAGAGCAAGAAATTCCAAAGGTTTTTGTTGAGTTAATTTATGATAATGAAGATGTTTATGAAACATTAAATAAATATGGCTCAATTCCTCTTCCGCCTTATATTTCAAGGGAAACAAACAAAGATGATAATGAAGATTATCAAACAGTTTTTGCGCGAAATATTGGTTCTGTTGCGGCGCCAACTGCAGGTTTGCACTTTAGTAAAGAATTATTAGAAAAAATTAAAGAAAAAGGCGTCAAAATTGCCTATGTTACATTGAATGTTGGGCTTGGAACGTTTATGCCCGTTAAGGTTGATGAAGTTCAAAAGCACACAATGCACTTTGAAAGTTTTGAAATTCCAAAAGAAACACAAGAGCTTTTTGAAAACAAAAAAGGTTCAATAATTGCTGTTGGCACAACGGTTTTAAGGTGTCTTGAAGCGACAATGCAAAAACATGGCAAAATCATTGCAACAAAAGACAAAACAAATATTTTTATCTATCCACCATATAAAATTAAATCAATAGATAAATTAATCACAAATTTCCATTTGCCAAAATCAACCCTTATTATGCTTGTGAGTGCATTTGCGGGCAAAGATTTTGTTTTTGAAGCATATAACCATGCTGTCAATGAAAAATATCGTTTCTTTAGCTATGGCGATTGTATGCTAATTGAATAATTACATGCCAGGTAATGGCACAGCCGAATTATTCACTTTTTCATCATCATATTCAATTAAATCAGATCTATTAACTTCGAAAGCTTTTTTTGGTTGAGCAACTTCTTTTTGCTTAGGTTTTTCTTGTTTTTTAACTTCTTGTTTTTTTGGTTCTTCAACAACTTGTTTTTGAGCTTCTGTTTGAACTTTTTTGTCTGCCATTTTTTCTTCAGATTCGTCAACAACTTCGTCAACGTCTTCAATTGTAATTGGGCTTAATGGCACTTCACCGTTCATATTTGGGTAGTCAAACACGCTTTGTGGGAAGTTTTGAATTGCAACTTTTAAATAGTTTGCAAAAATTCTAGCAGGCAAAGACCCGCCAGTAATCCCTGGAAGTTTTGAGTTGTTGTCGTTTCCAATCCAAACCCCTGTGACGATATCAGGTGTATATCCAACAAACCAAGCGTCGCGGTAATCGTTTGTTGTGCCTGTTTTTCCTGCGACATTTGGTGCAATATTTGCTGCTTTACCTGTGCCGATTTCAACAACTTTTCTAAGCATATAAGTCATTCCAGCAGCAGTTTCAAAATTAATTACTTTAATAATTTTTGGACCCATATTTTCATAAATTGTCACACCGCGTGAGTTTTCAACGCGCTCAACAGAATAGGGTTTAACTCTGAAACCACCATTTGCAAAAGCACCATATGCGACAACCATATCGTAAAGCTTAACGCCATTTGAACCTAATGCAATTGTCATATCGCTTGCTAATGGTGTTGTAATGCCCATTTCGCGTGCTGTTTGAATTACTGCGTCAATGCCTGTTTGTTTAATCATACGAACAGCAGCAACGTTAGATGAAATCGCAAGAGCTTGCCAAATTGTGATTTTGCCACGATATTTTTGTCCATAGTTTTTTGGTGACCAATCTTGAATTGTTAATGGGGTATCTTCGATTTGCTCGCCAATATTTACCCCTTGTTGCAATGCTGTTGCATAGACAAATGGTTTAAACGAAGAACCAGATGGGCGGATTGCTTTTGAAACGCGGTCGTATTGTGTTTCTTCGTAATTTTTACCACCAATATACGCATAAATTCGCCCTGTTGTAGGTGAGAACGAAAATAATGCACCTTGATTTGTAACTTTATTTAAACCAGCCGAAGTCATGGTTGAAACAAGGGTATTTTGTGCAACATTTTGAGATTTATAATCTAGAGTGGTGTAAATTTTTAAGCCACCTTGAGAGATTTCTTGCTCTTCAAAACCAATGTTTTTTAATTCATTTAAAACGAAATCGATAAAATAGGGAGCTTTATTAAAAGAATATATTCTTGGCTTTGTTGAAAGGGTTAAACCCTCCTTTTGAGCTGTTTCCATTTGCTCTTGAGTAATATATTTATTTCGATACATTCTTCTTAAAACTTGGTTTCTTCTTTTTAAACCAGCGTTTTTGTTTGCAAATGGTGAATATATTGATGGCGCTTGCGGTAAACCCGCAATTAGCGCTTGTTCTGCTAGAGTTAATTGGTTAAGCTCTTTGTCAAAAAATGTTCTAGACGCACTTTGCACGCCATAGACCCCAGAACCTAGATAAACAGAATTTAAATACATTTCTAAGATTTCATCTTTTGAAATTGTTTTTTCAATTCTGTGTGCGATAATTAATTCTTTAATTTTTCTGTCAAATGTACGTTCATTAGACAAAAATAAAATTCTTGCTAATTGTTGAGTGATTGTAGACGCACCTTGTTTAACAGAGCCAGATAGGATATTTGTTATGGTAGAGCGAATCATACCCATTGTGTCAAAACCGCGGTGATGATAGAAGTTTTTGTCCTCTGTTGCGATTACTGCTTGTTTTAGGTAGGTCGGAATTTTGTCAATTGATACCTTTTCAAATTTAAACGCAGTAAAGGTTTTAATCACTTCACCGTCTGCTGAATATATTGTTGTTACAGGGTTTGGTTTGATATCTTCAAAGTTTGAAATTGGGGGAAGGCTTGCTAAATAGATATTAAATGCGGCAATTGCAGCCAAAAAAGCTGAAAAGCACATTGAAAGAAAACACAAGAAAATGTTTCTTTTTTTAGGTCCCCTATAAGCCGTTCTTTTTCTTCTAACACTGTTCATAGGTACATGTTATAGCATAGTTTTCAAAATGCAATAGATTAATAAAACTTTAGATTGTTTGAAAAGTTGTTTTTTTAAAGAACTAAAGTTTTTGTTTTTTTAAATTTAAGATTTGGTAGGGTAGACTTTAGTCTACCAAATTTATATTATATTAATATGTCAAATTTTAAACGTTATTACCAAGACAATAATATTGTATTTGTTACGATTGTAACATATGACCGCAAGCCTATATTAATTGAAAATATAGATTTGCTAAGAGAGTCTTTAAAAAAAATAAAATATGATTTTAATATTATAGCTGGCGTTGTTTTGCCTGATCATTTGCATTTATTAATAAGCACCAAAAAATCTGAAAATTTTTCAAAAATCATATCTTCTTTCAAGGCATATTTTTCTATGCGATTATCAAAAAATTATACTCAAACCTTAGAACAATTAAACAGAAGAGAAAAGGGTGTTTGGCAAAGAAAATATTATGACCACGTTATTAGAAGCGAAGATGACCTTGATAGACATTTGGATTATATTCATTTTAATTCAATGAAACATTTTCAAATCGCGCCAAAAAATTGGAAGTTTTCTTCGTTTGAAAAATACGTGAAAAAGGGTATTTATTGTAATGATTGGTGTAATTTTGAAGATAAAAATAAGATTAGCATGCTTGATTTAGAATAATTATTTTCGGTAGACTAAAGTCTACCCTACTTTGTATAAATTTTTCAAAAGAAAGGGGGCAAAGCCCCCAAATAAAACACAAAATAAAAAATCGTTTATTCCGCTTCTTCTTCTGTTTCTTCTTGCTCTTCGCCCCACTTTGTAACAACATAGCCCGTGCCACCTGTGCCTGCTGTACAAACAGTTTTAGCATCATCAAAAGCAAACGCATAAGATAAATCTAAATAAGCTCCACCGCCACCAGTGCCGTGACCCACACCACCTTGACCAATGCAATTGCTTGTGTTGCCTCCAATTCCACCATCATATGGCGTTTTGACTGCTCCGCCATAGCCACCCTCTTCTGTGGTTGTTGTGATACCTCCTGCGAGTCCTTCAAAAGCACTTTCTGCACCTAAACTTGAACACAAAACTGTTGTCCAACGATATCCTGTTGTTGAGTCAAGTTTTTTACAGTTCATGCTTGCTCTTGCAGTACTTATAGCATGACCAGAGCTTGTTGCTGCTTTTCCGCCTTCACCACCAATAACCATAATTCCCCATTTAGGATTTAAGCTGGCATCTGTTAAAAGAATATATGAATCTTCGCCTTTTTCACCGTTTGTTGGTGTGTCAAAATCAACTGCGCTCATACCTGCTTTTCCGCTTTTTCCAGCATAGATTGTAATAAAACCATTAGGATAAGCGTCAATTACATCTTGCGGAATTGTGATATTTAAAACATTTGCACCTGATGAGCCTCCTGCTCCACCATAACGCGAGCCATCATGGAAAACTTTTTCTGTTACAAGACGAAGAGAAGCGCAATAACTATCGTATCCATGTGCAGTATATGGTGGAGTATTACTAGAATAATAACGCATATACATATAGTACTCACTATAACTACTGCTTGGCATATCGTTTTCATTTATTAAAGTACCCGCAATAGAGCAATGTCCGTGGCCTGAATTCCATAAATCAGCATCAAATTCTTCAGGACAACAAAAACTATCTGTCGGGGTTCCACTTCTGCAATATGCGCATAATTGCAAACCATCTTTCCCTTTCCCGGCACTTAGGGTTGTAATATTTTCTACCCATGCACTAAATTCAGACCTATATGGCTTTCTCCAAAAAGTTTTGCGTGTGTAATTTGTTGTGTAGTTGTTGATAATAGGTTGGTCATACCAAGTAAACATAGAATACATAAATCGCCTCTTGGAATTATACGTAGAATCACCATTTGCACCATTTTGCGCACTTGTATATTTTAAGACTGCATGGTTATAATCATAGCCAGTTGGGGCAGTAGTATTTGTTCCATATCGTACCCCGTCGTATACAAAATAGCCCAAATCATCAAAAAAAGAATCATCAAACCCAGGTGCGTCACCAACATTATATTGAGTTACACAAGTGTTTTTTCCACCTGTGCCATCGCCATTGCCATTATATTCAGCAGCAACAAACATATGATATTCTGGACAATCTGCTTGGCTTCTTGGTGGTAGGCCATACAAAAGCGCTCCACCTCCACCGCCACCTGCGGCTTGAAGAGTTAAAATTTTAAAATTTTTGATTTTATCAGTAATTGCAATGGTTTGAGTTTGTCCATTGATTGCAATAGCAGAATTGTTTACAACATTATCTCCACTTTCTCCATCTCCACTGATTGCTTTAATTTCTATATTTTTTGTCATTTTTTTTGTGATGACAGGAACAAATGCCGCTAAAACGCAAGAAATTACAATCAAGCTGATTAGAATTTCAACAAGCGAAAAGGCTCGTTTCTTTTTCATTTTCTTCATTTTTAACTCCTATTTAATTTACGCGTTAACGAAAAAATAGGAAAACAAGCTAAAAGCATTGTCGCTTTTAGCTTTCCGATATGCAAAAATAGACCTTTTTAAAGGCAATAGTCGCATATGGTTTCATATTATTTTCATGTTCTAGTTGGTCTTTGAGACCATAATTAGTTTACTCTTTTGTTTTTAGTTTTGTCAATAAAAAAATATATCTTCTTGATAAAACCCTTCAATTAGATTACTATTAAAGAACATAAGACTAATTTAAAGGGATAAAATGAATATTTTTGAAGAATTACAAAAAAGGGGCTTAATTGCCCAAATTACAAACGAAAGCGCCGTAAAAGAATTAATTAACAACGGAAATGCTCGTTTTTATATCGGCTTTGACCCAACCGCAGATTCTTTGCATGTTGGACATTTTATGGCTTTATGTTTAATGAAACGTTTACAAATGGCAGGAAACAAGCCTGTTGTTTTAATTGGCGGTGGCACAGGACACATTGGCGACCCATCTGGCAGATCAGATTTGCGCTCTATGATGACAAAAGAAACAATTGACCACAATTGTGAATGTTTCAAAAAACAAATGGAAAGATTTATTGAATTTGGCGAAGACAAAGCAATTATGGTTAATAATGCAGATTGGCTTTTAAAACTTAACTATATTGAACTTTTAAGAGAAGTTGGTGCTTGTTTTTCTGTTAACAACATGTTGAGAGCAGAATGTTACAAGCAAAGAATGGAGCATGGGTTAAGCTTTTTAGAATTTAACTACATGATTATGCAGGCATATGATTTTTATTACCTAAATGAAAAATATAATTGCAATTTGCAATTTGGTGGAGATGACCAATGGTCAAATATGCTTGCTGGGTCTGATTTAATTCGCAAAAAAACCGGCAAAGACGCTCACTCAATGACAATTACATTGCTTTTAAATTCGCAAGGTAAAAAAATGGGCAAAACGGCTTCTGGTGCAGTTTGGCTAGATAAAAACAAAACTTCAGTATATGATTTTTATCAATATTGGAGAAACGTTGAAGACGAAGACGTTTTAAAATGTATTAAAATGTTGACATTTTTACCTTTGGAAGAAATTGAAAAAATGGAAACTTGGACTGGCGCAGAGCTAAACAAGGCAAAAGAAATTTTAGCATTTGAACTAACAAAACTTGTCCACGGGGAAGAAGAAGCAACTTTAGCGCAAAAAACCGCAAAAGAAATTTTTGGTGGCGGCGCAGACAGTGAAAACATGCCAAGTACAAAAATTACTTTAGAAGGTGATGAAATTTCATTGCTTGACGTTTTGGTTCAATGCAATTTGTGTGCAAGTAAAGGCGAAGCAAAAAGACTTGTTCAACAAGGCGGAGTTTGCGTCGAAGAAGAAAAAATCTCGGCTTTAGATTATAAAATTTCAAAAGACGCACTTACAAACGGCGTTAAAATTAAAAAAGGTAAAAAGATTTACCATAAAGCAACAATTTAAAAAAAATAACCAATAAAAAGCGCAAACCTTGCGGTTTGCGCTTTTTGGTATGCAATTATTAAGAAATGTAACAAGTTAGAGCAATTAAAAAATAATTTTTTTAAAAATAGGCGAACTTTTTAAAAATAAAAAAATAAATATAACAATAAATTAAATAAAAAATAGTGTTTTATCCATGCAAAAAATGGGGGTATGGCTAAACTTTACAATATGGTAAAGTATGGTTATGATAATAAAAAACATATGGCAGAAGATTATGGAATTAGTAGACGAAAAACAAGTGCATGTTGAATATTTGAACAAAGTTTACGCTTTGGATAAAGATAAATTGAAATATATCTTCAATAAATTTGGTGTTGAAATTGATGTCGACGACATTGATGATGTTAATCGGGTTCTTGAGAAATATTGTTTGTTTGATATTACTTTTCTTGAGAATTTGAACAAGATTTGGTAGAACAACGAAGGTTTTTGAAATAGTCATCTAAAACTTTTTGAGCTGATTTGTCTTGCAAACCGCCCTTGGCTTTTAATTTTGAATTTGCAAGTTCAATTAAATTAATTTTCCCACCAAAAGCGCCATAATTTGTGTCATAGCAAGAAAAAAATACATTTTTTATTCGAGCGGAAATTATCGCCCAAGCGCACATTGGGCAAGGTTCTAAATTAACATAAAGATTACAATCATCTAAACGCCAAGAGTTTAGCTTTTTATTTGCTTCATTTATCGCTAAAATTTCAGCGTGTGCAATTGTTTGGTTGTTTTCCTCTTTTTTGTTTGCTTGAATAGATATTATTTCGCCATTTTTTTCGATTAAAGCAACAACAGGGATATCATTTTTAATTTCTTTTGATTTTTCAATTACAAGCTTTAGAAAATTTTTATTGTACATAATCTTCAAACCTTAGCGAGATTGTGAAATTTTCGTCGCAATTTAAATCAATTTTGATTTTCATTGCATCACATAAACCTTTAACAATGTACAAGCCAAGTCCTGTTCCGCGGGTTGTGCGAGTTAAGTTTGAATCAACGCGAATGAACTTTTCAAAAAGTTTTGTTTTAAATTCTTTGTCGATTTTTTCGCATTGGTTTGTAATTTGAATGATTGGAATATTTCCGTCATTAAAAGCTTTAACGTCAATTGGCGCATTATTTAGCGAATATTTTTTTGCATTGTCTAACAAGTTAATTAAAATCTGTTCAACTCGATAGTCATCTGCCCAGACGTAGTTAAGGTTTTGAGCGATATTAAGATTAAATTTAACGTCATCATTATTCAAATATTCAACACTTCTTGAAAGCGTTTCAGATAAATCTGTTTCTTGAATATTATATTTTAAACTTAAGCTTTCAAGTTCTGGAATTACAAGCAAGTCTTCGACCATATTTGAAAGACGTTGTGCTTGTTGTTTGATGATTTTAAGAGATTGAATTTTTGTTTCGTTGTCGATTTCGATATCTTGCCTTAAAAGCCTAGAGCTATATCCGATTATGCTTGTTAAAGGCGTTCTAAATTCGTGGCTTGTTGCACTGACAAGGTTGTCTCTATATTCGTTTAGTTTTTGAAGTTTTTTGTTTTTCTTTCTTAAATCTTTATATGAAACATTGATTTTGCCTGCCATGTAGTTAAATTCTTTTGCCAAAAAGACGATTTCATGGGGCGTGAACATGCTTTTAATCAAGTGGATTTTTTTGTCGTAATTACCTTTTGAAATCGCTGTAATTCCTTTGAAAAGTTGACGAATATTCAAATAAAGATATGATGTGTATAAACCGACGATTATAAAAATTGTCAAAGCAGCAATGCTTAAGGAAAGAATTATTCGAAAACGAGCTTTTGTGATTGTGCTTGCAGTGATTTTTTTAGTTGTATCAACAACAACGAACCAATTTAAGTTTTCAATTTTAGAGAATGCTTTTGGGGTATTTTTTTTGTTTCCAAAAATTTTTGTTGTTGTATCGTCATCAAATTTTAAATCTGAAATAATATCTTGAGCTTTTGTTTCGGGGGCATTTGTTGCGATTAAATTTTTTGTTGTGGTATCAAAAACATAGACATTTCTGCCTTTTGTTTCTTCTTTTCCTATGATTTTATCGATAATATTAATATCAATTTGTGCTAATAGATAATATTCTTTGTCTTTATCAATTGGTGAATAAAGGGCTAATTTTGTAGCGTTTAAAAGATTGTCTTTTTTTGGAAGTCTATTTTTTTCAACAATACTCAAATTTTCAAAAATATTTTTTTTAGATTCAATTTTTTTGAAATAATGAGTTTTTTCTTCTGCTTTTGGGATATAGCGAATATTTGTCGCAGCTTCATTTAATTCAGATTGTGCAAAATTAACATAGCCTTCAATTGCATTTGAAACGAAATTTGAAATTAGATTAGCACTTGTAGCAAGCTCGTTTCTCATGCTTTGTTGAGATACGTTAGAGATGATGAAACCGATTGTTACGAGCGGAATTAAAACCGCAGCAACTAAAACGATAATTATTTGTTCGACAATTTTTAATCTTTTCATTATTCTTCCAACATACCAAAAGGCGTTAATTTATAGCCAACATTGACAACTGTGTGTAAGTATTTTGGTTTTCTTGTGTTTTCTTCGATTTTCTGCCTTAAGCCACCAACGTGAACTCTGACCATTCTGACATCTTCGTCGCTTCCATAGCCCCAAACTTCATCTAGCAAAACAGATAATGTCACAGGCGAATTTGTGTGTTGCATTAAGCAATAAAGAATTTCAAACTCTGTTGGTGTTAGTTTTACTTTTTTGTCTAATACGACAGCTTCAAGACTATCTGGCAAAATTTGAATATCGCCAAGTCTTAGGACTTCTTTGGTATTTTTGTTTGTGTGAGGTTCGCTTCTTCTTAAAAGCGCGCGTATTCTTAAAAGCACCTCTTGAATATCAAAAGGTTTCATCAAATAATCATCTGCGCCACAATCAAAGCCTTGAGTTTTATCTTCAATTGTGCCTTTTGCTGTAAGCATTAAAATTGGCACATTTGGCTTAACTATGCGAATATTTTTGCAAACGTCATAGCCGTTCATTTTTGGCATCATAACGTCTAATAAAATTAAGTCATATTCGTTTTCTAGCGCTTTTTTTAAGCCTTCTTCGCCATCTTGAGCGCAATCTGTTAAATATCCGCTTTGTGAAATATCAAAAGCTAAAAGTTCTCTGATTTGTTTATCGTCATCAACGATTAAAAGCCTTTTGCTTGAATTTTGATTTAACATATTAATCCTCAACCAATATATTAATTATAGTTTTAAGGTTAAATAAAATCAACAACTACAATTTCTGGTTTGCAGTTAAAGCGGAATGGGAAAGATTTTGTGCCAATGCCTTTTGTGATAATCATTTTGTTTGAAGTTGATTTAATTAAGCCAAAGGCAAACTCTGCGCCAAATTTTGAATCTGTGAATAATGGTGGAGTCATTGGGAAAATAAATTGGCTTCCATGGGTATGACCAGCGAAAATAAGGCTTGTATCGTCCATAATATCGTAATAGATATCTGGATTGTGAGTGATGGTTAATCTTGGAAGTGCGGTTTTGTAATATGCTTTTACAAGGTCAATTTCTTGAGTTTTAAGGTCTGCAAGACCGATAACGTCAATATATTTTCCTTTGATGATTGTTCTTAAGTTGCTATTTGAAAGGAATTTAATTCGGTGGTGTTTGAAAGTTTCAGGAAATTCATTTCCCCAAACCCAGTTGTCGTGCTCGCCTGCGACAAGAAACACAGGAGAGATGATTAAATCTAATTTAGAAGATAAAATTTCTAAATTCATTGCTTTGTTTTTATCATGTCCTTTAATAAAATCACCGCCCAGCAAGGTGATATCTGGGTTTTGACGATTAATTAAAGAAACAATTTTGTCTAGTTTTTTGTAATCTTTTTTATTAAGGTGAAAATCGCTAGCAAAGACAACGCGCACGCCAGCAAGAGTTCTATCTTGAATTTGATATTTTTTAACTTCAAGCGCATTTGGCTCTATAAAAATAGAGCGAAATAAAACATAAAGCACAATTGCGCATACTACCATCATTTGCTTAGTCATATGACCATAATATCATTTTTATAAAATAAAATACATATAGGATTTAAAAATCAATAAAATTGCGTATAATTTCATTAAAAAAGAAACATAGGTAGAAAAATGACAGATTTAGCGCAAAAAATCCAAAAAGATAATTTCAAATATTGTGCAATGAGCGAGAGTAATCCAAAATGGGAAAATAGCATTTCGCGACTTGACGAACTAATGCAAAAACCGTTTGATATCAGAAGCCCTTTTGACAGGGATAATACTCGTATTTTGCACTCAAGCGCATATCGTCGTTTAAAACATAAGACACAAGTATTTTTTGCAACAAACAATGACCATATTTGTACAAGAATTGAACATGTTAATCATGTTGCAAGCATTTCAAAAACAATTGCAAAAACCCTTGGTTTAAACGTTTCATTAGCTGAAGCAATTGCCCTAGGGCACGATTTGGGACACAGCCCTTTTGGACACCATGGCGAAAGAATTATTGAAAAAATAATGGACGAGGAAGGTTTCAACGAAAAATTTTGGCATGAGAAAAATTCTTTGCATTTTGTAGATTCAATTGAAACCTTGTCTAATTATAGTGGTTTTAAAGAAAATTTAAATTTAACATATGCCGTTAGAGATGGTATTGTTTGTCATTGTGGAGAGGTAAATGAAAATTCTTTGAAGCCAAGAGATGAATTTATTGACTTAAATTTGATTGAAAAAGGCAAATACATGCCATATACATATGAAGCTTGTGTTGTTAAGATTTCTGATAAAATCGCGTATTTAGGGCGAGATATCGAAGATGCTTATACGTATAAATTTTTTGAAAAAGCAGATTTAATGACCTTAAAACAATTGGCTCAAGAGGTGATGAAGCAAAAAGTTCGCTTTAAAGATGTGAATACGTCGTCATTAATCCATGAATTTATTGTTAATTTGTGTACTAATTCAAATCCAGATTGCGGCTTAACTTTTTCTTTGGAACATTATGAAATGATGAACAAAATTAAGAAATTTAATTATCAAAAAATCTATTCAAATAAACGTTTTGTTCCGTTCCAAGATTACGCAACTTTGGTTATAAATACAATTTATAAATTTCTTTTAGGATATTATGACGGCTATAACACAATAAATAAACTTGCAAAATATTCAAAATTTTACAAAACTTTGGCGCTAGATTTTTCAGATTGGCTGATTAAATATTCAAATATTGATGAAAAAACGCATCTTTTGAGAAAATATAGAAATAAAATAATATATAATATTGAAGAAATGAAAGATTACAAAAAAGCAATCATAGACTACATTTCTGGCATGAGCGACTCATACGCAATCAAAGCATATAACGAATTAATCGAATTTTAGGCAATTTTTTCTTTGTTTTTGCTTTATTGAAATATGAAAATTTCAAATTTTAAACCAATTAATTTTCAAAAAAAGCTTGTTGCTAATTGTCAAATTGGCGCGAGCGGAAATAATGTGCCAACAAAAATTTATTTATTAGATAAAAGAGATGATTTTGGCGTCTTGGACAAGGCAAAAGACAAAGAAATTTGGCAAAATGGATATTATATTTCAAATGTTTCAAATAATTTTTGTGTTGATTTAAAACATGCAAATCATTACGTTATGGAAACAGATGACGGTGATGTCATTTGTATGTGTAAAGCTAAAGAAAAAGGCAAAAAAGTCAACCTTGAATATATTGAAACTGCGCCAAAAATGAGCTCATATAATCATACAAGAAAATTGAAATATATTGGCGAAACAATGCTTGCTTTTTTAGTTAAAGAAGCAAAAGAAAATAAAAAAATTGTTGATGTTCCAACGGTTGCAATGCGCCCAAAAACGCTTGATTTTTATTTTAATCAATGCGGCTTTAAAAAAGACGGCAAATTAAGCGCAACTATGCCAAGAGAAGAGGCAAATACGTTCATTAAGAAAAACGAAAAACATACAGGCTCATCTATTGAAATTTTATAAGCCTAATTCTTTTAGTGTTTCGATAGCACATTCTTTTGCGATTTTAACAACAAAATCCATATCTTTTTTGTTGATTATTAATGGCGGATTAAAATAAATTACGTCTCCTAATGGGCGCAATAAAACACCTTTTTTTAAAGCTTTTTTATAAACTTCGTAACCAAATCGAAATTTTGAATTTAAGGCTTCTTTTGTGTTTTTATCTTTTACAAATTCAATAGCATTAATTAAGCCAATAGAGCGCACTTCACCAACATTTTTGATATTTAAAAATTCCTCTTTAATTAAACTGTTAAAATACGGCGCAAGTTCATTTGCTTGTTTTGTGACTTTTCCTTTTTCTAAAATTTTTAATACCGCTAAAGCGCAACTTGCTCCAAGTGGATTTCCAGAATATGTATGCGAGTGCATAAATGCCTTGCCTTTTGAATAATCATCATAAAAAGCGTTATAAATTTCATTTGTTGTGCAAACTGCTGCCATTGGCATATACCCACCTGTTAAGCCTTTTGAAATGCACATTAAATCAGGTGAGATATTAGCATGATTGCAGGCAAAAAATTTTCCTGTTCTATAAAAACCTGTTGCAATTTCATCTGCAATTAAATGAACATCATATTTATCACAAATTTCTCTCAGTTTTTTAAGATATAATGCTGGATAAATCTTCATTCCAGCGCTTCCTTGCAAAAGTGGTTCAATTAAAACAGCGCAAGTTTCATTTCCATATTTTTCAAATTGCTGCTCGCAATCACAAAAACATTCGCACTCGCAATTTTCGCGCTGTTTGTTAAATGGACATCTAAAGCAATCTGGCGCTTTAATTTTTATAATATCCATTAAAATTGGCTTATAAATTTTTGTATATAAATCGCAATCACCAGCCGAAAGTGCAGCAATTGTTTCGCCATGATATCCTTCGGATAGTGCCATAAAACGAGTTTTTTTGGTTTTTCCTGTTTGTTGAAAATATTGAAAACTCATTTTCATTGCCATTTCAATAGATGACGAGCCGTTATCTGAAAAGTTGAATTTTTCTAGGCCCGAAGGTGTAACTTCAGAAAGCTTTTTTGCAAGCTTGATTATTGGTTTATGAGAAAAATTAGCAAAAATAACATGTTCAAGTTCGTTTGCTTGTTTTTTTAGCGCTTTTGAAATTTCAGGATTGCAATGCCCTAAAAGATTGCACCACCAAGAAGAAATGACATCTTTATAACATTTTTTATTTATGTCATATAGATTTATCCCTTTTGCGCGCTCAATTACAATAGGAGGCAAATCCTCGTAATCTTTCATTTGAGAACAAGGGTGCCAAAGGTGGTTTAGGTCTTCTTTTTGCCAATTAATTTTTTCCATATAACTATTTTATCATTAAAATTAATTATTAATTTTAAAATATACTTCTCTTAAAGTTTTTTTGGAAATATGGGTATAAAGTTGCGTTGTGACAATGCTTGAGTGTCCTAATAATTCTTGGACAACTCTTAAATCAGCGCCGCGTTCCAATAAATGTGTCGCAAAAGAGTGCCTGATTGTGTGCGGAGAGATTTTTTTGTCTATTTTTTCACCTTGTTTTTTAATGATTGAATAAACAAACTGTCTTGAAATTTTTTTACCTTTTGAATTTAAAAACAAATATGGCTCTTTTCCAAACTTAAGAACTTGTAGCTCTCTTGTTTTTAGATATTTTTTTAAAATTTCAACACATTTTGAATTAATTGGAATAATTCTTTCTTTTGACCCTTTGCCAAAAACTTTTATGATTTTTTGATTTAAATCAACGTTATTAAATTCTAATTCGACAAGTTCTGAAACGCGGACTCCTGCTGAATATAATAGTTCAATTATTGCAAGCTCAAGCGTTGTTAAATCTGTTTTTAAAATTTTTTCTATTTCGGATATTGTTAAAACCTTGGGCAATCTTTTTGGCATTTTAGGGGGAGAAATTAACAAAACAGGATTAGATTTTACATCATAATTTGCACAAAGAAACTTGAAAAAACCTTTGATTGAGGCAATCTTTCTTGTAATTGTAGAAGGAGCATTTTCTTTTCTGGCTAAAAATCTTGTGTAATTTGAAAGGTCTTTTCTTTTGATTAAATCAAGCTCTTTAACTTGTTCCTCGGTTTCTAAAAAATCAAAAAAACCTTTTAAATCATTTTCATATGCCAAAATTGTATTATAAGACAAACCTTTCTCGACTTTTAATCGAGAAAGGTAATCTGTAATTATTTGTGAAATTGTTTGATTAGCTTTATCCATTTCTAGATTGCTTCAATTAATTCCTTAACTTCTCTTCTTTTAACTTTTCTTGTAGTTGTTTTTGGAAGTTCTTCGCGTCTAACAATGATGTTTGTTGGACGTTTATATTGAGTTACTCTTAAGATTTTCTTTTTAACATCTTCCAATACAAGAGCTTCAACAGTTTTTTCATCATATTGTTCATAGTAGCTATCTTTTGCAACTAAAACAGCTGTGACTTCTTCTGTACCTTTCTTTTCGCCTGATTGACGAACAGTAGATAATACACAAACTTCTTTGATAAATTCAGAAGTTTCAATAACTGCTTCAACTTCTTCTGGGAATACTTTTTTACCGCCAGGTAAAACAATCATGTTTTTAATTCTACCTGTGATAAATAATCTTCCAGTTTTATCAAATTTTGCCATATCACCTGTGTGTAACCAGCCGTCTTCATCAATAACTTCTTTGGTCATTTCTTCTTGTAAGTAGTAACCT
This sequence comes from Candidatus Gastranaerophilales bacterium, assembly GCA_017402995.1. GTDB lineage: Bacteria > Cyanobacteriota > Vampirovibrionia > Gastranaerophilales > Gastranaerophilaceae > RUG14156. Next base: position 135,517 of record JAFQOV010000004.1, read on the forward strand.
TTCATTACTTGAGGACCGCGAAGAAGAAGCTCTTGAGTTTCAGGGTCGATTTTTGCTTCTAGGCTATCCATCATGAAGCCAACAGATTTCAAGTTAGCATTTTTTGTATAGTCAACGCTGACAACAGGAGAAGCTTCTGATAAACCATAACCTGGATATACATCTAAACCAATTCTTCTGAAGAATTTACCAACTTCTGGATCAAATGGTGCACCACCTGAAATAAAGCCAATAAAGTTTCCACCAAGGTTATCGTGGAATGGTTTAAATACTAATTTTTTAACGCATTTGAATGGTAAAAGTTTTGCAACTACGTGATAGTTGAATTTGAAAATTGTTTGAACAAATTTTGGTTTTTTAGAAATAGCATTTTCAAATTGAATTTTTAACATTTTATAAAAAGCAGGAACTGCGCACATGAAGTTAACTTTTCTTGCTTTCATTGTTTCAATAACTTCTCTTGGTTTTAATGGGTTTGCATAGTATACAGATAAGCCAAAATTCAAGAAAGTTAAGAAGCTTACTGTTAATTCAAACAAGTGGTTCATTGGCAGAATTGAAAGTGCAACAATGTTTTGGTGTTTTCCGCCAAAGATTTTATTAAGCGCAACCTTTAAATCTTTTACTTGAGTCATCAAGTTTTTAAATGTGATTTGAACGCCTTTTGGGCAACCTGTTGTACCTGATGTGTAAATAATTACACAAGTTGAATTAAGGCTTCTGTGTCTAAATTTAACTTGTGAATTTTCAGGCAATGAATGTACGCTTTTGTATTGTGCATCTTCTAAAACGTTGTCTAAAAGAATGATGTGTTTAATTGAACCGATTTCTTCTTTTAATTTCAATGCTGTTTTGAAGTATGTTTTTGAAACAAAAACAATACTTGGTTCACAATTTGACATAATTGAAGATAATTCATGGATTGTCAATTTGATATCTAGAGGAACAAAAGTTGCCCCTGCGATAACTGAAGCAAAAAATGCTGCACCAAATTCAACACGTGATTCAGAAATGATTGCAACTTTTTCTTCGCGTTTGATTTCTAAATCGTTAATCAAATAAGCAGCAATTTTACGGCTCATTAAGCCAAGCCCTTGATATGTATATTCAAGCCAACCACTTTCGTTGCGCATGCCTAGTGCAACTTTGTCTTTGTGTTCGTTTGTTCTTTTTTCTATAAACTTTAATACGTTTAAATCTGCGTCTTTTGTCATATATAACTCTTCCTTCTATATATTTTCTCTATAACACCAACAGTTAAAAACAAACTTATTCTATCATAGATTTTTAAAAGTCAACATTAAATGTTAACCAATGGCAAAATAATTGTAAAGCATGCGCCTTTTTTTTCGTTATTTTTGGCTTTAATTTTTCCGTTATGCGCAAGTATAATCTTGTTTGCGATATATAACCCCAAGCCAACTCCAACCTTAGAATATTTTTTTGCACTTGTGTAATATTTTGTAAAGATGTTTTTAATTTCTTTTTCCTTAATCCCTTCTCCTTCGTCAATTACAGAGATTTCCAGATTATTTTTAACTTTGTTTAAAATAATTTCAATTTTTGATGACTTTTTGGAATAGTGAATTGCGTTTGAAATCAGGTTGTTTAGCACTCTTTTGATTAAAAAACTGTCAACAAAACAAAAGGCATGTTCATAATTTGAGATAAAGCTTAGTTCTTTGTTTTGAATTGTCATGATGTTTTTTGTTTGTTCGACAACTTCTTGAATTATGTTGTTAATATTAATGTTTTCTTGGTTTAATTCAAGCTCTTGATGTTCTAATTTGTGAGCGTCTAATAAATCTATTACCAAATTTTTCAAGTCATTGTTTGATATTTTTAAGTTTTTAATTGCTGAAATTTGCAAAGGTGTAATTTCGCCAAAATTGCCGTTTAAAAATAGGTCATAGGTATTATCTTGGGCAATAATTGGAACTTTCAGGTCATGGGCTAGGCTTGAGATGAAATCTTGTTTTAAATTTTGGCTTTGTTTTTCTTTTTCAATATATTCATTAATCATTGAATTTCTATCAAAAACACTCTCTAAAAGTGCATTTGTATTTCTTGAAAGTTGAATTGTTAGGGCATCAACCCCATCATCACACTTTGAAATTAAATTTCCATATCTTGCAGAGGTAATGACATTTAAATAATTATATAAATATTTATTTAAACGATTATATTTAATAATAAGTTTTGCATGTTTAATTATAAGAACAATGCTTAAAAGTAAAATCAAGCAAACAACTAAAAGTGAAAGAATTATAAGCACGGTTTTTATCATTATCTTTCACTTTCTATTAATTTAAGAGCCTCAAGGCACTTTTTCTTTTTGTCTAGTTCTTTTGTTTTTGTAAAAATTACAAGCGCTTTTGCAATATTAATTAAAGCGTCATCATATTTTTTATCCAGATATTCGCAAACTCCTAAATTAAAATATGAATTTGCATGTGCGGGATTGATATTTAAGGCTTCTTTGTAATGTTTTGCTGATTTTTCAAAGTCTTCTTTTGCAAATTCGCAAAGCGCGCAATAGTAATATCCAAGTTCGTTTTGAGGAAAATGTTTTTTTAAACGCATTGCGCTATCAAGCGCTGCATCAAAACGTTGTTGGGATATTTTCTCCTTAATTATGAAACAATATTCTTCGACAATATTCTTATCCATACTCTAAATATTTTAGCATCATTTGTAAAAATTTTAAAAATAATGTTTGTTTTTCGTTAGAAAATTTAATGTTTATGCGATAATTTTCTTATAGAGGAGTTTGCTATGAAACTTGAACAAATTACAACTGCTAACGCTTTTAATTATAGATATCTTTTAAAAAGAATTTTCCCATATATTAAACCAGTACTGTTCAGGATTGTAATCGCCTTTCTTTTGACTATTCCGCTAGGGCTTTTAGATGGCGTTACAGCTTTTGTACTTAAGCCATATATTGATGTTGTAATTAATGGCGACACTTTAACATATGGAAATGTTGTTTTAACAAGAGATATTTTGGGCTTTTGGATTCCACCAGGAATTGTTATTTTTGCTGGTGTTCAAGGTCTTTTAAGATATTCAAACACATATTTAACTGATTGGATTAGCTATACAATTGCAAATCATGTAAAAATTGATTTGTTTAAAAAATTAATATTTTTAGATTCAAAATTTTATGACGAAAATTCATCTGGTCTTGTAATTTCAAGATTTTTAAATGACCCAGATTTAGCCGCAAGACAGTTAATTAATAGTATAAAATCTTTAATAACTTGTTTTACAAGTGCATTGGGTTTGATTTTTGTTCTTATTTATAATTCTTGGGAATTGGCAATTGTTGGTGTTGTTGTTTTATGTTGCGCATTTTTGCCAATGACATTATTAAGAAAAAAAATTAAACAAGTTTCAAACAAAACAACTGTTGTTGGTGGAAATATCACAACAGCGTTTAATGAAACTTATAAAGGAAACAAAGTAATTTCTGGATATAATTTGCAAGATAAAACTTTTGCAAAAATGAAAAGATTAATTCGCGAAACTTTTGACTTACAAATGTCTTTAACAAAAAGAATTGGTTGGCTTTCTCCGATTATGTATATCATTGCAAGTATCGGTATTGCTTTTGTTATGTTGGTTGGTAATAAATTAATTGCTATGGATAGATTAACAACAGGTAGTTTTGCAAGCTTCATAACCTCTTTGCTTCTGCTTTATAAACCAATTAAATCTTTAGGTCATGATTTAACAAATATCCAAAGTATTTTTGTTGCAATCAACAGGGTTTTTGATTTGTTTGATTTTGAAACACGAATTAAAGACGAAGGCAAGAAAGAAATGTCTAAATCTTTGAATGCAGTTGAATTTAAAAATGTTAAATTTTCATATAATGAAGAAAAAGAAATCTTGCACAATATTTCATTTAAAATTGAAAAAGGCAAAACCCTTGCAATTGTTGGAAATTCTGGCGGTGGTAAATCAACAATAGTTAATTTGATACCAAGGTTTTATGATATCGATTCAGGTGAAATTTTAATAGATAATGAAAATATTAAAAATTTCACTCTTAAATCTTTAAGAGATAATATTTCAGAAGTTTTCCAAGGAAACTTTTTGTTTACAGGTTCAATCAAAGATAATATTTTAGTTGGAAAAGAAAATGCAACAGATGAAGAAATAAACAAAGTTTTAATCGCTTCGCATTTAGATGAATTTGTTGCAGGTTTAGAAAATGGCGTTGATACGTTAATTGGCGAAAACGGTTGTTCATTATCTGGTGGGCAAATGCAAAGATTGGCTATTGCAAGAGCAATGGTTAAGGATTCACCAATTGTTATCTTGGATGAGGCAACATCAGCGCTAGATAACAAATCTGAAAAAGTTGTTCAAAAAGCATTAGATAATTTAATGAAAGATAAGACCGTTTTTGTTATTGCACATAGATTGTCTACAATATTTAATGCGGATAAAATTATTGTTGTCGAAGATGGACATATCGTCGAAGAAGGAACGCACGAAGAGCTTGTCGGAATTGAAAACGGAAGATATCGTGCATTGTATGATATGCAATTTAAAAATCAAGAATTGGAAAATGTTTAAAAACTCTTGACAATAAATATTGATATAATATTATAATATAGCAAGTTGATTGCGGGCGTTTAGCTCAGTTGCCCGTTAGCGATAGCTAACAAATACGAGAAACGCGCTTCCCTCGGGAAGTGATGACAACAAAATAGATTTCGGGCGTTTAGCTCAGTTGGTAGAGCGCTTCCCTTACAAGGAAGATGTCGGGAGTTCGAGCCTCTCAACGCCCACCATTAAAACCACTCAACAAGAGTGGTTTTTTTATTTTTAAATTTCTCTTGTTCTAATTAAAAATATTGCTATAATAAATTTGTAAATTTAAGGAATTAAGAACATGTCACAAGAAACAAAATATACCCCAAAAGAAGAATTTTTAAATGCGTTTACGCACTCTTTAGGCGCAATGTTTGCAATTTATGCAATTGTTATGTTGGCAGTAAGTTCGCACAATGCAATTGAAGCAGCGTCAACTGCGATTTTTGGCTCTATGCTATTTGTACTTTTTCAATCATCTGCCTTATATCATGCCATGGTTAATAAAACTGCAAAAAAAGTTTTTCAAAAAATAGACCATAGTGCAATCTTTATGTTGATTGCAGGCACATATACCCCTGTTTTATTGTTAACTGTTCCTTTCCCATTATCCGTTGCATTGCTTGCAATGACTTGGTATTTAGCAATTACTGGGATAATTTATTCTTGTTTGACATTGAAATTTAAATACCTATCAACAGGCTTATATTTAATCATGGGTTGGTTGTCTGTATTTTTGGTATATACAATTTGGGTTAATGCAAGCCATAACGCTGTTTGGTTATTGCTTTTGGGTGGATTATTTTATTCTTCTGGTTGTATATTTTATTTAATCAAAAAGAAATATATGCACACAATTTGGCATATCTTTGTAATTTTGGGTGCAATTTCTCATTACTTATGTATTATGGAAATTTTAAAACAAATTAAATAATAAAAAACCACTCCTTTTGGGAGTGGTTTTAAGTTTATTTATCTAAACTTATTGGCAGCAACCATGGCATGCACCACAAGTACAACCACCAAGTTTATCCATTGCTTCTTCTAAACGAACTTTAATACGTCCGTCAACTGCGATACCTTCGCCAGTTTTTTCAGAAATCAACAATGGGTTGATATCTAATTCATCAATGAATGGATAATCGTTAACAAGTTGAGATAATCTCAATAATGTTTCTTGGATTTGATCCATTTGAGCTGGAGTTGTTCCACGAGCGCCTTCAAGAAGTTTATATGCTTTAACTGATTTAATCATTTCAGCTGCATCAACATCTGTTAAAGGAGCAATTCTGAATGTTACGTCTTTCATAACTTCAATGAATACACCACCTAAGCCAAACATCATCATTGGGCCATATTGTGGGTCTGTTGCGATACCGCAAACCATTTCTCTATTGCCTTTAACCATTTCTTGAATGATAACGCCTTCAAGACCGTCTAAAAGTCCTCTTTCTTCTAATTTAGCGATTAAGTCGTTATATTCAGCTCTTAATTGTTCTTCTGATTGAATGTTAACTCTAACACCGCCAACATCAGTTTTGTGAGATGTTGTTTTAGAAGTCATTTTCATAACAACTGGATATCCAATTGCATTACCCATTTCAACAACTTCGTTGATATTTGTTGCAAAACCTGATTTACAAACTCTGATACCATATGCATCCAACACGTCAATTGATTCACGAGTTGTTAATTGAGCTCTGCCTTCAGAAATTGATTGTTTAATAATTTGTTCAGCTCTTGCTCTATCAACGTCATATGTTTTGATTTCGCCAACTGGGCGTTCTTGCCAAATTCTTTGTTGGTTTAATCTGTTGAAGCCTTCAGCAGCTTCTTCAGCATACATAAAGAATGGCATATTAACTTCCATATCTGAAATTTTTGTGAAGAAATCAGAAGTTGTCATAAATACGCCAACAACTGGTTTTTGTGGATATGCTTTTTTGATTTCCATAATTGCTTCAGCAACATCAATGTCTTTTAGACCCATAAATGGTAAGTAAATTACCATAATCATATCAACGTTTTCGTCAGCAATTACTGTTTGAAGTGTTTGTTTGTAGTGGTCGATTGGAGCAGAAGCAATCATGTCGATTGGGTTTTTAACAGATGCTGCTGCTGGTAAGAAGCTTCTTAATTTTTCTTTTGTAGCGTCTGTAATTGGAGCCATTTGCATACCATATTCACAAATTGCGTCAGTTGCCATAATGCCAGGACCACCAGAGTTTGTGATGATAGCAACTCTGTCGCCTTTTGGAATTGGGCAATTAGAGAACATTTTTGCAGTTGCAAATAAGTTTTTCAAAGAATATTCTCTGATAACACCTGATTGAGCTAAAAGAGCATTTGCTGCTTTATCTGCACCAGCTAATGAACCTGTGTGAGAAGATGCAGCAGAAGCACCAGCTGCTGAACGACCAGCTTTTAGGGCAAGGATTGGTTTTTTCTTTGAAATTCTAGAAGCTAATTTTCTGAAGTTTGCTGGGTTTTGGATAGATTCCATATAAAGAAGAATTTGTTCAACATCTTCTTCATTTTCCCAATATTCCATAGCAGTTTCAGCGTTAACGTCTGCTTGGTTACCAATTGAAATGAATTGAGCAAAACCAAGATTTAAGTCTTTTAAGATGTTTAAAATACCGCCACCAAGCGCACCTGATTGAGAAACAAAACCAATGTTTCCTCTTTCTGGCAATGCTTCAGCGAAAGTTGCGTCCATTGAAACAGCTGGGTTTGTGTTTAAAACGCCTAAGCAGTTTGGACCAACTAATCTCATGCCGTATTCTTCAACTTTTCTTGCTAATTCTTTTTCAGCTTCAGCACCTTCTTTGCCTGCTTCTTTGAAGCCAGCAGAGATAACACAAAGTCCTTTAATTCCTTTTTGGTTACATTGATCAACTGTATCCAAAACAAATTTTTGAGGAACAATGATAACTGCGAAATCTACTTCGCCAGGAATTTCAGCAACTGAAGTATATGCTTGGAAGCCTTCAATTATTCCACCTTTTGGGTTTACAGGGTAGATATTACCTTGAAATTTGTAATCTCTTAATCTTTGCATGATTTCGGAACCAATTGTTTTTGGTTTTGTTGAAGCACCGATAACCGCAATAGATTTTGGTTTCATGATTTTGCTTAACATTTTTCGTCCTTTCTTTATTTAATATCCGTTTTCTATAAACTCTCTTGCTCTGAATTTTGCGCCTAGTGACTTTGCAACAACTTCACAACGCTCAACATTCACAGGATAATTTGGAACATTTGAAACAACAGTCGTTACAGTTTTGATTTTTTCTTCGACGCAAGCTCTAATAAAGCGTTTTACTTCTTCATAAGCATTTTCAATTTTTGGATTTGAAACCTTGTTATAAACTTCTTCGTTTTCGCCATTCAAACTGATTGAAATAAAATCAATATATGGAGCTAATTCAAGTGCTACATTTCTTTTGTGAATAGCATTTGCATGTCCATTGGTATTAATTCTTATTTTAATGTTTGGATAGTTTTCTTTTAAATATTTTGAAATTTCAACAACTTCATTAATTTTAATCAATGGTTCGCCATATCCGCAAAAAACAATTTCATCAGCTTTTGCGATAATATCTTTTTTTAATTCAATTTGATTTATTACATCAATAGCGCTGATATTGTCTTTGTCTAGCCATAAATTTGCCCCTTGAACGTCATCTTTTTGATTTCTTAAGCAAAAAACACATGCGTTTGTGCATGCGTTTGTCATATTTATATATGGCTTGTTATCTAAAAAATATAAAAGATTTTCATTGCGCTCTACCATAGTAATAATTGTACATCTAACAGATTTTTTAGACAACTAAAAATTCAATTAAAATCTTGGCACCATAGAGCCACTTTTATGATCCATGTAATCCAAAGCTCTTTGATGTTGAATTTGATTAACGTCTAGTTTAATAACTGGCGGTTGCTTGGTAGACATTTCTTTTTTCACCTTTTCAATTGAAGGTGATTTTTTCATCATATCAGTTTTAATTAAGTCGTTTGCATTTTCAACAGTTTCAACGTTAATTGCACCCGTATTAACTAATATTGGGGTTTCAACATAGGCAAATGCGCAAGATATCAATAAACAAATTAAAATAGATAATCTTTTAATCATAACTTCAAGGCTCCTTGTCTTAAGAATTTATACTCATCATTTTCGCATAAAATGACTGTTGATGGAATATTTTCATTTTTCACATCTTCAATTGGTTGAATTATTGTTGCAACGTTTGAAAATTTTTCATAAGCTTCTTGATATGTTTCAACAGGGGGTTCCTGCGTGATATTACAAGAAGTTGTTGCCAAAACTCCGCCTTCGATTTGCTTTGCAAGCTCGCAAAAATCTGGGCTGTTTGGAATTCTAATTCCGATAGTGTCTGTTTTTGTAATTTCATCAGATACTAAATCTGTTTTTTTAAAGATTAAAGTCAAACCCCCAGGGAGATATTTTTCAATTAATTCATAAGCATAATTTGGGATTTCTTTAATATATTTTTTTAACGGTTCAAAATCATAGCTCATTAAAATTAAGGGTTTTTTTACATCTCTTTTTTTTATTTCATATATTTTTTTAATCGCCATAATGTCATTTGGGTGGCAACCAAAGCCCCAAACAGTATCTGTTTTAAAAGCAAAAACTTCGCCTTTTTTATTGTTTATTTTTTGCAAATTTTGCTCCTAACTTTTTTTCGATTTTTTCTTTTAAATCTTCAAGATATTCAATTTTTAAAACATGTGCAATGATTAAATATAGCGGTAAAATCACCCCTAAAACTATCAAAACTTTGACAATTTTTAAAATAAATGTTGAAGCTAAAACTTTTCCTAAGAACATGTTTAATATAAAGCCGACAACAAAAACAATAGAAGCACAGAAGATTATTTTACCAATTTGTTTGAAAAACTGTTTGTATCCGATTGTGATTTTTTTTCTAATTAAAATTGCAAGAAGTGTTCCGTTAATCAAGGTAATTATCGTTGTAGATAGCGCAATACCGTTAATTCCCATTGTTTTAACAAAAATTGAATTGAAAATTATTTTCAATAAAATCGAACCCATAGCAATATAAAAAGGCGTTTTTGAGTCATTAAAAGAATAATATAGTCGAGTGATTGAATCTCTAAACATATATGGGATTATTGATAAAGAAATAAAGAATAATACTTCTGATACCATTAATGTTGCTTGGTGTGTGAAGGCTCCGCGCTCAAGCGCTAATGAGATTAAATCTGTTTTTGAGATGAAAATAAATATCATCATAAAGGTGCCAACAAAAATTAAAGAGCCAACACCTTTATTGAAATAGTGTCTAACTTCGTCAAATTTTTTCTCTGCGACAAGTCTTGAAAATAAAGGAAATAATGGAACCAAAAGGGCTGACAACATTAAACCAACCGGAAATTGAAAAATTCGATTTGCATATCCATATGCTGTCCATTGACCTTCAGCTAAACCTGAAGCAAAGAATATATCAACATATATTCCTATTTGCCCAATTGTTGAAGACAAAAATGCAGGCATTAAAAGCTCTAAAATGTCATTAAAATTTTTATTATTGAAAAAGTCAAAGCAAGGTTTAAAAGCATAACCCAATTTTAAAACAACAGGTGTTTGTAAAAGCAATTGCAACAATGCACCGCATGTTGTACCAATTGCTAGATAAAATCCTGTGTCATCACCTTTTGAAAACAATAAAACTGCAATCAAGCCAAAAGAGAGCATAGATGGTGCAATATTAGGCAATAAAAATTTATTATATGTAACTAAAATTCCATAATATAACCCTAAAAATGCACCAATTAAAATTACAGGCGACATCAATTTTAGATGATACGCTGCTAGTGATGATAGTTCTGGAGTTGCTTGTGAAATTATGACATTCATTACTTGTTGAGGGAAAAAGAAACAAATTAAAGCCAACGACCCAAAAACAAGCAAAGAAAATGTTTCAAACGTATTAAAAAGTTTTTGCGTTTCTTCTTGCGGTTTTACATCAAAGTTTTTGATTAATTTTGAAAAAACACTAACCGTTGCGCTATGGAAAGGTCCACCCATTCCACCAAGAATAACAATTGCAAGCGCTGGGATTTGATAAGCATAGAAATATGCGTCAGACACAATGCTTGCGCCATAATAGTTTGCAACGATAATGTCTCTTAAAAACCCTGCGATTTTAGATAGCAAAATCACAATGACAATTAAGCTTGCGCTTTTTAAAAGATTTGGAGAACTATTACTTTTTGTTGTCATATTCATCAAATCCTATTTTATAAACTACATATTTTCCTTTATTTTCATCTGATAAAGGCGCAAAATTAATTGTATTAATTCCTTGATTTAAATATTGAGTTATATTTATTTTAACAACTTTGTTTTTTGCAATATTTTTTGTATCGAAAAATTCTAAATCATTTATTTTAAAAGGAAATTCAGAAACATTTTTAGAATTATCTATGTACAAATAAGCATTTTTAAAAGTGTCCTTATCGAAATAAAATTCAGTTTTATACCAAACATTGTAATCGTTGAATAATACAGTTTTTAAAACAGTTGAAAAGTTAATATCAGAATAGTAATGGTTTAATATTTCAGGATATTTTTTGCCCATTTTTGCCATAGCGCTCGCGCCATATTGGCTCATTCCAACGCCGTGACCAAAGCCTCCACCAATTAAAATGAACTTTTCTGGATATCTGTTGTCGTCGATATAATCAAAAAGTTTTACAAGCGAAAAAGTTTTCTTTTCTGGGGTTTTTTCTTCTTCGTTTTCACTTTTAACAATATCTGCGCCTTTAGTTTTGACGTAAAAATTTGCACTTGGAAGGGAAGAATTTCCTTTTTTAAACAATCTTCTGATAGCTAATTCTTTTTTAACTTTATATTGTCCATTTTTTGCAATAATTTCAAGTTCTGTAATTTTTCCAGATTGAGTCCTGTTTAAAACTTTAATCTCTTTTAAATTTTCAAGTTTAATATCACCTTCATATTTTGGTGATACAAGCCCTGCTTTTGATTGAGCTAAAAGAGTATTGTGCAAAATTTCTTCTAATTCTTGTCTTTCAAATTCAAATTGCCATCTAAATTTTGGAGATTTGATATCAAAACCACTATCTTCTTTAGATAAAAATTTTTCTAAATCGTCATCATCTTTGATTGGCTTTTGTTTTTCATTATCTGTCACAGATTTTAAATATGGGTGTAAGCCCTTGTTAAAGCCATCTGAAAAAACGTCATCCCAATCATCTGTAATACCGATTGATGTTGAAAAATATAGTGCGCTTATTGGTTTATCTTTATATAGTGCGTAAATTCCTTTTGTTTGTTCAACTGCAATATCTGTAATTTCACGATATGAATTTGAGCCATAATAAACTTGTGCTGCTGTCGAATCAACAAGGTCATAATTAGCAGACATTTTTGCATTCATTGCATAATTTCTTGCAGCAATTGCTTGTGCTTTCAAGGCTTCTAATCCAAAAGAAACGGGCATTTCGTTTGGAATTACCCCTCTTATATAATTTTGCATGTCAATAATATTTATAAGATTAAAGCTTTGATTGTTTTTTGCAATTTTAATTTCAATCATTCCCTTGTATTTTGCAGGCAAGCCTTTTCTGTTTAAATCAATGATTTTTAAATCATCTTTTGAAGAAAAAAGAATTGGACCAATAAGCCCAGAGTGCTTTAATTCGTTATTGATATAAATATCTAATCTATCAACATTCATCATTACTTCAACAATGCTGTTTTTAGGAACAGTATTAATTTTAGATGAAGTATTTTCTTGCGAAATATCGATTATTGTAATATCTTCGTCAGATGATATTTTGGCGTTTTGGTGTTCATATGTTGAAAAATTTTGGTTTGATATTGCAACGCGCACAGTTTGCTTTTCGCCGTTAGAAAAGGCATTTGCGCTTGAAATAAAATTAAAAAATAAACCCAAAAATAGTAATATAAATAATTTAAATCTCATAGCTTTAATTTTACAATTAAAAAATATTAATGTAAAATATAATATGTTTCACACAATTTACGGAGAAAATAATGAGCAACGAAAACCTTAGAAAATTTACTTCCGCACAATTATTAAACTTTTGCATAGGCTTTTTTGGTTTGCAATTTGCTTGGCAAATGAGAATAATTTTATCGGGTCCATTAACAGAATCTCTTGGCGCAAGCCCTCTTTTGTATGGTTTAATTTGGCTTGCAGGTCCTGTTACAGGTATCGTTGTTCAACCAATCATTGGTGCTTTATCTGATAACACATTTACTCGTTTTGGAAGAAGAATTCCATATCTTTTCTTTGGCGCATTGTTTGGCGCAATTGGTTTAATATTGTTACCAAAAAGCGAATTTTTAAGCAGTCTTTTCGGCGCAAATCACCCAGCTTGGCTTGCTTTGGCAATCGCTGCATTGTTTATTTGGGTAATTGACGCATGTGTTAACGCTGCTCAAGGTCCATATAGAGCTTTAATTCCTGATAATATTGATAAAACTCAACATGCAATTGCAAATTCATTTTTAAGCTTTGCAATTGGCTTGGGTTCAGTTGTTGCTGCAGGTGCTGCACCATTTTTGAAATGGGCATTTAATTACCAAATGTCTGTTGATGCACAATTTACAATGGCTGGTGTAGCGTTTATTTTAGGTATGCTTTGGACTTGTTTTACATTCAGAGAAAATAAAGCAACAAAAGAAGAAACAACAGAAATTAAACTTGAGGCAAAAAAATCTGCTTCTAAACCATTTATTCAAAACGTAAAAGAATTTTTATCTACAAGTCCAGAAGTTGGTAAAATTTGCTTAATTCAATTCTTTACTTGGATTGGGTTAATGAGCTTATTGATATTTTTCACTCAATTTGTAGTACATATTTTATACAAAGTGCCTGACACAACAAATCTGGCGCAAAATGTTGTTGATATTTTTGCTCCAATTCAAACGGAAGCGCAAAATTTTGCTTCAATTTGCTTTGCGTTTTTCAATTTAATTTGTTTTGTTGTTGCAATTCCAATTGCAAAAATGGCAGAAAGAAACGGAAACAAAAGAGTTCATGCGATTTCACTTTTGACAATGGCTCTTTCATATTTCCTTATCGCTTTTGCAACAAATACAACAATGGTCTTTATCGCAATGGGTGTTGCTGGTATTGGCTGGGCTTCTACTCTAGCTTTGCCTTTTGCAATGTTATCAAAATATATCAAAGAAGGCACAGAAGGCTCTGCAATGGGAATATTCAACATTTTCATCTCAGCTCCGCAAGTCCTTGTCTGTACACTATTAGCTTGGTTTATTAATATTTCAACATTTGAATTAGAAGGATATCCAAACAATCATTGGGATTATGCCTTTTTGTTCGGTGCTTTAATGTTAATCATTTCAGCTTTTGTTACTTTAACAATCAAAGAAAAAGAAGAATAATATAAAAATAATATAAATTTAAATAAATAGCTTGGAGTTTAATCTTCAAGCTATTTTATTATTAAAAATAAAATATAAGCTAAATAAAAAATTCCACAAAAAAGCAAAGATTGAAGAGTTATTTTTTTGTTTTTCCAAGCGGACAAAGTAAAAAATAATCCGCATAAAATTGTTAAAGTGGCATTAATTAAAATTGAAAAATTAAATTTCCAAGGAGTTAAAAATATCCCAAGAGAAGTTAAAATCATTGCTTGAAAAACAACAGCACCAATAATATTTGACAAGGCAAGCTCGTCTTTTCCTTGTTTAAGCCAGATTATGCTGTTTGTAATCTCTGGTAATTCTGTTGCGAATGGTGCAACAATTAAAGTTGTAATCATTGGATTTATATTAAAAATATTTGAAAAATATTTAATTTCTTCAACAAAAAAATGTGTGCAAAAAACAAGTGCAACAAGTGAAATTACAATTTGAGAAAACAAAATATAGTTATTTTCTTTTTTAAATATTTTTTCAAAAAATAATTTAATATTTTCTTCTTCGTCGTTTTCATTTTGTGATTTTTGAATTGTCCGAAGTGCAAAAATGAAATATAAACAGATTAAAGACAATCCAATTAAGATTTTTATCGGTTTAAAATCGATAAATACAGCACAAAAGGCGATTGAAAAAGCCAAAATAAAATATTTAAAATCTCTTGTAATGTTTTTATGGTTTGTTTTAAAGGAGTCTTTTTTCTTTTTTAAAACAAGATATAAAAACATAACCCCTAGAATAAATAATGCAAAAGTTGATAACATGAAAGGAGAGCCAAAAATCGCGCCAATTGCAATTTCTTGCCCTGTTGTTAAATCTTTTGAGATAAAAAACGAACCAATAATTGCAACAATTGGGACAATGACTTCTGGTAAACCAGTTCCTAAAACCGCAAGAATTGAACCTGTTGCATTTTTGTTTAAATTAAGCTTGATTCCCAATCTTTCAATTGCATTTGTAAAAAAAATGCAAGCCAAAACAATTGCCAAGAGTGAAGATAGGGCGATTGTAAAATGTGTTAAAAAATACATTTGTTTTTCCTTTGGTTTTTGGTATCCTATTAGAAATGGAAAGAGAAATTTTAAAAACGATTAATAACTCTCAACGTGTTTTAATAATAACACATGTTAATCCTGATGGCGATACTCTTGGTAGCGCAAGTGCGCTAAAGTCCTATATCGGCAATAAAGCTGATATTTTAATTCAAATTAAAGATAATTTTAACTTTCCAAAAACATATTCTTTTTTGCCACATTTAAATCAGGCTAAAAATCTTTCAGATGTTAAAGATGAATATGATTTAATTGTTGCGCTTGATGTAGCGTCAATCGATAGAATTATTGATAAAGCTAGAGCCTTGTTTGATAAAGCGCAAAACACAATTTCAATCGACCATCATAAAACAAACAAAAACTATGCAAAACTAAACCTTGTCAAAGGTGGGACTTCTTCTTGCGGAGAAGTTTTATATGATTTTTTTGTTAAAAACGATATTGAAATTACATCTGAAATGGCAATGGGGTTATATTCTGCAATTTTAACAGACACCGGTTGTTTTAAATACGAATCAACAACTTCATATACTTTTGAAATTGCAAAACAGCTATCAAAACTTGTAAATACATCTGAAATTGCGGATTTGTGCTATACGAACAAAGCAAAAAATTTAATCTTATTTCAAAGTGAATTAGTAACAAATGCGAAATTTTGTTTGAATGACAAAATTGCTTATACATTAATTACAAAAGATATTATTGAAAAATATAGCGCAAAAGATGAATATACAGAAGGAATTTGCGAAACCTTGCGCTCGATTTATGGCGTTGAAGTTGCTTTTGTTTTAAAAGAAACCGACAACGGCGCAAAAGTTTCTATTCGCACAAAAGAGCTTGACGCAACCAAAATCACAGATAAATTTAACGGTGGCGGACATAAACGCGCAGCTGGTTGCACAATAAAAACAAATATTAACCAAGCGGCAGAAAAATTAATCGAAACAGCTAAAGAATTGTTATGAAAAAAGTATTTAAAATTTTAAAAGAATATTTAACCAATTTAATTCAATGTATTATCCGAGACGACTATGCAAACGCTGGCGGCGAAATGGCATATATGGCTGCTCTTGGAATTTTTCCTTTTATGCTATTTATTATGGCTGTTTTTGGCTGGCTTGGAAAAACATTTTTTGTCAATAAAATCATTTTTGGCTTGTCAACAATCGCTCCGCAAAGCGTAATCGACTTGATTAATGGCGTATTAAACGAGGTTGTAATCTTTAAAAGCGGAAAGTTTATGGCAATTGCTGGCTTTTTTGTCACATTGTTTTTATCGTCAAATGCGATTGCGGTATTCATTAAAGGGTTAAATCGCGCAAATAATGTCCAAGAAAATCGCTCATTTTTAAAGGTTAGACTTCTTGCGATTTTAATGGTTTTTGTAAATGCTTTTTTCTTGTTTATTAGTATCAACTTAATTGTCTTAGGAAAAGTCATTACAAATTTTGTTGGGGTATATTTATCTATTCCGCAAGAAATAATAGACACAATTTTAATTACAAGATGGCCTGTTGCGTTTTTGTCATTGTTGCTTTTGGCGTCAATTAACTATTACGTTTTACCTGCGAGAGATTTTAGCGCAAAAAGAAAAAGTGTTATCCCAGGCGCTATGTTTTTCTGTGTTTTTTGGTTAATTGGTTCGTGGGCATTTTCTTTATATGTTAACGCGCTAGGCACATATAACAAGGTTTATGGCACAATTGGGGTTTTTGCAATTTTAATGATTTGGTTATATTATTCATCAATTATTCTTTTGATTGGTGGACAAGTAAACAACCAAACCCTAAGACGTCTCACAATTCTTGATAAAAGACGACAAAGGACACAAGAATAAATGAGAAAATTTTTTCTTTTTCTTTTCTTGATTTCAACTTGCGTTTTTGCTCTTGATATTGACGAAAAAATTGGGCAGATGATTATTGTTGGTTTCAAGGGGGATAGTGTTAAATCTCGCGGGTTTAAACAAGTTCAAAAACAATTAAAAAAAGGCGAAATTTCTGGAGTTATACTTTTTTCAAGAAATATAAAATCAAAAAATGATTTAATTCAGATGAACAACGAACTTTTGAAATCTTCTAAAATTGTTCCTTTTATTTCAATTGATAATGAAGGCGGACAAATTCAAAGGTATGATTTTATTCAAACAAAAAGCGCAAAAGAAATTGCAAAACTAAGCGAAAAACAAGCGCGTGAAGAATATCAAAAAATGGCAAATTTAGAGCATGAATTGGGTATTAATTTAAACTTTGCTCCTTGTGTTGATTTAGAAATAAATAAAAATTCAATCATAGCTAAAAAAGAAAGAAGTTACGGCGAAAATTCTGATATTGTTTCAAAATACGCAGAAATTTTCATTCAAGAACATAACAAGTTAAATATCATAAATTCAATTAAACATTTTCCAGGGCATGGAAGTGTGGCTGGGGATACTCATCTTGGGTTTGTGGAATCAACAAATACTTTTAAAAATAACGAACTTTTGCCATATATAAATTTATTAAATTATGACGATAAAAATATGGTTATGGTTTCACATGTTTTTAATAAAAATTTTGATGAAAAATATCCTGCAAGTTTATCTGAGTTAACTCTAAAAGGTTTTTTGAGAGGAAAAATCGGGTTTGATGGGGTGATTGTTTCAGATGATTTTGATATGAGGGCAATTAAAAACAACTATTCACTAGAAGAAACTGTCGAAAAAGCAATTAATGCAGGTGTTAATCTTTTAGTTTTTTCTGGAAATATATCAAAAAATGATAAAAACGAAGTTAAAAAGATGAGAAAAATTATTAAAAATGGAATAAAAACAGGAAAAATAGACATTGAAAATATTAATAATTCATACGAAAGAATAATTAATATTAAAAAATTAATAGAAAATTAAAAAACTACTTGATTATTTTTTTTGATATTGTATTATAATTAAGCAAACGCTTTTGCGGGAGTAATTCAGTGGTAGAATGCTTCCTTGCCAAGGAAGATGTCGCGAGTTCGAGCCTCGTCTCCCGCTCCATAAAAGACACCTTAATAGGTGTCTTTTATTTTGCGCGAGACTCGGCAAGCCTCTTGCTTTGCATGACCAAATTCTACGGCTCATATTTCGCCTTGAATTTTAGGCCTTCCCGCTCCATAAAGAAGAGTCACAGAAGTGGCTCTTTTTTATTTTGCGTGAGACTCGGCAAGCCTCTTGCTTTGCAAGCTAATGTCATATATCAATGAATTTTTGGAGTAAAGATATCATCTTTGTTGTTAATACAACTGAATAAATTTGCTAAATATGTTAATATTTATACAGTTAACAACCAAAAGAGGTGTTTATGAGGGTAATTATTATTGGTGGCGGTGCGGCAGGTGCAAGTTGTGCAACAAGATTAAGAAGGCTAAATGAAGATGCTGAAATAATCATTTTAGAGCGAACAAATGAGGTCTCAATCGCCAATTGCGGTCTTCCGTATTACATTTCTGATGTTATTCCAAATAGAGATAGTATCCTTGTATCAACTCCTCAAAAGTTTAAATCTTGGTTTAATATTGATGTCCGCTTAGAAACAGAAGTTGTTGAAATAAACAAAGAAGAAAAATTTGTTCTTACAAACTCGAATGAAAAATTAAATTATGATTATTTAGTTTTAGCAAACGGTGCAAACCCTATTGTCCCTGAATTTGCGGGCTTAAATAAAGACAAGACTTTTGTTGTCAGAACTTTAAATGATGCTGATAAAATTAAAAGCTATATTAAAAACAATCCTGTTAAAAAAGTAGCGGTCATTGGTGGCGGTTTTATCGGAATTGAAATAGCTGAAAACCTTATAGAAATGGGGTTAAATACAACTTTAATTGAGCTAAATAACCAAATTTTAGCACCCGTTGATTTTGAAATCGCAAAAATTGCACAAGATGAAATGATTAAAAAAGGCGTAAATCTGATTTTATCTGATGGCGTTCAAAAGTTTAGCGAAAACCAGATTATTCTAAATTCAAATAATGCAATTGACTATGATTTATGCATTTTAGCGCTTGGTGTTAAGCCTGAAACCGATTTAGCATGCAAAGCTGGATTAGAAACAAATCGGGGGATTATTGTTGATGAGCATTTAAAAACTTCAAACGAGTTTATTTATGCTGCGGGCGATAATATTGAAGCGAAAGATTTTGTAAGCGGACAAAACACCCTTTTACCTCTTGCAGGGCCAGCTAATCGCCAAGGACGAATTGTTGCAGATAACATTTGCGGATTTAATTCGACTTATAAAAATACCCAAGGAACAAGTGTCGTAAAGATTTTTGACTTAACTGTTGCAAGTAGCGGAAACAATGAAAAACAATTAAAACAAAAAGAAATTCCTTATTGGAAAACTTACGTATACGGTCGCTCTCATGCCGGATATTACCCTGATTCAGATATGATTTTGTATAAATTATTATTCTCAAATGACGGTAAAATCTTAGGTATTCAAGGAATTGGCGAAAGCGGAGTTGAAAAAAGAGTTGATGTAATTGCAACAATTATGCGAAATAATGGCACTGTGCAAGATATGATTGATGCTGAATTGTGCTATGCGCCGCCATATTCTAGTGCAAAAGACCCTGTGAATATTTTAGGAATGAGTGCTGATAATATTTTAAAAGGGCTTGTTAAGCCTGCTTATTTTGAAGATTTAAAAAATGCAGTTGTTATTGATGTTCGACCTAATATGATTTATAAAATGGGTACAATTGATAGTGCTATAAATATTCCTATCGCTGAAATTAGAAAAAGGCTTGATGAAATTCCAAAAGATAAAAAAGTGATTTTATCTTGTAATACAGGCTATACAAGCTATTGTGCGTCAAGAATATTAGCTCAAAAAGGGTTCAATAATATTTATTCTTTTATGGGCGGATATGAATTGTATAAGGAATTTATAAAAGAAAGTGTTAAATTAAAACATGTCTAAAAATTGATATTTAAAAAGAATGACATATAAAAAAGGTCTCCAAACAGGAGACCTTTTTTATATGGGCCGCAGTGGACTCGAACCACCGACCTCACCCTTATCAGGGGTGCGCTCTAACCACCTGAGCTAGCAGCCCGTAATTTTGCTTCGTGGTTAAAACCTTTTGCATAATCTAAAGTAACACGAACAAAATTTAAAATCAACTACATTTTTTCAACAGGATTTACACCAATTAAATTCATCATTGTGCGCATAATAATTCTAAAAGAATTAACTATGGCAAGTTTTTTAAGGCAATCTTGTTTGTCATCTGATAAAACTCTTGTGTAGTTATAGAAATGATGGAAAGAATTTGCTAATTCTGTTAAATATTTACACAACATATATGGAGCGCGATATTTAACAGCGTTTGCAAGCAATCCTTTTCCTTCTTCTAATTTTAAAATCAACGCTTTAATTGCACTTAATGATTCATCTGAAAGATTTTCAAAGATTGATGAAATGTCTGGATTTTTAATAAATTCATCAATTTCAGATTGTGTCAAAATTGGCTCAAGTTCTGTTTTGTTGTCGATATCAATTCTTTTTTCAATAGCTTTTCTCATAATTGAGCATGCTCTGGCATGTGCATATTGGACATAAAAAACCGGATTTTTGTCAGATTGAGATTTTGCCAAATCGACATCAAAATCAATTGTTGTATCGGAAGAACGCATTAACATCCAAAAACGCGTTGCGTCAACTCCAACTTCTTGGATTAAATCATCAAGTGTGACCATTTTTTTACGTTTGCCCATGCGTTGTTGTTCGCCATCTTGGATTAGATTAACAAGCTGTCCTAATAAAACTTCTAATTTTGAGCTGTCATATCCAAGCGCGTCAATTGCAGCTTTCATTCTTGGAATATAGCCGTGGTGGTCTGCACCCCAGATATTGATTAATCTATCAAAGCCTCTATCTAATTTATTTTTGTGATATGCGATATCCGCGGTTAAATATGTGTTTTTACCGTCAGTTTTAACTAAAACTCTATCTTGGTCATCTTCATAATCAGAGCTTTTAAACCAAACAGCGCCATCTTTTTCATATATTTTTCCAGCCTTTTGCAATGTTTCCATTGATTTTTCAACTTCATTATTTTCGTATAATGACAATTCTGAGAAAAATAAATCAAAATGTGTGCCAAAATTTTCTAATAATTCTTTTTGAAGTCTTAACATGTCTTGTTTTGCAAAATCCGCATATGACAAGCCTTTGTTGTCTTCTAGATATCTTTTAGCGCAATCAATCAAATATTCGCCAGGATACATATCTTCTTCAAGTTCAATGTCTTCGCCTTGCAATTGTTTGACGCGAACTTCTAAAGATTTTCCAAGCTTGTTAATTTGATTTCCGGCGTCATTAATATAAAATTCTTGAAAAACTTCATATCCACAATAGTTCATGATGTTTGCTAAAGCAGAACCCAAAGCAGCCCAACGCCCGTGTCCAATATGGAAAGGACCTGTTGGGTTTGCGCTGACATATTCAATATTTACCTTTTCGCCTTTGCCAACATTTGTTTTAAGATAGTCATCTTTTTTGTTTAAAATGTCTTTTATGACGTTATTTAAAAATGCGTTTTCAAGTTTAAAATTGATAAAACCTGCAACAACATTGATTGAAAAATCAGCTTCTTCAATGTGTTTTACAATTGCGTTTGCAATCATTGGCGGTGCCATTTTTGCGCTTCTTGCAAGAGCAGAAACGTTAATTGCAAAATCGCCAAAATCCTTGTTTTTAGGCGCGTCGCAGACTAATTCAACTTCTAACTTTTCGCATTCATTTAATTCTTTGTTTTCAATCGCTTTTAAAATAGCGTTTTTTGTAATTTCAATAAAATAATTCTTTAACATAATACGTATATTTTAATATAAAAAAAATAAAAATGAAGAAATGTAACAAAATTTTAAAAAACTGTTATCACCTTAACAAGCTTGACTTTTGAGGAGTTTTAACTATAATGAAAATTGCATCACACAATTGAAAGCTTGGAAATGAGCGGAATTAACAAAGTTACATTTAATACTCCATATACAAATGATCTGAAATTGTACACAAAACGTACTTGTTCAGATAATTCTGAAATGTATATTAAATCTAAACTTAATATGCTTTACAAACAAGCGCTTTCAAGCAAAATCCAATTTGCAAGCAAAAGAAACTTAAGAAAATTGGTCGAAGGTAATCACCTAGACGAAACTGTTTAATTGCATTTTCTTTTTACGCTGTTTTGTATTTCGTTTGCAAAATTTAAATATTTAATTAAATTCTTATAGCGAATTTCTTCTTCGCCATATGGAATTGTTTTATCCAACAAGGTTTTTGTATCGATATTTAATTCACCAAGCTTTTTAAGAGCTTCTTTTGCAATTTTTGCTTTATATATTTTTGGGAAAAATGCTAAAAATAGACGTTCTGGAGAAAATTTATTTTTTTTAATTAAGCTATTTTCTTTTACATTTAGAAATCTTTTAACTGTTTCAAAAGAACGAGGTGAATTGTTTTCAATTTGTTCTTGCAATAAATTTAAATCATATTCATTTAAACGCTTTTTGTTTGTAGCGTCGAATTTTTGAAAATCTTCAGGAATTTCAACAAAAGAAGAAATCTCTTCTTCTTTTGGTCTTTTTTCAAATATATTCTCGGGTTCATTTCCTTGCTTGATTATTCCTGATTGGATTAGCCTTTCTTCAAGGGAATTATATGATTTATTTTCCATATTGCTATTATGCTATCAATTATATTTTTTTTAACCATATACAAGTAGGATTTTTAGGTGATATAATTAGTTTTGTAGAGAAATAAAATGGTAAATTATGTGGGAATATACGCAAAAAGTTAAAGAACATTTTAAAAATCCAAAAAATGTTGGAGAAATTGAAAACGCTGATGCAATCGGCGAAGCTGGTGCGCTATCTTGCGGAGATAAGCTAAAATTATATTTAAAAATTGAAAACAATGTAATTACAGATGCGAAGTTTCAAACCTTTGGTTGTGGTTCAGCTGTTGCTGCAAGCAGTATATTAACAGAAATGTTGATTGGAAAAACCATTGAAGAAGCTAAAAAAATTACAAACAAGCAAATCGCAGACGAGCTTGGCGGTTTGCCACCAGAAAAAATGCACTGTTCTGTAATGGGAAGAGAAGCGCTAGAAGACGCTTTAAAAAATTATTTACAAGATGATGAGGATTGGACAGAGCTTGAAATTGAACCGCAAGAAACAAACTCTCAAATTATTTGTCACTGTTTTGGAATAACAAAACAAGAAATTATCGATTCAATTACAAAAAATGGCGCTAAAACTTTTGATGACGTTTCTAAATTAACTTCTGCTGGTCTTGCTTGCGGAAGATGTAGAGAATTAATTGAAAATCTAATCAAAGAATATATCAAAACAGACAAAAAAGAAGTCTTAAATCCAGTTCAAAAAATAATTAAAATAAATAATATTATTGAAAATGTAATTGAACCAGAACTTAAAAAAGACATGGGCGGGATTGAGCTTGTAAACGTTGATGGAAATAATGTTTACGTTAGATTAAAAGGTCATTGTTCCGCTTGTCAAAATGCAAAATTAACTCTTAAAAATTTTGTTGAAACAAAATTAAAAGAGCTTGTAGATGATGAAATAGTGGTTTTGGAAGAATAAAATGAACGTATATTTGGATAATAACGCAACAACGAAAATTGATGATATTGTTTTTGAGGAAATGACAGCTTTTTTAAAGGAAAACTATGCCAACCCTTCAAGCATGTATGACCCTGCAAGAGTTTGTGCAAACGCTATTGAAAAAGCAAGACAAGAAGTTGCAGATTTTTTAGGCGCAGAAGATAAAAACACAATCATTTTTACTTCTTGCGGGAGTGAAAGCGCAAATACTGCAATCAAAGGCATATTAGAGAAAACAGATAAAAAACACATCATCACAACCCAAGTTGAACACCCTTGCGTTTTATCTGTATATGAAAGTTTAGAAAAAAAAGGTTACAGTGCGACTTATCTTGGCGTAGATGAAAATGGCGAATTGGATATTGAAAAACTATTATCTAAAATCACTCCTGAAACTGCGCTTGTATCAGTAATGCACGCAAATAATGAAACAGGCGCGATTTATCCGGTTGAGGAAATTGCAAGGGAAGTCAAAAAAATTGATAATAATATTAAAATTTTTGTTGATGGCGTTCAAGCGGCTGGCAAATTACCTATTAATTTAAAAGATACTTTAATAGATTTTTATTCTATTTCTGGACATAAATTCCACGCGCCAAAAGGCGTTGGGGTGCTATATGTTAAAAAAGGAAATTTGTTTGAGCCATTAATCCATGGTGGACACCAAGAAGGCTCTTTGCGTGCAGGCACCCAAAACACTGCCTATATTGTTGCAATGGGCGCAGCTGCAAGATTAGCAAAAGCAAATTTAGATTATGAATTAACACATGTTAAAAGATTGAGAGATAAATTAGAAAAAGGCATTTTAGATAATGTTAAAAATGCGCGTTTAAATTCAAAAAGCCAAAATAGAACTCCAAACACAACAAATATTGGCTTTGAATATATCGAAGGCGAATTAATCTTATTATATTTAAATGACCTTGGGATTTTTGCTTCTTCTGGAAGCGCTTGCACGTCAGGTTCTTTGGACCCTTCCCATGTTCTAAGAGCTCAAAAAACACCATTCACATCTTTGCATGGTTCAATTCGCTTCTCGCTTTCAAGATATACAACCGAAGCAGAGATTGATTATGCTCTTGAACATATTCCGTCTGTAATTAAGAAAATTGTGCAAATTTCACCATTCCAAAAAGAATTAAAAG
This sequence comes from Candidatus Gastranaerophilales bacterium, assembly GCA_017402995.1. Taxonomy (GTDB): domain Bacteria; phylum Cyanobacteriota; class Vampirovibrionia; order Gastranaerophilales; family Gastranaerophilaceae; genus RUG14156. Next base: position 160,453 of record JAFQOV010000004.1, read on the forward strand.
CACTTGGAATGTAAAATTTTGTAAAGCGATTTTAACACAATTATCAATTTCATTATGAATATATCCTTTATATATACATAAGATACAAGGAGAGATTTATAATGTTTAATTTTGGTAATTTGACAGGTTTAAAACCAGCTAGTTTAAATACAACAGAAGCAAAACCAGAAATTAAAACGTACGTTGCTACTACAAACAGTGATGTTTCAATTCATGATGAAGTAAAAAAAGAAGAAAATAAAACGCCAGATTTTAGCGAACAAGAAGTTAATGATATTTTAAACATGTTAGATGAGATGTCTGAAGAAGAAGTGCAAGCAGTGCTTGAACAATTAGATGAATATCAAGACGGCTATGAAGAAGAGGGCGACAGTGTTTCTTCTGATAAAGTTGATAAAGCGATGGATAAAATTAACGAAGGTTTCGGTAAATTAGAAGAAAAAGCCGAAGAAGGCAGAAAATTAGGCTATCCTGAAATGATGATTCATGTGAATACTGTTGGAAGTCAATTTAATAGACAAGAAGTTTATGTTGACGCTTTAAAAGATTTGTCAACAGAAGAACTTGAAGAATTTATTAAAGAATATGGTGTTGAAAAATTTGCACAAGAAATTCTTGAAACATTCTGTTGGCAAGCTAAAAGAGGAGATGACCAAGAATATAAAGACGCACTAGAATCATTAAGAGAAATGATTGATAATGAAATTGACCCTGAATTAAGAGATGAACTTTTGAAGAATGCTTCAAATTATAATAATGCAAAAGAATCTTCTGACGCATATGAAGAAGAAACAGGTGAACACGGTAATTTCTATTATCTATAAAAATTTATTATTTTAAAAAAGCCCCTTTTGGGGCTTTTTTTATTGCGTGATTGGAAATTTTAATTTTTCTTGCATTTTTGATTTTAGCTCATTTTGCAAATCCAAGATTTTTTCCTGAGCTTTTTCGTTTTGAATATTAATTTCATTTCTAACTTTTTGCTCAAGTTCGGTCTTTGCTGTTTCAACAGCAGCTTTTGCTTTTTGTTTTTCTTTAATGATTTCATCAACAAGCAATTCTTTTACAGCAGGTGCTGTTGTATCCATTTGCAAAACTTTTTGAGCGTTAACTTTGATTTTGTTTGCAACTTCATATTCATTTTGCAATTGGTTAATCAATTGTTGCTGAACGTAATTTGCGCTAAATTCGTTTGCTTTTTCCATGTCTGCTTGAACAGCTAACCATTTAAATGATTTAACTAAGCTCAATGGTTTTGCGACGTCACCTTTTAAAACAATTTGAAATTTGGTTGCATTATTATCAGAGTGTCCTTTTGCAAAGTCAGGAATTTCTTTATATTCACTTTCTTCGACAATTTGAGTGAACACAGAGAACAACTGAGCGCTTGCAACATTAAGCCCTGGAGTGTTTTTAACTAAATTTACAGGGTTTGCCATGGCCAATGGTCCAAGCATATCTGAAATTGCAGAAGCTAAGCGCACGCGAACATTTGAATTTAAGTTATTTTTAATTAAATCCATATCTCCTTTAATTAAAACGCAAAGGATATCCCCTTGTGATGTGATAGAATTTAGAGTTGCAATTCCATTTTTGAACGATAATTCGCCCATTAATTTTTCAAAGTGCGAGCTATCAACAGTTGCAAGAGGTGTTAAAATTATACCGATTGTATTTTTGAAAAATGGGTTTTCTCTAACGTTTTCGGCTAAGAAAAAGTTTTCTAATTTTGAAAAAGGTCCATATTGCCCGTCAACAACTTCAAAAGATACATCACCTTTCAAAGATTTCATTTGTTCAAGATATGTTGCACCTTTTAGGGAAATATCTGCGTTAAATTGTAACTCGCCTGTCAAAGTGTTTTTCATGTTTGCTGCTTGAACAAGCATTTTATCTGCGTTTATATTTTTCCCTTTGACATCAGCTGAAATCAAAGAAGAAATCAAATTGACTTTAACATCTCCTGAAATTGTGCCATCAAAACCTTTGCAAGTTAATTTGTCAATGATTAAATTGTTGTTTTTAATTCCTAAATTGCCTTTTGCGTTGTCGATTACAATCGCGCCTGTGGTAATTTTTTTAATGTCGAATTTACCATCTGCTAAAAGCGGAATGTTTGGAGGTGTTGTTGGTTTTTTAGCACTTGGTGAAGCAGGTGGCATATATTTCATTGCTTGCTGCGCTACAACCATAGCCTTGTCAACATTAATCAAATTAGAAAAAACGTTGATATCTTTAATTTTAAATATGTTTGATGGTGCTAAATCTGCTTTTAAACTAGCGTCGATTATAGATCCGTTAACATCAATTTTATCTAGGTTGATATTTAAAGAATTTAAAAGAAAATCTAAATCCACTTGTTTAAGTGCAAGCTTAAGTTCTGGAATTTTGATGTTTGAAACTTTAACGTCTCCGCCAAAATTTAATTTATCAAAATACCCATGCAAAATCACTTTGCCTTTTGCAAGCATATCTGAAGTTTTGAAAATAGAAATTTTCAAGTGCTCTTCTTTTGGAATGTTTAATCTTAAAAGATTTAAATGATTGTTATCAATCAACATTGTAAAATCAACGATTTGAGTTAAGTCGTTTTGATTTTCTTCTAAAATATCGCTGAAAGCTGCGTTTTGTTTTTTAAACAGACCAGAGTTTTTTATTTTTATTTTATTACCATTAAGCGCAATGTTTGCTTGTAATAAGCTTGGTAAATTAGATAAAGATTTAAACTCAATTGGCGTAAAATGATTATTTGCGTCTGAATATATTTGAGCTATGATATCTTGTTTTTTTGAATTGCCAAAAATCGCCACTTTAATTGGCATAGCGCCTTTTGAATCGACATAATATGCAATTTCTTTTCCAAGCGTTTGTGCTAAATCGTTTGAATAGATTTTTCCATTTGCAAAAATATCAATCAATGGATTTTGAAGATAATTTTTAATGTCACCTTTAATATTAATTTTAGAATTATTATTATATTGAACATCAAATGGGTTAATTACAACGTTTTCGCTATCAATATCAATATTTAAATTTTGTATTCCAACAAGTGTTTTTAGCTGCGGAATGTTAAATTTGAATTCGTTATTTGAAATTTTGCCATCAATTAAATCTTTTTTAATGTTAAAATCAACACTCGCTTTTTTATTTGTTATATAAAAAGTTTTTTGAGCGTCTGAAAGATTTAAGTTATCAAGCGCTACGTTTGCTTTTGCAACTAAATTTTCAAGCTTTCCTTTAATGTCAGCGTGAAGTGTTAAATTTGCATTATTCAAATTAAACGCTTTTTTTAGTTCATTAGGCGCAAAAGCGTTGTATAAAATTGGCAAAGATAAATTATTGAAATCAAGGTTGATATCTGTGTTTGCTTTTGAATCGATAAAGCCATCAATTGCAAGTTTTGCGCCATTAATTTCGGCTTTTGTGTCTTTAATATTTAATGCGTTATTGTCAAAAATGAAGTTTGCAATAATATCTTTAATTCCAAATTTATTTTTTGAATTTACAAAAGAACCGTCTTTGATTAAAATTGTGCCGTTTGATTTCAATTTTTTGAAATTTGTTTTAATATCGGCATTTGCAACTAAATAGCCTGTTGCATTAACAAATTTGATATCGTTTTTAATATTTAAACTATCAAGCAAGCCTTCTAATAGTGCTAATAAATTTGAAAAATGAATTTTATCTGAAACAATATTTAAGCGCATTTTTGGTCTTTTTGAATTTTTAATTGAACCTAAAATCGCAATTTTTTCGTCATTTGTTGCATATAAATTTGTGTCAAAATCAACTTTTTTGCCTTTTAATTTTGCATGGAAAAAGCTGTTTGGAAGTCTAATTTCTGACAATTTTAAATTTAGGTTATCAATATTAAAATATCCAAAGCCTAGGTTGTTTTTAATTCTGATTTTTGAATTAATATCTGCGTTTAAATCATATGTCTGATAAATTTTCACAATATTTACAAATGGAATTTGCATTTTTTCGTCTGGGTCAACTTCCACTGCTTGTTGTTGCGCCATTGGTAAAGATGCAATAATATCAACATTTGCTTTGATATTTTCTTTATCGTTAGATTTTAAAATTGCATTTGTTTGCGCTTTTATAGAATTTGTTTTGCTAATGTAACCAACATAGAGTTTGTCGCCAACCAGAGTTAAATTATTTTTTGTTTTTAAATCATTGATTAAAACTTTATAATTTACAATTTTAATTGCTGGAACTTTAATTCGGATTAAACTAACAAGTTTGTTGATTTTTTCTTGTTCTGGAGTAATTTGTGGTTTTGGTTTTGCATTGTTTTCGTTGATAATGTTTTCAATTACTCTAACGATTTTATATTGCTCATCATTAATGATTTCAAGGTTAATAAATGGGTTTAAAACCTCTGTTTTAGATGTTTTAACGGTTAATGTTAATAATGATGGTAAAACGACTCCGCCTTTGATTTTATCTGTTGAAAAAACTAAAGACCCGTCATCTAGCGTGATTTTAACATCTTCAACCTTTACGCCCGCAGATAGCATTGGAGTTGTGTATAATTTTAAAGATGAATAATCTAAGTTTAATTTTGCACTTTCTTTAACAAGTTTTTGAATTTCTGGTTTAAAACTCTCTAGGTTAATACAAAACGGTGCAATTAAAAAAGCACCATATAAAACTGCAAAAAAAGATACTGTTGCAATTATAGCTTTTAAATATTTTTTCATAATACTCCCCAATAATTTATATAAATATTATAAGATAAAAATTTAATTATTTTATATCCCAATTAATTTTTGTTTCAAATTTTGATTTATTGTAATAATTCAAGTTTTTTGTTGGTTGTTTAAATTTTGTTTGATATTTTTCTTTTGTTAAAAATAGCGCATAGTATTTATCTTCAAAAGCGAGTTTCCAATTTTTATCTTTTTTAATTTCTTCAACAATAGGATATGATTTATCTAAAATTAAAATATCGCAATGGTAAAATTTGAAAAATTTTTCGTAATCTTGCGCTAGAAAAACTTTTCCCATTTGGTTAATTAAATCGTTATCGTAAACTTCTTCGTATCTGCCGTCCATAAAAATATGATTATTTGGATAAAGCTTATACGAAACATAGCTTCCTGTGTGAAACATTGTGAAAATGTTACCTTTAATATTATTTTCTTTAATAAATTCAACACAAAAAATTGGATATTGACTTGGATAGGTTTTGTTAATGAACTTATATTCGAAAATATGTGAGATAAAGGAAATTAAAAGCAAAATAAAAATAATAATTTCTTTTGTTAAATCAATTGCTTTTGGCAATTTTTTATTAAAAATTTGATAAAAATCTATATAACAATATGCTAAAAGTGCATATGAAAAAAAGACATGCATTCTTAAAGATTTGAGTGAAATTAAAAGAGTGAATAATAATATTAAATATTTTGTTTTATCAATTTTTAAATAATAATTTTTAAATCCATATTTTTTTATGTTTTTAAAAATGAAAAACAAGAAAAACGCTACTACAATAAAAAAGAAGATTTTAAACTTCAACATTGTATATATATAATTATTATCAAAAAAAGCGCTTTGCCATTCTGTAATATGCACGCGATTTAAACTTAGCGCGCCAAAAATAAAATATATATATTTAATTCCATATGGATTAATTAAAGTTGTAGCGCAAGTTAGGAAAAAAGTTTTCAAATAATTTTTATATTCATTTTTGTTTAATGCTTCGCCAAGTGCAAAAAGTAAAATTAAAATTAAGCCAAGAGCAAAACCGCCATGTAAATTTGCCCAAATAATGTTTAAAACAGGCAATGTCCATAAGATTTTGAAGTTTTTTTCAAGGCTTGCTTTTTTTAAAATATATAAATATATAACGAAAAATAAAAACGAAAAAGTTTGACAACGAATTGTTGAAAAAATGTTATAGCTAATTGATTGCAAGACAAAAAAGAAAAACAAAAAGTTTAGTTTTGCATTTTTATCTTGAAGTTTAATGATTTTTGCAACAGTAAAAATTGTTAAAAAGATAATTAAAGTTTTAAAAATATATAAACCGATATCGCCAAAATTATTTTGAACTAAGTAAAAAATTAAACTTGAACCCCATTCATGATCAATGAATTCGTGGGTTTTGCCAAAAGATTGAAATTCAAATGGAAACAAGGTGCCTGTTTGAAAAAAACTTTTCCCAACAACAAGTCTTGCCCAAAAATCAAAATCTATATTAATATCCAAAGTTGAAAAAATTCCAACAAATAGAAGAATTGATAAATAAAACAATAAATCCATAAAGAAATTATAGTACAAAATTTATGTTTGAGCTATTATTAAACGCAGGAGAAAAACTAATGGAAAATAAAATTCAAGAAATCAGAACGCTAGCACTTCAAGAAATTGAACAAGCAAGCGACTTAAAATCTTTAGAAGATGTAAAAAACAAATATTTATCAAGAAACTGTGAATTTAATAACCTAAAAAAAGGCATGAAAGATTTAACACCTGAAATGCGCCCTGTTATTGGTTCATTGTTAAATAAAGTTTCAAGTGAACTTGAAACATTGATTAATGAAAAAAATGATATTTTTTATAAAAAAGAATTAAATGAAAAACTTTTATCTGAAAAAATTGATGTTACCCTTGAAGGCGAACAAATCCCACTAGGACACGTTCACCCATTAACTCAAACAGTTAATGAAATTGTTGAAATTTTCAATCATCTTGGTTTTTCTTTAATTGATCCAGCTTTGTCTCCAGAGGTGGAAACAGAAAAATATAACTTTGATTTGTTGAACGTTCCAAAAGAACACCCAGCAAGAGATGTGCAAGACACATTTTATTGTGATGGTGCGAAGGGCGTTGTTTTAAGAAGTCAAACTTCAAACGCGCAAGCAAGACAAATGATGTCTTCTAAACCGCCAATTAAAATCATTTCTCCAGGCAGAGTGTATAGAAACGAAAACGTTAGCGCAAGAAAAAATAACCTTTTCCATCAAATTGAAGGATTGTACGTTGATAAAAACGTGACAATGGCACAATTGAAAGGTGTTTTAAACGAATTTGTTCGTTTATATTTTGGTGAATCTCGCCCAACAAGATATAGAAATAGCTTTTTCCCATTCACAGAACCATCTGTTGAAATAGATGTTCAATGTATTATGTGTCAAGGAAAAGGTTGCTCTGTTTGTTCTGGGTCTGGCTGGCTTGAAATTTTGGGCGCTGGCATGGTTGACCCTAATGTTTTAAGAGATGTCGGAATTGATCCAAATGTATATTCTGGTTTTGCCTTTGGCATGGGTGTTGAAAGACTGACAATGCTAAAATATGCAATTGATGATATTAGACTGTTTTTTAATAATGATGAAAGATTTTTGAAACAGTTTTAAAAAAATATAAGGTAGGTTTAAAGCCTACCTTTTTTGTTTTTTGTTTAAAAGACTAAAGTCTTTGTTTATTTTTTTTAAGTCCTTTAGACTTCTCCGTTTTTCTTTTTATCTATAAAGGGCTAAAGCCCTTGTTCATTTTCTTTTTCTTTCGTCAAGCGCCGATGAAAGAAAAAGAAAACAGAACCAAAAGAAAAAGAAATATCGGCTTGGTTATATTATTACATTCTAGAGACGCACTAAGTTCAATATTTGTGCTTTCGGGAACTCG
>JAFQOV010000005.1 GCA_017402995.1 Candidatus Gastranaerophilales bacterium
GAAACGGCAATGCGTGAGGGTTGTCTGAGCGCTAGCGAGTTCCCGTAAGCATTGCCGTTGAATTTAGTGCGTCTCTAGAAGCTCACATGAAACCGAGCCGTGTTTTCTTTTATTTTTGCTTCGTTTTTCTTTTCTTTGATCGGCGATTGAAAAAAGAAAAGAAAAACGAAGAAGTCTGAAAGACTTGACGAAAGAAAAAGAAAATGAACAAGAACTTTAGTTCTTTATAAAAAATCAAAATTGAATAAAACAATATATTTTATTCAAACACAAAAAAGACCCACAATACATGGGTCTTTTTAATAAAAATCTTATAAAACTTAAGCTTCTTCAGCAACTTCTTCTTCAAAAACTTCTTTAATTGTTTCAGAAGCGCTAACTTTTACGTTTAATTGAGCTTTAACTTTTGAAGATAATTTAATTGTCATCAAGAATTCGCCAACGTGGTTAATTGGGCTATCAAGAATGATGGTTTTCTTGTCAATTGCTAAGCCACATTTTGCAAGTAATTCTTCTGATAATTTTTTAGTTGTAATTGTACCAAACAATTTACCAGATTCACCAGCTTTTGCGCTAAGTTCAATTGTACCAATTTTTTCGATTTCTTCTTTAGATGCTAAAGCTTCTTGGTGTAATTTTTCAGCTTTCGCTTTAATTCTTGCAATGTTTCTTTCTCTTTGAGCTAATGCACCAGCTGTTGCAATTTCAGCCAAAGAGTTTGGAATTAAATAGTTTCTAGCATAGCCGTCTTTAACGTTAACTAAATCGCCAACTTCGCCTATGTTTTGAACATCTTTTTTCAATATAACTTGCATTTATATTTCTCCTTTTTGTTTGTGATGAGCTAAGTTTAATCATATTTAAAACATGTTTTTATTTCAAGCCATGTCTAAATTATTCAGCTTTGCTCTTTTTCTTTGTCTTTTTTGTTTTTTTATTTTCTTCGTTTTCTTCTGAAGCTTCTTCTGTTTCTTCCTCGGTTTCTTCCTCGGTTTCAACTTCTTCTGTTTCTTCCTCGGTTTCTTCCTCAGCTTCTTCGTTCATTTGTTCTGCTAATTCTTGAGCTTTTTCTTTAACAAGCTCTTGCAATTCGCCAACAATTTCTTGAGTTTTTTCAATTTTAACTTTTTCTTGGATAGATAAAGCTTCGTCAATTTCTTCGTCTGTTTTTGGTCTTAAAACAGGAATACTCAAATTCAAAATTGTAGCATTTTCAGATGCGTCAATGCTTAAATCAAAAGAATCTACTTCAATTTCAAGATATTTTGAAATATTTTCAATTAAATCATCTTTCAACATTTGCATAGCGCGTTCAGAAAAACCAACTCTATCTTGCATTAAAACAGTTCTTAAACGGCTTTTTGCAGTATTTTTAGACTCGTCTTGTACCTGTTGAGTTGCGTTAAAGAAACTCAAAACTCTATCATATAAATCTGAAAAAATGTCTTTCATCTACTCCTGCACTTTCTTTGCAAAGAATTTTTTAATTTTGTCAATTAAAGTTTTAGGTTCGTCAATGTCCAACAAAGGAACTTCTTCGCCCATAATTCTTTTTGCAACATTCAAATATGCCATGCCTGCCAATGATTTTTCGTCATTTACAACAGGTTCACCTTTATTTGTAGATGTAATAATGTTTGTATCTTCAGGAATTACACCGATTAATTCACAAGATAAAATCTCAACAACATCATCAACACCCATCATATCGTTTGATTTAATCAAATTTGGACGGACACGATTTACCAAAAGACGATATTTATCGACACCTTCTTTTGATTCTAACAAACCAATAATTCTATCCGCGTCTCTAATTGCGCTCATTTCAGGAGTTGTTACAACAATTGCTTCGTTAGCGCCTGCAACAGCGTTTTGGAAACCTTGTTCAATACCAGCAGGACAGTCAACTAAAACATAGTCGAAATCTTCTTTTAATTTGTCGCAAATATCTTTTAATTGTTCAGCATCTAGCGCTGATTTGTCGCGAGTTTGCGCAGCAGCCAACAAGCAAAGATTTGGATTTTTCTTGTCTTTAACAAGTGCTTGTTTTAATTTGCAACGTTCTTCAACAACATCAACAATTGTATAAACAATTCTATTTTCAAGACCTAACAATAAATCTAGGTTTCTTAATCCGATATCTGTATCGATTAATACAACTTTATTGCCCATGTGAGCTAAAGCCGTACCAATATTTGCAGAAGTTGTCGTTTTTCCAACCCCGCCTTTTCCAGATGTAATAACAATAACAGAACCTGCCATTTTAATATGCTCCTTTAGTTTTGATTAATCTTAAATAACATAATTTCATTATCTACAACACGCGCTTCTTCAGGCGTGAAAATAGATGATTTTATAATATATGGTATGTTCGTGCCATCGGGACGTCTTGAATAGCAATTGCCTATTCTTAACTGAACTGCATTTAATTTTAATGCTCTAACTTTTGCATTCAAATTACCTTTACAGCCCGCATGAGCAATACCTGATAAAACACCCCAAACAGTGATATCACCAATTGCTCGAATTTCACTTCCTGGGTGGCAATCTCCAATAATTACAACATTTCCGTCTGATTCAAGAACTTGTCCAGAACGAAGGGTTTGGTTAATATATGTTGTATTTTTAGAATCTGATACAACAGGGTCGGTTGTTGGTGTTTCATAGAAATCAACATCTTCCCATTGATCTTCTTGTGCTTCATATTCATCATATGCTTTTTTGTAAACGCCAATTGAATTTTTTTCAACGTCTTGCAATTCTTCTTGGGTTTCTTCGTTTTCGTCTTCTTTTTCTTCTTCTTTAATTTCTTCTTTAATTTCTTGAGCTTTAAAATCATCTAATAATGAATTATTGATTTTAGAAAACTCTTCGACAGTTTTTACAATGTCATCTGGTGCAATATATTGAGAAGAAATTTGTTTTTCAATATTTTCAAAATCTGCGTTTGGATTAATTCCCGCGTTTAATAAGTCTTTTTGGATATCAATTTCGCTTTGTGCTTGAGCTAAAGCATCGAGATTAGCTTGAAAATGTGTTTCATTTGCTTCTTTTAGCGGAATAATTTCAGATTTATTTTCTGTATTAATATTAAATGGGATAAAATCTGAAGTTTTTTCTTCATTTGAAATATATTTTTCTTCAACCCTTTTTTCAATTGGTTTTTGAACAAAAATATTCATATTTTCAGCTAATTGAGCAGTTTCTTTGTTGATTGTTTCAATTGTATCTAAAATACAACCATAACTTGTCACCAAAGATTGAATGCTTAAAAGTTGCGATTGGTTTAAATATGTATCGTTTAACTTTAAAACAATTTTTTTACCAGAGTGGTTTAAGGTCTCTAAAGCTAAAGATAAACTATTTACAATCTCACCGGTTGATGTGCAAGATGCCATATCTACAACAAAAAACTCATTGTCATACATAAAACTTTACCTTAATTCTAATACTTTATAAAAGAGTACATTAAATATTTAATTACTACAATTATTTATAACGTTTTGTAAAAAGGAAGTCAGATTTAAAAGTGTAGATTGTACGCTTATTATAAATTTAAGACATGCAAAAGCCAACCCAAGTCATGATTTAAAGATAAAAAAAGGGGGCAAAATTGCCCCAAACTGTCTGGAATTAAGAATAGCTGGAAGTATGAAAAAGATTAATTATATCTAATAATAAGCAGGATTTAAGAACAATTACTCACTTGGGTAATATTTTATTTGAGGAAAATTTAATCAACATGATAATAAGTGTATTTTAGACAGTTATTTAAAATTTTTTCCGAGTTTTGCCCAAAACCCAAATATAGCTTGAAAAAAATATTTTAAAAATAGGGGTTGACAAAAATAATTTTTAGGTGCATAATAAAAACATAAGGATAAAGTGTTAAACAAACACTAAAAACTAAAAAACAAAGAGGTGAAAAAAACCAAAATGTTAGCAGTAAGTCCAATAACAAATGTAAAAAATACAATTAATAATATAAGTTTCAAAGCAGGTGTTAAAGTCAATGCAGGAGCAAACGTAATTAACACCACAAACCCAAAAAAAGAAGGAAGCTTCGTTACTGACTTTTTGGGAACAATCAAACAATCTCCACTGTTCTATGAAACATTCATGAAAAGACAAACAAGCATTGAAAAAGGATTAGAACTGGAACAAAAGAAAATTAACACATTAGTGTAAAAAAGCATTATCAACACCTAACAACACAATCTCGAAGCATAAACAACAAACAACACAGCCTTATTGATTTTCAATAAGGCTTTTTAATTTATTAAGAAAAAGACATAAAAATATGTTAAATTTTTGAAAATTCTCTTATTGTGTGTCAAATTATATAATATAAAATCTTGGTGCAATAATGCAGAATATTGAAATCATTGAAATAAACGAAGAACAAGCCCACCAGGCAAAGCTCTTAGCAAGCAATCTTTCCACTCCTCAATTAAGAAAAAGAGGACTAATCGACATGCTTGGTATTTCATGTGCTGTAAATTATTTATATGAAAAAAAAGTCAAAACAAGCACCAAAAAAAGTCTCTATAAAATCCCTGCATTGTTTGAAGAGTTTAAAATCAGCGATATTTATTGGGGAAATTACAGAATCGATATCATTACCCTATTCAAAGAAAAAACAATAAAAATTCCAAAAATCCACATGGATATGGATATTTTGCCAGATTTTTATTTTGTTGTGCAAATTGGTGCAAAAATTAAAGAGGCAAAAATCATTGGGTTTATTAATGCCAAAAGCATTCCAAGCTGTTCACATGATTCAAAATTTTATTACCCAACCCTTGATATGATTTTTGATATTCAAAGATTTAAAAACTGCACAAAACATTCAATTCCAACAAAAACACTGCTTGGCAAACACATTGATTGCATGGGCTTATTTTTAAAATTCATTGATAAAGACCTATCTTCTGTATATAAAAGGCAATTAATCCAACATTTGATGAATTGTGATTCATGTCGAGCTAAGTTTATCGATACAATGGAATTTGAAAAATTAGCCAACAACATAAGGCACTATCCGGGGGCAATCAGACGCGCTGAGCTCACAACATTAAACAAAAATATTAATATTGTTGACGAAGAAGAAAACAGCTTTGCAAATCTTGAAAAAGAAATTAAAGAAGAAATTATTGAAGAAAAAGAATATATTGCGCCAAGTGACTCGCTAAAAACCGCAGAAATGTTTGATATTATTGATAAAAACGATAAAAAACAAACAAGCAAAAAAGTAATTGAAGCAATTTTCAATGAAATTCCAAAAATTGAACTTCCGCCATTGAAAAATGTGATGAATACAAAAAATAAACGTGCTTTGTTGACTGTTTGTGCGTTGTTTTTAACTGTAATTATTTTTGCAATAATTTCAGCAACGACAAGCCCAAGCGTACACGACGAAAATGAAAACATTGCCTCTTGGGAAGAAAATTTCAACTCTTTTGAGGAAGAATATGGCTATACCCCTGGGGAAGCAATGTTAATTCCAAAAGAAAAAAATCTTGATGATTTTACAATTAAGCAACCTGTTTCAACAAAACCAACTTATGCGCCAGGTGTGTCTAAAATTTCGCTTGAAGCACCAGAAAGCCTTGTAAAAAAAGAAGCCTATACAAAATATTTGCAATCTATTGGAAAAAATATCAAATTAAATTTACAAAATGATTTATTGCTTGTTAACGAAATTCCAATTAATAAGACAGCAAAAGTTGATATTAAAATTGCAGGAAATGGCGAAGTTAATGAAATTCAAATCATTCGCTCATCTGGCTCAGAAATGATTGATAATTCAATTCAAAAAGTTGTTGGAGACACTTTGAAATATATGAAACCGCCAAGCCATGGTTTTATGGCAAAACCTGCAATTGTGACATTGTCAGTTGAATTGAATTAAAAGTTCACAGCAAAAAAATTTTTCAGAAGTTTTAAAATATTAGTAATAATATTGACTTTTTTGCTATGAACATAAATAAAATTAATTTAATCTCATTAAACAAAAATTATAATAAAAATTTAAAAAGCACTGTTTGTTTTCAAGAAACAAAAAGTGATTGCTTTATAAAAAACAACAATTTAAAGGCAGTTTTAGCTTTTGGTGGCAAAATTTCTAATAAACAAAAATCGGATTTTAAAAACAAAAAAAGCAAAATCGAAAAAGAATTAAACGAAAATAGAGAACTAACCAAAAAACAAAAAAATGAGCTTTTGGGCATAATCACGCCTGAAAACATTGATTTTGCGCAAAGCTTAAACTCTGATAAAAAAATTTCAAAACAAGAAATGTGCACTCTTTTAAAATTTTCTGATTTAAAAGATATTAAAACAAAAACCAATATCCACTGCATTTTAAAAAAGGATAAATATCTTTCAAGTGATGCAACTTTTGATATTTTATATAGAATTAACGAGGAAAATTTTTCATTTGGATTAGAGTTAATCAACAACAAAGATTTCCCCAAAAAGCTTGTTGGATATACTCTTTCAATGATTAGTGAAACAAAAAAAGAAATGTATAAATTTTTAAATGAAGAAAAAGAATTTTCTTGGAAAGAAAAATTTAATCTTTTAAAAATTTCAAGCGAGGAAAATATTGAAGAAATAAAAGACTTTTATACTTCCCTTAAAACAAACGAACAAATTAAAAAAGAAGAAAAAAACTCAATTTTGCTTGAAATAACCGAGACAAATTTACCTTTTGCTAAAAAATTGTGCAATAGCAAAGATTTTGCAAAAAAAGAAATCGCCCCAATTTTACACTATTATCACGCGCAAAATTGTTCTTTAGCGGAAAAATTGTGCATTGATAAAGATTTTCCAAAAAATAAAATAGCAAAAATTTTGGCTCGAACACGCAATGAAAATCTTTCGTTATCAGAAAAATTATGCAAAAGTAAAAAATTTCCAAAAGAAAAAATTGCAGATTTTTTGATGTTGACAGAATTTAAAAACCAAGAGCAATATATCAGCTTGATTAATAAGCTTGAAAACGGAGAAATTGCTTTTGAAGATATTAAAAACTTGTTTCACCCTTTTATCTAATTAAATCTTGCAAAAAATTCATTTTTAGGATTTAATGAAAGTGTTGAGATTACTTAATCACAAATGAAAATTTAATATAATAAATGCGGAAGTAACTCAACGTCGCGAGTTCACGTAGCGAAGTGGCTTGACCACATTCTACCAATTGAGTTAGAATAGGTCACAAATGAAAATTTAATATAATAAATGCGGAAGTAACTCAATTGGTAGAGTACCTGCCTTCCAAGCAGGCTGCTGCGGGTTCGAGCCCCGTCTTCCGCTAATTAAAAAAGGTAGTGAATTTCACTACCTTTTTTAATTCACAAAAATACGGAAACTTGCAAGAACCCGCATAATGCGAAGCATTATCGCGATTTAGCCTTTCCTATCAGGCTTTACAACACTAAAAGATTTATTTTCTGTAATTTCAATTCTTGCAGATTTAATTTTGTCTTTAACTTCATCAGAAAGAGCGTTTCCAGCAACCAATCTATCTACAAAGGAATTATTCAATTTAACAGCTTTTGGTAATGCACCAATTTCATCTAAAATATCTTTAATTTGCGCAAAATCATATGAAAAAGTTTTCTTATGATTATATGTTAAAACTTCACCTGTATTTGCTTGGATTTCTTCGCCACCACGTTCAAAATAGATTTTAAAAATAGAGCGCAAATCTTGAATTTCAGATTGCATAGTATTAATCGCAGATTGAAGTCTTAAGTATCTTTCAAATAAATATTCAACATGATCAATTTGAGATAATTGCCAATTGTATTTTTGGAAATATAGCGCTTTTAGTTTTGGATAACACTCAGCTAAAGCCATAGCGTCACCCATTGCACGATGACGGTGTTCATTATTTGCCCCAAAAACAGAAACCAAAGAATCTAATCCACAAGATTCATATTGCGGATAAACCTCTTTAAACATCATTTGCGTATCAACGTAATTGTTTTCTAAAGGCTTATTGTAAAGTCTTTTGGAAACGCGATTTAAAAAACTAAAGTCAAAAATTGCATTGTGAGCAACTATGGTCGCACCTTCTAAAAATTCAAAAATTTTAGGGTAAATTTCTTCTTCCTCTGGAGCGCCTTCTAGGTCTTCTTCTGAAATCCCATGGATTGCTTGGGAAGATTTTCTAATGTGTTGGTGTGGGTTGATTAATGTTTCAAAAGTATCCACGATTTTGCCATCTTCAAGTTTGACAGCAGCAAATTCAATAATTCTTTCACGAGTATAATCTAATCCCGTGGTTTCGACGTCTAATACAACTTCAATTTCTTTTGACATTAATCTCTTCCCTTCAAAAAAATCATAACATAAAAAATTATTTTTTTATAATTTCGTTGATTTTTTCGACATTTTTATTAAGTTTGTTAATCTTTTGTGAAATTTCGCCTTGTTTTTGTTTCACAGTTTGGGCTTTTTTATGTACTTCGTTTTCAATCTTATCAATTTCTTTTCCAACGCTTTGAATTTTATCATCTCGAGCGTCAATCACAGCTTCAAGGAATTTTTGCATATTTTCCTTGCTCAATCCTTTGACGTATTGTTCAATAATTTCAACAATTTCAACCATTCCTTTAGCCTCATCTACAACGTCAATGAGCCTGATTGTGTCGCTTGTCAAAATTCCAACATCACAAGTGCCATCTGGTGGCATTAACTCAATAGATTTTGAACCGCCAAGCCCGAAAAACTCGACCTTTGCCACTGTTCCATTTGGGATTTTCATGTCTTTTTTGGTAACCAAAATTTGCACGTTGATATGTTTATCTTTTGATTTTAATGAACGAACATAACCAATATTTATTCCCATAAAACGAACAGGTGAACCTTTTGTAATGCCGTCAATGTCTTTAAATTCAATGTTATAGATGTTTGGTTCAATAAACATTTTTGAATATGAAAAAATTGCAATTAAAAAAACTGCGCACAAAACAATTGTCCAGATAATTATTTCAACAAGAATTGGTTTTTTCATAAAACAATTATAGCTTAAATTTTAAAATGCTTAATACACTTAAAAAATTATTTTATTAATTTGAACATTCCCATTAAAACCTCTATAATAAAACTATGTTAAAAACAATTGAAAATATCCTTTTAAAAGGCGGGATTGAAGAATATAGGGCAGAAGCAAAATTAATCGTTGAAAGCGTATCTAACCTCAGCTTAGATAAAATTTTGATTGCAGATGAACTCCCAAACAAAGAAAAAATGCTTGAAATAGCAAATAAACGCGCGCAAACTCACGCCCCAATTCAACATATTCTTGGTTTTGCATATTTTATGGGTGAAAAATATATTGTAAATGAAAATGTTTTAATCCCGCGAGATGAAACAGAATTACTTGTGCAAAAAGCATATGAATTAATTAAAAATCAACAAACAAAAATAGATATTTTAGATATCGGCGTTGGCTCAGGGTGCATTTCTTGTGCTCTAGCTAAAAAATTATTTGAAAAAGACATTGAAATATTAGGAGTAGATATCAGCCTTGATGCGATTTCAACTGCCTTAGAAAACATTAATAAATTAGATTTAATTAGAAAAGTGATTTTAAGAAAATCAGATATTTTTTCAAAAATTAGAGATATTGAAAAGTTTGATTTAATTGTCTCAAATCCGCCCTATATACCACTTTCGCAAAAAGACGAATTAGATAATGTTGTTAAAAATTTTGACCCACACCTTGCGCTTTTTGCACCTGATGAAGATGGAATTGAGTTTTACAAAAAAATTATCGAAACAGCGCCAAAATTCCTTAAAAAAGGCGGGTTTTTGGCTTTTGAGCTTGGGGTAAATCAAAGCGAAAAAGTTAAAAAATTATTAGAAAAAGATTTTAAAAATATTGAGATTACAAAAGATTTAGCAGGAATTGATAGAGTAATCACAGCTCAAAGCGTGTAAAGCCTTAAAAATGGCAAAGCGAGGAGCTGGTGCCGAGCGCGAAAACCCGAAGGGCAAGGAGCCGACGACAGTCGAGCGAACGCCCTGAGGGCAGAGGTGTGTGAAGCGCGACGGCAGCCGCGTCGAGCTGGTGCCGAGCGCGAAATCCGTACCAGTCCGCCGTTGCGACTGAAGCGTAAGCGCGAAAAAACTACTCCACAGTAACAGATTTTGCCAAATTTCTTGGTTGGTCAACATCTTTTCCTAAATATTCAGCTATAAAATATGCTAAAAGTTGCAATACAACAATATTTAAAGCAGGGCTAATTAAATCAGAACCAAAAGGCACCATAATCACATCATCAAATAAATTTTCGTCTTTTGGTGCAATATAATTTGTCACAGCAATTAATTTTGCCTGTCTTGCGCGCGCTTCTTCGCAATTAGACAACACTTTGTCATAGACAACTCCTGTGTTTAAAATCGCCAAAACAGGCATATTTTCGTCTAACATCGCAATTGGACCATGTTTTAATTCACCAGCGGAATAACCTGTTGCATTTATATAGCTGATTTCTTTTAATTTCAAGGCGCCTTCAAGCGCTGATGGAAAATTTATCCCACGTGCTATAAAAATGAAATTTTTATAGCTGGAATATTTTTTTGCCACTTTCTGAATTTTTTCGCTATGTCCTAGTAATTCTTCAATTTTCGTTGGAAGTTCAAAAAGCTCTTGTTTTAATTTAATTATTTCGATATCTTTAAAATCAAATTTTAGCTCTCTTAAACGAATTGCAAGCAAATATAGGCTAATTAACTGTGCCATATATGATTTTGTGGCTGCAACAGAAACCTCAATCCCTGCATTAACAGGCAACAAACTGTCTGCTAAACGCGCCATTGTTGAATCAACTCTATTTGTAATTATTGCAACATGCGCACCTTGCTCCTTTGCTTGTTTAATTGCAGTTATAGTATCTGCTGTTTCGCCAGATTGAGAAATGCCAATAACTAGAGTGTTTTCATCTACAATTGTATCGCGATAAATATATTCACTCGACGCTTCAACATCTGTTGGGATTTTTGCAAATTTTTCAATAATATATTTACCGACCATTCCCGCATGAAGACTTGTACCGCAGGCGATTATTTGAACTCTGGTAATTTTTTTAATGTTATTTCCGTCTAATTTTAATTCATCTAATTTAATATTTTCATTTTGAGAAACAAGTTTTTGTGCCAAAATATTTCTCGCAACATCACTTTGTTCATATATCTCTTTCAACATAAAATGTTTATATCCCATTTTAGAAATTGCTAGAGCTTCATATGGCAAAAATTCAATTTTATTTGCTGTTAATTTATCTTCTTTATCATAAATTTTTATATCATTTTTTGTTACAACCCCAGTTTGATAATCAGATAAATATATTGCTTTTTTAGTATATTCAATAATTGCAGGCACATCTGAAGCAATAAAATTTTCACCAATTCCAACTCCGACAATTAAAGGGGCATTTCTTTTTGCAATTACAATTTTATTTGGTTCATGTTTGTGCATAGCGCAAAATGCAAATGCGCCTTGAATTTTTTTAACAGCATTTTGCATTGCCTTTAGTAAATCTTGTGTTTTTCCATATTCCTGCGCGATTAAATGAGCTGCAACTTCGGTATCTGTTTGAGATTTAAATTTGCAACCGAGCATTTGAAGCTCTTGTTTTAATTCTTGATAATTTTCAATTATTCCATTGTGCACAAGCGTTAAATTTTCACAATTACAAGTATGCGGGTGTGCATTAATTTCTGTTGGCATACCATGTGTTGCCCAACGAATATGTCCAATTCCCATATGTGAACTAGTGCATATTTCTTTCTTCGAATTTAGCACATGAATTAAATTTATTAATTTGCCTTGTGCCTTATATATTTCAATATCTTTTTCTCCAAATAATGCGACGCCAGAAGAATCATATCCACGATATTCAAGATGAGACAATCCTGAAATTAAAACATCACTCGCTTTTTTATCCCCAATATATCCAATTATTCCGCACATGTTTTTCTCCATAAAAAATTTTATGGAATAATTTTAATACGCGAATTTTTGATTGGCAAATTAAGAATTTATAAAGCATTAGTGTGCTTACGAAGAAATTTTTACCCCTTCAATTCGATATTTTGCACTGTTTTTTTCAATCAATTTTTTTGACTTATCGTATTTTTCAACAATAAACTCATCAATCCCTGAAAAGTTATTGCCCTGCAAGGTAAAAGTTACTTTTTCAATATATTTAATTTGATTTTCTTGTTCTTTTACAATTTTTTCACGCTCAAAACTTAGCGTTTTACCATCTTTTGGTTTTTCATCAATAAAAATTTCACTATATGCGCCACTTTTAAGATTTTGCAAAATCAAAATGTTTGAATATCCGCCCAAAGTCCAAATGTCTTTGCTTTCATAGTTAAATAATTTTTCATTATTTGTTGATTGTAATTTTGAAATCACACCCCAAGAGCCAAAAAACCCCTTAGGGATTATTTCTTCAACAACGCCGCCTTTTAAAACCATGGCTTGCGAAAAGAAAAAAAGCAAACAAATTAAGCTTAAAAATATTTTTCTCATACCGTAGTTTTAACTATTTTTCAAGAAATTTCAACCCAGAGATTGAGGATTTTTAAAAAAATTATTGTAGTATTAAACTAAGGGGGAAGTTTTGAGAAAAATATTATCCGTTTTAATTACTTTATCTTTCATTGTGGCATTAGTTTTAAACCAAAACATGCCGGCAAACGCTGCTAAAAAAGCGACAAAGAAAAAAGGAATGAACCAAGAATTATTAAAAGAAATTAACGACGGAGTCAATATTTTGACCAAAAAAATCTACGAAAGAGAACTATATACCCCAGAAGATTTAAACAAATTAATCGATTTAAAAATTAAAGTAGATGACCAAATGGATATAACACCAGACCCAGCTTTAGCGCCTATTTATTATAAATTGGGCAATATTTTCAAAATGAGAGGTCAAGAAAAAGAAGCGATTGTTTGCTATCAAACAATATTAGAAAACTTCTTAGATACAGCCTATGGTCCAAAATCACGCGATACGCTAGCGCAAATGGGAATTGAAGTTAAACTTCCAGAAGTAGCAGAAACCGAAGAATTTTAACTATTTCAATTCTACTGTTATGTTTGTATTTTTGTGCACTTGTTGTTGCAATATTTCACATGCTTTTGCAAGCTGTGGGTCTTTTTTCGCTTTTAAATCTTCTTCTTTCAATTCAACAACGTAATCTGGAATTATACCTTTTTTGTTGATATCTATTCCATTTGGAGTTAGATATTTTTGAATTGTAATGTGCATTGCAGAGCCATCTGGCAATCTGTTAATTTCTTGAACAAGTCCTTTTCCAAAAGATTTTTTACCGACAATTATTGCACGTTTGTTGTCTTTTAAAGCACCTGATAAAATTTCAGAAGCAGAAGCCGAACCGCCATCAATCAAAACAACGATTGGTTGACGAGTCACCATTTGCGCCATAGATTTTTGAGTTTCTTTATAACCATCTCTATCAACTGTCGATACAATCACTTTTGAATCTAATAGCATATCTGCAATATAAATAGCGTTTGTTAAAAGTCCACCTGGGTTTGAGCGCAAGTCAATTATTAAGCCATCTTTGTCTTTCAAAGTATTTAATGCTTGTTGAAATTCACCAGCAGCATTTCTTGAAATAAAAGAGCTAAGGCGAATATAGCCCAAATTATCATCAACTTTGCCAATTTTTGGGGCTTTAATTGAAACAGATTTCAATTCAATATTAGCTCTTTGAATAACATATTCTTTGTTTTCTTCACCTTTTCTTTTAATTAAAAGCTTAACAGATGTGCCCTCTGGACCTCTAATTTTGTCTGCTGCCGCTTCAACTGTTATCCCTTTTGTTGATTGGTTATCAATTTCTAATATTTCATCTTCGCTTTTTAAACCGGCGCGTTCCCCTGGGGTATCTTCTAATGGTGCAATAATTAACAATTTGCCATCTCGAACACCAATTTGAACGCCAATGCCCTTCAAGGAGCCTTGAATGCTTTCAGATTCTTCTTTATATTCTTTTGGAGTTAAAAATTTCGTATAAACATCACCAAGGCTATCTATCATTGTTGAAATTGCAACATAAGCGTCTTCTTCGTCTTTAATGACGTTGTCGTATTTGTGGCGCCATCTTTCCCAATTTTGTTGGTTTTGCGTCTCATCAACATATTTTGTGCTAATTAATCTCCAAGCTTTGTCATATAACCCTTGCGGAATAACTGCAAGCGCAGGATTAGACGCATTTGTCACAAAAAACAAAACGATTATTGATATAATGATAGATAATTTTTTAAGCATCAGTTTAATATCCATTGTTTTTCCTTTAATACAATGTCTATATTATAACAAAAGTAGATTTCTTTTCTACATATAAAATAATTAGCTCACTTTAAACAAGGGGTTAATAGATTATTTCTTATTTTTCACATCTTTATTTAAAAGATTGTGTTGAAGAGTTCTAATGTGCGCTTTTTCTTTTTCAAAACGGTGCTTGTATAATCTTTCAAAGTTATCTTGAGAATATTTATAGTTATCAAAAGTGTGCATGATTGCTTTGTTTACACCGATTAAAACAAAAGGCATTGAAATAATTAACGTTGCAACTGCAAGAACAATGTGGGTAACTGTTGCTTTTTTCTTTTCTAATTGTAATTCTTCATTTTCAATATCAATTTTCTTTTGAATAGCGTCGTTGATATATGCGCTGCGCTCATCTGTTGACATTTTATCCATGATATCTACAAAATCTTTTGAAATGTAGGTAATATATTTTTTAACGACATTGTTTTCTTTGCTAAATTCTTCCCAATGTGCTAAATCGGGAATTACTTCCTCTGTTTGATTTGCTGGAGCTTCACTTTGAGCTTCGTTTTGAACTTCACTTTGTTCTTGGTTTTCACTTGCTTCTTGCGCTTCAATATTTTCGCTTGCTTCTTGCGCAAGTTGAATTGATTTTTGCAATTCTTCAATTTGGTTCATATCAAAATGTTGTTCGTCTTTTTCAATGTTATCCAAAGCGTTAACTCCTTTTGCATATAATTTAAGATTATAGCACATTTTAGTAAAAAAATATGAACCAAAATTATGATATAATATTTTTATGAGAATTTTAATTTTAGGAAAAAATTATTCAGCGGAAAAATTTTTTGATTATTTCAACAAAAACAAAGAAGATATTGTTTTTTCAACAAATTCAAAAAATAAAAACTATATTGAGCTTTTATCTGTTCAAGAAATATTAGATTTTTGCTTAGCAAATGATATAAACCTTGTTTTAATAACAGAAGAAAACTATATCAATGAAGGAATACAAGAGCTTTTAAGCGCAAACAATGTCACTGTTTTTTCTCCTTCGATTGACGCAATCAATATCTGTGCTTCAAAGGCATATTCAAAAAAATTCATTTACAAAAACAAAATTCAATCACCAAAATTTATAGTCGCGGAAAAACCCCAAAACGCTTTTGAATTTGTTAATTCGTCTATTTTTCCTTTAGCAATTAAGCCAGACAACCACAATGATTTTGAAACTGTATATTTTATTGAAAACAAAAAACAAGCGCAAGACGCCATTTCGCGCTATTTTGCAAATGATAATCAAAAAATCATAATCGAAGATTATATCGAAGGAAAAAACGTTCGTTTTTGGGTTTTAACTGATGGATATAGCGCAAAAATACTGTTTAAAAGCGCAATCTATCAAAACGAAATTGCTCTTTTTGAGCCCGAATTTATAACAAGCGAAATCGAAGAAAAAATATATAAAGATATGATTTTGCCAACAATTCAAGCGCTTGCTTCGCAAGAAGAAGAATATATTGGCATTTTAGGTTTTGATTTTATTTTAACTTATGACAATAAACCATATTTACTTGGTTTTGACAGCTTTTTTGACGATTTAAATATCGATTTCGCGCTTGAGCTTTTGCCATTTGATTGGAGAAAAATATTTGAAAGTACAGTTATTGGCGACGTATTTTTAAATAATACTTTTGAAAAAATAAACGCTAACGCTCTTTGTTTCAAAGAAAATGAAAATATTGAAATGATTTGCGCAAACAATAGAACAAATTTAAAAAGATATTTAAAAGAATTAGAAATTAATACAAAAAAATTAAAAGAAGCGGAAAAAATATGGAAATATTAGCAATAATCCCAGCTCGAGGTGGTTCAAAAGGAATTAAGAGGAAAAATTTAAAACCAATTTTAAATAAACCCTTGGTCGCATATTCTATTTTATCTGCGCTAAATTCAAAATATATTACAAAAGTTGTTGTTTCATCTGAGGACAGTGAAATTTTAGAAGTTTCAAAAAAATATGGCGCAGAAACAATTAAGCGCCCAGAAGAACTAGCAAAAGACGAAACAAAAACACTTCCCGTTATGTTACATTGCATTGAAGAGCTTGAAAAACAAAGCTATGTGCCAGATTACGTCGTTCTTTTGCAACCAACTTGCCCATTAAGAGACGAGGGTTATATCGATAGTGCTTTTGAATATTATTTTGAAAAAGAAAAACAAGGCTTTGACAGCTGTTTTGGCGCGTTCAAGCTTGGTTTGACCCATGCAAAATGGAAAGTTTTGCACAATGAAAAACTAGAAGGCTTATACGATTACAGAACTCGTCCAAGACGCCAAGATTTAGATGAACACTATGATTTAATCCAAGAAAATGGTGCTTTTTATGCTCTTGAAACAAAAACTTTAAAAAAAGCAAACGATTTTATTGGCTTTAATCCAACTTGTTATATAACCCCGCAAATCATTGATATTGACACTGTTGAAGATTTTGAAAAAGTGGAAAACATTTTAAAAAATGCTTAAAAAAATATTATTAAAATTAATCAAAATATATCAATTTTTTTCAAAATATACCCCTGCAACTTGCAGATTTGAACCCACTTGTTCAAAATATACATATCTTGCAATAGAAAAATTTGGCGCACTCAGGGGATTATATCTTGGCATTAAAAGAATTTTAAAATGTCACCCATATCACAAAGGCGGATATGACCCAGTTCCAGAGGAATTCAAATTTTAAGAATTTGACAAATTAATCAATTCTTGTTTTGAAATTTCAAAATCAACTTTTTCATCAACTGCTTGAATTAAATATTCGCTAATTTTATCATGAAGGCGAATTGCCTCATCTACTGTGGCGTCTGACCCTTTTGCATATGCACCGATATTAATCAAATCTTCATTTTTTTGATAACTTGCCATCAAATTGCGAATTTTCCCAGCGCTTTGCTTTTGTTCATCATCAACAACGCTTGTCATAACACGCGAAATGCTTGCCAAAACATCAATTGCAGGATAATGGTTTTTGTGTGCTAAAGCACGAGATAAAACAATGTGACCATCTAAAATGCTTCTTGAAACGTCGGCGACTGGTTCGTTCATATCGTCACCCTCGACTAAAACCGTATATAAACCTGTGATTGTTCCATTTTTGTTTGCCCCAGCACGTTCTAAAAATTTTGGCAAAAGAGCAAAAACAGAAGGCGTATAGCCCCTTGTTGCTGGCGGTTCACCAACCGCAAGCCCAACCTCGCGTTGCGCAAGCGCAATACGCGTCACACTGTCAAGCATGAAAAGAACGTCTTTTCCTTTATCTCTAAAATATTCGGCAATTGCACAAGCAACAAAAGCTGCTTTAATTTTAACCAAAGCGGGTTGTTCAGAAGTCGCACAAACAACAACTGAGCGTTTCATGCCTTCATCACCTAAGGTTTTTTCAATAAACTCGCGGACTTCTCTTCCACGTTCACCAATCAGAGCAATGACATTTATATCAGCTGATGTATTTTTGGCTATCATTGCCAATGTTGTTGATTTTCCAACACCAGACCCTGCAAAAATACCAATTCTTTGACCTTTTCCAACAGTATTTAACCCGTCAATTGCACGAATACCGAGGCTTAAAGGTTCATCTATTGGTTTTCTTTCTAAAGGATTAATTATCTCGGCAGATGTGGGATAGTAGTCATCTGCAATGATTTCGCCTTTTGAATCTATCGGGTTTCCAAGTCCATCTAAAACTCTTCCAAGCAAAGTATCTGAAACTTTTACTTTCATATGAGAATTAGTATTAATTACCTTGTTTCCAGCGCAAAGCCCTTCAATTGAGCCAAGAGGCATCAATAAAACTGTATCTTTTCTAAAGCCGACGACTTCACATGCAACATTTTTACCATCTTCTTTTTGAACATAGCACAAATCCCCAATTGAAGCGTCAGGTCCATCTGCAACAATTGTTAGACCAATAATTTCAATGATACGTCCAATTTTTTTTATTGAATTTATATTATCTATAATCTCGTTAAGACTATTCAACTTCATTTTTTAATTCTTCCGAAACCAAGTCTAGTTCTTCATTTTTAAATGATTCGTATATTTCATTTACAATTACATCAATTTGCGAATTAATCGAAGCGTCAAAACGTTCTTTTAAATTTTCAACAATAATTGTGTCTTCTGCTATTTTTGGATTGCAAGAAATATTGAAATTTTCGTAATTTTTCAATTCATTAAGAGAAAATTCTTTATCTTCACCTAAGCTTTTGTTTTGAATTTCTAAAAATAAATTTGCATATTTTTCGCTTAAAATAACGTTGATATTTTCCTTTTTTTCAAGCAAAAATATCGTTTTTTTAATGACATTTTCTAATGTTTCAATATCGAGTTCTTTTTGAATAACCTTTTTTGAAACTCTTGAAATTATCCCAATAATATCATTTTTCAAAGATTTTAAAATTTTATTTTTCAATTCAAATTGAACTAAACAAAAATCATCAACCGCTTTAATTTTTTCTTCTAATTCTTCTTGAATTTTTTCTTGACCGTCTTTGTGCCCTTCTTCGTAGCCAATTTTTGCCTGTTCAATTCTTTTGTTTTCAATTTCTTCTTGCGCATTTTGGATAATTTCTTGCGCGCTTTGTTCGCTTTCTACTTGAACATTAGACAAAATTTCATCTGCCTGTTTTTGCGCATTGTCTAATATTTCTTGAGCTTTTATTTGCGCATTTTGGATAATTTCTTGCGCATTTTTATTCGCTTCCTCAATCAAATTTTGCATTCTATTTTGCACAAGCTCTTCTTGAGCTATTTCTTCATTAGCCCTAGAAACATCTTGAGTTTGCGCAACAGTTACAACAAAATTTGCGTCTTGATATTCAATTTTATCAGCTCTAATTTTACTCAATTAATTCGTCCTCTTGAGCACCGCGATAGATTGTGATTTCACCAACGGCTTCAAGCGCTTTGATTATGCCAACAATTTTTGATTGAACTTTTTGAACTTCTTTTGTTCTAACAGGTCCCATATATTCAATGTCTTCAAGCAATACACTTTGAGCACGTTCAGACATATTTTTAAGAATTTTTTGTTTGACTTCTTCTTTAGCACCCTTCAAGGAAGTTGCCAAATCTCTTGAATCAACTTCTCTTAGAACTCTTTGAATAGATGAATCGTCAAGTTGGATAATGTCTTCAAACACGAACATAAGGCTTCTAACATCTTCTGCTAATTCTGGTGTTTCAATTTCCATCATTTCAATAACATTTTTCTCTGTTGCCCTGTCGGTGCTGTTTAAGATACTTGCAAGAGTTTTTGTTCCGCCAGCTTTAGAAAAGTCTGTTGCAACAACATTTGAAAATCTTGATTCAACAATTTTTTCAACTTCAGATATGACTTCTGGGTTTGTTGTTTCCATTTGTGCAATTTTTAGGGCAACTTTGTGTTGAATGTTTGGCGCAAGACAGTTTAAAACTTTTGCTGATTGCTCAGGTTTTAAATATGCCAAAATAAGCGCAATTAATTGCGGGTTTTCATTTTGGAAAGAAGTCGCCAATTGAACAGGATCTGCCTCGTTGAAAAATTGAAACGGATTTGAATTTAAAATTGTTACTAAACGATTTAAGATATTATTCGCTTCAGAAGCACCATATGCCTTTTCTAACAATTCACGAGCATAGTTCATACCGCCTGATGAAAGCATTGAAGAAGCTTGGAAAACAGTATGAAACTCATCAACAATCCCTTCAATTGTTTCAGAAGATAATTTTGACAACCCCGCAATTTCAATTGTAATTTGTTCAAGAGCCGAATCATCATCTATGTTTTTCATGATTTCAGATGCAGCAGAAGGACCGAGCGTGATTAAAAGCGCTGCTGCCTTTTGAGTTGGTGTCATTTGTTCTAAACGAATATTTGCCATTTGTTTTTATTATTCCTTTATATACGAGGTTAAAATTCTCGCAGCTTCTTCTGGATTATTAAATACGGAATTAATAATCTCATTCTTTTTCTTATCCACAACTGATGTATATTGCGTTTCAGCATGGTAAAAATCATCTTTATTTTGCTGATTTTGTTGCAACATCAAATATGGGTCAAATGCTGGTAAACCATTGTCTTGGTTTTCTTCTTGTTCCTCTTTTTTAGCTGGAACTTTGAAAATATTTCCAAAATTATTCAATGCCATAATTCCTAATAAAAGTATTATTATTACAGGTGAAACATTTTTAAATATAAATGTCAAAATTTCCATTGTCATTTGTCTTTGTTCAAGCTTGTTTTCAACAAGCTCTTGAGTGTTATCAATGCCTGTAAATTTCAAACTAGAAACATTAACAACATCACCTCTTGCTGGGTCAATACCAGCAGCCGCTGTTACAAGATTTTTAATTTCTTCTTTTTCTTCATCAGTTAAAATCTTGTTCACAGCAACCGCAACGCTCATTCTAACAACTGAACCTGGAGCGTAAACAACTTGTTTAACTTCCTTTGTCACAGCATATGTTGTTGCGGATTTTTCTTTTTCATAGCTTAATTTTTTAGTTTGTTCAATATTTTTATATTCTTCATCTCCCATATAATTTGAAGTTTTTGCAGGAGTTTGATTTAAAGGCAAAGTTGTAACATCTTGATTAGCAGAGGCTTCACGTGGTGTCATTGTATTATTTACCAAATCTTGCGCAGTATTTTGCGCGTCTGTCGGTTGAATTACACTGTTTTGCGCTTCTTTTGGTTTTTGATTTTGCGTTTGAATAGGATTTGAATAAACCTCTTTTTCGCCTTGTTGCGCAATTACAATGCCAGAATTTGAATTTTGATTTGGGCTATAACTTTCAATTGTTGTACGTGTTTGGTTAAAATCCATCACTGTTGAAACTTGAACAGAGACGTTATCTTTGCCCATTATTGTTTCAAGAGTGTCTTGAATTTTTTTAGCCGCTTCTTTTTCAAAATTTGCTCTATATGTTTGCATATCAGATGAATTTTTAGATACATCTTCTGATAAAACATTTCCGAATTGGTCAGTGATAAACACTCTGTCGTTTGTCAAACGAGGAACAGAATAAGCAACAAGATTTTTAATTGCAAGAATTTGACTAGCTTTTAATTTGATCCCAGGTTCTAATATTAAAACTACGCTTGCAGAAGGGTCTTCATCATTATCTGAAAAAATAGACCTTTCAGGCTCAGCAAGCTGAACTCTTGCTCTTTTAACCCCTTGCATTTTTTCAATTGAGCGAGTTAATTCGCCTTGAAAAATTCTTTGTTTAGTCAATTTATTTTTAAAATCTGTTGAGCCTAATTGTAAATCATCTAAAAGCTCAAAACCGCCAGCAGAGTCTTTAATTAAATCATTTTGAGCAACAAATAATCTCAAGTCTTCTTTTTCTTGGTTTTTAACTAAAATTGCCGTTTTATCTTCGGAAATTTTAAAAGCATGCCCGCTTTTTTTCAAACTTTCAGAAATCGCAGCAACATCTTCTTTAGATAAATCTGAATATAAAACAGTCCAATTTGGCTCTGTCGCTTTAAAAATGAAAAATACGCCAACTACAAAAACGGCAAGCAAAAGAGCCGAAACAGAAAATTTTTGATTTACGTCAAGCTTTTGCCATAAGCCTTTTATATCATCAATGATTAGTTTTAAATGTTCGTTCACTTAATTTTCCCAAAATACTAATTCTTACCTCAAAATTAAGGATATAAATCCTCCCAATAATATAATATATTATTTAGGCGTAATTTCAATAATATTAAGTTTTTTAAAGCACATAAAATCATTCTTTTGAGTGACTTTTGAAATATTACAAATTGTTACAAAAGAATTTAAAATCCTAAAGTTTTGAAGTATTTCAACCGATAAAAAACATGTTAGACAATAAAGCGCAAAGGAGAATGATATGGGGCTTTCTGCAAGCCAAGCTAGATTTCTACAATTGACTGCTAGAAGAAGCAATGTCGAATATCAAGCTCAACAAATCAATCAAGAGCGCTTAATGTTGAGCGAAAAATTATCTCAAGCGTCAAATAAATATAACGATTTGACAAACAATCGCACTCTAACTTTCAATTATAATGACGGAACTGGGGTTCAAGAAGTCGGGCTTTCATATACAAATTACAAAAACTATATGAATCAGCAAATGGAAGGCATTGTTTCAACACAACAACAATATTTCCTTGTTTCTTCAACTGGAAACAAAATCGTTGTTGCAAACGAAGAAGACATGCAAGCAATGATTAATAGCGAATCAACTTCTGATTCACCATTAACAGCTGATGATTTCATGATTGCTCCTGACTTAGATGATGTTGATAACTTCCAAAGAGCAATCAGAGAAGGTGTTTATTTCTTTGCCACAAAAGGAAAAGATGACGAAGGCAATATGAAATTTAATACTCAAGATTGGGGTACTCTTGGTGGTGGCGCAATCAACGACAAATTAGATAAAGCAGACGACAAAGCTGCAGAAGCTGAATTTAACGCTTTCCAAACAAAAATTCAAAATAGTGATAAAAAATTAGAATTGAAATTGACTCAGCTTGAAACTGAAAGAGATGCAATCCAAACAGAGATTGAATCTATATCAAAAGTTGTTGATGATAATATTGAATCATCATTCAAAGTCTTTAGTTAAGTCAAACATTCATAAATACGGAGTAAATAAAAGCCCTCTTTCGAAGGGCTTTTTTTATATTTTTAACAATAATATGCTTCCCAAGGACAATTTTTGATAGAATCTTCTCTGTCTGAAACCACCGGTTGCAATTCGCCTGTTCCATTGTTTTCTGGAACTTTAAAACCTTCGCCCCAAGCGCTACCTTTTACATTTTCGTTTGGTGTAATTGGATTTGAAAACGGATTTAAATTAGCACTTGTTAAATCAATTTCACCATTATTTACAGCTTCCATAAATGCAAGCTTTTCTTCAGGTTTATATGAAGGAGTAATTACAGGAGTTGTTGTTGGCGCTTGATATGCTTGATGATAACCCTCAACACTTGCTTGAGGTTTATTTACACCTTTTGTTCCGTAATTGCCATATGGATTTGATGCTTGTAAAAATGGTAGTTTATCTATTGCCATACTTATACCTATACTATCGCTTATATTAATAAAGTATTTTTTGAAAATAAAATTGCAAAACTAATCATTTTCGTTACATTTTGTAATATTTGAATATTTAAACGTGAAAAAGCCCCAAGTTTCCTTGAGGCTTAAAATTTGTTTTTCTCCAAACTATTGTGAAAATAGCTTGCTCAATTCATAACCACACTAGATAAAAACCCACACCTTTGGCATTAATATCAAAGTTATAAAAAGCACATAACCCATAAACTTCGCTGTCTTATGAATTAGTGGTATCACCTACATATTAATAAAGTATTTTTGTTGAAAAAAATTGCCTTTTTTTTAAAAAAATTTTTTCTTAATTGGCTTTTTGCACACCACGTCTAGTTAATGGCGGATGTGATGTATATTTTTTCTTTCTTTTCATAGAGCTTGTTGAAGTTTTTGTTTTACTATATTTAACCTTTGGCGCTGTTGTTTTTTTAACTTCTTCTTTTTGTGTTTGAACGGCTTGTTCTCCTGCCAATTGATATATTTCTTGCAATTTTCTTTTTGTTTCTTTAAACAAATATTCTTGCTGATTAGCATCAAAATTGTACTTTTGAATTATTTGCATAATTTCTTCATCTGTTGGCATTTGTCCAATTTCTTCTTGCCCTGTTAATTGAAATGTTTCCTGAGCTTGAATTGGTGCAAAAACTAAAGATAAAAATACAAACAATAATATTAACTTTTTCATAACTTTTCCTTTTATTCTCTTAACTTGATTATACTTTAATTTATCGATTTTTATAATAGAATAAATTTATGAATTTTTTAGATGAATTAAAAAAAGTTTGTGGCAAAAATCTTCTTACAAAAAAAGAAGATTTATATGTCTATGCTTATGATACGTCACTAAATCCTGAAAAAATAATTTTACCTTTGTGCGTTGTTTTCCCTAAAAATTCAAAAGAAATATCTGAAATTGTTAAAATTGCAAATAAATATAATTTGACGCTTATTCCTCGTGCGCAAGGCACAAACCATTGTGGCGCAACGCGCCCAAGCGAAAATTGCATAGTTATGCACTTTTCAAAAATGAACAAAATCATTGAAATAAATAAAGAAAATTTGACTGCAATAGTTGAGCCTAACGTCGTTATAGGCGAATTAAACAAAGAACTAGATAAATTAAATCTTTTCTTCCCACCAGACCCATCAAACCTTGCTGTTTCAACTGTTGGCGGCGCAGTAGCTTTAAACGCTGGTGGCCCAAGAACATTTAAATACGGAAACACAAAAGATTATGTGATTAATTTAGAAGTTGTTTTAGCTGATGGAACAATTATTGAAACCGCAAAAAATATCGCCAAAAACGCCACTGGCTACAATTTAACAAATCTTTTTGTAGGTTCAGAGGGCACATTAGGGATAATTAGCAAAATCACTTTAAAATTAATCCCAAAACCGCAAGCAAGTTTTGTCACTTTAGCATATTTTGATAAACTTGAAACCTGCTTAAATTGTGTAAATAATATTATTTCATCTGGTTTTATGCCATCAACAATTGATTTAATGGATAATCAAACTCTAAAAACAATTGAAAACTTTAACCCTTGCAATTTATTAACCGATATGGAAGCAGGGTTATTGATTGAATTAGACGGGTTTGAAAAATGTATTCAAGAAGAAATGATGATTTTAAAAGAAATTTTAGAAAAATCAGGTTCAAAAAAATATATTCAAGCAAAAACCAAGGAAGAAAATGAAAACATTTGGCGCGCAAGAAGAAGCGCTTTTTCTGCTGCAACGCAATTGAAACCAAACGTAATAACCGAAGATATCGTTGTCCCAAGAAATAAAATTATTGATTTTGTTAATAAAATCAGAGAATTAAGCAAAAAATACGATATTCAAGTTCTAATTATGGGTCATGTTGGAGATGGAAATATTCACCCGCACTTTTTGTTAGATTTAGAAAACAAGCGCGAAAAAATGCGCCACGAAAAATTAAGAAACGAATTATATGCCTATGCTATTTCGATTAATGGAGTTTTGTCTGGCGAACATGGAATAGGAAATACAAAAAAGAAATTTTTACCAGACGCAATAGATAAAAATGCGCTTGATTTAATGAAAAAAATTAAAAATTTATTAGACGAAAAAAATATTTTAAACACAGGTAAAACAATCTAAATGGAAAAATATAAACAAATATTTATTGATTTAATTAAGCTTACCTTGCCAATTTTAGCAGGCAATTTGTCGCAAATTTTAATATTTTTGGCAGACACCATTGTCGCAGGGCGCTATTCAACAGTTGCACTTGGCGCAATCAGCGTCGCAAGTGCAATAACAATGACAGCAACAATTGCCGCAATTGGAATTGTAGTTGCAATCAGCCCTGTTGTTTCAAATTATAGGGGCGCTAAAATCCCAGCTAAAAAATATTTTGGCTTTAGCGTATTATTTTCTTTTTTGGTTTCAATTCCATTTTTCCTATTGTTAAAATTGGCAACCATCAAGCTTCACACCTTTAATTTAGACCAAGAGCTTTTTCCATATGTTAAACAATACCTCGAGGTTTGCGCTTGGACTGTTTTTCCGGCAACTATTTTTGTTGCAATAAAAGAATTTTTACAAGCATATGAAAAAGTTATTTTTGCAAACGTTTTAATGTTTTTATCAGTCATTGTAAATTTAATTTTAAATATTATTTTAACCTTTGGTCTAGATTGGAATTTCATTCATATTCAAGAAATGGGCGTTTTGGGCTTAAGCGTTGCAACTTTAGCAACAAGATTAACTTCAATGTTTGGAATTTTATTATATTGCATACCACTTTTTAAAAATGGTATTAAAATTTCAAAAAAATATATTAAAGATTTGATGAAAACTGGCGTGCCAATTTCTTTTGCGCTATTTTTTGAATTTTTGGGCTTTAATTTAACTGCTGTTTTAATCGGCAAATTCAGTGCATTATTCGCTGCTGTTCATAATATTATTTTATGTATTGCAAACGTAACGTTTATGATTTGTCTTTCTGTTTCAAATGCAAGTGCTGTAAAAATTGGATTTTTCAACGGAAAAAAAGACAAAACAAATGTTGTAAAATATGCAAAAACGAGCATTTTTATTATTTTAATTATAGCTTTTTGCGCATTTTTAACTTTAAGCTTATTTTCTGAACAAATTATTTTAATTTTCTCAAAAGACCCGCAAGTCGTTGCCTTGTGCCAAAAAATTATGGTGCTTGTATTAGCGTTTTTATTTTTCGATTGCATGCAATGCGCCAATGTTGGTATTTTAAAAGGGTTAAAGGATACAAAAGCACCAATGTTTGCAACATTATTTGGATATTTAATCATTGCAATTCCGCTAGGTTCATTTTTAGCATTTAAAAAAGGAATTGTTTTAGAAGGTTTTTGGCTTGGGCTTGCTTTAGCGTTATTTTCTGTTGCAATTATAACTGGGTTAAGAGTCGTTTATGACATTAAAAAACTGCCTTATCAATAAGGCAGAAAGTCGAGTATAAGCCGAGTTCTGTAATAAGATAGTTATCTGTCTAAGCGTTTTTTTATGTATCTTCGAATGAAACGGAAATAGCACCTGATACAAATTCAAACTTGCAGTCAATCGGGGTTTACCATGCCTGATATCTCACGATATCAGCGGTGAGCTCTTACCTCGCCGTTGCACAATCACTATGTTTTCCTTTTACATTCCGCCTGTGGGTATCTCGCTTTCAATTTGCTTCGCTATCGCTGTCGCAAATTCGCTCGATTATCCTACGGCGGTTTTCTAAGGTTCCAGTGCATTTCAAGAGAAATGCGCTTAGAAACACAGTATTCTTCTTTTCTGTGGCACTGTCCTCGTCCTCACGGACACTTGGCTTTCCCAAGCGATTTGCTATTTAGACTGCCCGGACTTTCCTCATTTTAAATAAATAAATTTATTTAAAACGCAACTATCAGTCGACTTTTTTAACATGTTACCATGAATTATTTTCTAATAAAGTCCAAAATCGCATTAATAAATGTCAAAGGATGAACTGGACACCCTGGGATATATAAATCAATCTTGTATTTATCAATAAATTCTCGATTTAATTCGGTTGACTCTTG
This sequence comes from Candidatus Gastranaerophilales bacterium, assembly GCA_017402995.1. Classification (GTDB taxonomy): domain Bacteria; phylum Cyanobacteriota; class Vampirovibrionia; order Gastranaerophilales; family Gastranaerophilaceae; genus RUG14156. The sequence continues at coordinate 27,502 of JAFQOV010000005.1, forward strand.
AAAAACACCCCCAGAAATCGCACAAGTTCCGCACAAAACAACGACTTTTGGCTCAGGCACGGATTTGTAGCAATCTTCAAGAGCATATGCCATATTTTTTGTTATTGGACCAGTAATTACAATCCCATCTGCATGACGAGGGGAAGCAACAAAATCAATCCCAAAACGACCCATATCAAAATTTGCATTTGATGAAGCATTCAATTCCATTTCGCAACCATTACACCCACCAGCAGACACTTGGCGAAATTTAATTGAGCGATTAAAAATTGAATATATTTCTTTTCTTGCTTGAATTGCTCTTTTTTCAAATTCTTCTTTAGTTGTTTCAGATGTAATAATCAATTTATCACGCTTATCTGCCCCTAGTTTATAATAATTTGAAAAATCAATCGCCCCATTTGGACACATCATTTTGCATTGCCCACACAATGTACATCTGCCAAGGTCAATTTTTAAAGGATTTAAGCTAATTGCGCCCGTTGGACAAGAATTAACACATTGATTACATGCACAACACATATTATCTTTTACAACAGGCAAACCGCGAAATTGACTGCGCATTTGAGCGTTTTGAATATCAGGGATATATTGTTTTTTTTGAACTAATTTCATTTTTAAAGTTTCAAACATAATTTTTCCTTTATAAGTCAAATCCTGCATAAGACAGGTCAAAACCTTTGTTGCACAATGGAAAATCAGATATTCCATTTCCTCTTAAAGCCATTGAAAGCCCCCACCAATTGTTAAATGATGGGTCTTTAATTTTATATCTTCTCAATTTTCCATTTTCGTCAGTCAGTGCAATGTGAACAACTTCTCCACGCCAACCTTCAACAATTGAAATTGCAAGTGAATTTGAAATTAAATCATTTTTTTCAACCAAAATTTCATCATCTTTTACAACTTCGAGTTTTTTCAACAATTTTTTAACAAAAGATATTGATTCAATAACTTCTTTATATCTAATTTTAAAGCGTGAATATGCGTCATTTGTCGCACTAAATTTTTTCTTTTCGAAATCTTGATAAAATTCATCTTTAAAATCAAAGCGCGAATCAATCTCTATTCCGCAAGAGCGAGCAATCAAGCCAACTAAATTAAGCTCTTGAGCAGTTTCTTTTGAAACAACGCCTGTTTTTTCCAATCTTGACATAACGCTTGAAGATTGAAGCGCAGCTTTGGTCATTTTTTCAACAGTAGCTTTAACTTCAGATAAGACCGAAAGAATTTTTTCACTTAATTCATCATCAATATCAAAATTTACGCCACCAAAAGTGATTAAACCTCTACCAAAACGAGAGCCCGAAATTTCAAGCATAGTATTGATTACAAGAGTTCTTGTAACGGCATATACTTCTTTTCCCATTAAATAAGCAATATCGCCCAAAATTGCACCCATATCGCCGATATGAATTGCAATGCGCTCCATTTCAAGAGCAATCGCACGAATTAGCTTTGCTTTGATTGAAACTTTTGTATCACTCAATGCTTCCATAACTTGTGAATATGCTGTATTATATGCTATTACGCTATCTCCACAAATCGATTCTGCTAATTGGTTTGACGGTTTTTTGACCATTAAATCTTCAACACCTCTATGTTGATATCCAAGCATAATTTCAAGGTTATAGACCTTTTCGCCTTGGCACATAAATCTAAAATGTCCTGGTTCGATAACTCCCGCGTGGATTGGTCCAACGGCAACTTGGTGGATTTCTTCGCCTTCCATCTCAAAAAATTCATGTTTATCTTGATTTAATCTCAAAGGCTTTAACCAAGGGTGCCCAACGGGCTTTATTCCGAATTGTTCATAAAACTCGCGCTCAAAAATATGATATTGATGATTTTCTTTTGTAATTGAAGGATATTCTTTTGCGTTTTTATCAAGCAAAGCAGAACTGATAAAGATTTCACCTTCTTCATCATCAACCAAAAAAGCAAAAAGTCTGATATTTTCGCCCCAATCTGCCCCAAAAAAGCCAATCGGGCGAAGATTTGTCATCTCGAGTTGTGCTTTAAATGTTTCAAAATCAATCGTTGGAATATCAGATAAATTAATTCTTTGATTATTTTTTGCTGTGTAATAATTCATTTTATCTCCTAACCAACTATCGTATTTCTCATAATCTCTTGTAAAAATTTAGGCAAATACAAGCCCAAAACAAACGCCAAGGTTAATAAAACCGCTTGTGGAAGATACATCAATCCGCTCATTTTTGGCATGTTTCTCTTTGCGCGCTCAAATCTTTCTTCGTTTTTGTCATCAAATAACATTGCAAAAACGACCCTTGCCATTGCAAATAAAATTATCGTTAACAAAAATAAAAACAGAAAACAAAGAACATATTTCTTTTGCAAAATCATTTCTTTTGCAATTAAAAATTCGCTGATGAACAATATGCTTGGCGGAAAAGCGCATATTCCAAGGCAAGAAGCTATCCAAAGCCATGACGTTTTTTTGTCAACATGTCCTAGAGCTCTTACTGATTTAATTTTTTTAGATTGAAAAATTTCTAAAATATTTCCCGCAGTTAAAAAATATGACGCTTTAATTAAAGAATGTCCGATTAAATGTATCATCAAAGCAAAATATGCCCCACCGCCAAGTGATGTTGCAAGAGCGATAATTCCCATATTTTCAATTGATGAATAAGCAAGCATTCTTTTGTAATTTGTTGTGTGATACAAAAATACACTTGTAACAAACAAAGATAAAACTCCCATTGTTAAAAGCATTAATTTTGCAAAAGAAACACAATCAGCGCAAATTAAAACCTTATAAACATTTAAAATAACCAAAAATGCACAATTTAATAACGTTGCAGATAACAGCGCCGAAATTGGACTTGGCGCTTGCGCATGGGCATCTGGAAGCCAAAAATGAACAGGTGCAAGCCCCATTTTTGTGCCCATTCCAAATAAAATGAATACAAAAGCAATATTTAACCAGAAATGGTTGAAATTTTTTGCACATTGATATAATTCAGAATAATTTAAAGTGTTCATGTTGCCTTGCGAAACAGTTAAAAGAATAATCCCAACAAACGCTAGAGCAATACCGATTGAGCAAATGAAAACATATTTCCAAGCAGCTTCAATTGTATGTTTTGTTTTGTTGAAATAAATTAAATATGCACTTGCAAGAGTTGTTCCTTCAATGAAAATCCAAGCAAGACCAAGATTGTTTGCTAAAATCCCGCCTGTCATAGACATTACAAAAATCAATGTCATTATGCTATATCGCATAATTCTTTTTTCGTCAAATTCCATATTTTTTGAATATGGAATGTTATAAAACGCAACTGCTAAAAACACAACCGATAAAACAATATAGAAAACAATATTTGAACTATTTAGGGCAAAATATTGCGTGTTTTTAATTAATTCAGGCTTTAGGAAATATAAAATACCTAAAATTGAATGAATGATTGAATATGAAACTATTGCAATATTGTTTGTAGTTTTATTTTTGACTAAAAACAAAAACACGCAAAATATTATCGGTAAAATTAAAACTAAATTAATCATTATATTCATAATCCTTTAAATCAGACAAATGTGCCACTTCCATATCGCAAAATTCTTTGTTTATTTGAGAAACAAACAAACCTAAAATATAAATCGCGATAAAAACGTCAAGCAATACGCCAATATTAACCAATAGAGGCATTTCTTTTGCAACAGATAAAGATAAAAGAAAAATCCCATTTTCCATTGCAATGAAATCAATTACATTTGATAAAATTTTATGTTTAATTGTAATCAACCATAAGCTAATTAAAATTGTAGACAATGCTATTCCAAAACATATTGGGTTAATCATTGAAATAGAAGGAATTTTCACAACACCAAGCATTAATCCGCCAAAAAGAATCAAGCTTGAAATAATCAAACAGTAAAAATGGGTGATGTTTGCGTCTGTGTCTCTATTTGAGTGCGTTTTTTTAAGAACTTTATTTAAAAACATTGGAATAACAATCGCTTTAACAACAAGTGTTTCAAGAGTTAAAAACAAAATCATATACCAAGGCGTGTGTTTAAAAGCCAAAGAGCAAATTAAAAACAACAAAAACCCTTGCACGCTCAATGTGCCGATATGTGCCTTTAGACGACTTGTTGTCGCAAGATAAAGCATTGTAAAACCAAATAAAATAATAAAACCGTTTTCCATACCTACACCCCAAACATTCTAACCGCAACCAATGACGCGATTACAAGTGCAATTGACGACATGATAAAAACAAATTCAAATACATGGCTCATTCTTATTCTTGCCATCATTGATTCAATTATTCCAATAATTATTGCTAAAAGCAAAGTCAAAGCAATAAATAAAACTGCAAAAAGCGCCCCATTAAGCGCTGAAGGCAAAATTAAATTTACAATTATAGCTGATAGTATCGCCATCTTAATTCCTGAAGCATATGTGATTAGAGCCAAATCAAAACCAGAATTGTCTAATATCATAACCTCATGAATCATTGTTAACTCAAGGTGCGTTTCAGGATCATCAACAGGAACTCTTGAACATTCAACTAAAAGCATAATGAAAATTGCGGCAACCATCATTATTGTGATTAAAAGCCCAAAAGCACCAGTCGAAGTCAAAATCATTGAAATGCTATTAAATGTTGAATTTCCTGTTAAAACAGCAATTGACGCCAAAATAATGAAAAAAGCAGGCTCGATTAAAGTTGTAAAACAAGCTTCTCTGCTTGAGCCCATACCTTCAAAAGAACTTCCTGTATCAAGAGCTGAAATAATTGCAAAAAACTTCGAAAAACCAAGCAAATATGAAAAAACAACAAACGCACATTCAAGCTCTATTATTGCTTTTCCATAAAAAATCGGTGCAAAAAGCCCAGCAAAAATTACAGAAGAAAAAATTACCAATGGTGCAATTTTAAATATCCAAGAAGTGCTTGAGCTGATTACTTGTCCTTTTTTCAAAAGTTTTACAAAATCATAAAACGGTTGAAAGATTGATATTCCTTTTCTTCCGCCAAAAAAAGCTTTTGTTTTTTTGATTAAACCAACCATAAAAAATGGCATAATCAACAAAAATAAAATATTTAAAACTATAATTAAAATATTATTTATCATCTTTAACCCAATAAAATTGCCACTATTAAAACTATTACTAAGAAAATAATTCCATAAGAAATATATTGTTGAATATTTCCGTTTTGTATTCTTTCAAACTGTTCAAAAAACTTCTCTGTTGATTTCAAAACAGGTTTCAAGAAATATTCTTCTTCAACATCTTCCAAATGTTGCACAAAATGCGCATGCACAGGGAAAATTGTTTTTGGTTTTTTAATATCTGATACTTTTTTAAACAAAGGCATTAACATAACCAAAAATGGACTTGCAAAAGAAGAAGCGCTATATTGCATTTTTTCATTTGGTTTATCATAGCCACAACCCCAAGTTTGATGAACTTTTGAACCTTTTGAAACAAAATAGCGGATAGTATATAAAATGCCGATAAAAATCAACAAGCCCGCTAAAACAATTGAAATTGTTTGTAAAATGTTGAGATATTGTTCAATTTGACCTGTTTGCACAAAAATTGAAACAGGTTTTGAAACAAACAAAAATATTAATTTTGGCGCCAAGCCAATGAAAAAGATAAAACAAGCCAAAAGGCTCATTGGGAAAATGAAAGACGAATTGACATCTTCATTGATATCTTTTGCTTTTTCACGTTTTTCACCAAGAAAAATCGCGCTAAATGCTTTTGTAAAGCATAAAACCGCCATTGTTCCAACCAAAGCTAAAGCCCCAAAAGCCAAAAGACAAATCAAAAACGCAGAAATATTATCTATCATAATGCCTTTTAACATACCAAAATATATTAAAAATTCACTGATAAAGCCATTAAACGGAGGAAGAGCGCAAATTGCAATCGCGCCAATCAAAAATAAAACAGCTGTTTTCGGCATAGATTTAATTAAACCGCCCAAAACTTCAATATCTCTTGTATGAGTTTTGGAATAAATCGCACCCGCCCCAAAGAAAAGCAACTCTTTAAATATTGAATGGTTTAAAACATGCAACATACAGCCGCTAAACCCAAGAAGCGCAACACTTGGATTGTTATATGAAAGACCTAATATCCCAACGCCAAGCCCCAAACCGATTATACCGATATTTTCAATTGAAGAATAGGCAAGAAGTTTTTTGATATCTTGTTGTGATATTGCATATAATATGCCATAAAGCATTGTTATTATTGAAATTATGATAACGACATATCCAATTTGGCAACTTGGAATTAAAATCAAAGATAAAATTCTTAAAATCCCATAAATTCCTGTTTTAATCATAACCCCGCTCATCATGCCAGAAACATGGCTAGGAGCGGCAGGGTGTGCAGATGGGAGCCAATTGTGGAAAGGAACAAAACCAGCTTTTATTCCAAAACCAATAAAGCCCAAAATAAAAGCAACGTTTGCCATTGCAAAATCGTTTTCTAGGGCAATTTTAAACTGTGCAAAGTCTAAACTATTTGAAGCAAGCGACATTAAAGCAAATGCAAGAATAATGAATATTACACTAACGTGCATATAAATTAAATATTTAATCCCAGCTTGTCTTGTTTCTTTTTTCTCATGTTCAAACATCACAAGGAAAAATGAAGATAATGACATCATTTCCCAAACAATTAAAAACATCAGCGCATTTTGAACGCCAACAACAAGCAACATTGAAGCCGTCAAAATCGGCAAAAATACACTGTGCGCGGTGATATCTTTTTTCTTTTTAATGTAATTTGATAAATATCCTCTAGCATAAATTGCGCCAAGAGTTGTCATAATTGTGATGAAAAAAATGAAAAATGCACTCAAATAATCAAGCGAAAATCTGACTTGGTTAAAAATTGAACCATATTCAAATATTTTTTCAATTGTTCCAAATTTAAAAATTTTAAAAACAGAGTTTAATTCAAAACAAGTCGAAACGAACGCGCAAAGTGCGATAAATTTTAGTTTTAAATATGAATTTTTAATTAATAGCGAAAAAATTCCACTAAAAATCAGAATTAAAATACCTATGAAATAATTTTCCATATTCCCTCAAATGTTGTTAATTGGCTAACAATTAATTTTGTATCAAAGAAAAGTGATTTTCAAGGGGAAAATTACAATTTTTCAAGGTTTTTGATATAATTTTTGTATGGAAAAACTTGAACTTTTAGCCCCCGCACAAAACAAAGCTTGCGCAATCAGCGCAATTAATTGTGGCGCAGATGCTATCTATATCGGCGCAAGTGCTTATGGTGCGCGAAAAAACGCGTCTAATTCACTTGGTGATATCAAAGAAATAATCGATTATGCACATTTATTTAATGTTAAAGTTTACATCACTTTAAATACAATTTTAAATGATGAAGAATTAAAAAATTGCGAAAAATTAATCCATGAATTATATGAAATTAAAGCTGATGCAATAATTATTCAAGACATGGGGATTTTAGAACTTGATTTGCCACCAATTGCACTGCACGCCAGCACGCAGTGCGACAATAGAACCACTGAAAAAATAAAATTTTTAGAAGATATCGGCTTTAAAAGAGCAATCTTGGCGCGCGAATTACCTTTAAATAAAATTGAAGAAATCAAAAAAAACACTCATATTCAACTTGAACATTTTATCCATGGCGCACTTTGTGTATCATATTCTGGTCAATGTTATATGTCTGAATATATTGGCAAAAGAAGCGCAAACAAAGGCGAATGTGCCCAAGCTTGCCGAATGAAATATTCACTTGTTGATGAAAATAATAATTTTTTAGCAAAAGATAAATATTTGCTTTCCTTAAAAGACAATAACCTATCAAAACATCTTGATAAACTGATTAATGCAGGGGTGATGAGCTTTAAAATCGAAGGTCGATTGAAAGATGAAAACTATATCAAAAACACTGTTTTATATTATCATAAGCTTTTAAAAAACTATCCAAGACAATCAATTGGCAAAGTTTTTGAAGATTTTGAACCAAGCCCAGATAAAACTTTCAACCGTGGCTTTTGCGACGATTATTTATTTAACAAAAAAGATAACATTTATAATTTTTCAACTCCAAAATCTATGGGTGAATTTTTAGGGGAAGTTATTTCAAAAAATGACAACAATTTTGTAATTAAAACTAAAAAAGAAATTAATGCTCAAGATGGGCTTTGCTTCGTAGTTTCAAACGATTTACAGGGTTGTCTTGTGAACAAAATTGAAATTGTTAAAAATGGGATTAAAATCATTCCAAATAAAAAATTAAATTTAAAAATTGGCGACAAAATCTATCGAAATATTGATGTAAAATTTAACAAAACTCTTGAAAATTCAAAAATTGCAAGAAAACTTGCGATTGATTTTATTGTCCAAAAAGACAAATTAATTGTCAAAGACGAAAGAAACAACAAAGAAGAAATCATTTTTGAAGATTTTGAAATTGCAAACAATCAACAAAAAATGAAGGAAAATTTTGAAAAATGTTTAAATAAATCCCAAGATTTGCCTTATTTTGTTAAAAATATTACATTTGACACAGATAATTTACCATTTATTCCTGTTTCAAAGTTAAATGAATTGAGAAGAACAATTTTAAACAATCTATCTTTGAAAATTTTATCAAGATATAAAGTTAAAAAAGGCGGAAAAATAAACATTGCAAAATTTCCACAAGAAAAAGGCGATTACAGGTTAAACGTTCATAATAATTCGGCAAAAGAATTTTATGAAATGTGCGATTGTGAAGTTTTAGAAAAAAGTTTAGAAACCAAAAAAGAAAATAAACAATACGAATTAATGCGCACGAAACATTGCCTGAAACGCGCATTTTTAGGTTGCGACATTCAAAAAAAATTATATTTAATTGATAGAACGAGTGAAAAATATCCGCTCAAATTTGATTGCAAAAATTGCGAAATGATTATTTTATCACCTGATTGTTAAAATAAGTGTATTTCTTGCCATAAATCCATGTTTAGTATATTATGGGCATATGAGAACATTTGCAGAAACTAAAACACACGAGGTAACAGTCGACGTTGTTATTTTGACTATTCACAATAGCAAACTAAAAGTCTTGTTAATCAAACGTGCAAACGAACCTTTTAGAGGAAAATGGTCAATCCCTGGTGGATTTATCAGATTATCTGAAAACATTGATGACGCGGCGCTTCGCGTATTAAAAGAAAAAACAACTGTTTCAAATATTTATCTTGAACAGCTCTATACTTTCGGTGACCCACTGCGTTATCCAAACGCTCGTGTCATAACTTGTGCATATTTTGCGCTTTTAAGAGCAGAAGATATCAAATTAGACATCAAAAACACTGAAGGCGTTCAAGACATTCAATGGCATGATGTTGAAAAATTGCCTCCTTTGGCATTTGACCACAAAGAAATCATTGAATATTCCCTAAAAAGAACTCGCGAAAGATTGGAATTATGCCCAATTGCGTTCCAGCTTTTGCCTAAGAAATTTACTTTAACCGAACTTCAAAAATCGTACGAATTAATTTTGAAAAAAACTTTGGACAAACGTAATTTTAGAAAGAAAATGTTATCTTCAAACATTTTGGTTGAAACACACGAATATACAAAATCTGTTTCAAAACGCCCAGCAGCGCTATATTCTTTCGATAACATTACGCTAAATTCAAAACGCGGACATTTCTTTTCATAGTTTGTAACGTATTTTTAAATTCAAACCTAAAAAAATGAAAAATGTTATTTTAAAAATATGAAAACATTTTTCCAAGACGAATTTTTAAATAAAAAAATATTAACAAGAATGACAAAGGAAGTTGAAAAAGAGCAACTTTCAAAGGTTATAGAAGAAATTGGTTATCTGCATGAATTACAAAATGAATTAATTTCAAGATATAACTTAATTCCTTCTATCAAAAAAGATTTAGAAAATTAATGCAAGAAAAAGTTTATAAATATCGTTTAAAAGTCACAAAACAAGCTGAATTAAGGTTTATTTCCCACCTTGATTGGCAAGGTTTGATTTTAAAAATTTTTAGACGCCTTGAATTACCTCTCGTATTATCTCAAGGTTTTAACAAAATGCCAAAAGTGGCGTTTTCGCCTGCTTTGCCAATTTTTATCGAGTCTGATTGTGAGATGATTAATTTTCAAGTGCAAAAAAAATTAGATGATGATTTCGTTGAAAATTTTGAAAAAAATTCACCAAACGGATTAAAATTAATTTCAATTAAAGAACTAGACGAAAAAACAGCTCAACAAGAGCCAAAATCCCTTGAAAATTACGTGCAATGGGCAAAATACGAAGCTCAATTACAAAAAGAAAAAAATCATGTTTACAACATTGAAAAAATACGCTATATTATAGAAAAGTGTTTATCTTCTAGTGAGCTTTTAATCACGAAGAAAACTAAAAAAGGTATAGAAAAAACAATTAATTATCGAAATTCCCTAAAATCTTTTGAAATTTTAGACAATGACAAGATGGTCTTTGTCCTTAAAGCTGGGCAAAACGAAGAAATACCATCTTTGCGTGCAGATGAATTTTTAAAAGCATTATTTGGAACATACGACATCTTTAAAATCAAAAGAGTGGCTTTTTTCGATACTGACTTAAGAGTTATATAAGTTTAAAGGATTTAATTATGACAAAAAAGATTGTAATTTCTGAAAAAGATAACGTAGCTGCGTTAATTGAAGAAGGCAAAGTTTCAGAATTTTTTGTATCAAAAGGTGATGTATTATTAGGTGATGTTTATTTATCTAGAGTAGATAACATTTTACCATCAATTGAAGCTGCATTTGTCGACGTTGGCATGTCAGACAGAATGGGCTTTATCCATACAGACGATATTATGGGTAATGGTACTTTGAAAGAAAAAGTTAAACCAAACCAAAAACTTATCGTTCAAGTTACAAAAGAACCAACAGGACACAAAGGTCCAAGAGTAACAACGGCGCTATCTTTACCTGGAAGATTTTTGGTATTGTTACCAGATGAAAAAGGGGTAAATGTTTCTAAGAAAATTACATCTACAAAAGAAAGAGCAAGATTAAAATCAATTGTCAGCTTGTTAAAACCTGTTGGCGTGGGCGTTATTGTTCGTACAGAAGCACAAGGACAAACAGACGCTGAAATTCAAGAAGATTTAGAAATTTTATTAGAAAAATGGAATTCTATTGTAAATGCTGCAGATAGCGCAAATCCTCCAACTCTTTTATATCGTGACCAAGATTTGCTATATCGCGTCATAAGAGAAGCATGTGATGCTGATGTTGAAGAAATCATTGTAGATACGGCTTTTGCGCTTCATAGAACTCAAAAACTTTTGCAACATTGGAACATGCAAGTTCGCGTTTCAATGCACAAAGGAAACGAGCCACTTCTAGTCGCAACAGGCGTTAATAAAGAAATTACAAACGCGCTTAATACTAAAGTTAACTTGCCATTAGGCGGATATTTATTTATCCAACAAACAGAAGCCCTAACAGTAGTTGACGTTAACTCTGGTAAATTTGTAAGCTCATCAAATCAAGCGGAAACAATTTTAAAAACAAATATCCAAGCCGCAGATGAAATTGCGCGCCAATTAAAATTGAGAAACATTGGCGGTATGGTAATTATCGACTTTATCGATATGGCTTCTCGCATGGATAAATTAGCATTATTAGAACATTTTGAAATTATGCTTGAAAAAGACAAAGCCAAACCTCAAATTGGACAATTATCTGATTTAGGACTTGTTGAGTTAACTCGTCACAGACAAGGTCAAAGTTTGTCTGAAATTTTCACTAAAAAATGTGATAAATGTAATGGTCAAGGTTTCATAATTGATGAAATGAAATTTTCAACACCAACAAGCGTTGGCGAAAACAGAGCTAAAATGAACAAAATTAAAGGTCCATTCAACTCTAATTTCTCAAATAACGAAAATGCACCAAATCAAAATCAAAAAAATCATAAATTTGATAAAAAGAAAAATAAATTCCAAAATAATCATCAACAAAAAGAGCAAAACCAAGAAATTGAAGCAATTAAGGCTATGTCAAAAGCTGAAGTTAACGAGTTAATTGATGATTTAATTAAAGACACACCAAAGGAAACAGTCGCTGTTGAGACACCTATGGTTGAAGAAAAAGTGGAAAAAGTTGAAACAGTTGAAACTGTTGAAGTAAAAGAAGAAAAAACTAAAAAAGTTCCAAGAAAAACCAAAAAAACAACCAAAAAAGAAACAACGACTGAAGAAGTTAAAGAAGTAAAAGAAGAAAAAACAAAAGAAAAAGCTGAAAAAAAAGAAAAAACTGAAAAACCAAAAGCAAAGAAAGCAACAAGGAGAACAAAAAGTGCAAAAACAAGCTCTTAAACTGTTTTTAATAGTTTGCTTGGCAGGTTTTTTATCAATATGCAATCCTGCTTTTGCAACAAGATTTCCGCAAAACACGCAAGTTCTTGATAATACTTCAATGGAATTAATCCATAACGATATTAATGTCAAGGATTTAGATATCAATCCAATTGATACAGACGCTGTTCAAAAATCTGTTGTTCCTGATCCAAAATCAGAAGGCAAAAAGGTATTTGCATTGTTTTTAAAAACAATGATGTTGAGCGCACTTTGTGCATTGTTGTTGTATATCATTCTTCTTTTTGTTAAAAAATTCTATGCAAGCGCTTTTGTAACCCAAGAGCCACAAGAATTTGAAGAGCTTGATTTAACAACGCCTGAAAACAAACAAGACGCGCTTAAATCGTTTTTGAACAGAACAAAGTAAAAACAAGGATAACCAAACTAGTCACACTATGCGACGATTTCATCATCTTTTATAGTGGTTTTTGTGTTATCTTGTTCTCCGATGATGGCTTTTTCATCTGGCAATCCTTGTGTTTTTAAAAGAATATCAACAATGTGTTTCATCTGGCATTTAAAGGAATATCTTGCTTTTGTGATTGAACAATCAGCGCAACAAGAATTTAATTTATAACATTCCAATGCTTGCGGAGTCCAATTTTGCACAATAGACTCAGAAATAACGCCATTAGTCTGGCACACAAACGTTTCTGCTTCAAAGTTACCCGAATAACTTTTGTACAAAATATCTCCCCAATCGTATAAGTAAATCTAACTACGTTTACATTATGAACCATTTTTTACTTTTTTTCAAATTAATCCTATAAATGTAGTAGTAAAATTTTAACAATTTCGGCAATTTATTTTTTGATTGTTTCAAATAGACTTTGAATATGTATAAATTTTTTAAAACAATTTCCGAATCAAATTCTTGTACCCTAAAAGGCGCATGCACAATCCACCCAAGCGTAAGCGCTCTGTCATTAGTTTTGCAAGAAGAAATAAAAGAAATTGCATATTATCTTGTAAAATTGAAAGAATTAAATTTTTCAAATCAAGAAATAAATGATTTTTGCATAAGCGCTTTGTCGATTTTTTTAATCAACACAAGCTTTAACAAGAAAAAATATCTGAATTTGGTTAAAGAGCTAAATTCAATCAAAATTCAAGCAAAAGAAAAATATATGTCTCATTGCAAGGAAAAAAATATTCCTTGCGAAATGATTAATAATGAATTTGAACTTAAAGACAACAATCTTCAAATTTCGCAACTGATTAAACATGCGGAATTTTTAAACATTAATAAACAAAAAAATTGCGAAAAACAAAGGCTTCGCTTATTTGAGTTAATTGCGCTTTTTGCTAAACTTTGTGCAATTGTTTCAAAGCAAATTAAAAAAGAAAATGGGGAAACAAACGAGCTAAACTATGAAATTTTAAGGTTTTTAGCACTTTCAAACAGTTTTTCAATAAGACAAGAAAAATTAAAGCGCAGAATTTTAGAATTTTGTGAAATTTTTGAAAAAGCCTTAAAAAAACTTGATTCCCTAAAAGAGAAAAACTATGGCGAAAAAACCAGCGCAAAAGTAAACCTCTACCAGCGAAAAGGGCACAGTATCTTAATTTCGGGAGATGACTTATCCGAGCTTAAAAAACTTTTAGATGACATTGAAGCTTCTAAAAAAGAAAACATAAACGTATATACCCATGGGGCAATGTTTTACGCACATTTTTTCCCAAGCTTTCAAAATAATCCATATTTAAAAGGTCACCTAGGCACAAACACCGCCGAATATGACTTTTCAAACTTTCAAGGCGCAATTTTACTAACGCAAAATTTTGTTCAAAAAATTGATAGCCTATACCGCGGAGACATCTTTTCAAACAAAATCATTTCGTTTGATAAAGTACTAGACATCAAAAATAATGATTATTTGCCACTTGTTGAAATGGCTGAAAAAATCAAAGAATTTGACGAAAAAACTATTGAAAAAACTAAAGAAGTTTCATATGACAAAATAAAAATCATTAACTTTTTAAAAACTTTTAGTCAAGACGAAATCATCATTGTCGTTGGAAATATTGAAAATAGCGAATTTTTTATGGAATACAAAAACAAAAAAGTTTTAAATTTGAATTGCCCTTGCGATAGCGAAATTATTTTTGAAATAATCGAAATTTTGAGAAATAAACAAGTCAAAATTTCCTTGTTTTTTGCCCAATGCAATGTTATGAATTTAAAAATTATTTTTGCTTTATTAAATAAAAATTTAAAAGTTTACACAACAAATTGCCCGCATGTTTTAATTAATCCACATGTTGTTGAGGCATTAATCGAAGATTTTAAATTAAAGATTATTTAAAAAATGTCTTTTTTGGAACATAGAAATTAGAAACAGTATCTGTTATGCGGATTTTATTACCATTTTGAGCAACAATTTCGCCGTCTTTAACGATATATGTGTTTCCGTCATCTTTAAATTTGCCATCGGCATATATTTTTCTTTTTAAAATTGTTCCGTCGTCTAAGACTGCTCTTTTGTTTTCATCTTTAATAGGAATAGATTCAATTTGGCAATCGCCATTTTGTTTCACGCCATAATTTGAAATCACGCTAATTGTTTTAGAGCCTGTTTCGTCATATTTAAACATTGACCAAAAATCAAGTGCGTTGTTGTTTTTTTCTTCATGTTTAAAATAATTTTCAAGCTCATTAACAACTTCTGGGAAAACTTCATGGTTTGCATTGTCTGGAGCTACCTTAAGCGTGTTTTGAAGAAAATCGCAACGAGTACTTTTGTTAGAAATTGCCTTGCGAATTTGTTCAAATTTATCTTCAACATTTTCGTTACCAATAAAGTTTTTAACGCAAGAAATAAAGTAATTATATTTACCATCATCTGTTTTGCTTGTTGTTGCGTATGGGTTTTCTTGAGCTTGAGACGCTTTTGTTTCAAGCACAATTGGGAAACCGCCGCGAAGTGCGCTCATGTCTGGTTCTTTATATAAAGAAGTTACAGCTTGCATTTTATTGTAATATTCTTTATAGCCGTCTGTTTCTTTTAATTCATGAAGAACTTGGTTTCTGTTGCCAACATAAATGTTTTTAGAACCTGTTTCATAGCCAGTTTGAGCAAATTCCATACCGTTAAATAAAGTTGGAACGCCAACAAGCGCGCAAGTAACTTGCCACATTTTTTCTTGAAGGTCCATAGAATCTTTTAACATTTCATAGTGGAATTTTAAAACATCTTTGTCGTCATATTTAATTCCAGATTTATTGAATAAATCTCTGATTGTCACTTCATATGGCAATACGCCGAACGCTTCGGCACGTTTAAACAGATTTTTTCCGTTTTTATCTTTGCCATTTGTCAAATCTTGAAGAGCTGATTTAAGTTGCGCTTTTTCTTTTGAATTAAATGAAAGCTCATCAATTACTTCGGTCATTTTTGAAGCAACAGCCACTGCTTTTGCGGAAATATTTTTGTAATCTGTTCTTCCGCCAGTTAATTTTGTTGCTAAATCACGGTATTTTTGATTTTTTGAATCTGTCAAATCAGTTCTTAAATATAATTCTGTATCTAGTGGCGCAACGTGTAAAACCCTTGGTTTGTCGTGGTTTTCAACAAATACATGAGAATACATTGCGGTGTTTGGTTGTGCAAATCTTAAGAAATCTTCTGTTTGTTTTTTTAATTTTGCAACATCACCCTTTTCTTTAACTTCACCACGTTCTGGGTCAAGTCCAATGAAATTAGATAAATTATTGAAATATTTATCATAGTTTGAATCTGTTGTTGATGATGTTTTTTCAACAAATTGCATTTCTTTTGCATATGGAAGATTGTTTTCGTAATCATTTCCATATGAAGCGTCTTTTTGAATTTTTGATAAATATTCTTCTGCTAAGTCGCTATCAAAGTCATACATTGAATCAATATCATTCCAAACATAAAACTCTGGCAACATTGTAAGCTCATTGATTATATATGAAGATGGATTGCAGGCTCTAATTCTTGAAATAAAATCTGTCCAAAAAGCTTGCACGCCTTCGTCTTCACCTTGTCCATTCCAAACGGCATCAAGCGTTGTGTCCCCATTTCGAACAGCGTCAAGATCGCCAATATCTTTTGCAGCGTCAAAACGCCAATTTAAACCAGCTTTTGAAAAAAGAACAACTTGTTCAGCTTGCATGAAATCTTCAAGAGAAATGTTTTTCAATTCTTTTTTAATTGTATTTTGCAAGCCACTAACAGCTTCTGAATTGAATTTAGATTTAATTTCTTCAACAACTTGTCTTCTTTCGATATCAGGCGAGCCAACAGGAGGGTGCAACATTGATTTCAATGTCACTTTTTTCAATTCGTCTGTTTTAATTTTGCCTTGTTTATCAACTGACTCTGGCGCCATTGAACCAGCGAAAAGTGTCTTAATGATTGTATTTGCATATGTTTTAACAACAAATGCTTTATAATCATCATCATTTTGATAT
The DNA here is from genome assembly GCA_017402995.1 of Candidatus Gastranaerophilales bacterium. Taxonomy (GTDB): domain Bacteria; phylum Cyanobacteriota; class Vampirovibrionia; order Gastranaerophilales; family Gastranaerophilaceae; genus RUG14156. The sequence continues at coordinate 44,344 of JAFQOV010000005.1, forward strand.
CTTTCAGGAATAGCTTCGTTTAAAACATTTTCAATGGTTTCAACGATTGTATCCTCAAAACCTTTTGCGTATAAGTCATCTTTGAATTTTGGTTGTGCAAAAATCGCACTCAATTCAGGGCTTGTTTCAATAGATTGATATGGAAATTCATCAAGATAATCATAAATTGTTTTGTCTTGTTTAAGAACTAATGAATCCATAAATTCTGCGTCAGAAACGATTGCGTCAAACTGTGCTTGAGTTACGTTGTTATTTAATGCGATTGCTTTTCTTTCGTCTTGTTTTGCTTTTGCCAAATTCAAAATGAAATCAGATTGAACTGCCTCAGACCAAAAAGTTGCAACACCAAGGATATAATCCTTTGCGTCTAACATGCCTTGAATTTTATCAGAATTTTTACCAGGATTTGATAAATTCATTTTGATAATATCTGTATTACCATCCCAAAAAGACGCGCCAGAAACCTTTGATTTTTCAACAATTCGATATTTTGGGAAAGTTAAAAACTCATCAAGATTTGAAATATCTTTTAAAAGAATTGCATTTTTGTCGCCAAATTCTTTAATTTTTTTGTCCGAAATTGGAAGCTCAAAGTAATATGGTTGAATTGAATCTTGATGTCCAACAATTTCATAGTGGTCATCTAATTTTTTATCATATGCAACAATTAATTCTTGTGAATTTTGTTGTTCTTTGCTTGATAATCTATCGTCAAAAAATTGAATATATGTAGATTTTGTATCGTCATATTCTTCGCTATTTGGCGAATTTACAAGCTTAACACCAATATGAGAAAATACTTCGTCATAATTTTCCGAATTTCTATCTGGCAAAATGCCCAGACCAATTTCGCCGCCAACTTTTAACATGTTATAAAATGGAGATTCTTCACCCCATTTTAAAATATGTTGAACAAATGGTGATTGAAGGCTTTGAGAGGTGAAAGCACCGTCTGCGACATAGCCTTTGCCACGTTTAAACAATTCGTAGTTAAATTCTTTAAAATCATCAATATTTGAACATTGATATTGGTTATTTGGCCAATATTTGTGACTTGAAGTATTGTCAGCACCAATATCTGGAGTGGTCATAATGTATCTGTATGGATTTAATTCATCTGTATTTTTAAGAAGATAAGTTAAACCCTTAATGTTACCACCAAGTTTGTTAAAGTGGTTTCTAACAAATTCAGAATCTTGAGTCATTATTTGACCTTTTGAATTTAAAATGACATCAGAATCTAAAAAGCTATGACGCATTGGACCAGCTTTTGGCGTAATGCCATATGTTTCGCCACGGTCAATAAGGTTCATGACCCCTTTTTTGCCTGCAATGTTTATTGTTTTAAATTTATCAATTTCAAACCTTGCTTTGTCTGTATCTTTAGAAGCAATTTTATATCTATAAGCGAAAGCGCTTGATTTGCTAGCTTTGTTGAATTTGTCTTGGCTAATTTCTAATGGTTCATTGCCAACAAAATCAAATTCAAGAATTTCAGTTTCTTTTGGCTCCTTAAAACCTGCCATGCCAACATTTTCTTCTAATGGAACGATTTGCAAAATAACGCGTTCCTTACTTTGATTGAAAGGAGGAGGGATAAACTTATATACAGGAGTTCCAGATGAGTTATAATCACCCTTCAATCCTTGGAAAGACAAGTTTTTTTGATTAATTTTATTTATTTTGTTGAACGATAAATCCATAATCTTCCTTTTTAATTTTTTCCCTTCAAACCGAAATTTATAACCTATTTCAAATATTGTTGTTGTAAAACATTAACAGGATTTGACAGGTTTTGAATTTCAGGAGCGTCAATTTCAAACACGCAAGCTCTGCTTGAACCAAGCTCTACTGCGATTTCGTTTTTCTCAGTATGTTGAATTTTACACTCATCACCATAATTTGGCATCAAATTTTTGAATTTTTGTTCAGGATTTAACCCTGGGATTTCAATTTTTCCACCAACTCTTTGGTTTACATTACGGTTTCCAATAAATACAAGAGTTTTGCCGTCTTTATGTCTTGCAAAAGCAATGATTTCAGGGTTATTTGTCGGTAAAACGATAAATGAACCTTTTGTAATTACATCTTGCGCATTTGTCATTTGCAATTTTGTTGCGCTATTTTTATTAACTTCATTATATTTTCCATCTCTTAAAGAGAAGGCTGTTTTAACAACATTTGAAATCTCAGGACAATCGCCACCTGGTTTTCTTGATTTGTTGAAGATGTCCATTCTGCCTGTATGAACAGTACATTCGTGGTTATCTGTTAAAGTGTCTTTAACAAGCGCATGGTCATATGGGAAAATATAATAATCACCAGTTTGAACACCATCTGTCATATATGGGTTTACTTGTGGCAACATACTTTGCAAAATTGTTGTAAACATTACCCAAGGAGCGCCACCATAAAGCATTGGAGAAGAGTCGTCATGTGTTGCAAAAGAACCAATTAAAGATTTTGCTTCGCCAATTTGATTGTTCATATCAATATTTTCTTTAACATAGTTATATAATTCATCATTTGTTAACCAGTCGTTGAAAATATGATATTGACCATAATAGCTGTCAAAACCAACTTCTAATAATTCTTGTGGTCTATCGTATGGCATATTTAATTGTGGAGAAGCGTCTTCATGGGTATATGTTTCAGCAAGCCACGCAAATTGTGGGTCTTTTGCTCTTGAATAATTGATAATTACATTCCAAAATTCAACAGGTTTTGCCCTGCCAACGTCAGCTCTAATGCCATCAAAACCAAGTTCAACGCACATATCGACATATTTTTTGTGCATGTCTAATAAATCTTTATTTAATGAACGATTTTGTTCATCTTCAAAAGGCTTGAACATTCTAATATCTTGCCAGCCTTTTGGCACTTTTTCTTTACCATCTGCACCAACGGCCATCATCTCAGGGTGTGCTTTTGCAAAGTCTACGCTAGCGCAAGAAGGTAAATCAAGCATTACCTTGATACCATGTTTGTGACATTCATCAAGATAATATTTACATTGAGCAAAAGCGACTTCTGGGTCATTTTTGTCCATTTTAGTCAGCTTTTTACCTGTTTTTTGTTCATATAATTGAGCAATTCTACTCCAAGCTTCTTTTGGTGGATTTTCATCAACAAGCTCAGGATCTAATGTTAAGAAATCTTTTGGAGCATACAAAGAACCTGCTGTTCCCATTGCTTTTGTTTCTCCTGGTGGGTGAATTGGAAGCATGTGTTGCGTATTAAAACCAAGATTTTTAATTTCATCTAAGCGTCCAACCGCATTCACAAAGTTTCCAGCAACTTCGTTTCCTTGAATTAACTCGTTGCCATCAGTATCTTGAGCATTCATAATTCTTGGAATAACAGCTAAAATATTCGCACGGTTTCCAACAAGTGCATCTCTTAAATCATTTTTATAACCAGGAACTCTTTTTTGGGCTTCTGTTAAATTAGCACCTTGTACAGCATTATTTGGCAAAATTTGTTTTGATTGCGCAATCACAGAAGGACCGACCATTGGGTTGTATCCATTTTGCACATTTTGTACAGCAGGCTGCACACTTTGCGCTTGTTGCACTTGAGGTGTTTTTATTTTTAAAGTTTGTGCCAACAATGGACTCATTACTTTGTTAAATTCCATTATTTAACACCTCCTTTTTTGTCTTCAGGATATTCTTTATCAATTTTACCAAATGCAAACTGAGCAAGCAACGTTACGCCAGCAATTCCTGCAGCTATAGGAGCAAAAGTTTTTAACCAAGTTTTGCTGTTGTATAATTTTGTAGCGTGTTTTTTAACTGCTTCTGTTAAACCACTTGAAAGAATATATTTTCTTGCATTTGGTAATTGTGCGTGTTTTGACGCTTCATTAACAAATCTAACTTCTTTTAAATCATCAACAAATTTTGTAATTTCAGGGAAAATTGCCTTTTCTGTTGCAAATTTTGATGAATCAAATAATCTTGGAGAAATTGTGTCTAATAATGCACCATCTTTAAAGACTGCATTTGTCATATAGCCACCATTTGCTCTTAAAGACATTGTACTATCGTAAATCATATTTCTTGCAGCTTTAATTTCATCTGCTGTCCAATCAGCAAATTCGCCCAATTTTAAGCGTCTTTCAAAGTTTGCGCATAATACTGCTTTTAACTTAGAAGCTTGAACTTCTGCTAATTTGTTTGTAATTGATTCTTTAATAGCGCCAAGAATTGTTCCTTTTTTCAATGTTGCTTGACCGCTTGAAACAATATTGCCACCGTCAACTCTTTTTCCAACGCCTTTTTTACCAAAAATTGTATCAGAAATTGAGCCAAGAATTGTGCTGTGTTTGATTTTTGCAATATTATCATCTGCCATTGCAGTTTCAATTAATTTCATTTGTTCAGGTGTAAATGAATCACCCGCAATGCTTTTGATAAAGTTTTCATATTGAGCTTCATCTTGTACTTTTGTTTTGAAAATTTCACTCAAAACTTCAACAATATCGCCGTTTTTGCTTTGTGAAATCTCTTTTGCTTTTTTGTAATCTATTCCAAGCTCTTTAAATATTTTTGTCATATTGCCATCGTAAATTTGAGTTGCCAAAGCTTCTTCTTTAGAACCAACTAAAGGATTAAGCGCTTGGACATATTTTTTCAATCTAGCTCTTGAAATTGCTAAATCTGTTTTGTTATATTCCACAATAGCATTATAAAATTTCGTTAAATCTTCATCAAATAATTGTTTTTTGATTTCAACTGGAATTTCAGAAATATTGTATTGTTTTAATACTTTTTCTAGGTTTTCCATTGTAGGTGCTTTTGAAACTTCACGAGTAATTTGCTCAACAATATGTTGAGGAATTTTCTTGTCGCTAACACCTACAACGTTTTTAATAACCGCTGTAATATTTTCTGGATTATATTGAACTTGGTTATCTACAACAAGTTGAGAAACGATTTCTTTAATTTTTTCAGGTGCTATTTCTTTTTCTTTTAAAACTTTAATTAAATCGCGTTTTGTAGACTCTTCGCTAATAGCGTCAAGGATTTCGTCTAGTTCAACTTGTTGTAATTTTGTTTTCATGCCAGCAACAAAATTATCTGTGTCTGTATATTCAAGTTGTTCAATAACACCTTTGATTTTTGAAGGATTAATTTCATCTGAACGGCAAGCTTCGCGCAATGCTTCTAGAGTTTTTCTGACTCTTGAAGTGCTATTTTTTTCGAATAATTTTGCGTCATCAGGATTTAAAAATTCACCATATACATCTTCAACGCTTAATAATTTTGGCATTCTTTTGTAGAAATATTCATCTGGTTCTTTGTTTTTATAGATATTAGCTAATCTTTCGATTTCTTCTTGATTTCTAATATCTGGTTTAACGTTTGCCAAGAAATTATCTAGTGCTTGTGTATCTGCAAATACTTTTTTAGATTTTGCTACGCCACTTTTAATCACCGCATTTTTAACATGTGGTTCTAATCTATTTGAAATTAAAGCAGACATAATTGGAGTTGCAAAACCAGCTGTTGCCATCCATAGAGTTCTATTTTGTAATGCTGTTTTTTGCATTTTTCTTTGGATTTTTTCATGTCCATTTTTGCTATTAGCATCAATACCCATTTTTTTGCCGATTTCTTCAATTTCTTCTTTAGAATATGCGTCCCAAGGTAAGAATTGGTTGTCTAGGAAGAAATCTTTTTTGTCACCTTGTGCGCTAATATATTTTTGTCCAATATCAAAACCGTGTTTAGCTTTTGCAGGAGCATTAATGAACAATTTTGGCCATAAACTCATTGAAGCAAGGAAAGCACCGCCACCAATGAATTTCATTATTGCTTCAGTTTTAGTTTTTGAATGAAGAGCTAAAAATGCAGCAATAACAGCTGCGCCAAATTTCATGCCAAGGTCGTTAATTCTTCCAAGGCGAGTATCGTTCATTTTGCCTGTTTTAACGGCAGTATTGAAGTTTGCAATGTCTTTGCCTGTATCTTTAAATGTTGAAACAACGCTTGTTGCAAAATTTTCTTTAACTAATTTTGCTTTTGCTTCGTTTGGGCGAACTTCATTTGCACGACGTCTTAAATCTTCATAAACTTTATCATGTTGATTTAAATTTGTGTTAACTACAACAGGATTGCTTTGTTTTGTTGTATTAGTTGCATTTAATCTATTTTGTAAAAGAGGGCTCATATATGTCATTAGCACACCTCGAACTCTCTAGATTCATCAACTCTAGCTTTCATAGTGTCTGGGTTTGTTTTAAAGTTTTTAGATGGAATTAACCAAGTAGCCAAAGTTGAAGCAACCGTTGCAATAATCATTGCTTTACCAGCATGTTTTGTGAAAATATTTTTATTTGTTCCCTTCCAAAGCTGAATTGCAGCCTCTTTAAGAGAATGAAGAATTGTTTTTGCATTTCCTAAAATTGCGCTTGCACCTTTTTCTTTAATTGAATGGAAGTGCATATCGCCAAATGCTTTTTGCGCACCAAGAGCAACACCGCAAGCAGCAGCAATATATTTACTGATATTTTCTAGGGCTGTTGTTCTTGCTTTTAATTCTCTAATTTTGTTGCCCATTGTTTGATTTGGAGCGTTTAATTTTTCTTTAAAGCCTGCTTTTTTAGCGATTTTATCGTTATAGGCATAAATGTCGCCATGATTTAATTCGCTGTCTTTTTCAAGCAAATCTTTTCTGTAAAAATCAACAGACGAGAAAACTCCGGGGTACTGAGTTCTCACTAGTCCTTGCTCTTGACCATTTTCAGGCAATTCGTTAACTTTGTTGATATAAAGCATATCTAAGTCAACGCCTGTTGAGTGTTTAATTCCTTTATGTGCTAATTTTGGGGATAAATATTTTCCAACGCCATACAACAAAACACCAGCGGCAGCGTTTTTAAACGCTTTTCCTGCGCCAGATGCGTCCATTGCGTTCATTTTTCCTCTTGTTAATCCGTATAGAGCAATTAAAGTCGCACTACCTGCGATATATGGAATCATGCCCAAAGATAAAAATTCATAAAAATCGCTGTTTTTTGAACCAGCAAAGCCTTTTGGGAAATATGTTAAAATGTTGTTTGTAAGTTTATGCGCGCCAGCCTTCACACCCGACAAAGCACCTTGCTTGTGGATATGTGATTCGGTTTTATAGAAGTTTTCCTTCTTTTCTTCCTTAGAAACCCAATAGCCCACTTTAGGAAGTTTATCAACGCTCGGACCTGTAATTTGTTGCATTTGTACCCCAAACAACTAACACAATTATATAAACAACTATAAACGAAAATTTTTGCCTTTTTTCTTTAAATATTCTTAACAATTATTAATATTCTAAATTGCCGTAAAAACTACACTAAAAGAGCTTTTTGAGAATTTTAAAAAACTTGATTTTTGTTAGTTTTAGAATATTTGTCGTATTGCATAAAATGATGGAATTTATGTACAATAGAGTTATGACGCAAGGTTTTTTTCAATTTAATAACAACATTATAAACGAAATATCAGATTTTGGCACTTCGTCTTTTGATTTACTTTTCATCACAGGACAAAAGGGTTCATCAAAAAGCGAAACCATGGAAAAAGTTATTCCGCTTCTTGAAGAAAACAATCTGATTTTTCAACATTTTTGCTTTAAAAACACAGTAATTGACGATTTTTTATTAAATTTTTATGACGCATTGAGAAGCTTTTCTCTTTCTCAAAAAATCACTTTAAAAAAATATGCAACAGATGATTTTAAAGAAAAAGTCAGCCACTATTTTAAAGCAATCAATACAGATTGCATTATCATTATTGAAAATTTTGAACAAGTCGACGAAAATATTGAAATCATTGACTTTTTGTCTCACCTTGCGGGATATGAAAATGTTAAATTAATTGTAATTTCAAGAAATCAAGAGAAAAATCTTTTCCGATTTAAAAAAATTAAAACAAAAACAATCGCCCTTGAAGGAATTTCAAAAGAAAATTTCAAATCTAAACTTGTTGTTTTAACAAACCAACAAGACGAAGAAACCAAAGAAAAATTTTATGAAATTACAAAGGGACTTGAACTTTATTTAAACATGAGCATAAAATGCGCAAATACTACGGATTCAACAATTAAAGACCTTGTTGATGAGTTTGAGCGCAAAAATATTTTATCAAAAATGGATTTTGAAGAATTTATTGTTTCAAAATTTGTTTCTTTTGCTCCAAGCACATATAAGGAATTTTTCAAAACTTTGTGCACAATTTCGCACCCAGTTACAAAAACATTTTTAAAAGAATATAACCTTGGAGATGTCAGTTTAATTGATTATTTGGCTAAAAACTTCTTAATTAGCTATTTTAAAGATGAAATCTATGTCAAAGACTATTTCAAACAATACATTACAAAAACTTTTTCTATTCAAGAAAAAATCACATATTCTCAAAATTTAATTAAAATCTATCAACATGAATTATCTAAAAGCCCAAAAGACAGGCTTTTAAGGCTTTCAAGAGAAGCTATTAGAAAAGAACTTGAAGACATTGAAAATTCAATGCCTACAATTAACCAAACAAAAACAAAAAATTTCTCATATTTGAGCTCCTCAAACTCTCTTTGGCAAGAAGAAACAGAGGCAAAGCCTTCTAAATTAGCTGAAAAATTAAATAAAATTAGAGAGAAAAAAGGACTTTTAAAAGAAGAAAATAAACTTTCCATCTTCAAAAAATTGTCTGAAACAGTAAAATTTGAAAAAGAAGAAAAAAAAGAAACAGATAGAATGTTTATCATTAATTTGATAAATTCTTCAAGACAATTTTCAAAATCATATCAATATAAACAAGCGCTCGAAGAGCTTTTACGCGCACTAGAGGCTGATTTTAACAAAGAATTTCATATCGAAATTTTGTCTTTGATTGCGAAAAATTATGAATATTTAAATAATTATCAAAATGCCAAAAATAGCTTCCAAGAGGCGCTAAAATACGCATACGAACAAAAAGATTCAAGAATTTGCGAGCTTGAATATTCAATCGCAAGCGCAAACAAAAACTTATATCGAATTGAAGTTGCAAAAGAACAATTCTTAAAAATTGCACAAAACGAAAACAACACACCAAATTACAGAGCAAAAGCCTATATTGAACTTGGCGAAATGGAAGAGGCAAATGCTTCAATTGACCTTGCAATTAGCTATTATAACTCTGCTGTTGATTTAAGCATTGGCAAATCAAAGGAAATCACAACAAAAGCCTATTGGCGCTTAGCCGTTTTATATGACGAAAATAGAGATATTGAACAAGCAATCAAATTCTATCAAAAAAATTACACAACAAGCTCCGAATTAAAAGAAAATAAATATTATTCATCTTCTTTAACTAACCTTGCTTTAATTTATTCTGAGCTTGGAAAATTAAGAGAGGCAAGCGAATATTTAAAATTGGCGTTGCTTTTTGACAACGAAATAAACGACCTTGAAAACATGTATTTCTGTCAAAAAGAACTTGCAAAATTATACACACAAATTGACGAAACAAGCTCTGTGGGCTATTTTAAACAAGCACTTGATACCGCACAAAAACTAAACGACAACTTTAAAGTTGCGCTTGTCTATTTTGAAGTTGGCGAATATTTTTACGATAGACAAGAAGACGAAAAAGCTTTAAAAAACTTTTTAAATGCAAGACAAGTCTTGAAAAACAACGAAAAAGACGAAAACGTTATTCGCATTAATTCAAGAATAAATGACATCAAAATGCGCCTTGACGACGCTAGTTTCAAATTAATTTTGGATAAATATGATAACTGAAAAAGAAATTAAAATTTTAAAAGATAAATTAAACTTTGAATTAAACAAAGAAACCATAGAAAAACTCAATTTATGGGCAAAAGCTTTTGTTGAATATAATTCTCATACAAATTTAATGAGCAAAAATGACACAGAAGTTCTTTTTGAAAAACATGTTTTTGATTCACTTGGAATTTTGAATTGGAAAGATTTTAAAAACCATAAAACAATCCTTGATGTCGGCTGTGGTGGGGGTTTTCCAAGTGTAATTTTGGCAATTTGTTTCCCTGAAATGAAAATCATTGCTAACGATTCAAGAATTAAAAAAATTAATTTTATAAAAGAAATCAAACAAAAATTAAACCTTGAAAACCTTGAAGTTTTATATTCAAGAATTGAAGATGTTTCCCCGCTTCATGTTGATTTAATTGTTTCTCGAGCTGTTGGAAAAATGATTGATGTTTGGGAATTATCTAAAAAACATTTAATTAAACAAGGCGATTTTTTAATTTATAAATCAAAATTATCAAAAGATGAAATTGAGCTATTTAAAAAGAAATATCAAAAAGCAAATTTTGAAATAATTCCATATGAATTACCTCTAAAAGAACAATTTGAAAGAAATTTGATTGTTTTAAATTAGTTCATTAAACAAAGCTAAAACGCCATCAATAAAAATTTTATTTTTTGAAGAAAAAGCTAAAGTCTTGTTTCCAAATTGTTTTTCAATTTGAGCGATTTTTTTTGCAATTTCATTTCTTGAAACATAATCGCACTTTGTTAAAATGTTAAAACAAGGAATATTGTTATATTTTAGCCATTCTTGCATTAAAATATCATTTTTTTGAATATCGTGGCGTGCATCAATAAATTGAATTGTTGAAACCAATTTGCGTTTCAAAAGGTATTGTTCAAGATTTTTTTGCCAAGTTTCTTGCTCTTTTTTTGAAACTTTTGCAAAACCATATCCTGGCAAATCTGCTAAAACAAAAGGTTTTTTATCTGTTGTTATTTCAAAAAGATTAATTAATCTTGTTTTTCCAGGAGTATTTGAAGTTTTAGCCAATTTTAATTGGTTACATAAAGTGTTAATGAATGTCGATTTTCCAACATTAGAACGCCCTAAAAGAGCAAACTCAGGCAAATTAAGCTCGGGGCAAAGCTTTAAATTAGGCGAGCTCAAGATAAACTTCGCACTCTTTATTTTCATTTTTCTTTTCCATTTCTTTGCGTCTATTGAGCTGACGCTTGTAGATAACGCTGCTTAATAAATTATATGCAGATTCATTGTTAATTACGTTAATTTGTACGGTATCTTCGCTTAGTTCAACATCAATAGATTTAGACGACACAAAATCAGATTTAAAGCCTGTAATTTGAATTATCCTGTTTTTTAAAATGGATAAGGGTAAGGCAATAAATTCTTCAAAAGAATCCATGATTTTGTTTTTGCTTTTCATTAAAAACATTATACCAAATAGTTGATTTTTTTTGTATAATTATGAAACAAGATTAAGATAAGTTAAAAAAAGGAAACAAATGTCGATGGAATTATATCACGAAATTACACCTGAAGGCTTTGGTATTGCAATAGAAAAAGATAAAGATTTATTTTCTATGAAATCTCCATTTCAACAAATAGATTTCTTTCACTCTCGCGCTTTTGGTAATGTTATGACCCTTGATGGTTTAATGATGACCACAGAAAGAGATGAATTTTTCTATCATGAAATGATTGTTCATATTCCAATGTTAACACACCCAAACCCTGAAACCGTTTTGGTTATTGGTGGTGGCGACGGTGGTACTGTGAGAGAAATCCTTAAGCACCCATCTGTAAAACATGTTGATATGGTTGAAATTGACGGAGATGTTGTTGAAGGTTGTAAAAAATATCAACCAACAATTTCATGTGCGCTTGATGACCCACGCGTTAGCGTTTTAATTCAAGACGCGGTTGAATTTATCAAAGGAAAAGAAAATGTATATGACGTTGTTTTATCTGATTCAACTGACCCAATAGGTCCAGGGGAAGGCTTGTTTAACGATAATTTCTATAACAATGTTAAACGCGCATTGAAAAAGGGCGGAATTGTTGTTCCACAAACAGAAGGTCCTTTTGCGCAATCTGAAAACATGAGAAAAACTTATCAAATGCTAAGACGCGTATTTAAAAACGTTGCACCATATTGCGGTCCAATGCCAACATATCCTGGTGGATATTGGTCTTGGGGCTTTTGTTCTGATGATGTTGAAATTCCAAGAGATTACACAAAAATTGACGAAATGCGCGCAAAAGAAATTGAAAAAACTTGTAAAATCTATAATAGAGAGCTTCACGGCGCAGTTTTTGCTGTTCCAAATTTTGTAAAAGAATTAGCTAATGGATAATTTTATTTCAAAAGAAAATATTACAAGCTTATCGGGTGAAATTATTATTCCACCCGATAAATCTATGTCTCACAGGGCAATTATCTTTGGTGCTTTAACCAAGGGCAAGGTGAAAATCTCTAACCTTTCTTTAGGGCAAGATTGTTTAAATACTCTTAAAATATTTGAGCAACTAGGCGTCAAAGTAGAATTTTTATCTAAAAGAGATTTAATTTTAGATAGTTCAAATGGCTTTAAAACGGGCGATTTCACATTTGATTGCGGAAACTCAGGTACAACCACAAGACTTTTAGCTGGGCTTTTTTCTTGGCAAAATTTCAACTCTAAACTAATTGGTGACAAAAGCCTTTCAAAACGCCCAATGAAGCGAATTATTGAACCATTAAGCTTAATGGGAGCAGAAATTAAATCAAACGAAAATAAATTACCTTTAGAAATTAAAGGAAAAGATTTATCTGGAATTGAATATTTTTCAAAAATTGCTTCTGCGCAAGTAAAAAGCGCAATTTTGTTAGCTGGGCTTGGCGCAAAAAACAAAACAAGAACCTATGAACCAACCTTATCGCGCAATCATAGTGAAATAATGCTTGAATATTTAGGGGCAAAAATCACAAGCGGAAAAGACGAAAAAGGCTATTTTGCACAAATTGAAAAATCAAATTTAACTCCAAAAGATATTGAAATTGTTGGCGATATTTCATCTGCTGCGTTTTTTATGGTTATGGGTGCAATTGTTCCAAATTCTTCAATTTTAATTAAAAATGTCGGAATAAACCCAACAAGAGATGGCATAATTGAGGTTTTCAAACAATCAGAAATTGATTTTGAAATTTTGAACGAAAAATATGTTTCAAACGAACTTTGTGCCGACATAAAAGTAAATTACACTCCAAACATCAAACCTTTTGAAATCAAAGGGGATATTATTCCAAGATTGATTGATGAAATTCCAATTTTAGCAGTTTTAGCAACCCAAGCGCAAGGACAATCAACTGTTTCAAACGCTCAAGATTTAAGAAACAAAGAATCTGACAGAATTAAAACAATAGTTGATGCGCTTTTGAGCCTTGATGTCGACATTAAAGAAAAAGAAGACGGCTTTATAATCAACGGCAAAAAAGAATTTGATAAAGAAGTTGAGCTTGAAACACATCTAGACCACAGATTAGCAATGAGCTATTTTGTCATGTCTTTAATTAATAAAAAACCTATGAAAATCAAGGGTTTTGACTGTATTAATACTTCTTTTCCTGAGTTTTTAGATTTAGCGAAACAAATAGGTTATGGCGAATAATTTTGAATTTTTAAAAGAAATAGATAAAGAATTATTTTCAAACATTGAAGACGCGCAAAAACTGTTCAGAGATGAATATTTCAACCAATGCGCTGTTCAAGTCAGAGTTTTCGCCGAAAAAGTTGCCAAAAAAATCTTGGGTGAAACATCAATTAATCTGACTTTTGATGACACAATTAACTGTTTAAAAGACAAAATTAAATCAACTCGCGAACAAGAATTTGTTGATGATTTATTTTTCATTAAAAAAATAGGCAATAAATGCGCCCATGGCGAAGATACATCTTCATCTGAAGCATTAGAAATTATCCACCGCGCTTTTGAAGTTGCAATCAATTACGCTCAAAGTAAAGATAAGCAGGGCGAATATTTATCTATGCAATTTGATGACACTTTGTTAATCACGGGAAAAGTGCAAAAAGAAGTTACTTTGGTGGATAAATATATTGAAGCAGCGCAACAAGCGCAAAAAGAAGCGCTCTTAAACGAAAAACAGGGAGATTTTTTATCTAAAGTTGAAAAAGATAACGACGGTTTTGAAGACAAAAGCAGAGTTAAAAATTTAAAACAATACAAAAAACCAGCTAAAAATCCAAAAAAAGAAAAAATTAAACAAAAAGTTAAACAAGCGCAAAAAAACCTTAAACAAAACATCAACAAAACTCCAAAAAAAGTAACAAAAAAGCAAGTTAAGCAAACTCGCACGCAAAAAAGAAAACAAAAAAAACTAATTGCGTTCATAATTTTTTATCTAATTTCTTTGTTTTTGTTAACAAAAATTATTTTTTCTTTTCTTTTTTAGCAATTTTCCATTAAAAAATAACTTTAAATACATGTAGAGTTATTGGAAGTTAAAAATGGATAAGAATTTACAACTTACAAAAGATTACGATACGCATTTGGAAGACTATAAGTTTTACAAAGAAAAGTTCACAAATTGGCAGTTGAGAAATTTGACCCAAAAAATCAAATCCGAAGGGATTATCAACAAATTAAAATATAGCCAATTCTAATCTTTTACGCTAATATTAGCGTATGAAAAAAGTATTATTTTTAGATTTTGACGGTGTATTATTTGATACATTAAGAGAAGTTTACGTTGTAAATCGCGCGATATACAACGGTATTAGCTTGTTTGATAAAATTGATGAAACAAATTACAAGCTTTATTATAAATATAAATATTTGGTTTATAACATTTACATGTTTTTATATTTCAATCCTTTGATTTTTGAAAATGTTCAAGAAGAAAAAATTATTGAAAGCTATCAAAAAGCACTTTTGAACAGAGATTTAAAAAAAGAAGAAGAATTTTGCACTAAATTTTTAAATATCAGAAAAGATTTAGTCGAAAATCATTATGATTTTTGGGAAAAACTTGAAGTTCCATATGATTTTTTCTTTGCAATTAAAGAAATTAGCAAAAAAGTTGATGTTGTAATTGCATCTAAAAAAAATAAAGAATCAATTATCAAGCGCTTTTTAAGCTATGATTTTCATTTAAACGAAAATCAAATTTTCGCACGTGAAGCACTAGATAAATATCAAACAAAAGCTGATTTTTTAGCAAAATATATGGAAGAAAAAGGATACAGCGAAGCTTTATTTGTTGATGACAATTCAAACAATCTAACTCCTTGTAAAAAATATCCACAAATTAAGACCATTCTTGCTTCTTGGGGAAATATTGCACCAGAAGACAAAGGGTTAGATGAAAAAGAAACGATTGAAGAAATAAATAAATTTTTTAATTTTTGAACATAAGCGCAAAAATATTTTTTCACGTGTTTTATAGGGCAAAATAATGTTGTTTTTTGGATAAAAAAATGATATTATCTAGCTAATAAACGAGGGAAAAATATGGTTGATAACAAGGGCGTATCTCCAATACCAAGTTTCAACTTCAAAGCTGGCGATGCTTCGGGTATGGCTAACCGCATGTCTGATGAAAAACAAGGACAAGGTGGTGAATACTTTGCCCAAGAGATGCAAGAAGAATACGAACAAGAACAAAAACAAAGCTACCAAGACCGCTCTGCACAGCTAAGAGCGTCATTGGACAGTCTTGCTATGGCAAATGCTGGCTCTATAATGTTAATGAAAACCCTCAAAGAAAAAGAAAAAGAACGTAACAACAGACACAAATTCAACAAACAAAAAAAAGAAGAAATCGAAATTGAAGAAACCCTTCTAGGAGAAGAATAACAAATGTCAGATAAATTTACATATCAAACACAAGGCACTTGCGCCAAATTCATCAATATCGAAGTGGATAATGAAATTGTTAAAAATGTTGAGTTTATAGGTGGTTGTGACGGAAATCATAAGGGAATTTGTAACTTATCAATCGGTTTAAACATACATGATGTTATTAAAAATTTAAAGGGAATTTCTTGTGGCGCTAGGTCGACAAGCTGTCCTGACCAATTTGCGCAGGCTCTTGAATTATATATTCAAGAAAAATTAAAAACATCTGTTTAACTAGTTTTCCTTGGCGTTTGCCCTTTTAAAGCGACAAACTTTTGAAAACTATCTTGTGACTTTGAAGTTAATCATTGCTCTAGAATTAGCAGCAATAATTTCCATTGAATTCCAAAATTCAGCAGGGTTCATAGTTGATTTTGAGTCTAAATTAACTGTAACTTCAGACATGTATAATTCAGCAACTTTTCGATCAAAATCATTCGCGATCTTTAATCTCATTTTTAGTATCCTCGGTGACTACTTACATATATATAAAGTATATACTCGAAGACAAATTTCAAAAGTAACATTTCTTGTTACATTTGTTTACAATTCGCTATTTTGTCTTTTTAAACAGGCTTATAAGTGAAATCAAAGACCCAAGCGCAATGCCGATTGAGCAAAATCCTTGGAATTTTAAATCTGTTTTTGGTTTTTCGGATAATTTATAAACAGTATGTGGATTTTCTTGTCTTTTAAGCTCTAAAATATCTGTTGTTGTTGGCGAAGAAATAGCTGGAACATCAACCACGCCAACATTTGGGCGCAAAGTTTCGCGCTTTGTAGTTGTAGCATTATTTGAAACTATATTTGGCTCAGGCTGTTTGAGCACATTTAAACTAGGTTCCATATATTTATTAAAACAAAGCTTTAAAAAATATTGCCCGAAAAATTAAAATATAATTAATTTTGGAAGTTTTTAAAAAAATCCTTATAAACTAAAAATATAGGATAAAGGATTTTTTATGTTTGATAATTTCACAGATTCAACTCGCGAATTAATCTTTAAAGCTCAAAATATTGCGCTAATAAACCATAATACCCAAATTGAACCAGTTCATATTTTGCTTGGCGCAACAAATTCAGGGATTGAAGGAGTTGAATTATATTTAAATGAATTAAAATTAAATACAAACATTTTTAAAAAAGATTTGGAAAATATCATATCTGACCTTGCAAAAACGCAAAACCCACAAAACAACATCTTTTTTAGCAAAGATTCTCTTTTATTGTTTGAAAAAGCGCAAGAAAAAGCAAAATCTTTAAAAGACAAGTTTGTTGCTTTTGAACATATTTTGCTTGCTTTAAACGAAATCAAAGAAAATCCAATTCAAAGATTAATTGAAAAATACGAATTAAATGAAAATAAAATTTTACTCGCTATGAAAAATATTAGGGGGGATAAAAAAGTGGATAATAAAAACGCAGATGAAGATTATAAAATCATAGAAAAATATTCGCAAGATTTAACAGAACTTGCGCGCAATGGGAAGCTTGACCCAGTTATCGGACGAGACGAAGAAATAAGAAGAATTATTCAAGTTTTAAATCGCAGAAGCAAAAACAACCCCTGTTTAATTGGCGAAGCAGGTGTTGGTAAAACCGCTATTGTTGAAGGCTTGGCACAAAGAATTGTTAGAGGAGATGTCCCTGAAAGCCTTAAAAACACAACTTTAATCTCTCTTGATATGGGTGCATTGATTGCTGGCGCGAAATTTAGAGGCGAATTTGAAGAACGCCTTAAAAAAGTTTTAGCCGAAGTTGAAAAATCTTGCGGTCAAATAATCATGTTTATTGATGAACTACATACAGTCGTTGGCGCGGGCGGTCAAGAAGGCACAGGAGACGCCGGAAACCTTTTAAAACCAATTTTAGCGCGCGGCGCAATAAGAACAGTTGGCGCGACAACAGTAAACGAATATAGAAAATATATCGAAAAAGACCCAGCGCTAGAGCGCCGTTTTCAGCCAATTTTGGTCGACGAACCAACCGTTGAAGATACAATTTCAATCCTAAGAGGTTTAAAAGATAAATACGAAGTCCACCACGGAATTAGAATTAAAGATAGTGCATTGATTGCTGCTGCAAAATTATCTAGCCGATATATTACAGATAGATTTTTGCCAGACAAAGCAATAGATTTAGTAGATGAAGCATCATCTGCTATTAGAATTGAGATTGACTCAATGCCAGAAGAACTAGACAAATTAGAGCGTCAAAAGCTTCAATTACAAATTGAGTTGCAATCTTTAAAAGATGAAAATGACCAAGAAAAAATTAAAAAAGTTGAAAATATTTTAACTGAAATTTCGCAAAAAGCAGATAAATTAAAAAACCAATGGGAAAAAGAAAAAACTTTAATCAAAGGTGAAGTTGCAATTAAAAGCGAAATTGAACAAACACGAATTGAAATAGAACGCGCGCAAAGAGAGTTTAATCTTGAACTTGCGGCAAAATTGCAATATGGGAAATTAAGAGAATTAGAAGAACAATTAAAAAATTGCAAAAATAAAGAACAAAAAACA
This sequence comes from Candidatus Gastranaerophilales bacterium, assembly GCA_017402995.1. Taxonomy (GTDB): domain Bacteria; phylum Cyanobacteriota; class Vampirovibrionia; order Gastranaerophilales; family Gastranaerophilaceae; genus RUG14156. Next base: position 62,537 of record JAFQOV010000005.1, read on the forward strand.
ACTATGCTAAAAGAAGAAATTGACGAAGAAGATATCGCTCAAATCATCTCAAAATGGACGGGTGTGCCCGTTTCAAAACTTGTTGAAGAAGAGAGCCAAAAACTTTTAGCCATGGAAAATGTATTGCATTCTCAAGTTATAGGACAAGATGAAGCTGTTGAAAAAATCTCTGACAGCATAAGAAGAGCAAGAAGCGGTCTATCAGACCCAAAACGCCCTATTGGAACATTTTTATTTTTAGGACCAACAGGCGTTGGTAAAACAGAATTAGCAAAAGCTTTGGCTAAATTTATGTTTTTAGATGAAGAAAATATCATCAGAATTGACATGTCAGAATATATGGAAAAACACTCTGTCGCAAGGCTAATCGGCGCGCCTCCAGGATATGTTGGATATGATGAAGGTGGGCAATTAACCTCTGCTGTTCGAAAAAAACCATATTCCGTTGTATTATTTGATGAAATTGAAAAAGCACACCCAGATGTGTTTAACATTATGCTTCAAATTTTTGATGATGGAAGATTAACAGATTCAAAAGGAAAAACAGTAGATTTTAAAAACACAATTATCATTTTAACCTCTAACATTGGTTCAAATATCATCTTGGATAATGCCCTAAAAGGTATGTTAGGAGAGAAAAACAAGGAACAAGAACGTGAAGAAATTAACCAAAAATTAAGGGAATATTTTAAACCTGAGTTTTTAAATAGAATTGATGAAACAATATTTTTTGAAGCTTTAACTTTGGATAATTTGGTTCATATTGTTGATATTCAAGTTGATTATTTGAAAAAACTTTTGGCAGAGAGAAAAATTGAACTTGAAATTTCACCTGACGCCAAAAATCAGCTTGCAATATTAGGCTATAACCCAATTTATGGCGCAAGACCGCTAAAAAGAACTATCAGACAAGAAATCGAAAATCCATTGTCTAAATTGCTTTTGGGAAAAGAATTTAGCGATGGAGATAAGATTATTGTTGAATATTGTGATGATAGGTTTGAGTTTAAAAAAGGGTAAAACTCAATCATAAGTCAAAAGTTTAAAAATTCTGCCAAAGATAAATTAAAGGCTTTGGCAATTTTATTTAATTTTGAAAATGTAATATCGTTTTGCGCAGTTTCAATGTTGCCCAAAGTAGAGCGACCAATGCCAGCACGAAATGCTAACTCATCTTGAGTAAAATTGTTGATTTTTCTCAATTCCTTAATTCTATTTGCAAGTTTTTCTATAAGAATCTTGTCCATAATTAAATTGTCAGCTATAATGACAAAGTAAACAAACCGTGACACTGACAGAGGGTAAATGAAATCTAGTTATATCAAGAAAATTCTAATTGATTTAGACGGTGTTTTAAACGTATACGAAGGGGGTTTTAATGAAAATAAAATCCCTGCAATAAAAAATGGCGCAAAAGAATTTCTTGAAAAATTAAGCAAAGAAAACGAGCTTTATCTTTTTACAACAAGAAACTTATTACTTGCAGCAAAATGGCTGATAGAAAACAAAATTGATTGTTTTTTTAAAGATATAACTTCAATAAAATTACCGTCATATTTATATATTGATGATAGAGCAATTTGCTTTAAGGGAGATTTTGATAAAACTATAAAAGAAATTGAGGATTTTAAGGTTTATTGGAAATAAGCACTTTTATTTTTTCTTTCTAAAAAGCTTCGCTCTTGTTTGTTTTCTTAAAAAGCTAAAGCTTTTGTTTTTTGTTTAAAAGACTAAAGTCTTTGTTCGTTTTTTCTTCTTTTGCGCTCATGCGCCGCAATCAAAAGAAGAAAAAACGGAACCAAAAAAGAAGAAAATATTGGGCTTGGTTAAATTGTTTTGTTTCTTTGCAACGCTTCAAAACTTAACTCCTGAATAAAACAGTCGAGGTTTTGAACACCTTATACAATAATTTCTATACAATGAAACATGAAAAGCTTAAAACGTTCAAATTCCTCTCCGGTTTTATTTTCGTGCGTCGTTAAGTTTCTCGCTTATGGTTTTTGTTTTTTTAAAACAAACTACCATCTGTCATGCTGAACTTGTTTCAGCATCTTAGAAACCATCATATATAACAAACATTGCTAAGACCCTGAAACCTTCTTGTATTTTGACAACTCAAAAACTTAGAACTTCGCTTTAAAGCTTCGCTTCGTCGCTTCGTAAGTTTTTTCGAACAGACGGGCTCACAACGGGCTAAAGCCCTGTTCCGCCCTAGTCAAAATC
>JAFQOV010000006.1 GCA_017402995.1 Candidatus Gastranaerophilales bacterium
CATTGGTAACTCAACAACCATTAGGTGGTAAAGCGCAATTTGGTGGTCAAAGATTTGGTGAAATGGAAGTTTGGGCACTTGAAGCGTACGGTGCAGCATATACTTTACAAGAAATGCTTACAATTAAATCGGATGATGTTAATGGTAGATCACGCGCTTATGAAGCTATCGTAAAAGGTGATAATATTCCAAGACCTGGTATTCCTGAATCATTCAAAGTATTAGTTCGTGAACTTCAAAGTATCGGTTTAGATATTGCAGTTTCTAAACGTGGCGGAGAAGAAGTTGACTTAATGTCTGATACAGATGATTTAAGAAAATCAGCTCCAAAAAGAGTATTATCTGACATCGATTCAGAATTGCTTAATATCGACTTTTTCGATACAAGCGCCTCTTTTAAAGACTAATTATAAAGTCAGAACTACTAATTACGATTAATAAAATCAAAGGAGAATAAATGTCTACAAGTATTGATTATTTTGATTATATAAGAATTTCTATCGCATCGCCTGAAAGAATTCTAAAATGGTCATACGGGGAAGTTACAAAACCCGAAACAATTAACTATAGAACACTTAAACCTGAAAGAGATGGTTTATTCTGCGAAAAAATCTTTGGACCAACAAAGGACTGGGAATGTTTTTGCGGAAAATATAAAAGAGTACGTCACAAAGGTATCATTTGCGAACGTTGCGGCGTAGAAGTTACAGATTCAAAAGTTAGACGTCACAGAATGGGACACATTAAACTTGCTGCTCCTGTTTCTCACATCTGGTTTTTGAAAGGTATTCCATCTTATCTTGGTCTATTATTAGATATGACTTTGAAAGATTTGGAACAAATCATTTACTTCAACAACTACGTTGTAGTTGATGGCGCAGACAGCCCATTCAAAAAATTCCAACTTTTAACAGAAGAAGAATATGAAGACTTCATTATGGAAAATGAAGAAACTCAATTAAAAGTGGGTATCGGTGCTGAAGTAATTAAAGAATTATTAGCTGAAATCAATCTTGAAGAATTAGCTAATGAAATCAGAAGCGAATTAGACGCTGCTGGTGGCTCAGTTCAAAAACGTGCTAAATTAATCAAACGTTTAAGATTAGTTGAATCATTAATCGAATCAGGCACAGAACCAACTTGGTTTGTAATGGATATTCTTCCTGTTACACCTCCTGATTTAAGACCTATGGTTCAATTAGATGGTGGCAGATTTGCAACATCAGACTTAAACGATTTATACAGACGTGTTATCAACAGAAACAACCGTTTATTAAGATTATTAGAAATGGGTGCTCCTGAAATCATTGTAAGAAACGAAAAACGTATGTTACAAGAAGCAGTTGACGCTCTTATTGATAACGGCAGACGCGGAAGAACAGTTGTTGGTCCAAACTCTCGCCCATTAAAATCATTATCTAACATTATCGAAGGTAAACAAGGTCGTTTCAGACAAAACCTACTTGGTAAACGTGTTGACTACTCTGGTCGTTCAGTAATCGTTGTTGGTCCTCAACTTCAATTAAATCAATGCGGTTTGCCAAAAGAAATGGCTATCGAATTATTTAAACCATTCGTTGTTAACAAATTAATTGAACGCGGATTGGTTCAAAATATTAAATCTGCTAAGAAGAAAATCGAACGCTCTGAAGCAATCGTTTGGGATATCTTAGAAGAGGTAGTAGATGGACACCCAGTTATGTTGAACCGTGCTCCAACCCTACACAGACTTGGTATTCAAGCATTTGAACCAGTTCTTGTTGAAGGTAGAGCTATTCAACTTCACCCATTGGTATGTACAGCATTCAACGCTGACTTCGACGGTGACCAAATGGCTGTTCACGTACCACTTTCAATCGAAGCTCAAGCAGAAGCAAGAATGTTGATGTTAGCTACAAATAACATCTTAGCTCCTGCAACAGGTAAACCAATTATCACACCAACACAAGATATGGTACTTGGTATGTATTATCTAACAATTATCAAAGATCAAAATGCACCGATAAAAGGTTATTTCCACGACTTTACAGATGTAATGGCAGCACACTCAACAGGTGTTGTAAAATTACACGATAAAGTAATTGTTAGAGACGAAAACGGAAACAGAATTGAAACAACTCCAGGAAGAATTATCTTCAATGAAGCTGTTAGAAAATCAGTTTTATCGTAAATCTTTGAAAATAGTTAGTGAAATTAAACAAAAGAGGTAATATAAATGACAACATTAACTCCTGAAAGCTCAAAAAAGAAAAAACAAGTTGAGTTTATCAATAAGGTAATGAATAAAAAAGCTCTTAACCAATTACTTTCTCAAGTATATCTTGAATGGGGTGGAGCAAAAACAGCAGAACTTGCAAACAACCTTAAAAACTTAGGTTACAAGTATGCTACAAAATCTGGTACAACAATTTCAATCCACGACTTAGAAGTACCAAAAGCAAAAGCTGATCTTTTGCAAGAAGCACAAGATGAAATCGAACGTTCAACTCGTCGCTATTTAAAAGGTGAAATCACAGAAGTTGAAAGATATACAAAAGTTATCGACACTTGGTCTGAAACAACTGCAAAATTAACAGAAAAAGTAGTTGAAAGCTTCAACAGATTAAACCCAGTATACATGATGGCTTTCTCAGGTGCGAGAGGTAATTTATCACAAGTATCACAATTGGTTGGTATGCGTGGTTTGATGGCAGACGCACAAGGTCAAATTATCGACTTACCTATTAAATCAAACTTTAAAGAAGGTCTATCTTGTACAGAATACGTTATTTCATCATATGGTGCAAGAAAAGGTCTTGTAGACACAGCGTTAAAAACAGCTGACTCAGGTTACTTAACAAGACGTTTGGTAGACGTAGCTCAAGACGTTATCATCAGAGAAGATGACTGTCATACTGAAAAATTCATCAACTTGACAGCTATCACTGATGGTGAAGACGTTATCGTTCCATTAGAAGACAGATTACTTGGCAGAACAGTTGCTCAAGATGTTCTTGACGCTGATGGAAACGTTTTAGTTGCTAAAAATACAACTGTTGATAGAGATGATTTGGAAAAAATCAAAACAATCAATCCAAAAGAAATCAAAGTTCGCTCAACTCTAACTTGCGAATTAGAATATGGTATTTGTCAAAAATGTTATGGTTGGTCAATGACTACTCAAAGACCAGTTGATATCGGTGAAGCAATCGGTATTATCGCCGCTCAATCAATCGGTGAACCTGGTACACAATTGACAATGAGAACATTCCACACAGGTGGTGTATTCAAAGGTTCTGGTGTTACTCGTCAAGCTAAAACAACAATTGATGGTACAGTTAACACAGAAGTTAAAACCAAAGAACAAAGAACACGTCACGGGGATGTTGTACAAATCGCTATTAAAGAAGCTGACGTTGAAATCAAAGGCAAAAAAGACTCTGAAAAAATCCACGTTCCAATGGGCGCAAGAGTTTTGGTTAAAAAAGGTGATGAAGTTGTTGCAGGACAAGCAATCGCTGAATTTGACCCAGCTTCAAAAGGTGATGGTTCTCGTTTAACAGAAAAAGCGCTAAAAGATATCACTTCTGACATTAGCGGCGAAGTTGTTTTCCAAGATTTCGTTGCAGATGAAAGAAAAGACAGACAAGGCAACATCTCTAGAATTGCAAACAAACAAGGTATTGTTTGGGTTCTTGGTGGTGATGTTTACGCTCTTCCTGCTGGTTCTAAAGTTTTAGTTGAAGATGGTCAAAAAATTAAAAAAGGCGAAAAATTAGCTGAAACTTTAATCGTTTCTGAACACGGCGGTGAAGTTCGCGTTAATGACTCGTTAGAAATCGAAAATACAACTTTCGAAGGCAAAAAAATCAAGAAAATTGTTTCAGGTAAAGAATTAACTATCGTTATTGCTTCAATCCAAGCATCTAACGCAGTATTTGAACAAACTAAAAAAGAACAAATCTGGACAGTTCCTGAAACAGGTGAAAAATATATCGTTAAATCTCCTGTTGATACAACAGTTGAAAACGGTATGATTATCGCTGAGTTGATTGATGATACTTGCAAAGTTGAATCTTCTGGTGAAATCAGATATAACGGTTTAGAAGTTGATGAAAATCAAGTTGTTGTTAAACCAGGTCAATTGGTATTTATCCCAGAAGAAATTCATCAAATTTCAAAAGACGCTTCATTAAAACTTGTTGAATCAGGTACATATGTTGAAGCTGGTACAGAAGTTGTTAAAGACATCTATACACACATTGCAGGTATTGTTGAAATTAAAGAATTTAACGATATCATTCACGAAATTGTAGTTCGTCCTGGTGAATTACACAACTTAGATTCAATCAATGACTTAAAAGTTTGCGAAGGCGAAGTTGTTAAAGCTGGCACAGTTGTTGCAGGCAAAATCAAAGCTAAAGTTGATTCTATCGTAACAATTGTTGAAAACGAATCAGACATGATGGAACTTGATGATCTTGATGAAGATTTAACAGAAGATACTCTTGAAGATGATACATTAGACGGAAGACCTGTTCAAATTTTAATCAGACCAATTCAAGCATTTGATATTGAACAAAAAGAAGTTTCAATTAAATTCAATGCAACTGATGAAGCAATTGAGCTTGTTCCAATCACTCAAGTTCAATTCAAAGACGGTGCTAGAGTTAGAAATCTAGATGGTGCTGTTTTAACTAGAACTTCATTAGTATTGTCTATGTCTGGCTATATCTCACACTTAAAAGGTATGGTTGAATTAGACAAAAAAGGCGATTTAAAAATCGTTGTATTGGAAACATTAATCGTTAGAAGAGAACAAGAAGACGGTTCAAGAGGTCTTTCTTCAACTCAAACAGAATTATTAGTTGAAAACGGACAAACAATCGAAGCTAAAACACCTGTTACAAAAACACAAGTTTTAGCAGTTAACGATTCAGTTGCTTCAATCAACTCTAAAAATCCTGACTTGAGAAGATTGCTTCTTGTATCAGATAATTACGAAGAAAAAGTTGCAATAACATCAAAAGCAACTGTTAAAGTTGGTGATTATGTAACTGTTGATTCTCCAATTTCAAAAGACGAAGTTGCTCCATTCTCTGGTAAAGTTGTTAAAGCTGACGCTAAATCTGTTGTTATCAGAGTTGGTCGTCCGCACTTAATCTCTCCAGGGGCAATGCTTCAAGTTGATAACTCAGCATTAATCCTTAGAGGCGACTTGCTTGCAACATTAGTATTTGAAAGACAAAAAACAGGCGACATCGTTCAAGGTCTTCCTCGTGTTGAAGAACTTTTGGAAGCAAGAAAACCAAAAGATTCGGCTATTGCAGCTGAAGAAGATGGCGTTGCAATCATTGAATATGAAGATGATATCCCAAGATTGTATATTGAAAACGAAAACGGCAGAGTCGAAATTAAATATCCTATCGAAGCTACTGTTATCGTTAACAATAAACAAAAAATTGCAAAAGGCGACGCTTTAACTTCTGGTCCAATGAACCCACACGACGTTATCAGACTAAAAGGCATCAACGCTGCTCAACAATATCTTGTAGACGAAGTACAAAGAGTATACCGCTCTCAAGGTGTTGAAATTTCTGATAAACACGTTGAAGTTATCGTACGTCAAATGATTAAAAAAGTTAAAGTAATTGACTCTGGTACAACAAAATTGTTACCTGGTGAATTAGTTGAACTTAAAGTGATTGAAGCACAAAATGCAGAAGCTAGAGAAAATAATGGTCAAGAAGCAACATATGAAGCATTATTGCTTGGTATTACAAAAGCTTCATTAAATACTGAATCATTCATCTCTGCTGCTTCATTCCAAGAAACAACAAGAATTCTTACAGAAGCTGCTGTTGAAGGCAAAAAAGACTTGTTAAGAGGTCTTAAAGAAAACGTTATCATTGGTAGATTAATCCCAGCTGGTACTGGTTATTACCACTTGATTAATGCTTCTGAAGAAAAAGAAAAAGAAGCTCAAAAAAGAGCTGCTCAAAAACACCAAACAAGAAAACCATCTGCAATTTTAGAAGAAATCGAAGGTATGTTTGGCGTGGTTGACGCTGATATGCAATTTTAATTGAATATCTAAATATTTAACAAGCTCTGTAATTGTTACAGAGCTTGTTTTTAATTAAATAATTTGCTAAATTAAACATATGCTGACGGATTTTAATATTTTAAATATTGAAAATATTCAAAACACGCTACTAAAAGACTATCTTTTAATTAAAAATGCGCACCCAGATTTTATAGTCTTGTTTCAAATTGGCGAATTTTACGAAACTCTTTTTCAAGACGCGCGCATTTTTTCCGATATCACTGGCGCAACAATAAACCGAAGAATAATAAAAGACATAGGACCCATTCAGCAAGCAGGCGTGAATATTTCATCTGTAAATCTTTATATTAAAAAACTATTAAATGAAAACCATAAAATTTGTTTGTGTAATGAATATATAGATGAAAACAATGAAAGAAGAAGAAAATTAATCCGCAAATATACTCAAGGTACAATTTTAGAAAATGAATTTTTATCTTCTGATGAAAATAATTTTATCGCCGTTGTTTATAAGCAAAAAGAAGAGTGCTTTTTAGCATATGCTGATGTTTCAACAGGGCAATTTTATAAAACCAAATGTGAATTTAAAGAAGTTATCCACGAAATTGAAAAAATATGCCCAAGCGAAATTTTGATTGCACAAGACCAAAAAGAAATTTTTAAATCAATAAACAACTTCAATATAACTTTAATTAATCCAAGTTTAATTTCAGCAGAATTTATTGAAAACGCGATAATTAGCTATTGCGAAGAAACGCAAAAAAACTATGTCGTTAAATTAAACAACGTTGTAGAATATAAAATTGAAAAATATCTTTCAATGGATAATGTCACAAGAAAAAATCTTGAACTGACGCGCACAAAACGCTTTTCAAAGAAAAAAGGGAGCCTGATTTGGTTTGTAAACCACACTTCAACCCCAATGGGCACAAGGTTATTAAAAAAATATATTAATGAGCCATTAAAAAATGAAGAAAAAATTATCAAAAGGCAAAATGCAATCGAAGAAATTATCAAAACTAAAAATCAGGAAAAACTTTCTTTAACTCTAAACAAAATTTGTGATATATCAAGAATTTGCGCAAAGATTTCCAACAAAACAATTTTGCCAAAAGGACTTTTGTTAATTTCTCAAAATTCTAAAGCTTTAAAAGAATTAAATATTTTATGTGAAAATTTTTCATCACCTCTATTAAAAATCAACAATAAAGAACTAGAGCTTGCTATTCATCTTGCTGACAAAATAGAAAATGCGATAAATGAAGAGGCGCCAAACGATATTAAAGATGGCAATATCATTAAAAATGGCTTTGATTCAAATCTGGATTATTTAAGAACAAAATTATTAAGCGCAGAAAAAAACCTAGCAAAATACGAACAAAAACAACAACTTTCTTTAAATTTAACAAAATTAAAAATTCGCTACACAAAAATGTTTGGATATGTTTTTGAAATCCCATTGAACTTAGAAAACAAAATCCCAAATGAATTTAACAGAGTTCAAAAGCTTTCAAGTTGTTTGCGCTACAAAACCAAAGAATTAAAAACCCACGAAGAAACAATTTTAAATTTAAAATATAAAATTATTGAGCTTGAATGTGCGCTATATGAAGAAATAAAAAAAGATATGGCAACATTTACTCAAACAATAAGAACGCTGGCAAATGATGTAGCGCTAATTGACGTTCTAAATTCTCTTGCAATTTGTGCAAACAAAAACAAACTCGTTAAACCAAAATTTAACAACGAAAAAATTGATATCAAAGATGGGTACCACCCAAGTCTTTTAAGCACAAACACCGAAATCATAACAAATGATACATACCTTGAAAATGGCAATATGATTATTTTGACAGGTGCAAATATGAGCGGAAAATCAACATATTTGAAACACAACGCCCTAATAAACCTGCTTTCTCAAATTGGCTCATTTGTTCCAGCACAAAGCGCAAACCTGACAATTACGGACAAAATATTTCTTCGCCAAGGCACAACAGACGATATTTTAAACAACAATTCAAGCTTCATGATTGAAATGGACGACTTAAAAACAATTATTGATAGTGCAACAGGAAATTCATTAGTGCTCTTAGACGAACCTGCAAAAAGCACAAGTTCAAAAGAAGGCGGTGCTTTAGCAAGGGCATTTTGTGAATATTTAGTTGAACACAACAAACCAAAAACAATCATTGCAACGCACAATTGGGAATTAACAAAATTAGAAAACCAATACCCAACCCAAATACATAATTTAACAACTGGCGAAAATTCGACCAATATAATTAATAGAAAAATTAAAAAGGGTATGACAAAAACAAGCCAAGCAATAAATACTGCTCAGCTTGCAAATCTTCCAAAAGAAATTATTGAAAAAGCAAAAACCTATTTAGAAGATTAGTTTGCTCTTCCATAAATATCTTTGTAGCGAATAATATCTTCTTCAATTAATTTGTCGCCTTTTTGAACTTCGATAATTTTTAATTCTGTATCATATGGATTTGCTAAAGAGTGAATTGCTTTAACTGGAATATCAATTGAAGAACCAGCTTTCAACATAAATACTTTGTCGTCAAGTGTAACTCTAGCAGTACCAGACAACACAACCCAATGTTCAGAACGGAAATCATGTGATTGAAGACTTAATTGACCTTTTCTTGAAACGCAAATTAATTTTGTTAAATAACCTTTGCCTTGGTTTAAAACAGTGTAATACCCCCAAGGGCGATAAACTGTGGTATGAATTTTATGGGCGTCATTTTTCATTTCTTTTAAATTTTCAAATACTTTTTTAACGCCTTGAGTATCATTTTTGTTACATGCTAAAACTGCATCTGATGTTTCAACAATGATAACATCTTTTAAACCAACGCCTGCAACCAATCTATTTGCAGAATATAGCATTGTGTTTTCGCAATCTTGTTCGACAACGGTACCAATTTTAACATTTCCTTTTTCATCTTTTTTGTTGATATCATAAACCGCATCCCAAGAGCCTAAATCATTCCAATCTGATTTCAAAGGCACCATTGCAATATTTTTTGCAACTTCCATAACAGCATAATCAATTGAAATTGATGGAAATTTTTCAAACATCATGTAATCAATAGCGTCTTGCTTTGTGAAGTCAAATTTTTGTGTAATTTCATATATTTCAGGTGCACTTGCTTTCAATGTTTCCATAAATACAGAGGCTTTAAAAACAAAAATTCCAGCATTCCAGAAATATTTTTTTGAATCAAAATACTCTTGTGCAGTTTTTAAATCTGGTTTTTCTTTAAAACATTCAACCTCAAAACCATCTTCTAGTTTATCTCCAGCTTTAATATAGCCAAAACCAGTACCAGCGCAAGTTGGCTCGACACCCAATGTAACGATATAGCCTTTGTTTGCAAGATTTTTTGCATGTTCAATTGTTTGAGCAAAAGCTTTATTATCTTCAATCAAATGGTCAGATGGCACAACCAAAATCACATCATCTTGACCAAAATCAAGCAAATATTTGACAGAAACCGCAATCGCAGGAGCTGTATTTTTAGCTTCTGGTTCAGATAAAACACGAATATCGTTTGAATATTCTTTTAATTGCATTCTAACGTCGCCAAAATGTTTAGCGTTTGTAATTGCAAGAATATTATCAGAATCCATCAAACCAATAAGTCTTTCATATGTGCGTTCTAAAAGACTTTTTTTCGAATTTAATTTCAATAATTGTTTTGGATAAAGCTCACGAGACAACGGCCAAAGGCGTGAACCCGAACCACCGGCTAATATAATTCCATGCATATCTTTCTCCTCACAACTATCTAATTAAGTTAATTATACAATAAAAGAAAGATGTCGGGCAATTTAATTTTTAGCTGTTAAATATTCTTCTAGCGAATTTTGCCAAGCTGGTAATTTTTCAGAATTATCTAAAACACAATACTTAGGACGCATTGCAGGGCGAGGAAAATCGCTTTTGTCTATTGAAGTAACGGCAACATTTCTCTTTTTAATTTCAAAAATTTTCTTTGTAAAATCGGCCCAAGAAGCGCTTCCAGAAGACGCAACATGATAAATTCCAAAAGGCTTTTGTTCTTTGATTATTTCAACAATTTTCCTTGAAAGATCATCTACCCAAGTTGGACAGCCAATTTGGTCATCTACAACAGAGATTTCTTTTCTAAAGTTTGAAAAAGTCAACATTGCATCTACATATCCACCAACCCCATAAAGCCAAGAGGTTCTAAGAATGTAGTGTTTTTTGGTTGCTTTGATGATTTCTCTTTCGCCAGCCAATTTTGATTTTCCATAAACATTGATAGGATTTGTTGCATCTGTTGGTTTGTAAGGCTTATCAGAAGTGCCATCAAAAACGTTATCTGTGCTGACATATAAAATCGGAATATTGTGTTTTTTGGCAATGTTTGCAATATTTTTTGTACCAAGCTGATTAACCTCATATGCTTTTTCAGGGTTATCTTCTGCTTGATCAATATTTGTGAAACCGGCAAGATGAATAATGAAATCAAGAGAAATTTTGTTCATGATTTCGTTAACCATTTTTGTATTGGTAACGTCAAAAATCTTTGAATTACAAGCCCAATATTGCCACCCTTCACTATCCAACATAGGGCACAATGATTTACCTAAAAGTCCTGTCGAGCCTGTAACTAAAATTCTCATTTTTTCTTTCAAAAATTGCCTTACTTAAGACTTTTTATATCATTTAATTATGATAAAATCAATAATATGAAGAAGTTTACTTATGGAATCTTAATATTATTATTCTTTCTTGGTATTTGTTTTTTAATTTTCAAAAAAGACTACGGTTTTGATATGGTTTTAGAGTCTGAAATTGTGCCAATGAAAGAAGGTAACAGTATTATTCTTGAACCCAAAAATGTGACAATTGATGGGGTGGATTATCTTCAAAGCCAAGTCCCAATTGGCAAATTTGGCAACAAATTCACATCAAGCATTTTAGGCGAAGTTAAAACCTTTAATCCTTATAATGCAAATGACGCAACAAGCGCTGAATTATCAGAGATTATGTACGACGGTTTGGTGCAAACAAATTCTCAAACAGGCGGTGTTTTTGTAAAACTTGCAAAAAGTTTTGAAATTTTACCAGATAAAAAAACCTATATTGTTCATCTTCGTCGTGGAATAAAGTGGTCTGATGGCAAAGAAATCACGGCAGATGATGTTTATTTTACATATAATACTGTTATTTTTGAAGGGTATGGCGACGGCTCTACAAGAGACATAATGCTTATTGGGGGCAAATTACCAACTGTTGAAAAAATAGATAAATATACAATCAAATTCAAAACGCCAAAACCTTTTGCGCCATTTTTAAGAAATCTATCGGCTTCAATTTTACCAAAACATATCTTTGAACCGATTACTAAAAAAGGTAAAGAGGCGTTTTTAACCTTCCAAGGAATAGACACAAATCCAAAAAACCTCGTTACTTCAGGTGCTTTTCGTTTAGCGGAATATGTTCCTTCTCAAAGAGTGATTTTTGAAAAAAATCCAAATTATTATTTGATTAATAAAGAAAACCAAAAACTTCCCTATATCGACAGATGGGTAATGATTATTACAGGAGATGTAAACAACCAAACATTAAAATTTGAAAGTGGCGAGCTTGATGTTTTAAATGTTTCTGGAACTTTGGTTAATAGATATAGAGAACTATCAAAACATGGAGATTTTGATTTATATAACCTTGGCGCGACAAGCAATACAACCTTTGTTGTTTTTAATTTGAACAATAGAAAAAACAAACAAAATAAATTTTATGTTGACCCAATTAAACAAGCTTGGTTTCAAGACAAAAACTTTAGAAGCGCAATCGATTGGGCAATTAACAGAGAAAATCTGATTTTAAATGTATTTTCTGGAATGGCAAAACCGTTATATAGCGCAGAAGGCGTCAACAGTTTGTTTTTAAATGAAACTGTTGCGAAAGGACACCCACAAAACGTTGAACATGCAAAAAGTTTGCTTAAAAAAAGCGGTTTTTATTATAAAAACAATGAACTTTTTGATAAAAAAGGAAACAGGGTTAAATTTGAACTTTTAACCAATGCTGGAAATACTCAACGCGAAGCAACAGGGGTATCCATTAAACAAGATTTAGAAAACTTGGGCATAAAAGTAAATTACAAGGCTGTTGAATTTAATAATTTAATAAACAAACTAACAAATTACGTTGATTTTGACGCTATAATTATCGCCCTGACATCAAATGTAAATGAACCAAATTCTGGCTATAACGTTTGGACACCTCATGGCTCATTGCATTTATTCAACAAAAGAACTCCAAACGACCTAAAAGAAAGTGATAAATTATATCCTTTTGAAGTTGAACTTGAGAACTTGTTTAACCAAGGCGCACTGGAATTAGACTTTAAAAAAAGAAAAATAATTTACGATAAATATCAAGAAATTATTGCAAAAGAAAACCCAATGATTTATTTATATGCACCATTAAATATTGTCGCAATTAGAAAAAAAGTTAAAAATATTTATCCTACAAAAATTGGTGGGCTAATTCAAAACATGGCAGAAATTTATATTGATAACAATTCTTAACAAAAAAGAATTTACAGGCAATTATATTTTGCTTTTGACTTATAATAATAGTTCGCGAAATTATTTAGGTCCAAAATGTTATCTGCAATTTCTAATATAAAATTAAATAATATATTCTTTAAAGGCAATCATACAGAGAAAAACAACACTCCTCGTCCTCAAACAGAAGAGGATATTTTTGATGGCTATACTCTTGAAGAATTTATCGACAATTCAATTCAAGATATGCTTTCACAAGGTTTTGACTTGGGAGATGTTGGCGAATTTAAAAGAAAATTAAGACTAGAAGCAGATTTAGTCCGCTATTTTGCACTGTTATCAAATAAAGAAGTTGCAAAATTAATCCGACAAGTTGCAACAAATAAAAAAATGGATTTAAAAACTTTCAATTCAATTATGACGCGCACTGCGCCATTGATTGACATGAACGAAATTGATAAAACATTTGCTTCAGCTGGCATTAACTCCCTAAGACAAGCAGAAGATTGCGCAAAAATAATTTCAAGAAACAAATCTGCAACAGCGCCTTTATATAGCAAATATGAAGAAGCCGTGCATATCTATGGTTTATTAAAATCGAAAGAAGACTTGGCAAATTTCCCTGAGCTCTTAATAGAGCTTTATAAAGATGAAGAAAACTCTTTTAATCCTAATTTTGCAATAATTAATGAATATTGTGAATTTTTAAAAGCAGAAGGCATACAAAACTTTAACCACGTTGAAACAAGCTTGGCACATTTGAGCGAATACTTTGAAGACTTTGAAACTCCGCAGGACAAAATTGAAGCAATCAAATACGCATACAATGAATATCAAGACAAGCTTGAATTAACAGCGCAAATATACGAAGCTAATCCTTTAACAAAAGAAGGCGTTAAAGTTTTATATAAAGAAAATAAAGATATTATAAGCTATGTCTATAATTCTGGAAGCGAAGAAGAGCTTGATAATTTAGTTGAAATTAAAGACTATCTAGCAAACAGAAAAAAGGTTAAATTTCCGCAAGGTAGCGAGCTTGGCAAGCACTTTAACGACTTTAAAACTCCGCAAGATAAAATTGATTTCTATTTATTTTTAAAAGATTGCAACATCTCAAGCACAGACTATGCAAGTCTTGGCAAAAATTCTGTTACAAATATCGGAATTACAAAGAAAATTTTAAACAAAAGCGCAATAATTGAAAAACTTCAATCTATGACTGATTGGAGCGAACAAAAAATCAATGATTTTTACAAAACAAATAATGAAATTTTAACGCTTGGCGCAATCATGCAAGAGCAAGACCCAAGCTCAGATTCTTTTTTGTTAGTTTTTAATTTCATTAACAAATTTAATATCAAAAACCCTACCTCACTTTTAAATCAATATAACACTTTTTATCGCACAAAAGAAAAAACCCTAACAGCAGAAAAAACTTTAGATTTTCTTGAACTAACAAAATTCATTGGAAATGGAAACATTGTTGAAGATTCAAGAAAAATGAATATGTCATCTGCTGCGCTTTTACAATCAAGAAAAGAAAAATTTGAAGCGATAGAAAAAGATATCCAAGCATTTTTAGACGAAACAGATAATGAATGTTTTGTTTCAATGACAGCACTTGATGTTTTTAACAAATATAGAGAGCTTTTTGGCTTAAATTCAAATGTCAAAGATGTTTTAGAAAATATTACTTTTTTAGAAACAGAAAACATTGAACAATTCCAACAGCAAACACAAGCAATTGAGCCATTTGTCGAATTTTTCGATAACAAAAAAGAGCTTTTAAACTTCTTTAAAGCAAACCAAATTAAACTTGATAATACAAAGGAAGAAGCTTTGTATCGCGATATGTGTTATGAAATAATCGCGCAATTAAGACAAAACTCAATGTTTGATAACGAAGAATTTAAAAATAAACTTCAACAACTAACAAAAAACAAAGTTTTGAAATCTTCAAAAAGCCAATGTGACGTATTTAAAAAAGATTTATCTTGTAAAAAAGATTTCCCTCAAATCGTAGAAATTCTTTGCAAAAAAGATGTTAAAACGATTAAAAACCTAGCAACTTTCCTAACCAAAACTCAAGATATTAATGGCGACACGCAAAATGTTACAGAAGCTTTGTTAAATAGCCCTGATGAAATCAATCTTGAAAATTTCAAAAAGATTATTAAAAACATACAAAAAACAGCAACAAGATTTGGCATTAAAGCAACGGTTAACAACGAAAACATCTCTAACCTTAATATATCAAAATATCAAAAAATATCAACATCTTTTGATGGCTTAAACAATCTTTTTGAAAAATTATTAAATAAAAAATGTGATAATTTCTTGCCTTTAACAATCAATGGCACAACAAGAAAACCAAAAACTTTTTCATCATATGAAATTGCGTCAGAATTAATGACAAAACAAGACCACGTTGATAGCGCATATCAAAACATAAAAGATGTATTAGGCATCAACGTTGATTTGCAAAATGAAGATGCGTCATTAAAATATCAATATATCAGCATGATTGCCAAAAGATTACCCAAAGAATTTATCGAATTTGTTAATTCTCCATCTTGGCATACATTAGAAAATGGCAAAATTGCAAACTTAAACCTACATGCAAAATTAAGAACCATTGGCAGATTTGCACTTGACGAAAACAGTGAATTGTCTGATTTATATAACCCAAAAACAAAAGAAAAATTGCAAAACCTTTTCAATACTGTTTATCTTGAAAAAGCAACAGATATCAAAGAAATTACAGATTTCCAAAACCGTTATATGACAGTATCAAAATTTGAAAATGATATTATTGAAGCAATTTTCACCCCTCAAGGTGAACTAATCACAATTTATCCAAAGATTTAGTCTATTTTTCTTATAACTTTGCAAGGGTTTCCAAAAGCTAGGGAATTATCAGGAATGTCTTTTGTTACAACACTTCCTGCACCAATTACGCAATTGTCCCCAATTGAAACACCAGCTAAAACCGTAACGTTTCCGCCAATCCAAACATTTGAGCCAACCGCAATTGCTTCAGCATATTCAAGACCTTGGCTTCTTGTTTTTGCGTCTAGTGGGTGTAAAGGGGTATAAAACGAGCAATTTGGACCAATAAAAACATTGTCTTTAAAAGTTACTTTTGCACAATCTAAAACAATCAAATTATGATTTGAATAAAAATTTTCACCTATTTCAATGTTATAGCCATAATCTGCCATAAAGGGTTGTTCAATTAAAAAAGATTTACCTGTTTTTCCAAGAACTTTTTTTAATATTTCATTTCTTTTTTCAAAGTCTGAATATTTTACTTGGTTGAACTCGCTTAATAATTCCTTACATTTAATTCTTTCATTCAAAAGCGTCTTGTCAGAAGAATTATAAAGTTCACCTGAAATCATTTTTTCTTTTTCGTTCATTTTTACCCCTTGTTGCAATTTGAACTTTTTATTTCATTGATTATAATACCTATATGAAAAAATTAACACTGTTTTTACTAACTTTTATTTTGTTAATTATTCCTGCATATCCACAAGAAAAAAGTGCAGAAAATATTGAAAACTCTAAAATTAAAAAAGAAATTCAAAAAGCGATTGTTGAAATATATGGCGAAGCTGATTCTGATATCATTTTTGATAACGTTATAAAATTATCTCAAAAAGCAATCTCAAAAAGACCAAAAAATCTTATAGAGCAAGACATTAAAAGAACATATGATTGGTATAAAAATGAAATTATCTATATGTTCTATGTAGACCAATTTGGCGTTGTGACAGACGAAAAACAAAACACTTTTAAAGACACAACCTTAATGCTTGATTACCTTGAAGATTTAGGTGTCACAACTCTTTATATGCTTCCATTTGCAGATAGTCCAATGAAGGATGCTGGTTTTGATGTTAAAAACCCGAAAAATGTTCGCCAAGACCTTGGTGGGATTGTTGAATTTGAAGAGTTCATCAAAGAAGCAAAAGCGCGCAACTTTAAAATCAAAGCAGATTTGGTTTTAAATCATTTTTCAGATAACCACGAATGGTTTAAAAAATTGCAAGCAGGCGATTTATCATATCTTGATTATTTCGTTTATAGAGAAACAATGCCAGAATACAAAAGATATAAAGATGAAAAGCTTGGCGTTGTTGCAGAATATCAAGAAGATGATGGCTCAATATCTAAAAGAAGAATAATCTTCCCAGAAAACACAGAAACAAATTACAGAGAAGTTGAAATCAACGGAAAAAAATATTATCTATATCACACCTTCTATCCTTTCCAGCTTGACATAAACTGGCAAAATCCTGATGTTTTATATTATGTTTTAGATACAATTTCCCACTGGGCAAATTTAGGGATTGATATTTTTAGAATGGACGCAATCCCATATTTATCTAAAGACAAAGGGACAAATGCAGAAAATCAACCAAAAACACACGCTATTGTCAGCCTTTTGAGCAATTATATTCAACTCAGTGCGCCTTCAAGCGTAATTCAAGTTGAAGCTTGCCAAACTCCAAAAGATATTTTGCACTATTTTGGAAAAGAAAGAGAAGTTGAAATTAAAATCGAAGATGAAAACAAGATTTTAAAAAGAACTTCGCAAGCACAAATTGCCTATCATTTCCCTTACATGCCAGCTATTTGGGCAAGTTTAATCACAAAAGATAAAAAATATTTCATTGACGCATATAAAAATACTCCCCCTATTCCAAAAAGCACAGCCTGGGGTTTGTTTTTAAGAGTTCATGACGAATTGACTCTTGAAATGGTTAGTCCAGAAGTTAGAGAGATTATTTTTAACAATCTTGTCTCAAAAGGCGCAAGCTTTAGAGAAGGCTTCGGCGTTGCTGGCAGAATGGCAAATTTTTTAGATAAAAATCCAAACCGCATTGAAGAAGCTTTTTCAATTCTTTTGTCTTTACCTGGTATCCCAATAATCTATTATGGAGACGAGGTTGGCGTTGCGAACAATTTTGAAAATGCCAAAAAATCAGCGTCTTTAAGAGCAAAAAACAAGCTAAATATGTTATCTGTATTTGATTCAAGAGACATTAACAGAGGAAATGTTGCCCAAAAACTTTTCTACGGTTCAACAAAAGGTTATTATGAATTTAATTCAAAGGTATATAAAAAAGTTAAAAATTTAATTTCTTTAAGAAAGTCTTTGCCCGTTATGACAGATGGTGATTTTGAAATTTTAAAAACAAAATCTCCAAGCAATTTTTCATACATCAGAAAAAATAAAGACCAACAAATTTTAGTCATACATAATCTCTCAGACGAAAAACTAATCGCGCAAATTACCCTTGAGGCAAACATTGTTTTAAAAAACAAGGGCAGAATTAAAAGTTTAAAAAATTTAATTAATAACGATAATATTAAAGTAAATATCTCATTGCAAAATAGAACAATGAACTTAAGACTAGCACCTTATCAAACGCTTTGGCTTGAGTTATAGTGAGGAAATATGGAAAAACCAAAAACAAAAATTTTAAATTATATAAACGTATTTAGAGGACTTGCAATTTTGTTAATTATCATGGGTCACACTATGCAATTTGGTGATAATTCGACATTAATTAACAATATTAATTGCGAAATGATTTGCGGCGGAACAGCGCTTTTCATATTTATTTCCGGCTTTTTATTTCAACATTTATCCTCTAAATTTGAATATAAAAATTATCTTTCAAAAAAATGGACAAATGTAATTATGCCATATTTAATTACATCTATCCCTGGATTGTTTTTCTGTTTATATTGCCCTATGGCATATAAAAATTCCTTCGCTGGACTTGACCCACTAATCCAAATCCCATTGCATTTGACAATCGGCAGGGTACACAATATTCCAACTTGGTTCATTCCAATGATTATTATTTTCTTTATTTTTTCTTGGGTGTTTTTAAAATTGGAAAAAAAGAACTTCCTATATAAACTGCTTCCCTTGCTTTTTATTTTAACAATCATAATTCCAAGAGGAGTAGCAGAATATGAAAGCACAATTGGGCTTGATTATTTAACAAAATATTATGTTTATGTAAAATACATTTTATCTAATTTTGTACATTTCTTATCTTTGTATGTTTTTGGAATGTACTGTTCAAGCAAAAAAGAAATCATAGACGAATTTTACAAAAAAAGATGGATTTTATGGATTTTAATGATTTCGTTTGCTGGTTTAGATATTTATTTACAAATGAATTATCAATATTCAAACTATACAATTTCAAAAATCTTTTTGACAATGTTAGTTTTGGGCTATTTAAAACATTACGACGAATTTATCTTGTCACATAAAAAAACAAACAAAACCCTTGATTTCATTGCAAAATATAGCTTCGGTTTGTTTTTTATACATTGGTATTGGTTTTTTATATATAATCAAATATTCAATCTGCCAACCGTTGCGCCCGTTATTGAAGGAGATTATTTTGTAACAATTTTGTTTGTAATAATGAGATTTTTTGCAGTCGCTTTGATGTCTATTTTGTCTTTATTTATCTGCAAAAAAGTTTTAATATTATTCAACAAAGAAATAAACACAAGAAAATTCTTAGGAATTTAATTACATTTTGTAAAATGAAAGTTAAAATCGCGCAATTTAAATTTTTAGGATAGTTAACAACAATATGAAGCTAAGCATTAACCCGCAAACATTTAAAAGTCATTATAGTTTTTATACAAGCGAAAAAACGCACGACGCTCAAATGCGTCTATTAAAAATGCAAAATGAAAACCTAGATTACAACGAAAAACCAACAGATGATATTAACTTATTAACAAAAGGAATCTATGGCGAAGCTTTTGTTTGCGCAAGCAACAGATACGACAAAAAAATTGAAAATATTTTAGCTTCGCGTGGAATTGAATTTCACAAGTGTTCATTAGAAGAAATGGAAACAGAAAAATCTGTCCTTTCAAGAATTGAACAATGCCCATATGACAAACACAAAGAATATTATTTATTAGATGTTGATGTAGAAAAATTTGACGAAGCCTTCCAAAAAAGCGGACACTATATTGGTAAATTTGGTAAAGGCGGAATTGGAACAAGATATTTAGATTTTCAAAAATATTTAAAAAGCGGTCTACCAATCCATGCTTCAACTGTTGTAATCTCAGAAGAAAATGGCAAACCAATTGCAACATTTGTTGATGGCAGACACAGATACAGCGTCATGCGCGATAGAGGTTTTTCAAGAATTCCAATTTCAATGAATACAAGCTCTATGTTGACTGCAGAAAAATATGGCTTATTAAAAGACTAAAATAAATCTTTGAAAAACTCTACAATTTTTGAGATTAAATTTCCAAAAAATCCTTTGTCTTCTTCTTTTTCAGAAATAATGTTATATGGATTTTCGTTGTTTAATTCTTCTTGTGCTTCTTTAATTTTTTCTTTTATAGCTTGAGTCTTGTCTGAAAGGTCTACTTTTTTAGCACCACTTGTTTCAAGTGTTGAATTTTTATCATAGCCTTCTTGTCTATACGTAATTCTTTGCGCAACCTTTTTAAAACTTTCCATTGAAAGAGTTAATTCCTTAGATGAATCATGTGGATTTACAAAACTCACACTATTGTTATCCATTTTTGTAACAGTATAAGCATGTTGCATTGGTAATTTAATTCCTTCAATTTCAACATATGCCTTATCGCCTTGCGCGTGGTCTGGAGTTGAAAAACCAATGATTGAGTGTCTTTGTTGTGGATTATTTAACTTTTCTTCACCTGCAACAGAATTGACAAAATTCCAAGAAGCGCCCTCGCCTGTGATATGTGTATATGCTTCATTTATTTGTCCGCCAGTTAAAACATTACCGCTCACATCTTCTGGCAATTCTTCTTTGTTTCCATATTTATCTTCAACTAAGCCGCCACCAATATCATTTCTTAAGGCTTCATATGCAACTTCAAGCGCCAACATGTCGTCATCACCTTTTGAATATTCGCCATTTATATTGATAGCTGTTCTCATATATCCATCTTCATCATAAATTGGATACATCATGTTTTCAGAGTCTAATAATTCTAAATCTGCTTTATTAATTGAATAAGTTGCAAAATTGCCATCTTTATCTTTAACACCTTTAAAAGTGACATCAATTGTATCGCCATTATCTTTAATTACATCTTTTAAAAATCCAGGTCTATTTTTTTCAATTGCATTCACTGCGCTCAACAAATAGCAATCGCCAATTTGCCCTTGTTTTGTTGCGTCAATTTCGCCATCACAATCAATAGAATATGCTTTATCATCAGTTTTAGAAAAAATAGATTGTTCGTAATTTTGATTATCTACGCTTTCTCTGTCGCCAATTTTAACCGAAACGTCAGAAAATTGCTTGTTTGCCGTTTTTTCAATCACGACTATACTCCAATACTCTCTTGTATAGATATATAAAGTATTTTTTAAGAAAAAAATTGCTTAATTTTACAAGAAAATTAAATTGATATTTTATGTTTTATTGTGATTAAAATCACTATTATTATTTCAATCGTGATAATAAATCCTTATTTATAAAATCTTAATATCCAATGTTTACAATATTGTTGACATCATTTTATTTGCGTAATAAAATCATAATTAAGGAATTTAATCACAATTAAAGGAGACATATAATGCCGAAAGTAATCGAAAAAAAAGAAGAAAAAAAGGCTTTAAAAGCAACAAACATTGTTGATTCTGTTGAAGCATTAAACGAATTGCTTGACAGAGTACAAAAAGCACAAAAAGAATTTTCAAAATTTTCACAAGAACAAGTGGACAAAATCTTCAAGGCAGCTTCAACTGCTGCTGACAAAGCACGTATCCCTCTTGCAAGAATGGCTGTTGAAGAAACAGGCATGGGTGTTTTAGAAGATAAAATCATTAAAAACCACTTTGCTTCAGAATACATCTACAATAAACACAAAGACGCAAAAACTTGCGGAATTATCAAACGCGATAGAGAAAACGGTATCAGAACAGTTGCAGAACCTTTGGGTATTTTAGCTGGTATTATCCCAACAACAAACCCAACTTCAACTGCAATTTTCAAAGCTTTAATCGCTTTAAAAACAAGAAATGCTATCGTATTTTCTCCGCACCCAAGAGCAACAAAATGTACAATTGAAGCAGCTAAACTTGTTTTAAATGCTGCAATTGAAGCTGGTGCCCCAAAAGATATCATTGGTTGGATTGACGTTCCATCAATGGAATTGTCAGACGCATTATTACACCACAAAAACATCAATTGCATCTTGGCAACAGGTGGTCCTGGCATGGTCTTAGCTGCATATTCATCAGGAAAACCAGCTCTAGGTGTTGGTCCTGGTAATACTGCTGCTGTGATTGATGAATCTGCTGATATCAAAATGGCTGTTTCTTCAATTTTAATGTCAAAAACATTTGATAACGGCATGATTTGTGCTTCTGAACAATCAATTATCGTTATCGAAGACGTTTACGAAGAAGTTAAAAAAGAATTTGTATATCGTGGCGCATATTTGGTAAACAAAGAAGAACAACAAAAAATGATGGATTTACCATTTATCGATCCAAAAAGAGGCACAGCGCACCCTCTAATTGTTGGTCAACCAGCTACAAAAATCGCAGAACTTTCTGGTTTTAACATTCCTGAAGATTCAAAAATCTTGCTTTGCGAAAGAGAAAAACTAGACTGGGAAGACCCATTCTCAAGAGAAAAATTATCTCCAATCTTAACAATGTATAAAGCTAAAAACTTTGAAGAAGCAACAGAAATGGCTCACGAATTAGTTTTAAAAGGTGGCGCAGGTCACACTTCTGTTCTTTACACAGATGAAAGAAAAGAAGACAGAATTAATGCGTATGCTGAAAAAATGCCTTCTTGCCGTATTTTAATCAACTCTCCATCTTCACAAGGTGGTATTGGTGATTTATTCAACTTCAAATTAGAACCATCTCTATCTCTTGGTTGTGGTTCTTGGGGCGGAAACGCAGTTTCTGGAAATATCGGCGTAGAACATTTATTAAACTACAAAACTGTAGCTGAAAGGAGAGAAAATATGTTATGGTTTAAAGTTCCACCAAAAGTGTACTTTAAAAGAGGTTGCACAGATTTAGCACTTAGAGAATTAAAAGGCAAAAAACGTGCATTTATCGTAACAGACCGTTTCTTATTCAACTCAGGCGCAGTTGATAGAATTACAAAAGTATTAGACGAAATTGGAATTGATCATCAAGTATTCTTTGATGTTAAACCAGACCCAACAATTGCAACAATCAATCAAGCTATGGAAATCGTTAGACCATATGAACCTGATGTAATTATTGCTCTTGGTGGCGGTTCTCCAATGGACGCTGGTAAAATCATTTGGTTATTATATGAACAACCAGATACAAACTTTGAAGATATCTCTATGAGATTTATGGATATCAGAAAAAGAATTTGTCAAATTCCTGAATTAGGTAAAAAAGCCGAAATGGTTTGTATCCCAACAACTTCAGGTACAGGTTCAGAAGTTACACCATTTTCTATCATTACAGACGAAAAAACACATTACAAATATGCAATTGCAGATTATGCCCTAACTCCAAATATGGCTATCGTTGACGCTAACTTCGTTGACGGTATGCCAAAAGGATTAACTGCAGCATCTGGTATTGACGCATTAGTACACTCTCTAGAAGCATATGTTTCTTGCTTAGCAACAAACTTCACAAACTCAAATGCGCTAGAAGCAACTAAATTAATCTTTAAATATTTAACTCGTTCATATAACGAAGGTGCTAATGATCCAATCGCAAGAGAAAAAATGCACTATGCAGCAACTATCGCAGGTATGTCATTTGCAAACTCTTTCTTAGGAATTTGTCACTCAATGGCACACAAATTAGGTGCTATGTATAGCATTCCTCACGGTGTTGCAAACGCATTGTTAATTCGTCAAATCATTAAATTCAACGCAACTGATAAACCAACAAAACAAGCTATTTTCCCTCAGTACAAATATCCTTGTGCTAAAACAAAATATGCTCAAATTGCTGATGAAATCGGTTTAGGCGGCAAAAACGACGACGAAAAAGTCGAATTGCTAATCAAAGCAGTTGAAGAGTTAATGAACGAAATCAACCTACCAAAATCTATCAGAGAATTTGGTGTTAAAGAAGAAGAATTCATGGCTAATCTTGACCTATTGGTTGAAAGAGCATTTGACGACCAATGTACAGGTGCAAACCCAAGATACCCACTTATGAAAGAAATGAAACAAATCTTCTTAAACGCATATGAAGGTATAGTTTAAAAAATAAATTTGGGGCTTTGCTCTTTTTCGTGCTTTCTGTGAAGCCCCTCCTTTTTTTAAACCATATAAAATGCTAAAATAAAAAGGTTGTTTTATATATGGGAGTAATGAAAATGAATATTCCTGATAAAGTTGTAAATCGTTTAACAATGTACCACTTTATTCTTGAAGATATAAGAGATGATGAAAAATATATTTCAAGTACCAAATTTGCAAACTTGTTAAATATTGATAATTCTCAAGTGAGAAAAGATTTAAAATATGTCGATAACCAAGGAAAATGCAGAGTTGGTTTTGAAGCGAAAAAACTCAAGAAAAAAATCGAAGAATGCTTAGGTTTCAAAAAAACAAAAGATGTCTTTATTGTTGGCGCAGGAAACTTGGGCTCCGCACTAGCAAAATATGACAGCTTTAAAGACTATGGCTTAAATGTTCTTGCAATGTTTGACAAAGACCCGAAAAAAATCGGAACCTTTGTAAATGGAAAAGAAGTATTTGACATCTCAAAAATTGCAAACTTAACAAAACGTCTAAATGTTGAGGTGGCTATTTTAACGGTTCCAAGAGAATATGCAGAAGGTGTTGCAAACTATCTTGCTGGCTCAGGAATTAAATATATTTGGAATTTCACAACTTGCATACTTGATGTTCCGAAAAATGTAAAAGTTTGGAACGAAAATTTAATCGGCAGTTTTCTGCAATTCACAAACACAGATAAGGAAGCATAAACAAAAATGACAACAGAAATAAAAATATGTATGGGTAGCGCTTGTTTTGCAAAAGGCAATCAAGAAAATCTAGAATTCATTAAACAATACATAGAAGAAAATAATCTCGACTCTGAAATAACAATAATTGGATCATTATGTGAAAACAAATGCGAAAAAGGTCCAAGAATAATCATAAACGATAAAGAATATACAAATGTGACACCAGATTACATTGAAAAAATCTTAAAGGAGCAATAAAAAATGGAAAGCCAATATCCTGTTTACACTTTGAAAAATGAATGTAACGATTGTTATAAATGTATCCGAGGATGCCATGTTAAAGCAATCAAAATTCAACAGGGAAGCGCTTCTGTTATAAACGAAAAATGTATCGCTTGCGGACATTGCGTTCAAGATTGTCCAGCAGGAGCAAAAAAAGTAAGAAGTGATATTGGCGCCGTCAAAACATTACTCTTAACAGGCAAAGATGTATATGTATCACTTGCACCAAGTTGGGCAGGTATTTACAATATATCAAAAGAAAAAATGATTGCAGCCTTGAAAAAGCTTGGCTTCAAAGGTGTGTCAGAAACCGCGCTTGGAGCACAAGAGGTTTCGATTGAGACAGCTAAAATGTTAAATCAAGCAGAAAAAGGGCTTTTTGTTTCATCTGCCTGTCCTGTAATTGACGATTACATCAAACTTTATAAACCAAACTTTGCAAAATGTATAACCCCAATTGCATCTCCTGCTCTAACACATTGCGCTTTATTAAAAGACATGTTAGGAGAGGATATTAAAGTTGTGTTTATTGGTCCTTGTATTGCAAAGAAAAACGAAGCAGATAAACACCCAGATTTGATGTCGGCTGCTTTAACTTTTGATGAGCTTAATTATTGGCTTAAAGAAGAATTTATAGATATTAAAAATATTGAAGTAAATGATGATTGCAAATTTGTCCCAGAAAGCGCCTATGAAGGTGCGCTATATCCACTTGAGGGTGGCATGAACGAAACAATTAAGCAAGTTGGCATAGACAAAAATGATGTCACTTTCATTGCTGTGAGTTCAATTGAAAGCTTTGATAAAGCATTACAAAATATCAACCCAGACAAAGTTGAAAACAAAATTTTCGTCGAAGCTCTTGCTTGTTCTGGCGGTTGCATTAATGGACCTTGCATTGCAAGCGACAAATCAAGAATTCTTATCACATCAGATATTTATGCAAATACGCAATATAGAGACGATATTCCAAAAGAACCAAAAAAAGTTGTCCAAGAAGAATATACACCGGCTCCAATTAAAAAAGTTGAATATTCAATTGAGCAAATTACAAAAGCTCTGAAAAAAATTAGCAAACATACGCAAGAAGACGAGCTTAACTGTTCAGGTTGCGGATATTCTAGTTGCAGAGAATTTGTAAACGCGCTCATTGCGGGCGACGCAGAACCTTCTCAATGCGCTTCATATATGAGAAAAATTGCAGTCAGAAAAGCTGCTGCAATGTTAAGATGTATGCCATCAGCTGTTGTTATTGTAGATTCAAATTTGCAAATTGTTGAAGCAAACGATTCGTTTGAACATATGTTTTTACCAGAAGATATGTATGAAATCTTTGCTTCAAGACAAGATGGCTTAACAGGCGCTTGCATTGACAGAATTGTTGAATTTTCTGAATTGTTCAAATCAGCTCTTGATACAGGACATGAAATCCACCAAGAGCACTATGCAACAAAAGACAAAGTTTACGACATAAGCATTTTCACAATTGAAGACAATGAACTTGTTGGCGCGGTTATTTCTGACGTTACAAAATCAGAAATCGACAGAACAAAAATTGCGAAAAAAGCAAGAGAAGTTATCACAAAAAATATTGCAACAGTTCAAGAAATCGCAAGTCTTTTAGGCGAACACATGGTTGAAACAGAACTTCTATTAAATTCAATTGCGCAAGGATACGAAACAAACTCTGGAGAGTCTAATAATGTTCATTGATATCGCTTGTTCACAAAAAAAGAAATATAACCAAAACGCATATGGCGATTATTTTGCTTCAAACAGATTTCCAAACATGAATCGCATTGTTGCAGTGTTATCTGACGGGCTTGGAAGCGGAATTAAGGCAAATATTTTGGCTTGTATGACTTCAACAATGCTTTTAAAATTCATGGAAAACCATTCAGACATTGAAAAATCTTGCGAAATCATCATGAACTCGCTTCCCGTTTGCAAAATAAGAGGGATTAGCTATTCGACTTTTTCGGCGATTGATTGTTTTGAAAACGGAAAAGCAAAAATCGTAGAAGAAGGAAACCCTGATTTTATTTGGATAAGAAATAATGAAGTTTTAAAACCTGAGTTTCAAACAATACAATCAAAAGATTTCAAAAACCGAAAAATGAAATTTTACGATATTCAACTTGAAAGATATGACAGAATTATTTTTTGCTCAGATGGCGCAACACAAGTTGCAATGGGTTCAAAAGAATTTCCCCTTGGACTAGAAAGAAGTGGGCTCATAAAAATAATTCTTAAAAAATTAGAACAAGAGCCAGAGATATCCTCAAAAGATTTAAGTGATTTTTTAATTAAACAAATTCAATATATTGCTCCTAAAAAAGAGCTTAAAGACGACACTTCTATTGTCTCTATCTATTGCAGAGACCCTAGAGAGTCACTTATTTTCACAGGTCCACCTTATCACAGCGAAAAAGATAGCTTTTATGCAAACAACTTTATAAATTTCAAAGGCAAAAAGGCAATCTCTGGCGGAACAACAGCAAACATAATTTCAAGAGAATTAAATATTCCTGTTTCAGCGGATTTATCAACTAACACAGGAAAACTCCCAGGGCTTTTAAAAATGGAAGGCGTGGATTTGGTTACAGAAGGAATTTTGACCTTAACTAAGACATTAGAATATCTTAAAAACGAAAAACCAGAAAAAAACGCCGCAAAAGTTCTAATGGATTTTCTACTAGATAGCGACGTCATCAACTTTTTAGTTGGTGCGCAAGTAAACAAAGCACATTACGACCCAAGCTTGCCAATTGAAATTGAAATCAGAAAAAACATTATCAAACAAATGGCACAAGTATTAGAAGAAAAATATTTGAAAAAAGTGAACATACAATTCATATAAAATGCACCGCAGGAAATATGCTTTCGAGTTATACTAAAAGTAAAAGGAGAAAAAAATGGACAAAATTTCAGTAAAAGTATGTGTTGGGACAACCTGTTTTGTAATGGGTGGTGCTAGCTTACAAGAATTAAATGACATTATCCCTAAAAAATATGGAGACAAAGTGGAAATTGCTGCAAGCAACTGCTTAGGTCTTTGCTCAATCAATTGGGAATATTCAAAAGCTCCTTATGTAAAAGTTAACGAGGAAGTAGTTGCAAACGCAACAACAGAAAAGGTTTTAGAAGAAATAGACAGACAATTAGGAATCTAAAATGAACAACAACGCAGGCCAAGCAATACGATTAAAAAAAGAAATATTAGTAAGAATTATCAAGGCATTTTTGTCAGAAGATTTTAAGGAGCAAACCCGCCTTATCCCATACGATATGCGCCCAAAAGGCATGGAGGTTCCTTATCGCTGCTGCATTTATAAAGAAAGAGCAATCATTAAAGATAGAACAATTGCGGGACTAGGTTTTGCAATTGAAGAAGATAATGAAACAACTCTATTATCAACATATGCTCAAAAAGCTTTAGAAAGAACCGAAATCAGCAACAAAAATCTGACTGTTTTACAAGCAGCATGCAAAGGCTGTAATACAAACAGAATTTATGTTACAGACTTATGTCAAGGTTGTGTTGCGCGCCCTTGTGAATCATCTTGTAAATTTGGCGCGATTTCAATTGTGAATGGTCGTTCTGTAATTGACGATTCAAAATGTAAAAAATGTCAAATGTGCGTTAATGCTTGTCCATATAATGCCATTGTAAAAATCACAGTACCTTGCGAAGAAGCTTGTCCTGTCGGAGCAATTAAAAAAGATGAAACTGGTTTTGCGAGCATTGACCATGAAAAATGTATCAATTGCGGAAGATGTACTGCAGCTTGTCCTTTTGGCGCAGTACACGAAAAAAGTCAAATTATCGACATTTTAAAAGAAATCAAATCTGACAAAAAAGTTATAGCAATGATTGCACCATCAATCGCAGGACAATTCCCTGGAAACATTTACCAACTTAAAACTGCGATTATGAAAGCTGGGTTTGACGATGTATATGAAGTGGCTCAAGGGGCTGATATCACGGCAAACAACGAAGCTAAAGAATTTATTGAGCGAATGGAAGGCGATCAAAAATTCATGACAACTTCATGTTGCGCTGGATATAATCAGCTAATTGAAAAACATTTGCCACAAATTAAACCTTTTGTTTCAGACACAAAAACGCCTTTGTTCTATACAGCAGAAATCGTAAAACAAGAACACCCAGACGCTGTGACTGTTTTTGTTAGTCCTTGTGTTGCAAAACGCGCAGAAGGTTTTGACAATCCAAACGTTGATTACGTTATGAATTACGAAGAACTTGGAGCATTATTTGTCGCTAAGAAAATTCAAATTATGGATTGTGAAGAAACAAAATATACAAAAGAAGCGTCAAAACAAGCTAGAAACTTTGGCTATACGGGTGGAGTCGCTGAATCCGTTAAAGCTTCATTAAAAGACGAAGACAAAATTAAACCATGTATTATTAGCGGATTAACCAAAGAAAGCATTAAACAATTAAAACAATATGCTACAAATGGTGAGTGCGCAAATGGTTGCAATCTTGTTGAGGTAATGTGTTGCGAAGGCGGCTGCATTGGTGGAAACGCAACAATTAACAGCGTCAGAACCGCAAAAAAACAAATTGATAATTTTACCGCTAACAGCGAAAATATACCTAAAATAGAATAATTCACAAAAGAAAAGGAGTTTAACATGATTGATTGGGAAAAAAACATCAACATTAATGAAGTAAAAGAAATCAGAACTCGCTCAACAGTTTATTTTGGCTGCGGCGCAATCCAAAAAATACACGACATTGCAAAATTATATTCTCAAAAAGGCATAGACAAAGTTATTGTCATGTCAGGGAAAAATGCGTATAAATCAACAGGCGCTTGGGAAGTTGTTGAAAAAGCTTTAAAAGAAAATAATATTGGATATGTTAATTACGACAAAGTAACTCCAAACCCAACAACAGACGCTATTGATGAAGCAACAAAAATGGCGCTTGAATTTGGCGCAAAAGCTGTAATCACAATTGGTGGCGGTTCGCCAACAGACGCTGGTAAATCTGTCGCAATTTTATTAAAATATCCAAACGAAACAAGTGAAAGCCTATATACCTTTAAATTTACTCCAACACAAGCAGCCCCAATCGTTGCAATCAATTTAACACACGGAACAGGCTCTGAAACAAACAGATTTGCCGTTGCAACAATCTTAGAAAAAAATTACAAACCAGCAATTGCATATGATTGCATTTACCCTGAATTTGCAATTGACGACCCAGATTTAATGATAGGTTTATCTTTAAATCAAACAAAATATGTTTCAATTGACGCTGTAAATCACGTTGTTGAGGCTGCTACAACAACTGTAACTTCACCTTATGCTATTACTCTTGCAAGAGAAACAATTGAACTTGTAAGCAAATATTTACCAAAAGCAATCGAAAACCCAAAAGATAAAGAAGCAAGATATTATTTGTGCTATGCAGCAATGATAGCAGGTGTGTGTTTTGATAATGGCTTATTGCATTACACGCACGCACTTGAACACCCATTGAGCGCAATGAAGCCAGACTTTTCTCATGGCTTAGGTTTGGCGATTTTACTTCCTGCAGTTGTAAAAAATATTTATGATGTTAAAGCGCAAACTCTAAATTACATTTTAGAGCCAATATCAAAAAATATTAATTCTGCAGAATCTGCCTCTGAAGCTGTTTATGAATGGCTTAAATCTGTTGGTGTTCCAAACAAACTTAAAGATGAAGGTTTTAATGAAAGTGATGTTGAAAAATTGACTCAACTTGCGTTCACTACTCCTTCCCTAGATGGTTTATTGGGAATTGCACCAACAAAAGCAACAAAAGAAGCTGTTGAAACAATCTATAAAGAATCTTTATAAGAACGATAGAAAATAAATAAAGCACCTGATTTAATCAGGTGCTTTTTAAATATAAACTTCAGAGATGAAGGGATTCGAACCCTTGGCGGAGTCGCCCCCGCACAGTCGTTCCAGGACTGCACCTTAAACCACTCGGACACATCTCTATTGATTTAAATAATATAATAAATTTAAACTTGTGTAAATAATTCGTTGATTGCCAATGCGCGATTTTTCCAAAGATGTTTTTCGTGCACAATTTTTTGCGCATTTTTAGCTTTTTCAATTCTTTCATCATCATTTGAAAGGTAATATTGCGCTTTTTGCTCAATATCTTCAAAAGTTGATTGGTTAAAATATCCAAAACTATCGCCAAACTCTTGTTGGATAAAAGGAGTTGCGCTCACAAGATTAAATGTTGCAACACTCGCTGCGTTTAAAAATCTTTCATGGAATCCATAGTTAAGAGCGCTTATCTGACAATTTAAAGAAATCTTTGCCTTGTTCATAACATCAATTGATTGATTAAAATCTGTTGCGCCCATGTGTTGAACTTTGCCTTTTATATATTTCTTCCAAAGCTCATTTCCAAAAACCTTAACATTTAAATTAGCCAAAGATTGAATTAGCTTGATTTTTTGCTTTTGTTCAACGATAAAACAAACGATATGAGAAAGTTTTGCATAATCATTTAAATTTAAATTAATTTGGCAAGAATTTTTAATCATTACAAAAACTTCCCAAAAGGTTAAATTTGGCTGTTTAAGCATAATCTCAACCATTTCATTAATCAAACCAAACAAAAATTTGTTATTTTTGTATTGCTCAAGCATAGTTTCATAATCCCTCAAAGAAGAAAATAAAACTAAATCGTGCTCTTTTTCAAGGTCTTTTTGTTTCCATAAATCCTTATCTGTCGCATGTGGCATAAAACAATGTTTTAAATTTGGCAAATAATTATTTGCCGGCAAAAAATCTGACGTTGAAACATTTAAAAGCAAAAAATTATCAAATTTTGAACATTCGTTAAAAACATTAAAATTTTGTCCAAAAATCGAATCAACATTCCATAAAACATTAATTTTACCAGATTTCAAAACCTTACCCCAGTTTTCAATCCCAGCAACATTAAACCCAAGCGCGACATCAAAATCGATATTTTTTTCAATGCACTCTTGATAAGTATAGGCGCATAAATCTGCTTCTTGAAATCCTTTTAAAATCCCTCTTAAAAAAGATGCTAAAACATTATAAACCCCGCCTGTTTCGCTATCGCCATGGTAAATTGCATATTTTATTTTGTTCATTTTCTATCCTTTTGTAATTTTTTTGGCTTCTTTCCAATATTTGTCATATTCTTCAAAAGTCAATTCATTTAAAGGTTTTTTGCAAAGTTCTTCAAGCTTGTTAAATCTTTTTGTAAATTTCTGATTAGCCTTTGACAGCGCAACCTCAGGGTCGATTTCGTTCCATCTTGCAACGTTTACAAGCGCAAATAAAATATCTCCAAATTCGTCTTCTTTTTCTTCTTTTGTTTTTGCGTCTTTAAATTCTTCAATTTCTGAATAAAAACAATCCAGCAATTGTTGATAATTTTGCCATTCAAATCCAGCCCTAACTGCTTTTTTAGATATTTTCATTGCTTTTAGAAGAGCAGGAAGCTTTGGGATTCCATCTAGGGTTCTTTTTCTTTCTTTTTTTTCTTCAAGTTTAAGCTTTTCCCAATTTTGCAAAATCACATTTGTATCTGTTGTTTTGTTTTCCCCAAAAACATGTGGGTGACGATGAATTAGTTTATCATTCAACATTTTAGCAACATCTTGAATATCAAATTCGTGGTTATCTTTTGCAATTTGCGAATGCAAAACAACTTGCAATAAGACATCTCCCAATTCTTCTTTTAAATGTTCAAGATTGTTTTCATCAATCGCTTCTGCGGCTTCATATGCCTCTTCAAGCATATTTTGCCTAATTGTTTGGTGAGTTTGCTCCCTATCCCACTGACAACCCTCAGGCGAGCGCAAAATTTCAACAGTTTTAACTAATTCATCAAGATAATTCATTATTTCACCATTTGATTAATACTTAAAACCAAGATTCCGCCACCGCCAATTTTTTTCAAATTGTCAATCGCGTCAAACACTTCATCAGAATCTACAACAACATGAATTACAAAATTGTTTTCATCATTATATAAAGGCATAACCGTTGGAGAAGAAAGCCCCGGCAAGAACTTTTTAACTTCTTCAAGTTTATCTTTTGGAATGTGCGCCATTAAATATTTTTTATCTTTAGCATCAAGCACAGAATCCAACGCTCTTATTAAAGAATTTAATTTTGCAATTTTTTCTTCATCTAAATCTTTTCTTTTAACCAATACGGTTGATGAAGATAAAATTTTATCTATGATTTTTAATCTATTTGATTTTAGAGTTGTACCCGTTGAAGTGATATCTATTACACAATCGCAAAAGCCAAGAGACGGAGTGATTTCAACAGCTCCCATGATTTCAGAAACTTTTGCATTTTTTCCAAGCTTTTCAAAATATTTTTTTGCAATGTTTGGAAAAGAAGTTGCAACTCTTAGATTATTTGGCAAATCTTTAACGTTTTCAATGTTCATTTCTTCCGGAATTGCAACAACCATGTCACATTTACCAAAAGAAAACTCTTTAATGACATCTAAATCGATTTCTTTTTCAACAACGATATCTCGCCCAGTGAAACCAATATCTGCCACTTTTGAATCTAAAAAATTTGG
The DNA here is from genome assembly GCA_017402995.1 of Candidatus Gastranaerophilales bacterium. GTDB lineage: Bacteria > Cyanobacteriota > Vampirovibrionia > Gastranaerophilales > Gastranaerophilaceae > RUG14156. Next base: position 33,458 of record JAFQOV010000006.1, read on the forward strand.
AATATCAGCCGCTCTAACAAAAATTAATTGAAATTTATTATCTTTAGTATTAATTTTCAAAGAGCGCTCGTCTTTTGCTTCAAGATTTAAACCAGCACTGTTTAATAAGTCATATATTTTTTGAGACAATCTTCCTTTGTTTGGAAGTGCAATTTTTAAAATTTCACTCATTTCCTTAATCCTTCTTTTTGTTTTTTAATTCTATCATAAAAGATTGCTTTACTTAAAGTTTTTATATTATATAATTGGTTGATTATGTATTTTTAAAGGAGAACGCAAATGGAGCATTTACACACATTAGTTTCTCAAAATGCAATAATGATTTCAGCGATTATTTTAATCGTTGCTTATATTTTTATTGCTTGGGAAAAAATCTCAAAAGTCACCGTCGCTCTTTTAGGCGGTTCCTTAACTCTATTTTTAGGGTTATTAGCAACCGAAAAAACACCTGAAAACCTAGCACAATATTTTACATCTTTCATTGATTTTAATGTAATTTTCTTGCTTGTTTCAATGATGATTGTTGTACATATTGCTTCAAAATCAGGTATGTTTACTTGGCTTGCAAATGAAATTCTTAAAAAAACAAAAGGCAAACCAAAACTAGTTTTAATTGCATTAGCTGTTTTCACAGCTGTTGCTTCAGCATTTTTAGATAACGTTACAACAGTTATTTTAATCATGCCAATTACATTTGCAGCTTGCAAATTGTTAGATATTAACCCAATTCCATTTTTAATTACAGAAGTTTTCTGTTCGAATATTGGTGGAACAGCAACCCTAATCGGCGATCCTCCAAATATTATCATTGGTTCTGCTGCTGGTTTTTCTTTCATGGACTTTGTTAAAGAATTAACAGCGGTTGTTGTTATTATAATGTTTGTCGTTGTTTCTTTTATGGTATTTGCATACAGAAAACAATTAACATCATCTGATGAAAAAATGGCTTTAGTTTCACAAATTGACAACTCAAACACAATCACAGACAAAGCTTTGGCTATTCGCTCTGGGCTTGTTCTTTTGCTTGTTGTTCTTGGCTTTGTAACACACGACATTACTCATATCCCAACATTTTTGGTTGCAATGATTGGTGCGGCCGTGTTAATGATTTTTGAAAAACCAGAAAAAGTTTTAGTTGAAGTCGAATGGAATACAATCTTTTTCTTTATCGGCTTGTTCATCATTATTGGTGGCTTTGAACATGCTGGCGGTATTGAAATCATGGCAAATTGGCTTCTAGAAGTGACAAAAGGTTCACAAGAAGCAACTTCAATGCTAATTTTATGGGCTTCAGGTATCCTATCTGGTATCATTGACAATATCCCATATACAGCAACAATGGCACCTATGATAGCAACAATCGAAACAACAATGTCTGAAGCATATGCTTACCCATTATGGTGGTCATTAGCACTTGGCGCATGTCTAGGTGGAAATATGACAATGATTGGTGCTGCAGCAAACGTTATTGTTACAGAAAACGCCAACAAAGCTGGTCATAAATTTTCATTTATGTATTTTCTTAAATATGGTGTAATTGTAACTATGATATCTTTAGCGATATCAACAGTTTATGTATATTTAAGATATTTAAGATAATCAGCAAATATATAAAGGAAAATTGCCTTATAGTTTTCTATAAGGCAATTTTTTTTATATATGTTTTTTTAATTAATACATAAAGGAAAATTGTAGAAATGAATATTCCAATTAATACAACTGCAATAAATGTAAATCAGAAAAAAAATATAAAAAAAGTGCTTCAAAAAGCACAAGAAACAAACTTGGATGCTAATATCAATTTAAATACTGATCCAAGAGCAAACATAAACAAGGCAAACATAGCGTTTGGTGCATTAAAAAAGAGTGCTTTTTCTGGAATTAATTTGCTAATGGTTAACCAATTAAAAGCGCCTATTCAAAATTTTAATTCAGATGAAGATTTTCAAAATTATTGCCAAGAAATTTTAAATGAGAAATATCTTGAAAAAGAAAAAATTAAAGAAATTAGCAAATCTGTAAATAAACAAACAGAAAGCCAAAAAGAAAACATTTTAACCAATTGGATTGAGTATATAACAAAAGAAAACAAAGCCTATTCACCTGCAATTCAACTTATGATATTGTCTTCAATTACAAAAAGTCTTAAAGAAGACACTGATCATTTGCCTCCAATTTTAAACAAAAGAAAATTGGCAGACACAATTTATGAAATAGACAAAAAAAGTCAGGAAAATAAAAACTATACCTGCAATTTTGATAAAATTTATAGAACAAATTTAATGGGTGAAATTTTCCAAAGAGAAAAAAATATTGATGAAAATTTAAACGGCTGGATAAGAATTCCAAGCAAAGATGACGACCCTGAGAATTTTAAAAAAAATGTCGAAAAATTACAAATTCTTTCCCATGATACTTGGTGCACAAAAACATTTAATGCAGAACCATATCTAGCCGAAGGCGATTTCTTTATATACTTTGAAGCCGGCAAACCAAAAGTCGGAATACGCACCGAAGGTAATTATATAGGTGAAATACAAGGCGAAAAAAATAATGGCGTAATACCATTTATCTATATCGACGAAATAAAAAAATGTATAAAAGAAAATCTTCTTGATACTGACAATGATACCGAATACCATTTAAAAAATGCAGAAAATAGAAAAAAGGCATATGAAAATTTTGCAGAAAAATATGGTGACATAAGAAAAACAAAAGAATATGAAAAAATATTTAATTTCTTTGGAATTAAAGCAGAAAAAAACGAAAACGGCTTGTTAACCATTGATAAATTTGTTTTTGAAAAAACTCCAGAAAATCCATATTCTCTTGATGATTTAGACATTAGCGAACAAGAACTATTAGACCAAATTGAAGTAATTGAAAACGACGCTTATTTTAGTGAAAATATAACTTCTCTTGGAAAATTAAAAAGTGTTGGCGGAAATATCAATTTTAAAGATGCACCAGAACTAACAACTCTAGGCAATCTAGAGAAAGTCGGTGGCAATATTGATTTGAGAGGAACGTCGATTAGCATTAGAGAAATATTAAATCTTGAAGATATAGGCGGAATCGTAATAGGAGCAGAAGGAAAACAACAAATAAAACACCCTCGTTTATTATTAAAAAGCACTCCTTTATCAAGACCTTTAACATTTAAGGAATATTCTTGTCGCGCAAAATATAAACTCAACACAAAAAAAGATGTAGAGGCTTTTATAAAACTTGTAAACAAAGGCATGAGTGCAGATGAGGCTGCATATGAAGCTCAATTTGCTGAATTATGGGAATAATAATTTGTTTTTATAATCAAAGTAAATTATAATTTAGTTATGATTATTTCAGATAACGAAAATAAAAAAAATAAAAAAGCACTCGAACTTGGCTCAAACCCAAATTTGAGTGCTTTTTCTATAAATGATGAGCAAAATCAAGAAAAAAATATTCGCCCTTTAACTTTTGAAGATTACACAGGGCAAGAGGCAATTAAAAACACGCTTAAAATTTCAATCGAAGCAAGCAAAAAAAGAGAAACAAAACTCGACCACTTGCTTTTCTATGGACCTCCAGGACTTGGAAAAACAACGCTAGCGCAAATTATTGCAAACGAATTAAATGCGTCAATTAAAATCACTTCTGCGCCTTCAATTGAGCGCCCCAGAGACATCATTGGAATTTTAATGCAGTTAAAAGAGGGTGATGTTTTATTTATTGACGAAATTCATAGATTAAATAAAATCGCCGAAGAAATCTTATATCCTGCAATGGAAGATTTTGTTATTGACTTAACAACGGGCAAATCTCAAAGTGTTAAAACAATGAGAATACCAATCCCAAAATTTACTCTTATCGGCGCAACAACAAAAGCTGGAGCGCTTTCTGGACCATTAAGGGACAGGTTTGGAATAATCCATAGATTAGAGTTTTATACAGAAGAAGAACTTTCTCAAATCATCAAAAGAACAGCTAAAATTTTAGATTTTAACTTAACAGATGATGGTGCTTTAGCAATCGCTCAACGCTCACGTTGCACCCCAAGAATAGCAAACAGATTAGTTAAAAGGTGCGCAGATTGGGCAATTGTGAAATCAGATGGAATTATAACAAAAGAAATTGCAATCGAGGCGCTAACATCTTTGGATATCGATAATCTTGGACTTGATATCACCGATAGAGCAATGCTTAATTTGATGATTAAATCTTTTGATGGTGGTCCTGTGGGCATTGAAACACTCGCAGTTGCACTAGGAGAAGACATTAAAACAATAGAAGATGTTTATGAGCCATATTTAATCCAAAAAGGGTTTATCGCAAGGACTCCTAGAGGGAGAAAGGTCACAAAACTTGCATATGAACATTTAGGGGTCAAATATGACAATATGCAAATGAATTTAGAATTTTAATTTTCATATTTGTAAAACATATTATCGCTATATTTTCTATAAATTTCATATTTTTCAGGGCTAATCAACCTTAAAAAACCATCAATTAACCCAACATCATCTCTTTTTCTTAAATTTAAATCAGAACGCATCATTTTTTTGACGTTTGATTTTGTGCTGATTGAATATGGCAGGGCTGTGCCAACAAGCATTACATGTGAAGAGGCAAGCTTTAGTTTTTCAATTCTATCTTTTTGCGGGCTAAATTCCCAAGTGCGCCCAAAAAGTTCATATTCCAAATTTTTCAATCTTTCTTTATCTGAAAAATCGGGGTATGTTTTTTCGAAATGCCTTTTTTCCATAATTTCTATCGCTTTTAAATCTTTAGGATTAAAATTTACTTCAAAAGGCGAAATTGCTCGCGCATTTGAGATATCATCTTTTGTAATATAAATTGTTTGTGTTTCTTGCGAACAATAAACCGCCAAAGGTAGAAAAATTGAATATAAAATTAAAGCATAGCAAAAAGCATATATTATTTGAATTTTAAGGATTTTATTTATTTTCACCTATTATTTTTTAAATAAAAAATAAGTTTTTTCATCACCAAAAATTTTATTTTAAGAATTATGTAAACATTTGTAAAAATAACAATTAAAATACTAAACCTTAGCGGAAAATATGTCGTTAACTAATTCAACAATAGAAATTCGGACAATAAAGAACGATACTGATGAAAAAACTATTTACAATGCTATTTATAATTTTAGGTGTGCTAACTACAATGCAAACAAGCTTTGCACTTGATTATTCTAGCATTTCTACAAATCCAAAAATCACAGCCGCACTTGATGTTTTAAACAATATTAATAGACGTGATGTAATAGCAATTTTATATGGCAAAAACGCAACAAAAAAACCAATTCGTGTAATGTTTAGAGATTTAGCAGTCTATGGCTACCAAGATTGCGAAGCTTTAACTATTCCAACACACAATAATGGCTTAGTTATTTATATTAGTAATGAACACAAAAGCGCCAGCCCAGAATGTATTGCTTGTTTATTGGCTCACGAATCTCAACATCATACATTCACAAACTCAAAAGCAGAAGAACTAAGAGCGTGGATTTCTGAAACACAAGCTTGGAACGAAATGACAAAAAGAAACAGAGGCTTATTAGACTCCAAAGAACCACTAGCCCTAAGAGAAAACTATATCGCAAAATTAAGAGCAAAAAGTGGTATTCAAGGAATTCAACAAATTATTGCCGCAAACCCAGTTTATGCCGATTTAAACTAGTTTATTAATTTATATTACTGCATTTTCAAATCCTTACTTGCAAAATAAATATGTTTTGCATAGAATTAATTTAGCCTAAAGTGGCTTTGGTATGCCACAAGGGAAGAAAAGGAGAAAAGAAAATGCCTAAAATGAAAACACACAGATCTGCTGCAAAACGCTACAAAATTACAGGATCTGGCAAAGTATTAAGACAAAAAGCTGGTAAAGGTCACTTATTAGCTCACAAAAGTCCTGCTAGAAAAGGAAGACTTTCTGGAACATGCGAAGTCTTCGAAGGAAACTTAGCAATGATTGCTAAAGAATTACCGTATGCAAAGAAATACACTAGATAAGGAAGGTTGTGAACTATGAGAGTTAAACGTGGTAACGTATTAAGAAAAAGACATAAAAAAATATTAAAACTAGCTAAAGGTTTCTTGGGTGCAAGATCAAGAATTTTCAAAGTAGCTAATATCGCTGTAATGAAAAAATTAAAATATCAATACAGAGATAGACGCGTTCTTAAAAGAAACATGCGTTCACTTTGGATTATCAGAATTAACGCTGCAGTTAGAGAACTTGGCTTAAGCTATTCTAAATTTATGAATATGCTTAAAAAAGCTGATATCCAAGTTAACAGAAAAATGTTAGCAGAATTAGCTGCAAACGAACCTGAAGCATTCAAAGTTTTAGTTGAAGAAGCTTCAAAAGTTAAATAACAAGCAAGCTAAATAGTTTTAAGCGGGTCAAAGACCCGCTTTTTTAATAAAAAAAACCGCACATTGTGCGGTTAAACTTTTTTCTCTCTCTTTTTTCTCGTGTGTTTTAAAAAAATTTTAATTAATCCAGCAATGCTTCTAAAATTGCTGCATTTTTTGTAGCGATTGATGTTTCTCTAATTTTTGAACGGTTGATGTATGTTCTTAGAGCTTCACGAATAAGTTCGCTACGTGTTCTGTTTTCGCCTTGAGCAACAGAATCGATTTGTGTTAAAAATTTTTCGGGCATTGAAATTAGAACTCGTGCCATTTGTTATTCTCCTATTAGTGTATTTTCTTATTTAATATTTAGTGCTTACATATATATAAAGTATATACACTTTAAAAAATTGCGCAATTAACTTTATTACGTTACATTTCTTAACATAAAGTCTAAAATGTTGATATATTGGGATTTTTTATTAAACTCCATATATGAAAAATATTTTAATCAAGTTTATTCAATCTAAAAACAAATGCAAACACAAAAACGCTCTTCAATTTCAAAACGAAGGCTATTGCCCAGATTGCGGTCAATATTTGGTAAAAAATTATTATTTAATTAGATGTGCGCGTTGTGATATAAAAAGAGAAGCAAAGCTTGCTTGGGGTGAAATTGTGCCAAAAGATAAGTATTGCGCAAATTGTGGAGAAACCGAATTTTACATAGAAAAACTAGATTCAATTAATTTTATTGATTCAAAATATGCAATTTATTTAAAAGAAATTGCAAACGAAATCAAAAACTTGCACCCGCACGCGCAAATTTGGGTTGAAAAAGAAGAAAAATTGAAGCAAATTTCTATGAATTAGCCAAGTTTTTGAACATTTACTTCCATTTTGTTTTTAAATGTCAAACTCAACTCGCGCTCCATTGCCTCATTTGCGCTCACCCACAGATGATTATTTGTCAAAAGTTGGTATCTTGTTGGAACGCTAAATTCATCTAAGGCTTCAAAATCAATAACGACAGGGTTTTCGCCATTATATTTTGCTAAAATTTCTTTGAGCAAAATATTTTCTTCTTCTGCCATTTTTTCTAAAAATTTAATTGTCACAAGGTTAACCTGTTCAATTGGTTTCACCTCATTAATTGCAAGGTTAATTTCTTCATCTCTGATATTAACTTTTGCTTTAATAATCACTTTTTGCTCAGATTCCAATAACGCGCCATAGCTTTCAACGACTTTAGGAAAAGCAACAACGTCTATTCTCGCAGTTAAATCTTCAATTGTGCCGGTTTTAATAAATTTTGATGGGTCTTTTTTAGTTGGTTTTTGAACAACTTGAGAAAGCAAACCGCAAATTGTAACGTTTGCGTCAGGCTTTGGATTTTCCAAAATATCTGAGATTGTTTGAGTTGTGATATATTTCAAAGTGTCTTTTATGCTTGATAATGGGTGGGATGTAACATAAATACCCATTAATTCTTTTTCAAACATTTGAATTTGAGAATCTGTAAATTCATCATCTGAATTTCCAGACAAGTGGAAAGTTGGGATATTTAACTCTTCTTGAGCATCACCAGATAATGCCGAAAATAAGCTGACTTGCCCAGAAGCCTTTGTTCTTGCAGTATTTTGCACATATTCAACAACAGAGTCTATATTTTCTAATAATTGTTTTCTTGATTTTTCAATGCAAGAAAATGCCCCAGCTTTAATTAAACTTTCAAGAGTTCTTTTGTTTAAACATTTCATATCAACTCTTGAGCAGAAGTCATAAAAACTTTCAAAAGGTTTTTCTTTGCGCTCTTGTTCAATTTGTTCAATTACAGCTTCGCCAACATTTTTGATTGAAGCCAAACCAAAACGGATATTATTGCCGTCTGGTGTAAATTGCGCATTGGATTTATTGATATCTGGAGCGAGTACTTCAATTCCTTGTGCTTGGCATTGCAAGATGTATTGTTGTGTTTTTTCTTGTTTATCTGCAACAGAAGTCAACATTGCACACATAAATTCAACAGGATAGTGCGCTTTTAAATATGCTGTTTGATAAGCAACAAAAGCATAAGCAGAAGAGTGCGCTTTGTTGAAGCAATATTTTGCAAAACTTTCAATCTGTTCAAAAAGATTTATCGCAGCTTGAGCTGGCATGTCATTTTTTGCAGCTCCTGCAACAAAAATCTCTTTTTGCTCTGCCATTTCTTGAAGCTTTTTCTTACCCATCATACGACGAACTTTATCCGCGCCGCCAAGCGTATAGCCAGCTAGGGTTTGGAAAATCGCCATAATCTGCTCTTGATATACGATAGTTCCATATGTGTCATTTAAGATATTTTCAAGTAATGGGTGAGCATATTCAACCTTTTGACGACCATGTTTTCTATCCACAAAGTCATCAATCATGCCTGCTTCAATCGGACCTGGGCGATAAAGAGCAACTAGCGCGCCGATATCTTCAAAAACTGAAGGTTTTAAACGTTTGACCAGTTTTTTCATACCGCCAGATTCAAGTTGGAAAACAGCATCTGTTTCGCCGCGAGATAATAATTCAAAGGTTTTTCTATCATCAAGCGGAATTCTATTAATATCAATATCTTTTCCAGTACGCTCTTTAATTAAATCAAGAGCATCTTGAATAATTGTCAAAGTTTCAAGTCCAAGGAAGTCCATTTTTAAAAGCCCAAGCTTTTCAATCCCCGCCATTGGATATTGCGTTGTTGACGATTTTTCTTTTGATAGAGCAACAGGGATAATTTCATCCATTGGTCTTGGCGCAATGATAACACCAGCAGCGTGAGTGCCAACTTGGTTTTTAAGCCCTTCCATATTTAAAGCTTCGTCAACAAGGCTTTGAACTTGTTGATTTTCTTCGCAAAGTTTTTTTAATTCCATGCCATCAGCGAGTGCTTCTTTTAATTTTGTACCAGGAGCAGATGGAATCATGCCAGCCCACATATTCGCCTGAGCAAATGGGATATCATACACACGACAAACGGCCTTGAGCGCGGCTTTTGCAGCCAATGTACCAAATGTGATAATCTGACAAACGTGATCTGCGCCCCATCTATCCGAAACGTAGTCAATTACTTCGCCACGTCTTCTTTGACAAAAGTCAATATCGATATCGGGCATTGATATACGTTCTGGGTTTAAAAATCTTTCAAACAAGAGTTTGTGCTCAATTGGGTCAAGCTCTGTAATTCCAAGAGAATATGCAACGATACTACCCGCCGCAGACCCACGACCAGGACCAACAGGAATTTTGTGCTCTTTTGCCCAGTTGATAAAATCCCAAGTCAAAAGGAAGTACGCAGGAAAACCCATTTTAAAAATTACATTTTTTTCATATTCATAACGCTCTTTGATGTCTTCAGGAATTGGGTCACCATAGCGTTTTTTCAAACCCAAAATACAAAGCTTGTCAAAATATTCTTCTTCAGTTAAATTGTCGGGACAAGGGTACTTTGGCAAATATTCCTTTGTTTTGCCAAACTCCAATTCGTCCATTTTGAAATCAACTTTATCTGCTACTTCGACTGTATTATTAATACATTCAACAAAATAATCTTCTTCCATCCAAGAAAATGCTTTTCTTAATTCATCAACGGTTTTAACATAAAACTCGTTAACAGAAAATTTGAAACGATTTGGATTAGATTTTGAAGATTTTGTTTGTTCGCAAAGCAGCGTATCATGCCAAGCTGCGTCTTGCGCGCGCAAATAATGCGAGTCGTTTGTAATTAGCGGTTTGATATCTAATTCTTTTGCAACTTTCATTAAAAATGGATTTGAATTTTTTTGCTCAATCAAACCGTGGTCTTGAAGCTCAATATAATAATCTTCACCAAACAAATTTTTATAATATTTCGCGCGTTTAACCGCTTCTTCTTCGTTTCCATCTAGATAAAATCTTGCGACTTCACCTTGAATACAAGCAGAAAGACAGATTAAATCGTCTTTATATTGCTCTAACATCTCATGATTAATACGAGGACGATAATAATAGCCTTTTGTTGTCGCTAAAGAATCTAATTTACATAGATTGTGATATCCGTTTTGATTTTTTGCCAACAAAACAAGGTGATACATTGGCTTTTTAGAACGGTCTTCAATAACGTCTCCATCACAAATATAAAACTCGCAACCGACAATTGGTTTAACGGCTTTGATTTTTGCTTTAAACTCTTGCTCTTCTTCAGATAGCATATGAGAAAGCATTTCATTTTTTGCAATAAACATATCCGCGCAACCATACATCACACCATGGTCTGTGATAGCAATAGCTGGCATGTCGTTTTGGGCTGCATATTTATAATATTCAGGAATTCTAATCGCCCCGTCTAGAAGGGAATATTCCGTATGGACATGTAATGGAACGTATTTCATATTAAAATTTTAACATCAAAGCGCTTTCTTGTAATTTAATATGAATTTATATTAAATCTGATTTAAAATCATTTTTACGTCATCTGTAATTATCATATCAGGATATTTATTTACAAATTCATCAAAAATGAATTTCGCTTCTTGTTTTTTACCAATTTTTTGCAAAATTAAACCGACAATTATGCGATTATATGGATTTTTGTATTCTTTTAAATATTTTTCAATTTCGATATCCTGCTGATTTAATTTTATAATGCAATCAGCTAAAGCATTATAGTAGGTTATGTTCATGCAATCTTTTTTGATTGCGCCTAATATCGCATTTTTTGCTAATTGATATTGATTTAAAGTCATAAAACATCTTGCAATATTATAAAGATATACGCTACTTTGCGCTTTATCTGCCGTCAAATTATATGCAATCTCATATTCTTTAATCGCGGCTTGGTAATTTTTTTCGTCAAAAAAGATATTACCCATATTTGAATGCAATCTTGCATTTTTACTCGCGTCAATTTTATTCCATTCATATGCGTCTAGCCCGCGAATTGAAGGCATTGCAAAGGAAAAAGACAAGAGCAAAACAAAAAAGCTATAAACAAAAACTTTCGTTTTCTTTTGCAAAAAATATGTTTTGATTTTTACAAAATTCATTTTCTAAAATTCCAAGCTTGTTATCATTGTAATCTGGGTCATAGTGGAAAAAGAAAAGCTTTTTGGCTTTTGCCAGTTGCGCTGTTTCAATTGCCATTTCAAAGGTTGAATGTCCAAAGCCTTGTTTTGGCTGAATTGGGTCGATATAGTCTTGATATGTATATTGCGCATCATGTATTAAACAATCGCAATTATGAGTGAATTGAATAAATTTCTTATCTGCGCCAACATAACTTTCTTTATCTGTCGCATATACTAAACTTTTTTCCTTATATTCAATTTTGATACACAAACAGCCGTTTTTTGGGTGCGCAGTTGTTTTATATGAGCTGATTTTAATGTCATCTTCTAATAATTTAATGTCATCTTTAACAATGTCATATTTTTTAACTGTTCCATCTTGCGAAATGACGATTACGTCATTTTGAGAAAAATTGTTAATATTAAAATTACTTCTAATTTCATCTAATCCAAGTGGGAAAACTTTGTCAAAAAGAATTGTTTTTAAGGTATCTTTTAAGTTTTCTTCGTTAGAATTTAATCCGAAAAGGTTAATTGTTGAGTTTGCAGAAAACAAAGGTTTATAAAACTGTAAGCCTTGAATATGGTCTTGGTGAATATGGCTTAAAAAAATTGTTGCTTGGTGTGGCTTTTTTTCAAGAGATAAAATTGAATTTTTAACCTCATCTAAACCAATATCAATAATTCCAGTACCAGCGTCTAGTATTACCAGTTGACTACCCAAGCGAACTTCAACACAAGCTGTATTTCCACCATACTTCAAAAACCCAAGCTTCGCTGTTGGGTAAGAACCTCTTGTTCCTCTAAATTTAACTGTGAAATCAGTAGTTTTGCTCATCTAACTCTTCTTAAACTTCTTGTTTTTTCTTTTCTTTTATTTTTTTCTCTTTAATTTTTACAGGTTTTGATAGCTTTTTAACTTCTCTTTTGTTAGTTTTTGATGGCGCAATCGCGTTTTTGATTTTATTTCTTTTATAGCGAACGCTTTTTGATTTATTTTTGTTGTAGATGTATGAAACAGTTCTATCTTTTGGCATTCCAGCCAATGCAGCGTATGAAATCACACTTTGTTTATTTTCTTCTTGGATATCTTTTAAATTTGTTTCAATTAATTCAAAGTTATAATGAACTCTGTCTTTATAATTTGTTATTTTGATATGGCGAAAAGCCATTGGGTAAGTTACCATTGATGGCGTTGAAACAAAAACCAAGTTGCCAATTGTGCGAATTTTTGTCGCATGATAGTGACCTGAAATTACAACGATTGGATTTGTATATTTAACTAAAATTTCATTAATTTCATTTGCATTTAAAATTGAGTGGTCATATGAAACAAACGGTTCGACACTTGGATGGTGCATTGCAATTAAAACAACTTTATCTTGATTTTGATTTAATTCATCATCTAAAAATCTAAGTTGCTCGTCGCTCAATTTGCCATTTGCTGTATTTTCACCATTTGTTGCGTCAAGCACGATAATTCTGTAATCTGTTTTTGGGCTAAACGCATAATACGTATTGTCAAAAACATAATTTAAATTATATTTTTTAACTGTTTCAAGCGCCGTTTTTTTGTCCATTCCATAAAAATCATGATTTCCAAAAGCATTTAAGGAAGGATATTCTAATTTTGAAATTGTTTTATAAAATTCCAAATAGTTTTCTTGCGTTGCTGTATCAACCATATCACCTGTAAACATAACAAAATCAAGCCCTTGAATTTTATTAATTTGTTTAACTGCGTCAGCCAACAATTCGCTTGAATGTGAAAGTGCTTTATATGATGTGCTTGCTTTTTGGGTGATATGTGTATCTGTGATATGCACAAAATCTAATGTCATATTGCGAAATGAAAATGCCCACACACCAAGGGTGGTGAACATAATCATACACAATATAAAAATTATTCTTTTAAGATTATTTTTCATTTACTAACTGTTCTAGCTTTTCTAATAATTCTTGATGGTTTTTGTAAAATTCCCATCCTCTAGCTTTCATAGCATAAATCATTGCCAAAGGCAAGTTTAGAGCCTCACCTGTTTGTAATTTTTCTTTATAAAACTCTTCAAAATTGTTTGGCAATCTTAATGTCCAGTTTGGATCGCCAGATGTTCCTGGGACATTATAAACTTCGTTAATTCCAAAGAAGTCTGTGAAGAAAATTTGAACGTTTTCAGATTTTGACGCAAAACATTCAACAAGCTTCATAAATCCGAAGAATTTTTCATCTGTGTACATTCTGTGCCAAATTTCGTCTTTGTTGCCAAATTCTGCACATAAATCTTCAATTAAATTTCTAATATATGGATTTGCTTCTTCAGTATTTACAAGCTTAGAAGCCCACATTCTAATTGGTTCATTATCGTGTGTGCCAACCATTGTCCAAGAATTTGGAGTAATGTTTTTACATCTATATGGGTGATCAGATTCTTCTGCCACAACAAATTGTACCAATTTCATGCCTTGAAGTTCATATTTTTTCATAACTTGCATTACAGGATATGTCAATGTTCCAAGGTCTTCAGCGACAATTGAATTTTTATCTAATCCGCATTCTTGAGCTGACGCAATAACGATTTTTTCAATCATTCTGCCATATAAAGCCACTTGCTCGTCTGATAAATTGTTAATCCATTTTTCATCATCTGGAGTAACAAATTTGCCATCAATTGGAGTTTTATTGATATTTTCTTCTTTTGCAATTGAATATTTTGCAAGTTCAGGGTGATTTGGAGATGAATATAATCTTCCAGCACCTTCTTCAACCTTAGGTAAACAACCTTTTTTATATACCCATGGGTCAATCAAACCAACTGTATGGTCAATTCGAACACCACCTGGGTTTTCTTTAAACATTTTTGTATATAGCTTTTTAAGCAAGATACCAGCTTCGCCTAAAGAACCGTCTTTGTTAAACAATTTTTCAGGATCAAGAACAGAAAAACCCCAAGCTTGACCATCTTCAGAGAAATAATCCGGAGGACAACCCAAGCACCAACCATCCAAGAACAATGATTGATATGCCCAGTTATCTCTGTCAGAAAAAGCAACTTGACGGTCAGCGATTAATTTTAAGCCGATTTTTTTGCAATATTCAAGTGTTTCATCACTTTGTTTTTGAACGATAAATTGCTCAAGTTTATATTTTTCAATTGTATCTTGATATTTCTTTTCAATTTTTTCAATTCTTTTTTTAGCTGCTTTTTCATCTTTTGTACAGAAAAGAGTTCTGTCTAATTCATCTTGCCATTGAGGCCAATAATCAGAATTGTTTTCAATAGACAATGCTTCATATAAAGCGTCTTTATCTAGCCAAAAAGCATTTTCCTTCTTAAATGTTTCAAATTCTTTTTTCAAGCCTTTTGAAGCATTTTTTTTGAAATTTTTATAAAATTCATTTGCCGCAAGCTCTAGGTTTTCATTTGCATAGATATATGCAGCTCTGTTTTCAGCTTTTTTAGGGTTAAATTCGATAATTTTATCTAAAGTTTTTTGAGATAAAATTTTATCCCATTTTTCTGTTGTTAAATCCTTCAGATTGATAAACAAAGGATTTTTTGAAAAAACAGTACCTGTATATGGAGAAGAATCAGATAATTTTGTTTTACCTGCTGGTCCAAGTTGTAGAGTTGTGAAAATCCCTTTAATATATTCAAAAAGTTCTTTAGCTTTGTCTGAATTATATGTACCAAAGCCTGTATTTTCATTATCATTAGCAGGGAAGCTAACACCTTGCAAAATTAAAGCAAGATTTTTCTTTCCTAGTGCGTCTAATGCTTCTTTAATTGTTTGTTTATATGATGCGCTAAACAATTTAGATTTTTCCAACAACATGTTCCTCTCCTATGTGGGTTTAATAACTATTTAAGCCTCTTTTTTGCAGATATTCTCTTACCTGATTTAGCGACGCTTGTACAATTCTGGTTATTCGAGAGCTTGACAAGCCGACCATTTGCGCAATTTGTTTAACTTGCAAATTTCGGTAAAATCTGTATTCTACAATTGTTCTATCCTTTTGAGGTAATTTTGCAATTGCCTCTTTAATTAATTTGCTTAATTCTGTAATTTCTGCTTTTTCATCTGGTGTTGCAGAAGTATCTTTAATAAAATCAAATGGGGAATCGTTATCAGAGCTAGCAGACATAATTGAATCAATAGATAAAATTGTTTCGTAAACTGCTTCTCTAATTTTTGTAGGCGAAACATCAAGTGACGATTGATTATCTGAATATTGTACATCTTCTTCAGAGTCTTCGCTTTTGTGTTTCAAAGTATACCATTTATAGCGATTTCTTAATTCGTTTCTAATCGCCCAACGGACAGCCGTTGCAATATATGAAGAATTGTAGTTTTGCAATTGTTCTTCGGTTTTATTTTTAAACAAAGCCTGAAGTGCAATTATCCCAATTGAAACAAGCTCTTCGCAATCGAGCATGTGAGAGGGAATTCTTTTATATTCTACCCTTGCAACTTTTTGTATTATATCGATATAATCTTTTAATTTAGCTTGCAACTTTGCTACCAATGTATATACTAATCTATATTAAAATTTTACTATTTAAAAATAAATAATGCAAATTTGTATCAAAAAAAATTATATGCTTTTAATTTATTTTGTTACAAATCGAAAAATTTGCTATAATAAACAAGCAATGTCGAAGTTAAGGATTAGCCATGTTTGAAAAATATTTATCAGAACGAATTAAACGCACACCATCATCTTTCATTAGAGAAATTTTAAAAGTTACACAAAAACCCGAAATTATCTCTTTTGCGGGTGGTTTGCCAAACCCAATTTCTTTCCCGCAAGAAGAATTAAAAATCTCAATGGAAAGGATTGCAAACAATTTTGGTGCAAAAATCTATCAATATTCAACAACAATCGGGCTTGAAAGTCTTAGGGAATATATTGTTCAAAGATATAACAAAAACTTTGGCATGAATTTATCTATTGAAAATGTAATCATTACAACAGGTTCGCAACAAGCCCAAGATTTGATTGGCAAAGTTTTTGTCAACGAAGGCGATTGCGTCATGGTTGAAAAACCTTCTTATCTTGGACTTTTACAAGCTTTCACAATGTATGGTGCTAATTTTATTCAAACACAATTAAACGACGACGGATTAGACATTGAAGAACTTAAAAAAACAGTCGCGCTAAAAAAACCAAAAGTTGCATATTTAATTCCAAACTTCCAAAACCCAACTGGTTTAACATATTCAGAGCAAAACAGAAAAGATGTTTTTGAAATTATTAAAGATGAAGATATGATTTTAATTCAAGACGACCCATATGGTGAATTAAGATTTTCTGACGAAAAACGTTTGCCATATATTGGACAAGGAAGCGAAAAAAACATCTACCTTGGCTCTTTTTCAAAAATCGTAACTCCAGGCATGCGCCTTGGCTACGCTATTGCATCTAAAGAAATTATTAGAGAACTTGAAACAGCAAAACAAGCTTCTGACTTACATTCAAGCATTTTTTCTCAATATTTAATCGCAGATTACCTAGAAAACAATGACCTTGATAAACATATTGAAAAAATTAAAAAATTATACAAATCTCAAGCCGAAACAATGGTTCAAGCAATGAAGGATTATTTCCCAACTGATGTTAAATTTACCATTCCAAAAGGCGGTATGTTCACTTGGGTTGATTTAGGCGAAGGTAAATCTTCATTGAAATTGTTTGATAAAGCAATTGCAAAACAAGTTGCTTTTGTTCCTGGAAATCCATTTTATGTCAATGTTGAAGACACAACTACATTAAGATTAAACTATACAAATGCAGACAGTGAAACAATCAAAGAAGGTATTAAGCGCTTAGCTGACGCAATGAAAGAAGCTTAAAGCTTGCCTAACTTGACAATTCCTTTTCCGAATTTCTCTTCTAATTTATCCCAAGAAAGAGAAAGATTTTGTTTGTTTTCTTTATCTTTTGGCTCAAATAATGAAATTTGTTTTGTTTTTGACGAAGTTAATTTCATTGCGCAAAAGCCAACAGAACGATAGACGACACCTTGTTGAAACATTTCATCTAAAATTTTTTTACAATAATCAAAAAGTTCAAATTCAACATTAGTAGGCGATACGAGATTTACCTTTTGCGAAAAGACTTGAAAATCTTTTGTTCTTAAAAATATTTCCACGCAGCTAGTGTTTAAATCTAAACTTCTTAATTTCTTGCAAACCTTGTGCACGTGTGAATTTAGCTCTTCTTGAATATAATTTTTATCTGTTTGAAATTCTTTAAAGCTTTCGCTTCTTGAAATGGACTTTGGCAAAACATCTTTACTGTTCACAGGATTAATAGAATTACCCAAAAGCTCTTGTTTTAAATCAACCCCGATTTTTCCTAAATTCTTTTTAAGCCAAATATCATCTTGCGAAACAAAGTCATGGGCGGTTTGAATTAAATGTTTTTTTAATAATGCTGTTGTATTTTTTCCAACTCCCCAAATATCACTTATGAGCGTTTCTTTTAATTCTTTTTGGATTTGCCTATATCCAATCTTATAAACTCTTGATTCAACATCATCTCTTTTTTGGCTTTTTTGGATATTTTTTGCCTTGTCGCTTGCTAATTTTGCCAAAACTTTTGAATACGAAAGCCCAACAGAAACATCAATCCCCGTTTCTTCTTTAATTTCAATGACGATTTTTTTGACAATCTCTTCATAAGAACAGTTAAACGTCTTTCTTAGGCCTGTCAAATCTAAAAATGCCTCATCAATTGAATAAATCTCAACATCTGGAGTGAAATCTTTTAATTTTTGCATAACGCGCAATGAAATCTCACAATATAAAGGCAAATTTCCAGATAAAAATATAACATTTTTAAACTGATTTTTTATCATGAAATATGGCGCACCCATTTGTACCCCAAGCCTTTTTGCCTCATTTGAGCGCGAAACAACGCACCCATCATTATTTGACAAAACACAAACCGCCTTGCCAACAAGCTCTGGGCGATAGAGTCTTTCGCAAGCGACAAAAAAATTATTACAATCAACAAGCGCAATAACTTTTTTCATATCACATTTTCCTTGTAATTCCAATTGCAACACCAAAAAGCGACAAGCTCTTTTTCGGGCGCAAAATCGGATAATTTGGGTTTTGCGGCTTTAAATATACCCCTGTTTTATCTTTTTTATAGGTTTTTAGAGTAAATTCATTGTCAATCATTGCCAAAACCGTGTCGCCATCATGCGCTTGGGTTGTTTTTTTAATAATTACATAATCGCCATCAAATATGCCGATATCTGTCATAGAATCTCCAGAAACCTTGAAAACAAAGGTTGAAGGCGAATTTATATTAAGCATTTCATCAAGCGAAATTCTTTTTTCAATTTTATCGTCCATTATCCCCGCAAAACCTGCTCTAACATAAGAAGACATCAATTTTGCACCAAAAAGATTAGGATTAATATAAAAATTATTATCTTCTTCTATAATCAAATCGTGTTTTTTAAAAATTTCAAAATATTGTTTTATTGAATTTTTAGACTTGAACTCAAGCTCGCTTTTCAGCTTTTCATAGCTTGGCAAAGCACGATTTTGATAGGTATCTTTTAAACGGTTAAAAACATCTTTTTGTTTTTGAGTTAATTTGTTTTCCATGACAATATTATGTACATATGTACATAAAAAAGTCAAATACTTTAAAAAATATTTTTTAATTGTTTAAAAAGCCCTTGCAGCGCAAGCTTTTCTATTTTTTGTAAACATTTGTAAAATAATTTGACATGACAAATAAAAACTAGCAATATAAAAAATTTACGCTCATTAAATATGATGTAAACTCCTCTATAAACTCCGTAATACTAATTCTATCCATCACGGCTTAATTTGTTCACAAATTAGCCGTTTTTTTTATGTTATGATTGATTTATGGAAAAAATCACATTAACAAAATTTTCACAAAAAGAACTTGAGAACTATATTGTTGAACAAGGCGAGAAAAAATTTAGAGCAAATCAAATTTTTTCTTGGATTTGGGCAAAAAACGCAACTTGTTTTGATGATATGACGGATGTTAAAAAAGAATTTCGCGAATTTTTAAACCAAAACTGTCAAATTTTAGACTGCAAAATCAAAACTCGCCAAATTTCATCTGATGGCACAATTAAATATTTAATTGAATTTAAAGATGGGCTTTGCGCAGAAACTGTTTTAATGCGCTTTGATAACCGCTCAAACCTTTCAATGTGTGTTTCTTGCCAAGTTGGCTGCAAAATGGGTTGCAAATTTTGCGCAACAGGCAAAAATGGTTTTAAAAGAAACTTAGAAGCCAATGAAATCGTTTCTCAAATTTTATTAGCGCAAATGGACACCGATTTAAAAATCACAAATGTTGTCTTTATGGGACAAGGTGAACCCTTGGACAATTTTGAAAATATCAAAAAAGCAATTGAATTAATTAACAAAAACCTTCAAATTTCAATTCGCAGAATGACCCTATCTACTTGCGGAATTATTCCAAAAATATATAAATTGGCAAAATCTGATTTAATTCCAACGCTTGCAATATCTTTACATGCGCCAAATCACAAAATCAGAGAGCAAATTATGCCAATTGAAAAAAAATATCATATTGATGACCTTAAAAAAGCTCTAAAAGCCTTTAACGACGAAACAAAAGACAGAGTCACAATTGAATATATTTTAATTGGCGGATTAAACGATACAAAAGACTGTGCAATAGAATTGATTAATTTGTTGTCAGATATCAAATGTAACATCAATTTAATCCCATATAATCCTGTTAATGATGAAAATGGCTTTAAAAAACCAAACAAAAAAGACATGCTTAAATTTAAATATCTTCTTGAGGCTTCTGGCAAAAAAGTCACAATAAGACTAGAGCGCGGAGCAGATATCGACGCAGCTTGCGGTCAATTAGCAGGAAAATTAGCTGAAGTATGATGTAAAAGTAGACAATTGGCTATTTAGCGAAGATATTGTTTGGTCCATTCTGTTGAATTGCAACAATAATCTAGATTCGTAATTTACCAAACGAGTATTTGCGCGCTCAATACGATTGTTCATGCTTTTAATTTGGTCGTTTAATGAATTTGTTTTATTTGCAAAATAACCATTTTCTGTGTTTAAAATGTTTGTTACGTTTGACAAAAGCGTATCAAACAAGCCGTTATTGGCTTCTGAAGTTAAACCATCAGATAACAATGTTTTTACAGAATCAAGATTTTTAGACAAAGCTTCGTCTAACTTTTTCTCATCAATAGATAATTTTGTAATATCAGCCGAAGATGTTGAAATCCCAATTTGAGATAACATTGAATACATGCCACCATTGTCATCAGACAAAGTTGTTGTGATTTGGCGAATTTGGCTCAAGATTGAATTTAAAGATGAATCGTTTCCAATTGCGCCAGTTGAAGAGCCATATGATTTTGTAGTTGTAATAACGTCATTATACGCAGTTACAAAAGAATTCAATGCTTCTTTGACTTTTGTGTGGTCTCTTTCGATATCAAGATTAATTTCTCTGTCATCTTCAGAATTTCCAGAATATTCACTTGTCGGTTTTTTAATTGTGATTGAAAGATTGGAAATACCAGAAGATTCACCAGTGATTGTGTTTGAGGTAGAAATCACTTTGTTGCCATTAATATATGCAATTGCGTTTTGTCCCAAAGTTTGAGAGCCTTCTGCAATTTTTTCAGAATTATATCCGCTTGATTCCATCAAACCAAGAACTTGCAAGAAATTTGTATTTTTTTCAGACAAACTGATATTGTTTTCGCCAGTTTGAGTAGAAGTTAAGATGAATTTATTTGTCAAAGAGTCATATGAAGCATTAACATTTGCTTCAGAGTTTCCGTTAATTCTTGAAATTAGATTGTTGATTGTTGTTTTGTCATCAATTTCAAAATCGACACCATTAATTGTAATTGTGCCACTATTGGCACTTTGACCCCAAGAATTTTTAAATTCAACACCATCTAAACCAGATTCAGCTGATGTGATTGATTTATCAGTATTAACTAGAGAAATTGGATATGCGCTTGAATATTGATATGTTCCTGTTTTATCATGCAATTTAAGCGCAGCAGCAAAGTTTGAGGTATCTCCACTTGAACCCAAAACAAGCTCAGCGGAAGTATCCACCTCGTATGTTGTATTCATCCAATTTCCAACTTTTTTATAAGCGGAAATTTTTAAATTGCCATTTTCATCTATGTTTGCTTGAACAAGCTTATCTGTAACTTCGGAAATTCTATCAATTATTTGTTTAATTGTATCGTTTTCACCGATATCAATCGCATATTCTTTACCGTCTAAAAACATTGTAAAAGAACCAGCTTTTGCTTGTCCGTTTGCTAAATTCACAAATTTTGCATTTTGAACATTGGTTGAATTAACAATACCCAAGCTCTCAACACTTTTTGCAACGGTTGAAGTAGCAATTTGTTGAATTCTTAAATTAACATTTTTAGCATTAACTGCGCCTGTCGAAGTAGCCGTTGCATACGCTGAATTTGAAGAATTAATCAACGTATTTGACCACATGTCAGTTGATGAATTATAAATTGTTTTTGTAAAAGTTTGAAGGGCACTTTGTAAAGTGCTATATTTTGTTTTCAGAGCGTTTACAGCAGAATTTTTGCTTTCCAAAGTAGACAACTTTGTTTCCAAAGGTGCCAATATTGAATTTTCTTTGGCGCTTACCAGCTGTGAGACCCAGCTATCGATATCGAAACCGGAACCGACCCCTGTAATAGTAGCTGACATTTACAAAATCCTTTTCAACTTAACTAATTAACATGTCCTTATGTGTTTAAATGTGTCTAATAAACCCTATTGGGGTAAAATTCCACATCCCCATTAAATTATAACATTAAATGTTATCTAATTTAACATTTTGTAAAAATAATCATATTATAAAAGGATATTTCCCTTACAACCTCGCGTTTTTGCTATATATGAAACCTTAGCGCCAAGAAAATTTGGTAAACTATTCTTAACAATTTTGAATCTGCTTCAAGGGCTTTAAAAAGCTCATCTTTAATCTCTTCTGTTGATTTAATGTCAGTAAATTTATAGAGTTCATATGGTTCAACTTTCAAAGCATTTGCAATTTTTTGCAAAGTATCAATAGAAGGTGCAAATTTACCGTTTTCAATATAGCTAATGTTTGGGACACCGATATCAACAATTTCGGCCAACTGTTCTTGCGTCATGTTTTTTGATTTTCTGACTAGTTTAATCTTTTGACCCAATTGTTTTTTAAGATCGTTCATGCTCAAAACTCCAGTTAAATTATTTATTTAATTTTGCATTATAACAATCAAAAAAATAATAGCATTGCACATTATTTTTTAATGCAAAATTTAATATTGTATAGTATAATATTAATGAACTACTATATAAAATAAGGAAAAAATTAAAGTATTAGACAAAAAAATAATACAGCAAGCTGTATTAAAAGATTTTCATATTATTTTTGTGTTTAGTGGGGGCACTTGCTCCCTTTTTTTTAGACTTTTCCTGTTAAACTATCAATTTTTTGCTGATAAAAATCCATATTGATATTTAACTTGCGACCAATATTTAACAACATTAAAAAGATTGGGCGAGTTTCAAGTTTTTCATCTTTAGATATTTTTTCATAAAACGCTTCAAAATCATCACAAAACATTTCATAATAAACATTTTGCGCGGTTGCGATTTGAATATCTATATCTAATTTTTCCATAACATCAAAGAAATTTAAAAGCTCTTGTGCGTTTTTTGTTGTGACATTTGCTTTTAAATTTGAAATTAATTCCAATAGTCTTGAAGACAAAATCATTGGCGCTTTTGAGGCGTTTAATTTAATGTTAAATTTATCTGCCAAGTTTTTGATTTCAAGCAAACGTTTAACAATTTGTTTGTCATCAAATGTTTTATTTTTTTCCAACAATTCATCTAAATCTGATAAAAGAGTATATTTAGCACAAACCCTAAATCCCTCTGGAATATCCATACCAAGCTCGTTTAAATACGAAATTGGCACAAGCAAGCTGTCATATAAGTCTTTATATGTATCAGAAACTTTGTTCATTTTTGAAATAATCAAATTTTTCAAAATATTTTTTCTTTTATCGATTGGAATGTCTTTTAAAGAATAGAATTTTGAACCAAAATAAAGCTCTATTGCTTGCAGGGTATCAACAATATTGCCCTTTTTGAAAGAATTTAAAATTTCTTTTCGCTCTAAATTGTAATCATCAATTGAAGTAAACTCTTTTGTTGCACAATAAAAATCATAGTTTGATGTTTGCAACATCACAAAATTCATATCAGTTTCTTCCAAAGTGATATCTGATACGATTTCAAGTCGACCAAAACTTAAAGTATTATTTAAGTTTTCATATTTTTTATAGTGATTTTGTTTGATATTGTAGCAATATAGTTTTTGATTTTTTGCACTTTGCTTTTCTTCATCATTAAAGGTCATCTCAATTGCACATTGTGCAGAAATCTCTTTAACGCCGACAGCAGAAGGTTTTACCCAACGATTAAAGATATCTTTTCCGTTTCCAAATTCAACAATATTGCTTTTTGCCTTTTGTAAAATTGAAAGGAAAGTTTTTTCATAGCTTGTCTTTGAAAACTCAGAAGCCAATTGCATTGCGCGATATGCGTATTTCATAATTTGAACGGTTTCAATACCGGAAATATCCGCAAAAAACCAACCGCAACTAGTATACATCAATTGCGCAAAACGTTGAATTTCAAGAAGTTTAATCGCTTTGACTTTGTCTTGATGTGTTAAATTCTTTTTGGCATTTTCTTTGAAAAACTTTTCAACAGATTTATGACTTCTGTCTAAAATAACGTCAATATAATTATTTCTTGCTTCCCAAAAATCGCTAAAATATTTGCTACCATGAATAGAACAAAGTTTAACAAGCTCATCTCTTAAATAGTCAAATGCTTGACGCAATGGCTTTCTCCACTTTTGATTCCAAAAAGCTTGCGCACCTGTTGAGCAACCGCAATCTTCCATCCATCTGCCAACGCCGTGACTACAACTCCAAGCAGACACGGGTTTAATATCTACTTCGTATTCTGGTGGGAATTTTTCTCTAAATTCACCATAGTTTGTAATTTCAAAGCCAAGATTTTTTGCACCAACTCTCAAAACATATGACAATGCCATATCGCCAAATTTTGTGTGGTGTCCATAGCTTTCGCCATCTGTTGCAATGTTAACTAATTGTGGGTGATTTCTTGAACCAACAAAACCATCATTCAAGCGATAAGAAAATTTAGCCCCATCTTGTAATAAATTATCAAAAGCAACAGATTTAGAAATCGAACCATCATAGAAAAATAAATCGATATATTTTTGTTTATCTGTTCCTTCAACAAAATATCTATATGCTCTTGATGGGTCAATTGAACCCCAGCTCACATCTTGCCAAGAGTTTTCGCCAATTTTATTAATACATTTTGCTTGATGTGGCGATAAAATCGTATATTTAACTCCGCAATCAATCAAAACTTCAAGCGTTTGTGCGTCAACCGCAGTTTCTGCAAGCCAAATGCCTTCAGAGTTTCTGCCAAATCTTTTTTGAAAGTCTTTCAATCCCCAAATAACTTGAGTAATTTTATCATTTTGATTTGCTAATGGCATAATAATATGGTTATAAACCTGCGCTATTGCGCAACCATGCCCGCCATACATTTCAATGGATTTTTTATCTGCTTCTAAAATTCTTCTATAAGCTTCAGGGTCGTTCACCTCTAGCCAACTCAAAAGCGTTGGTCCAAAATTAAAGCTCATGTATTGATAATTATTTGAAATTTCGATAATAGAATTTTTGCCGTCAACAATTCTAGACGCGCCATTTGGACTATAACATTGCCAAGAAATTTTCTCATTCCAATCATGATGAGGAGTTGCGCTTTCTTGAATTTCGATTTCTTCTATCCAAGGGTTTTCGCGCGGCGGCTGATAAAAATGTCCATGAATTGTTAAAAATTTATCGTTATTGCTCATTTTCTAATCCGTCAACTATTCTATTAACAAGTTAAGTTTATTTATTGTCTTCTTTTTTTGCTTTTTTAATAACATTAATTGAAATTATATCAAGCCAAGGGTCGTTTAAAGCAACAGAAAACTCTTTTGCTACAATTTCAATTCTATCGCCCGAATCAAGATCAATGTGCTTTTCAGCCAAATCTTTTTTCATGAATAATTTCATTTCAGATAATGGAATATTGTGGTCTAATACGTCATCTCTTTGTATTAAAATGCCGATATAGTCCTTTGATTCGCGCAACGCTTTTTTATAGTCCAAACCAAGAGTTGAAAATTTATCAAAAGTGGCTTGAATTTTCACTGTTTTATTTAAATATTTAGCTGGGTTATTAACTATGCTTAGTGATGTTGTATTAATTGGGGCAACTTTTTTAACACTTTGCGCTTGAGTTTTTGGCGCTTGAGCTGCATTTTGACTCAAGGCTTTATCAAATAATCCATTAAAAAAAATTGCCAAAACAAAAATTGATGTTGTTAATATTACTTTTTTATTCATTATTTCCTCTGTATTTTAATAATTAGTTTAGCATATTTTTTAACTATTTAAAATATCAATTTCGGCATTAGACAATTTTAAATATTTAATTTGATTATGATATGCCATATTTAAAACTTCATCTTCAGATAAAATTTCTTTTTCAATTAATTGAGCACAAATTTCATCTAGAGTCATAGATGAACCTGCTAAAGTTCCATTTTCGTCTTTGCCATTGGGTTTAATTTTTTTATTACAAAAAATAATTTCCCTATCAAACGAAGCAACAGGTAAACTATCAGAGATTAAAAGGATTTTATCTTTTGGTTTTGTTTTTAAAACTAATTTAATCATATCAAGTGATAGATGTTTTAAATCGGCGATAATTTCACAATATATTTCATCATTAACTAATGCTTCAAGTGCAACTGATGGGTTTCTGTGGTGAATTTGAGGCATTGCATTAAATAGATGTGTAATTCCAACACAATCACCAATTTTTTCGCTAGTTGTGTGTCCTGTTTGGGTAATAATATTTTTTTCATTTAAATATTTAATTAAATCAATATCTTCTTCAGATGCTATTGTAACTATTTTAATAATATCTTCATAAACACCAACAAGCGTTTTAAAGTTTTCAACTGTTGGTTTTAAAAAATTGTTTTTATCTTGAATACCTGATTTATTCGGACTTAAAAACGTTCCTTCTAAATGAACACCAATTAAAAAAGCTTCATTTTCCTTTTTTTCAAATTGCTCATTTTTTATTTTTTTAAAAATTTCAAGCTGTTTTTGAATATTTTGACTGCTTTCCCCAACAAGAGTTGGGCAAATTGCTTTGATATTTTTTTCATACATCTTTTTTAAAAGAAATTTAATTTCATCATAATTTGCAAAATTAAAATCAACACCAAATGCACCATGGGTATGTATGTCAATAAATTTAAGATTATTCAATTTGACTTTCCTTTTAAAAACATTAAATAAACATATATTATTATAGCGTGGTTTTATCAAAATGTTAACAAATGTAACAAAACTTTTATTAATCCTAAAGTATTATAATCATAATGTCGTATATGTCACTGTGGATATTAAGGAAAAGGTGACAATATGGGATTAGCAGCAAGTCAAGCTCGCTTTCTTGGTTTAACTGCGAGGAAAACAAACGTTGAATATCAAGGTCAACAAATCAATCAGGCAAGAACCGCATTATCTAACGAAGTTATGGGGTTATATGACAAGTACTCACGTCTTGAAGTACCAACTCCGCCTTCTGTAAATGATTATACAAAAACGGTTTATCAAGTTGACAACACATACAATGACTATCGAATTGATACTTTCACAAGAATTAATGAAGGTGAATATGAAGGTTATTACAATGTTTCGTTAATGTGTGACGAAAAAATTGCAACTCCAAGAACCATAACTCAAAAAGATAGCGTTATAGAAATGCGCAAAAATGGAGATAACTATTCATATTTAAGCTTCGCATTTGGTACAGATAACTTTGTATTTGATAGAACAAATCCAGAACTTTCTACAATCACTGAAATCACAGGCGATTATGAAAAATATCCTGGTTTACCAACAATTATGGGCGAAAACACAACTGGCACATATTATATGTATTCTAAAAACGGAATAAATTATTATACATCTAAAGATGACCTAGATTGCACAGATTTTGAAGTTGTTGATGGCAAAAATATGTATTATGGCGATTACGCATTTGATTATCAAGGCGAATATACTGACCAAAAAACAGTAAATGCAATCGCAGCGATAACACAAGAATCAAATGGAAGATTATCTACAATTCAAATTTTAAGTTGTGAAGATGATTTAGATTTAGTTGGAAATACATATTCAATTACAACAACAAAAGAAGACGACCAATTAGCATATCAAGACGCAATGAACCAATATAATTATGACAAAATGGTTTACGAACGCGAAGTTGAAAAAATCAATAAAAAGACAAAAGAAATCCAAGAACAAGATAGAAGCTTAGAGTTGCAATTAAACCAACTTGATACCGAACAAAAAGCGCTATCAACAGAAATGGAATCAATTTCAAAAGTAATTGAAGAAACAATAGATTCAGTTTTCAAAACATTTAGCGGTTAATGAAAAAGCGAGGGAAACCTCGCTTTTAATATGCTTTAAAAAATCTTTGACTTGTGCCGCCTTCGCCAACGCGAATTTTAATCTCGCGCATACATCTTGGACAGCGCCCCTGATAAAAGGTGCCTTCTTTGTTTTTATATATTCTTCCATAGACATTACAACATTCAAACATAATCCCCAAGAAGTTTTTTGCTTTATTTTCATCACTCATATTAATATGATAGCTTTTTTATAAATTTTAAAATCGGTTTTTTGTTCGAATTTTTTGCAATTTTATAAAAAACATTGTAAAATAAGACAAAATAGTATTATGAGGACAAGTACCCATGGGTTTACACATGCAAGTAATTATTGCACTTTTGTTAGGAATTAAAAGAAACGGACATATCTTTATTGGTCTATTATTAGGTATCTTAATAGGCTGTTTTTTCCCAAGCGAACAATATCCTAAAGCATATAATGTTTTAAATTTTGTTGCTCAAGGTTTTATTGATATTATCCAAATGGTTGTTTTACCACTTGTAATAAGCGCGATTATTATCGGTATTTCAAACATTGGCGATTCAAAACAATTAACCAAATTTGGATCTAAAATGCTTTTATATTACGGTATTATCACACTTACTGCTGTTTCAATTGCAGCTGGAATTGCAATCGTTCTTCAACCTGGTTTAAACGCAAAAGCTCTTGTAAACCCAGATGTAATCAATAATGTACAAGGTTTTGTTGCAGATGCAATTCAATATCAAAAAGAAAATCTTGCACAAATTTTTATGGATATTATCCCTAAAAACCCAGTAACAGCTTTGGCTGAAGGCAAAATGATTCCTGTAATCATTTTTGTTTCAATATTTGCAATTGCATTAACTAAAGCTGGCGAAATCTCAAGACCTTTGGTTTCTTTCTTTGAAAGTGTTTTTGCTGCAACAATGAAAGTTACTGATTGGATTATGTATTTAGCTGCTCCTGGTATTTTTGCTTTAACAGCAACTGCTGTTGGTAACTTTGGTCTTGCAATTTTTGGCAACATTTCAAAATATGCTCTTGCAATCACTCTTGCATTAGCAATTCAATTCTTTGTAGTTTATCCATTAATGTTAAAAATATTTTCTAAAGTTCCTGTTTTCAGATTGCTTGAAGCAGTTTCTGAAGCGATTATGGTTGCTTTTGGTACAGCTTCATCTTCTGCAACATTGCCTTTAACAATTACATGTTGCGAAAAACGAGGCATTTCAAACAGAGTTTGCTCTTTTGTATTGCCACTTGGTGCAACATTGAATATGGACGGTACTGCTATAATGCAAGTTATTGCGGTTATTTTCTTAACTCAAATGTATGGTGTGACTTTAACTCCATTGTTAATTTTTGAAATCGCAGCTCTTGCAATTATCGCATCTTCTACTTCTGCGGGTATCCCAGGAGCAGGCTTGATTACAATCGCATTAGTTTTAAACGGCATTGGCTTAACTCCTGAACAACTTGTTTTAGGCTTCTCATTACTATTCACAATTGAAAGATTTACAGACATGATGAGAACAGTTTGTAACGTTGCGTCTGACGCTGTTGTTGCGGCAATCATTGCAGATAATGAAAACGAATTAAATTATGAATTACTTACAAATTCAGAAGGCGAAGCTAAGGCATAATTTTGAATATTAAAATTGTTTTAGAAGGAAAATTAAAAGAAAGTTATTTTAAAGAAGGCGTTTTTGAATATCAAAAGCGCCTTTTAGGACGTGTTGAAATTGTTGAAGTTAATTCAATCAAGGAATATATTAAAAACAAACAAAATGCCTTTTTAATCACAATGGAAATTGAAGGCAAACAACTCTCGAGCGAAGAATTTGCAAGTAAATTGCAAACAATTGAACAAGACGGATATTATAACGAAATATTGTTTTTAATTGGTGGAGCATATGGCTTAGAGCCTGATGTTCGCAATAAATCAAATTTCAAATTCTCAATGTCAAAGTTAACTTTTTTGCACCAAGAAGCAGTTTTAATCTTAATTGAACAAATTTATCGAGCATATAAAATTTTAAACAACGAACCATATCACAAATAAAAGGAAATAAAATGAGAGCAGTTGATTTAATCCAAAAGAAAAAAGAAGGAAAAGAACATACAAAAGAAGAGATTAATTTCTTGGTTGAAAATTATACCAATGGAAATATAGAAGATTATCAAATGTCTGCTTGGCTTATGGCTGTTTGCTTTCAAGGTTTAACAGATGAAGAAACAGCATATTTAACAGAAGCATTTGTAAATTCTGGAGATATTTTAGATTTCTCATCTATCAGCGAAAATGTTGCAGATAAACACTCAACAGGTGGCGTTGGCGACAAAGTTACTCTTGTTTTAATCCCAATTTTAGCAACTCTTGGTGTTTATACGGCAAAATTATCTGGTAGAGGATTAGGCTTCACAGGTGGCACAATAGATAAACTAGAAAGCATTCCAAATTTTAAAGTTGAATTAACAAACGAAGAATTTTTCAAACAAATAAAAGATATTAAAGTTGCAATTTCTGGACAAAGCCCAAATTTAACACCAGCAGACGGCAAAATCTATGCACTTCGCGACGTTACAGCAACGGTAGACAATAAATCATTAATCTGTGCTTCAGTTGTATCTAAAAAAATTGCTTCTGGTGCAACTTCAATCGTGTTAGATGTTAAATATGGCTCAGGCGCATTTTTAAAAACGCCCGAAAAAGCACGCGAACTAGCAGATTTAATGGTTAAAACGGGAAAACTTTTAAACAGAAATATTGATGTCGTAATTAGCTCAATGGAACAACCATTAGGCAAAAATGTTGGAAATTCATTGGAAGTTATTGAAAGTATTGAATTTTTAAAAGGAAATTACGAACAAGATTTATACGAAATCACTCTTGATATTTCAGCTAAAACTCTTTTAAATTGCAAACTTGCAAAAACATATGAAGAAGGAATTGAAAAATCAAAAAAAGCAATCGAGGATGGCTCTGCGCTAAATAAATTTATTGAATTAGTTAAAGCGCAAGGCGGAAACACGGATATAGTCAATGATTATTCATTATTTGCTTTAGGAAAAAACAAAAAAGAAATCAAAGCAGATAAAGATGGCTACATTAAAAAGCTTGTTGCACTTGATGTTGCAAAAAGTGCAAAACTTCTTGGCGCAGGCAGAGACAAAAAAACCGACCCAATCAACTATGGCGCAGGTATTAGCTTAAACAAAAAAATTGGTGACTTTGTAAAAAAAGATGAAACTATAATGACACTATATTATGATGAAATAACCAATTCTAAGCTAGAAGATGCGATTTTATCGGCACAAAATTCGTTTGTTATAGTTGATGAGAAAATCGAAAAACCAAAATTAATATATTAAAAAACCCTCTTTCGAGGGTTTTTTAATGGTTGTTTATTTTTTAGGGGTCACGTTAATAAAAGGAACCGACCCACCCATCATATACTGTGGCATTTTGCCGTCCCATTTTTGAACAGCTTCATATTCAACTAAAGCTTTGTTTTGAGTTAGGGCAGTTGCTCTAATTCTCATTGATTTTGCTTCAGCTTCAGCTGAAATTACCTTTTGTTTTGCTTCTTCTTCAATTTGCACTGTTTTATTTTTTGCTTTTAGTGCCTCTTGTTCTGCAGTCACTTTTGATTCGATAGCTTTTTCAAAAACTTCAGAATAGTTAATGTTGATAATTTGGAAAGATGTAACATTAATATATTTTGAATCTAGTTGAGTTTGAAGCTTTTGTAAAATATCTGCAGTTGCAACAGCTCTGTTTGCAACTAGGTCTTGTGCGTTCCAACGACCAATAACGTCTTTAATATTACCTTCAACAGCTGGCATTAAAATTGTTTCTTTATAATTCATGCCAACTTCACGATACATTTTATGAGCATATTCAGGCTTTAAGTTATAGTTAATAACGTAGCTGATTCTTGCTTGTTGAATATCTTTTGTATAGACCTCTGTTGTAATATTTTCTTTTTGAGTTTTAACATTCATCACTTTAATTTGCGAAATAAAAGGGGTCACAAAATGTACACCTTCGGAAAAACTTTCTGGCGAAACTCTTCCTAAAGTGACTTTAACGCCTCTTTCACCAACTCCAACAATTGCAATCGGATTGCAATATACGATGAAAATAATCGCCAAAATTGCAATGGCAATCAAAATAGCAGACTTTTCTTTAGCCATGATATCTCCTTAAACTAAACCTAATATTGCGCAAACAACATAAACTGCGACAATGAACAATAGAAAACCGACAAAGAAATTTAAAATCTGTTTTCCATATTTTTCATATAAATTCACTCCCATAATCAGCCCAACGCTTGCCAAAACAAGATTTGAGACCAAAATAAAAGAAAGTGATAAAAGCAAAATTCTTATAGCCATATATTTCCTCTTTTTAATAAATTGTATTAAAATATAATTAATTACACATCATTAAAATATATGAGGAGAAAACCTTGAGCATATTAACGCTTGATAAAGTCTATGACGCTAAAAAAACTTTAAATGAAATCGCAAGAAAAACCGGACTTGTACATTCAATTTATTTTAGCAATAAAAATAATATTTATCTAAAAACAGAAAATTTACAATTGACAGGCTCGTTTAAGTTAAGAGGGGCATATTATAAAATTTCAAAATTATCTGATGAAGAAAAACAAAAAGGGATAATTGCATGTTCCGCTGGAAACCACGCTCAAGGCGTCGCGCTAGCAGCTCAGAAAAACAACATTAAAGCAACTATTTTCATTCCATCAACAGCGCCAATTTCAAAAGTCGAAGCAACAAGAAGCTATGGTGCTGATATAAAATTAATTGATGGCGTATATGATGACGCATATAAAAAAGCGATAGAG
The DNA here is from genome assembly GCA_017402995.1 of Candidatus Gastranaerophilales bacterium. Lineage (GTDB taxonomy): Bacteria > Cyanobacteriota > Vampirovibrionia > Gastranaerophilales > Gastranaerophilaceae > RUG14156. Next base: position 66,430 of record JAFQOV010000006.1, read on the forward strand.
TTTCAACAAGAAACAGGCGGAGTGTTTATTCACCCGTTTGATGATATTGACGTAATCGCCGGTCAAGGCACAATTGCTCTTGATATTTTTGAACAAATTGAAGAAGTTGACGCAATTGTTGTACCAATTGGTGGTGGCGGTTTGATTTCAGGGATTGCTGCAACAATCAAACAAATTAAACCAAGTTGCAAGGTTTTTGGCGTGCAAGCACAGGGCGCCGCTTCTATGTTTGAATCTATAAAAGAAAACAAAAGAATAGAGTTACCAAAAGTAAATACTTTTGCTGATGGTACAGCGGTTAAATTCCCAGGGGATTTAACATATGAACTTTGCAAAAAATATGTTGATGAAATTATCACAGTGACAGATGATGAAATCGCAAGCGCAGTTTTAGCGTTAATGGAAAAAGAAAAAATTGTTTCAGAAGGCTCTGGCGCTCTACCTGTTGCAGCTGTGATGTTTGATAAAGTCAAGCTTGAAAACAAAAATATTGTTTGTCTGATTTCTGGCGGAAATATTGATGTAAATATTTTATCTCGCGTAATTAACAGAGCATTATTAAAAACAGGCAGATTGTGCGATTTGACAATTGAGTTGCTCGACAAACCTGGTCAACTAAGAGATGTTTCGGCTATCATTGCGCAATATGGCGCAAATGTAATTCGTGTTCGACACAATCAAGGTGGCGAAGGCGATAGCATTAACGATTGCTATTTAAAAATTTCCCTTGAGACAAGAGGTTTTGAACATTTTAAAGAAATTCAAGACGCTTTATCTGAAAAAGGTTACAAGATTTTATCCACAGTACAGTAAAGGAAAAATATGAAAAAAATTATCTATACAAACCAAGCACCTGAACCCGTTGGGCCATATTCGCAAGCTATTTTGGTTGACAATGTTCTTTATTGCTCTGGGCAAATTGCAATCAACCCAAGCAAAAACGAGCTTGTCAAAGGAACAATCCAAGAAGAAACAGAACAAATCATGCAAAACATTAACGCAGTTTTAAAAGAAGCTGGGTTTTCTTTTGAAAATGTTGTTAAAACAACTTGTTTTTTAGATGATATGAAAAACTTTGCAGAATTTAACGAAACATATGCAAAATATTTCACATCAAAACCTGCTCGCTCTTGCGTTGAAGCAAAATTGCCTAAAGGTGCAAGAGTTGAAGTTGAAGTAATCGCAGTTAAATAATTATTTTATTAAAGCTTGGACTTCTTTAAAATTAGGGTGTTTTGAGCTTTTTAAGAAATCAAATAAAACAATTTCGAGCGTTGTAATATACGCTCCTTTTTGTTTCATTAATTCTAATGCTGTTTTATAGTTTAATTTGCTTCTTGAAGCACAACAATCTTTAACAACATAAACCTTATGTCCGCGCTCAATTAAATCAATCACTGTTTGATAAACACAAATGTGCGTTTCTATACCGAAAATTACAACATTTTCTTTTATTTCATGTTGAAATTCAGGAGTTTTCAAAGCAGAAAATGTTGTTTTTTCAATTGTTTTAAAATCTTTGATTTCCTTAATCTCACCAATTGTTTCCCCAAGCCCTTTTGGATATTGCTCAGTTAAAACCGTATCAATATTTAAAATATTTGCGCCTTTTAAAAGTTTTGCCGAATTTTGCGCAACAGTGCTTTTTTCAAGCATATTAACCAATTTTTCTTGTAAATCTATACAAATTATTGTTGTATTATTAATATCCAAAATAAACTCCTTTTTTGTTTATAATATCATAAATTATAATTCAATTTCCATTGCCTCTTTTTGTGAAACAGTGATTATTTTTTCATCATATTCTCTAAAATTATTATTAAACTCTGGTGTGCCACCAAGAAGTAAATACAATTTGATTAATTTTGCAAATTCTTCTTTGTTAATTATGCAATCTTTTTGGCGAGTATCTTTATGATATTGATTAATTGAATATTTGATTTCATTATTTTCAAGTTTAACTCCAATTATCCCTTTTCTAATCATAGCGCCAAATTCCGCGATAAATTCAGCACAATCTGTTGTAGCATAGCTTGAGACTTGTTGAGTAATCAAGTTTTTTAAATCCGAATTTGAAATGACTAAATCGCCATCTAAAAACATTATTTTGCCCTTTAAAATTTTATCATCACAATCAGATAAAATTTCTTTATCAAACACGAGGGCATGACCGGCTCTTTTTTGCCCATATGGAGCACCGGTTGCATAATCTTTTCTATGTTGAAGCTCATGATAAGTTGTAATATCAAAAAAATCCATATCTTCATTTGGCGAAACAGCAATCACATCTTTATAAGCAAATTCGCCACTGGTATTTACCGGCATAAAAGTTGTCAAAAAGATTTTTTTAGGTAAATCTTGCTTTGGTTGAGTTTTTAAAATTTCTTTTAAACGCTTGATATATTTAATATCCATGGAATTATCGACAAGTAATTTTATTTTTGGAAACTCTTTGTTAAAATCTTTTTTTGCTTCAGTGGTCTCTTCATCTTCTTTTCCAAAAACAAGATTATTTAAATCATTAAACTCTTCATCTGTAATATTTTGAGCAGAATCTACTCTTAATAAAACGTTCATTATGCGCTCTGTGCCATATTCAGTGTCAAAAAGATTTATAAACTCAGGGCTTTTGATATTAAAATCTATTTTTTCATTATTCCTATAGTACGTCATCTGAGTTAAAAATTTGTTTTTAAATGAAAATCTTAGAGACAAATTATCTTTTTTTACATTAGAAAAATTAGCCTGAGCAATTTCGCCTTTTTTATCATATTTATAATTACATTTAATATCAACTTTTTTATTTGAAACCGTATATTCAATAATTTTGCCTTTTTTATCAAATATTGCATTCTCATCGTCCTTAGCTTTTTTGTCAATTTCTTTAAAACGACTCAAAATGCTATCAGAAACATTTAAAAGAGCAAACTTGACGACAACTTCATTTAAACTTTTTGTTTTTAAATCTTCTACAATTTTTGTAAAATTGGTACAATTTTTAAATGCAATATCTAAAATTTTCATATCAATTTTTTCATCAATTGCATTATTTAAAAGCTCATATATTTTATCATCTTTTACCGCTTGTTCAGCAAATAATATGTTAAATCCTTTGTTTTTTAAATTAATTGCTCTTTCATATAATTTGTCATCAAGTTTTGCAACATCAAGAGAACACATAAGCGAATTATTTTCAACCATTAGCTCTCTTAAACGGGCATATTTTTTATCCTCAAGCTTAACGGCTTCATCTATCATATACCCAGGGGTAAACTTTTCAAAAACCTCGCAAAGCCTTTCAAGCTCTTGCCTTGAATATTCAGTTGCTTTTAAAGCGTACAATGGGGGAAAAGACCTGTCTCTCAATTTGATATATATACCAAATTGCCTGCTATCAAGTTTTGAATATTGAAAAGCAAGATTTGCTTTTTCTTCTTCGTTTTCTAAAAACTCAACAAATTTAAAAAATTGAATGTCGTCTAAAGCAAGGGCTTTAAAATAATCTTTTAGACCAATATTTTTATATTCTTTTAAAGCTTTGCGCTTTTGAGTTAAAGAAAATTTGTTGTTTTCTTTTTTTTCAAAACTATCAGCACCAAAAGAAAAGTTTTGCTGATGAATTGTTGCATTATTTTTTAATACAACAGAATTATTGAAGATTTTAACTGGATTAATGCGCATAATTTATATAATAATTTTATCAAAAAAACCGCCTTTTGAAAGGCGGTTTTTGAAATATTATCTTTTTGAGAATTGGAATCTTTTTCTTGCTCTTTTGCGACCGTATTTTTTACGTTCTTTAATACGTGCATCACGAGTTAAAAGACCTTCTTGTTTTAAAGTTGATTTATATTCTTCATTAGCTTCAACTAATGCTCTAGAAATTGCTAATTGGATAGCGTCTGCTTGAGCTGAAACACCACCACCGATAGCTTTAACGCGAACATCAAATTTATCTTGATTTTCAGTTAAAACTAATGGTCTATAAATAGTCATTTCTAAAGATGGTCTGTTACCAAAGTAACCTTTTAATGTTTTACCATTAACAAAAATTCTGCCTTTACCAGAAACAACTTTTGCAACAGCAATTGAACATTTTCTACGACCAGTTTTAACGATTTCGTTTTTATTTTCTGTTTTAACTGCCATTATTTATCTCCTTTTAATTCATATACAACAGGTTTTTGAGCTGCGTGTGGGTGCTCAGCACCAGCGTATACTTTTAATTTTTGGAATTGTTCATCACCTAAAGTGTTGTGTGGAAGCATACCTTTGATAGCTTTTTCAACTGCTCTTGTTGGAACATGTTCCATCATAGCTTTGAAGCTGATTTCTTTGAAACCACCTGGGAAACCAGAGTGAGATCTGTACATTTTATCAGTTTCTTTTTTGCCTGAAACAACGATTTTATCAGCGTTAATAACGATAACGAAATCACCCGTATCAACGTTTGGTGTATATTGAGGTTTGTTTTTACCTCTTAAGATATTAGCAGCTTCAACAGCTAAACGACCCAAAGTAGCGCCATCAGCGTCGATAACATACCATTTTCTTTCAATCTCTAGTGGTTTTGCACTAAATGTTTTCATTATTTTACCTTCCTTTTTAAGAAATTATTTGTTCGATATAACTATTTACATCATCATAGCCGACATATTCAAGCCTTAAACCGTTTGCTATTACAACATCTGCGGCTTTTTTTCTGTCTTTTGATTTCAAAACATCTTCCATAACTTTTGGGTTCAAGTTATTTTTCTCAATCAAAAGCAATTGTCCAACTATTGTTCTGACCATATTATAGAGAAATCTATTCCCTATAATGTCTATAAAGATAAAAGTTTGCCAATCTTTTTGAACTTTTGTCGCTCGCGCATAATATATTTCGCAATCATCATAAGGGTTATCTGATTTTGATTTAAACGCACTGAAGTCATGATGCCCGATTAAATATGATAAAGATTGGTTAAGTCTTTCAATATTTAATTCGCAATATGGAAACAACAGATTATTTTTACAAAAAACGGAAGCAACACGATTATTTTGTATTGTGTATCTGTAATGTTTAAATTTTGCGTCTTTTTGAGCATGAAAATTGAAATCAACTTCCTTAATCTCAAAAACTGTGACATCATCAGGTAAAATGCAATTCAAATGATATTTAAAATCGTTTAGATTTTCAATTTTATCATTCACGACAAAATGAGCAACTTGAAACCTAGCGCTCACCTTGGCGTCACATCTTCCAGAAAAGACGGTTAAAACTTTTTCTTTTGTCAATGTACAAAGTGCTTTTTCGAGTTCATCTTGGACAGTTCTTTTGTCAGGTTGTTTTTGAGAACCATAAAAATTATCGCCCAAAAACTCAAAGCATATGATGTATTTAGTTTGATTTGACATTAAACTAATTGGATTAATGCCATTTCTGCGTTGTCGCCACGACGTGGAGTTAATCTTAAGATTCTAGTATAACCACCATTACGTGTAGCGTATTTTTTACCGATTACAGAGAATAATTGTCTTAAAACAGATTGTTTTGGAAGTTTTTTGCCTTCTGGTAAAACATCAAACAATTCACCTGTTTCAGTGTCAATGAATTTTTCTGTTTCGATATCATATATATCTTTTTTTGCTTCACGACGAGCAGCTAAGTCGCCTTTTTTAGCAAAAGCGATAATTGATTCTGCGAATGGTTTTAGAGCTTTTGCTCTAGCCATTGTAGTTGTAATTTCACCATGCAAAAACAGTTGAGATGCTAAAGAACGCAATAATGCTTTTCTTTGATCAGCTGCTTTTGAAAGTTTATGAATTTTACGACCGTGTCTCATTTTTGTATTTTCCTTTTAAATAAATAGTCTATATTAATTCCAAATCTTCAGCATCTTCTGGGTTTGGTTGAAGATCAAGACCCATTTGATGAAGTTTTTCAATAACTTCATCAGAAGATTTTTTACCGAAGTTTTTAATATTTAATAAATCATGTTCTGATTTTTTAAGAAGTTCGCTCATTGAATTAATTGAAGCTCTTTTTAAGCAGTTATATGCACGAACAGAAAGCTCTAAATCTTCGATTGTTAAGCTTGGAGTTTGTTCAACAACTTCTTCTTGTACTTCAATGATTTCAGGTTTTGCTTGAACAGGAGTTCCTGTTGTGCCAGCAATTTGAGCAAAGTGTTCAATTAAAAGATTTGAAGCTTTTGATAATGCTGCACCAACTTCGATTGAACCATTTGACCAAATTTCAAGAGTTAATTTGTCGTAATCTAATGATTCGCCAACACGAGCAGATTCAACATTGTAGCTAACTCTTTTAATTGGCATAAATACAGCGTCAATTGGTAATAAATCGATTGGTAAACCATTTTTTTGTTCTTTTAAAACATCAACGGCAACATAACCTTTACCAACTTCAACTGTAATGTCAGCATGGATTGAACCACCTTGAGATAAAGTACAAATTACGCAATCTGGGTTAACGATTTTAACGCCAGCTGGTAATTCGATATCACCTGCAAGAACTGGTCCAGGTTTAGTAGCATCTAATCTTAAGTGTTGTGGTTCATACAAGTCTGTTTTAACAACAACAGATTTAAGATTTAACATAATATCGATTACGTCTTCAACAACACCAGGAATTGATGTGTATTCGTGAGTAATACCTTCAATTCTAACAGAAGTAACAGCTGCACCTTCAAGACTTGATAATAAAACACGTCTTAAAGCATTACCAATTGTTGCGCCGTAGCCTCTTTCAAGTGGTTCAATAACGAATTTACCGTATTGAGAACCGTCTGAAGATGTTGTTGTGCTAATATTTTTAATTTTAAGTTCCATAATTTTATTCTCTCCTAATTATTTATTATTTAGAGTAATATTCGATAACGAGTTGTTCTTTGAATTCTGGGTCTAATTCTTCTCTTTGTGGAATTCTGTCAAATGTGATAGATAATTCATTTCTATCAACAGTCAACCAAGCAAAGTTAAGAGCTAAATCAATTGAAGAAATAACTGATTTAATGAATTCTTTTGAGTTTTCTCTAACTGTAACAACATCGCCTGCTTTTAATAAATAAGAAGGAATGTCTACTTTTTTGCCATTAACCAAAACGTGTGCATGGTTAACGATTTGTCTTGCTTGACGTCTTGTGATAGCAAAACCAGCTTTGTAAATTACGTTATCTAATCTTGATTCAAGAGTTTGTAACATGATAGTACCTGTTACGCCTGTTTTTCTTGAAGCAGATTCGTAATATTTAGCAAATTGTTTTTCACTTACAAGATAAGTCATTCTGATTGTTTGTTTTGCTTTTAATTGCAAAGCGTAATCAGAAGCTTTTTTTCTGACAGCACCATGTTGACCAGACGCTTGCTGTCTCATAGATGTTGTTAATTTGCGGTTAGACAAATCTTTAACACCATAGTTTCTAAATAATTTATTAGTAGGTCCTGTATATTTAGCCATTTTAGCTCCTATTGTATATTATTACTTTCTTTAACTTTGTGGCTCCTGTGGGTATCTCGCTTGTTTTCGCTTTTGCTAGCGCAGCCGCTCAAAAGCTCGATTATCCTACGTCGCCATCGTAGTGCACAATCGCCAAATCTAAACGATTTGCCGATTTATCGCACCGGCTATACGCGTCTTTTCTTAGGTGGACGACAACCATTGTGTGGGATTGGAGTTACGTCTTTGATTAAAGTGATTTCAAGACCAGCGCCTTGAATTGCTCTGATTGCAGTTTCTCTACCTGAACCAGGACCTTTAACGTAAACTTCAACTTTTTTCATGCCTTGATCGATTGATTTTTTAGCAACGATTTCAGCAGCAGATTGAGCGGCAAATGGAGTACCTTTTCTAGCACCTTTAAAACCGCAACCACCAGCAGAAGCCCAAGCAACAGCGTTACCTTGAGTATCTGTTGAAGTTACAATAGTGTTGTTAAATGTAGATTGAATATGAACAACACCTTGTAAGATATTCTTTCTTTCTTTCTTTTTAGTTTTTGTAGGTTTAGCCATTTTATTTTCCTTTTAGTTAATTATCTAATTTATGCTTTTAGCTTATTTCTTTTTATTTGCGATTGGTCCAGTTTTTTTACCGCGACGAGTTCTTGCGTTTGTTTTTGTTCTTTGACCACGACATGGTAATTTTTTTCTGTGACGAATACCACGGTATGAACCAATTTCGCTTAAACGTTTAATGTGAAGAGATTCTTCTCTTTTCAAGTCACCTTCAATTGTGTAATTAGCGATTTCGTTTCTTAATTTTTTAATATCATCTTCTGTTAAATCGTCTGTTCTCAAATCTTGAGAAATGCCACAAGCAGCTAAGATTTTAGCACTTCTTGTTGGTCCGATGCCATAGATGTAGGTTAAAGCTATAACCATTCTTTTATTGCGAGGTAAATCTACCCCAACTAATCTTGCCATTTATATCTCCTTTTTTTATGGTCTTTTATTATATAAGGCTCCTGTGGGTATCTCGTTAAACTCACTTTCGCAGCCGCTGTCGTTCGTTAACTCGATTATCCTACGTCGCCGTCGCAATGCTTAATCGTCGCTCCTCATCGTAGCGCCGATTATCGCACCGGCTGGCGCCTTTATCCTTGTCTTTGTTTGTGTTTTGGGTGTTTACATACAACAGTTACTCTGCCACGTCTTTTGATGATTTGGCAGTCTTTGCATATTTTTTTTACTGATGCTCTTACTTTCATTTTTATTTCCTTACTTTAATCTATATGTAATTCTTCCTCTGCTAAGGTCATATGGTGTCATTTCGACCTTCACCTTGTCCCCTGGCAGAATTCTTATGAAATTTTTTCTAATTTTGCCTGAAATATGGGCTAAAATTTCGTGTCCATTTTCAAGTTGAACCTGAAACATTGCGTTTGGCAACGATTCTAATATTGTTCCTTCTAATTCGATTACGTCTTTTGACATAGTTTTCCTTATTTTTTAATTCAGTATTATCTATCGTACATGTTGAATTTTTGTTTGCAAGCAAAAATTAGCAAAAAATACACAAAAAACCGCTTTTTTAGCCATTTTCTTAAAATAATTTTTTTAAACATAGCACACATTAAATTATTTAAATGTTTCGTAAAATTGCACCAATCAACATTTCTAGCCATTTTTTGTTTACATATTTTAATGTTTTAAAAAGTTGTTTGTTTAAAAAAATAAATTTACATAATGTATCTTATTTAGTTATCTAATACAAAAAAATAATATTTTTTTTATAATGAAAACAAATAAGGAGTTAAAAGATGGATTTTAATAAAATCAAAAGTTTTTTCAGTAATATAAAAATTAATAATATTATTAGTAAAATTAAAATTAACGTTTTAAACTTTTTTGAATTAACAAGAGCCTATGCTCTAGGTGTAACTTTTGCTAGTTGTTTAATAATATTATCTTGGGCAAAATTTTCAGAAGTTTTTTCATATTTCAATTTCTTCTTGTTAGTTTTTGCTCTTTGTTGCATTCATTTAGGCGCAAATTTGTTTGATGATTTAATTGACGTTTGCCTAAAATTAAAAAAAGGCGAAACTCTTGAAACAATTCATTTCAACACTTTTAACCCAAAAGCTGCGCTAATTCGCAACAAAACTTTTTCAATCAAACAAGTAATAATAATCATCTCTGTTTTATTTGCACTTGCACTTTTGGCTGGCTGGTATTTTGTCTATATCGCTGGCTGGGAAGTTGCAGCCTATGCACTAGTTGGCGCAATTTTGGTTCTATTCTATCCAATCTCTTCAAAATATTGTTTGTCTGAACTTTCGATTGGTTTAATTTATGGTCCATTAATGATTATGGGCGGATATTGGGCAGTTACTGCAGAATTTAATCAAGCGTTATTCACTCTTTCTCTTGCAATCTTTTCAACTGCTTTAACCCTTTTACACACTCATAATATTATGGATTACGAATTTGATATTCAAGAAGGCAAAAAAACAATTCCTATCTTATTAAGAGACAAAGAAAATTCAATCTACGCGCTTAAACACCTAGTTGCGCTGCCATATATTATTATAGTTCTTGGCGTAATCCTTGGGATTTTCAACCCAAAAATGTTATTAACATTCATTGCTCTACCTATTGGCATCAATTTAATTAAATCTCTAGAAGATTATATCAATATCAGAGACGTTAAATTCCAACCTGTATGGTATCTTGGACCATTTGAAAATTGGGATAACATCAAAAAAATGAATATCGAATTTTATATGTACAGATTATATTTAGCAAGAAATTTCTTGTTCTTCTTTGCACTATTTGCTGCATTAGGGGCTATTTTATAATTTGAGGTTTATATGAAAAAGATAATACTTTTTATAGTTTGTCTATATCTTGGAGGGGTCATTATGTCTAGTGCAATTGATAAAGTAGAAGAAAATACTTTTAAACTAAGAAGCGAAAATTTAATACATAACGCACAATTACCAAACAACCAAGTTTACAAGACTTTTGGTTGCAATGGAGGAAATTTATCTCCTCAATTGTCTTGGAAAAATGCACCAATTAACACAAAAAGCTTTGCTTTAATTTGCCATGACCCAGACGCACCAAAAGAAAATGGTTGGTATCATTGGCTTGTTGTAAACATTTCAAAAGATATTACAGAAGTAGGTGAAGGACAAAAAATTCAAACAGGATTTGAAACAGTAACAGACTTCAAAAAAACAGGCTATGATGGTGCATGTCCACCTGTTGGCCATGGGATTCACCATTACAATTTTACAATTTACGCACTTGATGTTGAAAAATTAGATATAGGTACAAACTCTTCCCCTGTTGAAGTTGAAAAACTTGTAAAAGAACATTCTATTGCAAGTTCAACCATAACGGCGGTTTATGAGAGGAAATAAGAGTTAAGATAATATTGCAAGGTGGGCTAAGTCCACCTTTTTTAATTTTAGTGTTGTTAATTTTTAAAAGACTAAAGTCTTTGTTTTTTAAAGAACTAAAGTTCTTGTTTATTTTCTTTTTCTTTCGTTAAGTCCTTCAGACTTCTTCGTTTTTCTTTTTATCTGTAAAGGGCTTTCGCCCTTGTTCATTTTTATTTTTCAAGTCCTTTGGACTTCTTCGTTTTTCTTTTCTTTTTTCAATCGCCGATCAAAGAAAAGAAAAACGAAGCAAAAAGAAAAGAAAACACGGCTTGGTTTCATGTGAGCTTCTAGAGACGCACTAAATTCAACGTCAATGCTTACGGGAACTCGCTAGCGCTCAGACAACCCTCACGCATTGCCGTTTCATTAAGTGCGTGCGCTTTTCCATAAGCAAAAAACTTAACGACATACGAAAATAAAACCTGAAAGAATTTTATACGCTTTTGAAATTAGTTTTTAGGTTGTTAAACAATTATTGTATAAGGTGTTAAAATTCTTGAATGTTTTATTCAGGAGTTAAGTTTTGAAGCGTTGTAAAGAAA
>JAFQOV010000007.1 GCA_017402995.1 Candidatus Gastranaerophilales bacterium
AGCGTATAATACTGCAAAAGAAAATGTTGAAACTACAAAGACAACAGAGCTTGAAAAAGCAAATGAAGTTGTTACAACAAAGCAAACTGAATTGAATGATATTGTGAAGAAGTTAGATGAAGCAAAAGCGAAAGAGATTGAGCGCGAAAACGCAATGGATGCTTTATCTATGTATAATGCTGAATATGGCGAAAACTTAGCGGAAGCCGCAGCTTCTTTATATCCAAACAGTGGCTTTGGTGGATATTGCGCAGCAGGTGTATCAAACTCATTAGTTAAAGGTACAGGCAAAGAAAAAACTTACGGTAATGGTTGCGATTACGCAAACGTAATGCGCGGAAGAAGCGACTTTACCGAATATACAGATTTTAATTTTAACAACATGAACGCTGCTCAAACGCAAAGTTTCTTAAAAGAATTGCCAGCAGGTACGGTTGTTTCCTTTGGTGCGTCATCATCTCACCCATATGGACACGTTATGATTATGGACGGCAAAGGACACGAAATCTCAGACGGGACAAACAACATTGGAACATATTACAAAGGATATTCTTCAATGTCTGTCTTTATTCCTGTCGGCTAATTCATTTTGTCCTAATCCAAACAGGCAATATGGCGTAGTCTTATAGTGCATTTTATTTGTTCTATAAGTCTTTTAAAGTGTAAAAGGACACAAGAATGGGGTCTTTTTATGCTTACAGATAGAAAATTTCAAAATACTAAATATTATTGCCAAGAATTTAGAAATGTGACAAAAGAAATTTTGCCATGGCTTGAAAGTTTGGCGGTTGAATATCGTTGCAAAATCGACAAAAAAGAATGGAAAAGCAAATATAATAATTATGTTATATATGACTATGAGCCTTTTTGTTCCGATGGATTCGAAATCAATTTGACGATTTCATCAAGACAAAATGAATATTTAAATTTTGTGCGATTTTTGTATGAAGAAAAAATTCAAAAAATAGGTTATTTAAAATCATGCCTGCAACTTTAGGCTTGTTTTAAACCAACAGCAATCGCTTGGGTGATTTTTTTAACTTGAACAATTTCAAGCCCGATATCTTTTATTTTGGCGTTTGTTTTTTCATCAACTGATGGAATAATCGCCCTTGTAAAACCAAGTTTTTGGGCTTCTTTTAAGCGCCTTTCGATATTATCTACATATCTAATCTCGCCTAATAAGCCAACTTCGCCAATAATTATTGTACCAACAGGAATTTCAATATCCCTTAAAGAGCTAATTATAGCAAGGCAAAGCGCTAAATCATAGCTTGGCTCAATTATATCAATCCCGCCCGCAACATTAACATAGACATCTTGTTTGGATAAATTTAAGCCTACCTTTTTTTCTAGAACCGCAATGATTTGCAAAAGCCTGTTGTATTCTATGCCAACAGCAGAGCGCCTTGGGTTTGTGTAATTTGTTGAACCGACAAGTGCTTGAATTTCATGTAAAAATATTCTGCTTCCTTCTAAAGTTGCAACAACAGCGCTACCAGAAGCGTTTTGCGCTTGTTCTAGTAACATTTGAGAAGGTGATTTAACTTCAACCAGACCTTCATCTTCCATTTTAAAAACGCCAACTTCAGATATCGCACCAAAGCGATTTTTAATACATCTTAAAATTCTAAATTGCTTATATTTATCTCCCTCAAAATTGATAACACAATCAACCATGTGTTCTAAAACCTTTGGACCTGCAATATTTCCCTCTTTTGTCACATGTCCAATTACAATTGTTGTAATATTTTTTTGTTTTGCAATGCGCGCTATGACATTTGTACATTCGCGAATTTGAGAAACGCTTCCGCAAGAAGATGAAATATCCGCACAGAAAACGCTTTGAATACTATCCACAATCAAAAAATCTGGTTGAATTTCATCAATTTGTTTAATAATTTCATCAATACAGATTTGATTTGTTAAATACAAGCTATCTGGCGCAACCCCAAGGCGTTTTGCCCTTAATTTGACTTGGGTTGGACTTTCTTCTGCACAAACATAAAGTGTTTTAAGGTTTTGACCATCTTTTTTAATTTCACAAATGTTTTTTGTTGTTTGCAATACTAAAGTCGATTTACCAATCCCAGGATCGCCCGCCAAAAGCGTCAAAGAACCTTGAACAAAGCCATTTCCTAATACTCTATCTAATTCATCAATATTTGTTTTAAAACGAACTTTTTCATCAAGCTCAATTTCGTTAATTTTTGTAATTTTGCTATCCAAAATAATATTCGAAGGTTTATTATTTTCGGCCAGTTTCGTTTGGTTTAAAATTTCTTCGCAAAATGTTCCAAACTGATTACACTCAGGACATCTTCCCAAATAAGAAACTGTTTCGTATCCGCAAGTTTGACACACCCATTTTGTTTTTACTTTTGCCATTTTATCCCTTCAAATATTTCTTAATCCAGCTAATTATATCATCAATATCGTATGGTTTTGGAATATAAAAATCTGCGCCCGATTTTAAAATTTCTTTTTTGTTTAAAAATGAAGATGAAAATATCATTTTAATGTTATCTTTTTTAATCTCTTTAGCTAATGACAACGCCTCAACGCCATCTTGACCCCAATCAAGCATAACAATTTTTGGCGAGTTTTTTTGGTATTGTTCAATAAATTCATCTTTTGAAAAAGCTAAAATCGCTTCAATTTCATTTAACTCACACACATTTTTTAATAAGCAAGACAACGCCCTATCTTTTTCAAAAAACAAAACAATATTATTTTTTTTGATTTCTTGCGTTTCGCCTTTAAGTCTTATTCTGTCAATAATATAAGCAGATTTTAAATTGTCTTGTTTTTCGATTGGCAAAATCAAGCTATATAAAGAGCTTAAAACTTCTTGATATGTTTTTTGATTTTGCTTTTCGCAAGCCGAAATATACAAACGCATTAAGGCAGATTTGTTTTCTTTCGTATAATCGCTTGATTTAATGACAAATTGGTTTTCAAATTCATCTGTTGAATAGAATTTGTTTAAAATATTATCAAAAGCAAAAGTCAAAAATGACGCGATTTTTTCCGCATTTATTGGATTTGTAATTAAAATAAATTCTTCATCTTTTACATGTCCAATAAAATCATCATTTGAAAGGGTTGAATTTACAATCGCACTAAGTGTTTGCAACACTTTTTCATATGCAATCTCGCCATATGTTTTTTGGTAATGTTCAATTCCTTCGATTTTAATTAACAAATAAGCATATGGCAAATCTTCCAAAAGTGTTGAGGTAATTGCCTTTTGAGTAATATTTTTTTCTAAAATTTTTGTTATTGGATTTATTGAGCTTTCAAAATATCTTCTTAAATGTGCCCTAAAACGCATTTGAAATTCTGATTTAGATATTTCCTCGCCCAAGACCTCGTCTGCCCCTGCTTCAAGGGCTAAAAGTCTATCTTCTAAGTCGTTTGATTTTGAAACCGCGATTATAATTGGTCGGAAATTAAAAGTTAAAATCCTAATTTTTTGAATAAAATCGCTTAAATTTTCTTTAATCGTATCTGAGATGATGATAAATTCGATATTTTGTTTTTGAATAATTGACAACGCAGAGGATAAATCATTTGTGTAAAGCGCATTTTGAGACAAGTTTTCAATTAATTTTTTATATTTAATTGATAACTCTTTTCTGTTGCTTATGATTAATGTTTTAATTTTATACAACTTTATCCCTTTATGTTTTTTGTTTGCGCCTCAATTTCCCAAACAGGCAAATAAATTGAAAACTCTGTCCATTTTTCTTTTTCATTTGATTGAACTTCAATTTTTCCATTCATTTTTTGCGCAAGATTTTGTGCAATATATAGCCCTAAGCCGCTTCCTTGCGTGGTTGAAGTCATGTATGAATCAACGCGATAAAATTTATCAAAAATTTTATCCATATCATCTTTTGCAATAAAAGAACCGAAATTTTTAATTGATATCACATTAAAATCTTTAAGATTTGATGTTTTTATCATGATTTGGTTTGAATTTTGCGAATATTTAAGAGCATTATCTAAAATATTCAACAAAATTTGTTGAGTTTTATCATTATCGCAAAGCGAAAAAAGCTCGTTTTTAGATAAATCAAAAACAAATTCAAAATTTTTATATGTCATTTGAATAACTTTTGTGCAATTTTGCAAAATATTGTTTACATCAATCTTTGATAATATTAAATTATCTGAATTTGAATCTATTTTTGCAACATTTAAAACATTTTCGCATAGGTCAATCAATCTTTGAGATTGCGCCAAAATAATTTTTAAAAAATCTTGTTTTTTATTGTCATCTAATTTATCCCAAGATGAAATCATAGTCTGGCAAAAACCTTTAATGCTGGTTAATGGCGTTCTGATTTCATGAGACAAAGTCGAGATAAATTCATCTTTAATATTGTTATTCATAAACTTATTATATTTTTTTTAGTTCAATTCTTCAAGGCTATCATTAATAATTGCAAAGATTTCAGCCAATCTTTTTTTATCATTTAAATATAAATACCCAATAAGAACCTCAAAAGATGTCGCAAGAGCGTGGATTTGGGGATTATTTTTTTTATTTATTGTCATTTTTAAGTTTCTTCCGCGTTTTTGGATATTACTTTCTTCTTCACTTAATTTATCAATGACAATATTTAAAATGTCTGCCTGTTTTGTTGCGCAAACATATTTTGTTGACAATTCGTGCATTAACTTTTGGTTTTTTGTTTTTTTAATCACGAGCTCGCGAATAAATAATTCCCAAACGCAATCGCCGATATAAGCATAATGTTTTAAATCAAATTCCATAATTTCATTATAAAAAAAATTTACAAAAGAGCAATTTTTTAGATAAAAAAAACTTTATCTTAATATAGGAGTTTTTATGTCACAAGAAGTACAACCACAAAAAAGTTCGTTTGGTTCAACCGTAGCAGGCTACGCTGCATTCCCTGCTTTTAGCACTGCTTGCATTGCAACATCAGCACTTAAACACGGCAAAGGCATTAAAGGTGCTGTTAAAAATATGAACATAGATGGTTATAAAGCAATTAATGAATCTTTAAAAAATTCGGGAGTTGACGTTTTCACGCGCTCAGAAGCTTTGGCATTAGGACATGAAACATATAAAGGCTTTGTTAAAAAAGACGCTAAACTAGCAAAAAAATTAGCAAAATTAGACAAACGCGGACTCCCATTAAAAGAAAAATTCTTTAATTTATTCAGAAAAAACAAAAAAACAGTTGCTGATTTAGAAACAAAATATTTAAACGCTTATAAAAATGCACCTGAAGACCTTGCAAATGCTAAAAAAGCAATCAAAGAAGCAGGTGAAAATTTTGGCGAAAAAACCGCTAAAAATTTAGATGATGTTTTAAAAGTTGATGGCAAAAAATTTGGAAAAATTGCCCAAGAAACAGCGGAAAGTGCAACAAAAACAGGCATTAAAGGCTTTGGAAAATACGTTAAAAACAACTTTAAAAAAGAATTAAGTTGGAAACATGGCAAATTTAATATCGTTATGACAGCACTTCAATTTGTTCCAAATGTTATAAATGATGTTATTCCGACATTTAAAGAAAAAGGCTTCAAAGAAGGTATGAAATCTGTTGGCAAAACTCTTGTCAAAGCAGGAACAGACCTTGTTTCATACGCAGCAGGCGGCGCACTAGGTAGAGCAATTGGCGCAGCAATTGGTACCGTAATTTGCCCTGGTGCTGGTAGCGCTGTTGGCGCAACCGTGGGCGATATGATTGGCTCAATGATTGTTGGCGGAACCGCAACAGCTAAAATGGAAAAAGCTTTAGATGGCGACAAAAAAGAAGAAGTAACCCAAGAACAAATAGCTCAAGCTCCAACAGAAGTAAATCAAGCTTCAACAGATGTTCAAAATAATGCTATTCAAAATGATAACGTGCAAGATATTCCTCAAACAGAAATTGCACAAAACAACGAAGCTATTATTCAAAACGAACCAAAAACTTTTGAAGAAGCAAAAGCAAATGTGACAAATTCAATTGATGAAAAACCAAAAAGCAGATATATTAAACCGCAAAACGGCGTATATCATACCGCTTGGGTTAATGATTTAAATAAACAAAAAATGCAACAACAAGAAGCACAACAAGGGCTTAATTATCAAGCTTAGTTAATTGCGCTTCCAAGCGCTCTAAGGTTTTCATAGGAAAGTCCGGCTTCAGATAGTTCTTCTGCTGAAAGCCCAAAAAGGCTTATTGTTTCCATAGCATTTTTATAATTGGTTTTTTTATTGCAAGATTGGCAAAACGCTTTAAAAACGTTATTTATTGCTTCTTCTCTTGTCATGAAATATGAGGAATTATTTTTATATAGAGTTCTTTTTTTACATTTACCCATAACTCAATTTTGCAACAGTTTAAATTTGTTGTAAATAAAATATGTCTATATGTAAATTTTTATTTTTCAAATGACAATTTTTTTTCTTGAGCGCTTTTATAAAGAAGCGGAGGAAAGCATGCTTACAATTAATCCAATCATTTCAAACATCAGAAATATCAATCTTTTAAGACCACAACAAAACAAGGTCTTACAACAACCAAAACAAAATTATCCAAATTTAAAACCACTAGCACATGACTGTGTTAGTTTCACGTCATCTAAAAAATTAAACAGAAGTTTATTAGAAGCTTTTGATAATAAAGAAATTTGTATTGATGTACACAAAAATGCTGATGTTGCAGAAGCTGATTTGAAAAAAACTTTAAAAAATAGTCTTGAGGATTTAATTGCAACAGAAGAAAACCCAACAGGACCAATCAGCACAATAACAACAAGAATTAAAACTCCAAACAGCATTAGAGAAAAAGTTGCAAGCGAACTTTCACACGCAATCACTTCAAATGACCAATCAGGAGTATTCAATCCAAATAGCAGAACAAGCATTAAAAAAGTTTGCGGAGATATTGTTGGTGCAAGAATTATCTTAGGAAACCAAGAACAAAAACAAACTGGCAAAATTATTGACGAATTAATTGATTTAGTTTTAAATGGCGAACTTAATATCGAAGGAATTGCAAGCTATCGCCCAGAAAAACTTGATCCAAAATGGGAATATTTTGAAAAAGATGACCTAAAACGTCTTGTTGACGCTGTTAATGAAAGCAGAAAAATCAAAGGCAAGGCTCCAATCGAATTGAAAGAAGAAGCCAAAAAAACTGGCTATATGGCATTGCACCTTGATATTGATTTAGCAGATTATGAATATAAAGCAAAAAATAACGGTTACAAAGGCGAAATCCAAATCGTTGGTCAAGACATTTCAAGATTGAAAGAAGTTGAAGATTTTTGCTATAAAATCCGTTTCGACAAAGATATTAAAAGTGGACATGTTGCATATGCCCCATTTACAAAATATTTCACAAAACATATTAATGACGAAAAATATCCAAAATTAGCAGATGATTTTGTTGAATATACAAAACGTGCGTACATGTACCAAAGAAAAAAAGAACCAGATGGAATTTTTGACAAAAGAAAAAGAAGAGATATCTCTCTTCCAACAATTGAACAATGCCATATGAACGGAAAAATCCCATCAGAACTCGATTTTAACGTTTTATCAAAAATCAAATATCACTGTGACAAACTTTACGATTTAACAAATGACGAGACTGTATAAAAACATTTTTTTGCTATAATTAATATTGTAATTAATATTAATTGGAGAAAAAATATGAATTCAACAGTCGAAGTAGTTAAAAAATGTTGCTGTGGTCAATTCAAAGAATTGGCAGCGAAAGCAGTAGAGGATATTAAATCTCGCGCTGGAAAAAGCGGACAATTTTTAAATTGGATTGAAATTCTTCCAAATATTCAACTTGAAAATTTGGATAACATGTATGATATGGTTCAAAAAGCAAAAGCTGGAAAATATACAGACCTTGCTATTTTGGGTATTGGTGGTTCTCGTCATACAACAGAAAACATCACAAAACTTCTTGGAATTGACGCAAATGTACATTTTTATTCTTCAGTCGTTCCAATGAGCTTTGACAGATGGATTAAAAGATTAGACTTAAACAAAACTCTTTTCTTGGTTGTATCTAAATCAGGTGGAACGCTTGAAACAACTGTTGGTTACGAAAACGCTAAAAAAGCAGTTCAAGAGTTCACAGGAAAAACTGATATTTCAGAACAATTTGTTGCAATGACAGATAAAAACCCTGAAAAATCAGCTTTAAGAAGAATTGTTGATAGCGGTGAAATCAAATTATCTGGCTATGTTCATGATGACGTTGGCGGAAGATTTTCAATTTTTGATGACGCAACAATTTTCACACTATTTTTCCTTGGCGTTTCAAAAGAAGATGTTAAAGCAATGTTAAACGCATCATTAGACGCTCAAAAAGAATTTTTAAACCCTGTAATTGAAGAAAATGAAGCCCTACAACTTGCAAAATTCAATGTTAAAGCAAAAAACATGGGCAAAAATAAACACTTTGTTGAATATTTTGGAGATGAATTCTTTGGCACAACTTTGTGGGAAAAACAATTAAAAAATGAATCTTTAAAAGCAAGAATTTCAACAGACACAAACGTTGGACCAGGATATTTGCACTATAACGCAGAAGCTGATTTAGACATTGAAAACAATGACTCATTCTTTACTTTTGTATATGCAAAATCAGATGACAAAGTTATGAACGCTGTAATGACTGGTGTTATCAGCGCATATAGCGCACAACACCCTGTTTCAAAAATCGTTTTAGACGATTTATCAGTAAAATCTATCGCAAGATTTATCGAACTAAAACACTTTGAAACTCTTTATACAGGCTACATTTTAAGAGCTCAAAAAAATAACATCACACCAAGTGATATTGCACTAGACGAGGTTTTACAACCAAACGTTGAAATCTACAAAAAAGAAGTTAAAAAAGCGCTTAATTCATAGTTTTAAAGCCCCTTATCTAAGGGGCTTTTTAATATCTTTTTTGAATGTAATTTTTGAATTATCAAATTCATTTTCTAAAATATAAACATCAACTCCATACTCCTGCGCCATAGAGCTATCGTCAGTGAAATCGTCTCTATTTTTATATTTTTCATGGATTTTTTTAATTAATTCAAAATCAAAACATTGCGGAGTTTGAGCGTGGAAAATATTTTTTCTGTCTAAAGTTTTAATTATCTTCCCATCTTTTACTTCTTTAATTGTGTCAATTGCCATTGCGCCAACTAAAACCGCGCCTTTTTCAAAAGTTAAATCAATTGCTTTTTTAATTATTTCTTTTTCAATATATGGCCTTGCGCCATCATGGATTAAGACAATTTTTGAACTAGAACAAGCCATTAAGCCATTATAGACTGATTTTTGGCGCGTTTGCCCAGAGGGCGCAAACTTGATTTTTTCACAATATAATTTTGAATTTAAAACATGGCTTTTAACTTCATTATTACAAGGGATAATAATTTCATCAACAAAATCAAGAAATTTTGAAGTTGTCATCTCAAGGACAGATAACTCGCCCAAGCTTTCAAGAAGTTTGTTTGAACCAAAACGAGTTGAATTTCCACCAGAAGTTATTATTGCGCTTATCTTATTCAAAATGTTCAAATCCTTTATATTCCATTTTTTTATTATCAATTATAACACCTTGACCATCTGTGCAAAAACCAATTTTTGTGAGACCAGTTGTTTTTTTAAAATCTTCTTCATCTAAACAAACAACCAAGGCATAGTCCTCTCCGCCATATAAAACAAGGTTTTTGTCATTTATTTTTTTTGGGATTAAATCATAATCAATTTTAAGACATACATTACTTTTATTTGAAATTTGATATAAACAATCAAACAATCCATCTGATGAATCCATCATTGCATATGGTTTTTTGACATTTTTTGCAATATTTTCCGAAACTTCTGGATACAATTTTGGCTCTTTATGATATTTTGCAAAATAGGTATCTTTTTTGTTTTTTAAATCTTCTAATCCTTGCGCACTTGACCCAAATTCGCCACAAACAGCAACTACATAGCCATTTTTTGCATTTTTTCTAGATGAAATATTGCACTCTTTTGTATCTCCAAAAACAGTTATTGATATGTTAATCTTATCTGCGCCCACTAAATCACCACCAATGATTTTTAAATCAAATTCATTGGCAACAATCATTAAGCCCTTATAAAATTCGCAAACAAAATCGTTATCTAGCTTTCCGCTTAGGTTTATTGTTGCAAATTTTGGCTTTGCACCAGACGCTAAAATGTCTGAGACATTAACAAGCAAAGCTTTTTTGCCTATTTCATATGGTGTCATAAAAGCACGCGAAAAATGAACATCTTCAACCAAACTGTCAGACGAAATTGTCAAACCATACTCTTTTAAATATGCGCAATCATCACCCAAATATTCGCTTTGGATAATTGATTGAATAATATTTAAAAAATCAAATTCTTTAGTCATTTTTTAATGCGTTATATAACCCTAAAAGTGCCATTTTATAGCTATCTTGCTTAAAACCTGCAACGATACCAAGACAAGATGGCGCACTTAGAGATTGTTTTCTATATTCTTCTCTTGAATTAATGTTTGATAAATGAACCTCAACAGTTTTAACTTCAACTCCACGAATAGCGTCAGCAATCGCGACGCTAGTATGGGTATATGCTGCTGGATTAATGATTATGCCATCATAGAGTTTATGTGCGCTTTGAATTTTATCAACAATGTCACCTTCGTGGTTTGATTGATAAAAGTCTAATTCAATATCGCCCAAAGTTTTTGAAAATTCGCACAACTCCTCATTTATTTTATCAAGGGTCATTTCGCCATAAATTTCAGGCTCTCTAACGCCAAGCATATTCAAATTTGGTCCGTTAATTACTAATATTTTCATTACATTATCCCTTTTTTATAATTTTACCATTAATTAGCAAGTTATCATCAAAATGTTTATAATTTATATCGTACAATTTTATACAGTCATTAATTTCCGATATTTCATTTAATTCAAGAGCCGATTTTCCGGAACCAAAAATTTTTGGAGCAATAAAATGATTAATTTCATCAATGATATCATTTTCAAATAACAACGAATTTAGCCCCATACCCGCTTCAATCATAATTGAATAAATTTTCATATCAAATAATTTTTTAAATAAATCTTTAATATTTCCATTAAACGAGATTTTTTCAATATGTTTTGGAGTTTTAATATCTGAATTATTAATCAAAATAATTCTAGTGCCGTCATTTGAAAAAACATTGTAATCAAACGAAAGTTTATTATTTGGGTCAAAAATTATTCTTGTTGGACTTTTTTTGCCTTTAATTCTAACGTTTAATTTTGGATTGTCTGCTAAAATTGTACCTGAACCTGTCATGATGGCTTGGTAGTTTGAGCGCAAGTTTTGAACTTCCCTTCGCGCTTTTTCGTTTGTAATCCATTTTGAATTACCATTATTTAGTGCAATTTTAAAATCTTGCGTTGTGGCAATTTTGGTCATTACATAAGGCATTTTGTCTTTAATATTTTTCAAAAAAACTTTGTTTAATTCTCTTGCCTCTTTTTCTAAAATACCAATTTCAACTTCAATTCCGGCATTTTGCAATTTTTTAATGCCGTTCATATATACTTTTGGGTTTGGGTCAATTTGCGCGACAACAACTTTTTTGATTTCTGATTTAATAATTAAATCAGCGCAAGGCGGAGTCTTTCCATAGTGCGAACAAGGTTCAAGATTAACAATCAAAGTCTTGTTTTTAACATTTCCCTTTGCATTATTAATCGCATTAACTTCGGCATGATTTTCGCCATATTTTTGATGATATCCAGATGAGATAATCTCGTTTTTTTCTTCGTCATATACAATTGCAGCAACTAAAGGATTAGGTTCAACATTACCTTTTGCTTTTTTTGCAAGATTAATACATTTGCGCATTAATTTTTCATAGATTGTTTTCTGAGTCAATTTGAATTTCCTCATTTTCTTCTATGATTTCGTGCATTTTTGCATTTTTTCTTAATTCATCAAATTTATTTTGCGCATTTTTGATAATTTCAGAATTATCTTGATTTGTTGGTAATTCTTTTTTAAATTTTTTCAAAATATCTGTATTAACGCTTCTTGGCGCAATTTCAACAGTTTGTTCGGAAATATTTTTAACATAAGTATGATTATAATCTTGTTCAAAAACGTTTTGATTAATATCAATATTTGTTTTAAATTCCTTATAAATTTGCGGAATAATGCCGAGAGAACGGTGGATTGCATATGGATTTAAAGAAAAAATATCAATTATTGAATATGTTGAATCTAAATCCATTCGAACTTCGGAAATAGAAGCGATTTTTCTTCTTCCTTGTTCATCACATGACACGTGAATAACAAAATCTATTGTTTGATAAGCCAAAATTCTTGCAGTTTCAAGATTTAAATTTGGATTTTGAGATAAAATTGATAATGCAATTTTATCCATACCTTCTTTTGGGCTTTGCGCACACAATGTCGCATAAATTCCTTTGTATCCATCAAGCATTTTTTGGTTAACAAACGCAAAAGTTTGTTGATTAATATCATTTAAAAAAATGTTATCTGGACTTGTTGAAATGATTGAACTTAAAAGATTTTTTTCAAAATCAAAATCTTTTACTTCTGAAAAGTTATAGTTTGTGAAATTTGGCTGTTTAATTTGAAACTCTTGTTTGTAATCAACCAAAACTGACCTGTTATTTTGAGGGCTTTTTTTCGCAAGAGCACTCAAAAGCGTTGTTTTAAGAGAATTTTTTTTGCCTGTAATTAAAACATTGACTGGTTTTAAAAATAACGTATCTAAAAACAGGGCGATTTCTTTTGAAAAAGATAGTTCTTCTTGAAGATTTTGAATTGTCGCATATTTATCATGATAACATTTAACATAAATTGAAGCAGGATTTGACAAAGGAGGCAAAGACGCGCAAACGCGCACCCCTTCTTCTTTATAAAATTCAAAATAAGGATTTAAATTATCTAGTTCAAAACCTATATCTAGCGCGTTTCTTCTGATGATATTTTCCAATTGAACATTATCTCTAAAAAATTTGTTGCTTTTTTGCAATTTGCCTTTGCGCTCAACATAAACACTTTTTGCACCATTAACATAAATTGAGTTAACATCTTCATCTTTTAAAAGCTCATCTAATACGCCAAGAGAGTTAATCTCGTGAAATTCTTCACTTGTTCTATAATATTTAACTTGTTGTTGCTTATCTGATGATGAAGCTAATCTATCTTTTAATGACAATTTATTCTCCCATTCTACGAAGCAAATTAAAGACCCCGTGATTAAATGGCTTTTTAAAATCTTCGTTTAAGCTTAAAAAATCTGTTTTTAATATTTCATCTGCCAAGTTTTTATATGCCTTTGCAATATTTGATTGCGGGTGCATATCTGAAACCATATTTGCGTAGTTTATGGCATCTGTCAAAGTTAGATAATTGTTTGGAATTTTGAAAAATACTTCTTTGCCGATTGTTTTTTCAATTTCCTTTGTTGTAATTTCGTAATTTTCAATATATCTGTTGATGACTAGTTTTATTTTATCACTGTTATAGCCTATTTTGTCAAATAGTTCATAACATTTTTGACAGTTTCTAATTGCGGTCAAGTTCATTGTTGCCAATAATAAAATCAAATTTGAATTGTTTAAAATTGAAACCGTTGTTTCATCAATTGTATTTGTTGTATCAATGATGATGTAAGAAAAGATATTTTTCAAAGAATTTATTATCTTTGTGACATTTTGAGGAGTATATTTTCTATTTGTATTGATTGTTTTGGGGTATGACAAAATATATAAATTTGTATCTTTATATTTATTCATTAAAGACAAAAGCAAGTTTTCATCTGCACTTTCAATATTTGAAATAATGTAGTCTAAATCGAATTTAGATTCGATATTTAAAAAAGTTGCAATATCTTCTTGGTTAAAACTTAAATCTAAAAGGCAAACTTTTTCGTTTGTAACCTGTTCAATTTCATATGCTAAATTAATCGCGCAACTTGTTTTTCCAACTCCGCCTTTGTTTGAAAATAGCGTAATCGTTGCAAGATTTGTATTTTTTTCATTTTTAGATAAAACTTTTTTAATTGTCGCTTCTAATACATTTTGCAACAATGGCTTCAATAAAAAGTCATCTACCCCTTCTTTTAAAACTCTAACAACAAGCTCTGAGTTAATGTCATATGAGGTGGCAATTGTTTTAATTGTTGGTTTTTTATTTTTTATTTTTTTAATATCTTCTAAAACAATTTCAAGATTTTGTGACGTTACATCAAAAACAATTAAATCGATTTCTGAAATATCATTAACTTGGGATAATTCATCTTGCGCACAAAAAAGCTCTATACCTTCAATATTTTGAATATATGAAGATAAAATATCTTTGCTATTTTGAACTTTGTCGCAAATTAATACTTTTGCCATAATAAATCCCCATATAATTATATTTAATATCTAAAAATATAGATATACTTAATTAAGAGTATTTTTCAAAAAATTTAAAAGCTCAAAAAGCGCTTGTTTTGTGATATCTTTTTTAATTTTATAGCGATTAAGGGTGTTGGCTTTTTTAGAAATGTATTTAATTACTTTGATTTTATCTTTATAGCCAAGCCCGATATATACAAGACCTATGGGTTTTTCTTCGCTTCCGCCTGTTGGTCCTAATATGCCCGTTGTTGCAACTGCGCAATCTGTTCTTTTTAATAAACCTTTAACCATTTGATATGCAACTTCTTCGCTAACTGCGCCAAGTTCATCAAGTGTTTGCTTTTGAACGTCTAAAAATTCCATTTTTGCATCATTAGAATATGTCACAAAATTTTGAAAAATAAACGCACTAGCTCCATCAATATCGGTTAAATACGAGCTTATTAAGCCGCCTGTGCAGCTTTCGGCAGATGAAAGCGACAAGTTATTTTTAATTAAAATATTTTTTAATTCAGATAAAATTTCAATTTTTTTCATTATGAAGGAATTTCAAGAGTTGATAACAACAAGATATTAAATATAGTATCTTTTTTAATTATAACTTCGTCTCCGTGGCGAAATAAATCCGCAACTGTATTATAAACAGCAGAACCAGCACAAGCAACAACCCCGCCAACAGCAGCAACCGGAACAAACAAATATTTTGCACCGACAAATAAATTATCTCCAGATGTTGCGCCCCATTTAATTGTTCTTGGAACGATTTTGCCAGCTTTTTTAACATCTCTTGCAACAGCTTTAAAGTAATTTCCGCTTGTTGTTAAATTGCCATCATATTGCAAAATATAATTAAAATTGCTTGCAAGACCAGAATTGATAGATAATTGTCTGCCTTTTGTTGTGACAAGGTGGTCTAAAACAATTGAAATTTTAGCAGGGCGTGACAAGCTTTTTGAATATTCAACGTTTTTTACTCGACCGCGAAAAACAGTTCTAGAAGGCAAAATCAGCTTATTATTAACATAAATATCTTTTGTTAAATATGCTTGAATCATATCCCCTTGAGCAACATTTTTTGTTGTCACATCTTGAGCCATTGAAAGCTCAAATTTTGTCCCATATGGGATATTAATCCCGTCCATATCTGCATATAGCTGATGAAGTGCAAAAGCAGAGTTTGGAAGAATTAAACATAACATTAAAAGTAATATTTTAATAAGCTTCATTTTCTATCCTTTTTATAAATTTTTAATCTCATTTACGCTCGTAGCGCCAAATTTTGCGCTCAAATCATCAACATGATGAATTATATAATAAAATGGCTCTAAATCTCTTTCGCCAAGGTCAATCATAGCGCCCCAGTCAGCTCTACCGTGGTGAGAAGCTATCATTTTTGCAATATTTAAAAAACCGTTTGACATACAAAGCGTATAGCCATATTGCGAGTGCGAAATCCAATCTTTGCGGAATTGTTCGTTATATTCAATTATTCCAGATTCAATATTAACATCATATTCAAAAATTTTGCCGATATCGTGTAATATTGCAGCTGCAATGATTTCGTCTTGATTTAAATTTTTAACAGCCAATGGTAAAACTGCTTTTGCAAATTTAACACATTCATAAGAGTGCACTAATAAACCGCCAATGTAATTGTGGTGCATTTGCTTTGCAGCAGGCGTCACAAGGAGTTTTTCCCTGTTTGATTGATAAATATCTAAAACAAAGTTTTTAAGTTTTTCATCTTTGAAGTTTTGAATTGTTTCAACAATTTTATTGTAAATTTCAATTCTTTTTTCTTCGTCAAGCCCTAAACAAGCCTGTTCAAGCACTTCAAAATTATTCAACAAACAGTTATTATATTTTTCATTATAGCTTGCTGTGATGATTCTAATGATATTTCCAACTCTTGTTGCACTATCTTGCGTGCGATTAAGCGTTTCTTCCCATAATACACAGTTTAATATTGATTGGGTTTCCAGATTTTTAATCTGCATTTTGCCCATTTTGGTGCCAGCTTTTGTATCCCCCACCGAATAAGACAAAATTTCATATTTTGCATTCATATCTAACATATAAATATTTTACTACATATTTGCTCTTTTGCGCAATAAAAAAAAGTGGGTATAAATACCCACCTGTATTGCCATCACCAGTTAGATTCTTGTATACTATTGAATTTATATTAAGCTCAATGCGATTGATGGAGCTTGGTTAGCTTCAGCAAGAAGTGCAGTTGACACTTGTTGAAGAATTAATTTTTGTGTATATGCAGATGATTCAGAAGCAATATCAGAATCTGTGATTACTGATTTTGCACTTGATAAGTTTTCATATTGAACTGTCAAAGTATTAAGTGCTGAATCAAGACGATTTTGTGCTGAACCTATTAAAGATTTTCTAGCTGTAATATTATCAATTGCACTATCAACACCCTCAAGCAAAGTAACATATTCGTCGTCATCTGCTCTTGTGTAAGCACCGTCTGTACCTTCTACCAATTTAAAATCTGCTTTTGCAACTTCAGTCAACGCAGAAAAATTAACAGCTTCAAAAATACCAGCTTTTGCTGTAATTGTATTATCAGCATCACTGTTTGCACCTACTTGGAAAGTGATTCCATTTGTACCAATACCTGAAGCATCATTAAACAATGAAATTTCAGAAAATTTAGCAGATGTGTTAATTCTGTCAATTTCTGCCATACGTTCATCAACTTCATCTTGCATAGCTTTCAATTCATCACCTGAATATGTGCCGTTTTTTGCTTGCAGAGTCAAGTCACGAATTCTTGAAAGGTTTTCTTGAATAACATCAAGGTTTCCTTCAGCTGTTGTTAATAAAGAATTTCCGTTTTGTACGTTTTGTTGAGCAATTTTGTTACCAGAAATTTGCACATTCATACGAGCAGAAATTACAGAACCAGCTGCGTCATCTTTGGCAGAATTAATTTTCATACCAGTTGACATTCTTTGCATAGAAGTTGACATAGCGCTTGTCGCTCTGTTCAAATTGTTGCCGATTTTAATTGAATCGACATTGGTGTTGATTACTACTGACATATTAATACTCCTTTATTATCCATAGGTTCACCTTCGCACCATGGGGAAGTGCTATCCATGGGAACCATAATCCTTATTACATTATTACTTTACAATTTTTAAAATGTAATTTGAATTAAATAAAGGTATAGGCTTTGTCATACTTTAGTTGTAAAAAACCCTTCCATCTAGGAAGGGTTTGATTTTAAGCTGATTCTTCTTTTTTCTTTGTTGGCAATTTGATTATTTCTGCCTGCGGATTTTGTTGCTTTTTTTTGACCATATCCGCCGTTACTGTAAATTCTTTAATATCATCTTTGCTTGGAACGTCATACATTACATCAAGCATTATTTCTTCAACAATAGACCTTAAAGCACGAGCACCGGTGTTGCGTTTCAGTGCTTCTTTTGCAATTAGTTCGATTGCTTCATCTTCAAATTTGAGTTCAACTCCGTCCATATCCATCAAACAAGCGTATTGTTTAACGATAGCATTTTTTGGCTTAGTTAAAATCATTTTTAAAGTATCTTCATCTAATGGGTCTAATACTGTATATACAGGCACCCTGCCGATAAATTCAGGAATTAAACCAAACTTCAACAAGTCATCTGGTTGTAATTTTTTAAGAATACGAGCGCTTTCTAATGCTTTTTCTTCTTCTGTTAAAGAGGCAGAACCAAAACCAACAGAGGTAGTTGAACCTGCGCGTCTTTCAACAATTTTTTCCAATCCAACAAAAGCACCACCAACAATAAACAAGATATTATTTGTATTAATTTGAATAAATTCTTGGTGCGGGTGTTTTCTTCCGCCTTGTGGTGGAACGTTTGCAATCGTACCTTCTATCATTTTTAACAACGCTTGTTGAACGCCTTCACCTGAAACATCACGTGTAATTGAAGGATTTTCAGATTTACGTGCAATTTTATCGATTTCGTCGATATAAATTATGCCGCGCTCAGCTTTTTTATTGTCAAAATCAGCACTTTGCAATAATCTTAATAAGATATTTTCGACGTCGTCACCAACATAACCAGCTTCGGTTAATGTTGTTGCATCTGCAACTGCAAATGGAACATTCAACATTTTAGCCAAAGTTTGTGCTAATAATGTTTTACCTGAACCGGTTGGACCAACCAATAAGATATTGCTTTTTTGAATTTCAATATCTGAATCTGCTTGCTCCATGTTGTGTGCAATTCTTTTATAGTGATTATAAACAGCAACTGCCAAAACTTTTTTAGCGTCGTCTTGACCAACAATGTGCTCATCAAGATATGCTTTAATTTCGTGTGGTTTTGGAATTTGTGCGATATCTGTTTCTTCTTCTTTTTCTTTTTCATCTTGCTTAATATTAAACAATTCTTCGTCTAATATTTCGTTGCAAAGCTCAATACATTCATCACAAATGCACACATCAGGACCAGCAATTAATTTTTTAACTTGGTCTTGAGTTTTACCGCAAAATGAACATTTTAAATTCGGATCTGTTGTTTTTGCCATTTATATATTATCCTTAATTTTTCGATTTTATTTATCGTCTAAAGTGATGACTTTATCAATCATGCCATATTCAACAGCTTCTTGCGCTGTCATGATATAGTCTCTGTCGGTATCTTTTTCAATTTTCTTCAATGGTTGACCAGTATTTGAAGAAAGAATTGAATTTAAAGATTTTTTAATTCTGATGATTTCATTAGCTTGAATTTCGATATCTGTTGCTTGACCTTGTGCGCCACCTAGTGGTTGGTGGATTAATACACGAGAGTGTGGAAGAGCAAGACGTTTGCCCTTTGCACCAGATGACAACAAGAACGCACCCATTGAAGCAGCTTGTCCAAGACAAATTGTTGAAACATCAGCTCTAATGTGTTGCATTGTGTCATATATCGCAAAACCTGCAGTAACAGAACCACCAGGAGAGTTAATGTATAGCATAATATCTTTTTCTGAATTTTCACTATCCAAAAGAAGCATTTGTGCAACGATTAAATTTGCAACCATATCATCAATTGGAGTACCAAGGAAGATAATTCTTTCTCTTAATAATCTTGAAAATATGTCAAAACTTCTTTCGCCTCTAGACGATTGTTCTATAACTACTGGTACGAAACTCATCTAATTTATCCTTTCAATTTTCTATTTTGCAATGAATTTATTATTGTTTAACAAGAATTCATTTACTTTATTTGCAGTGATTTGTTGAGAAATTGCAGCAAATGAATTTGGATTTTTTCTTAATTCTTCAAATAGCTGTCCTGTTGGCATACCATACATCATAGCCATTTGATTAATGTGTTCCATAATATCTTTTTGTTCGATTTTTACTTGTTCAGCTTGAGCAATGTGTTCAACAATTAATGAATTTAAAATTCTTTTCTTTGCTTCTTCCTTAAATCTTGCTTCAACAACATCTTTGCCTTCTTTTTCGATTAATTTTTCAAAGTCGGCACCTTGTTGCATAGCGCCCATTCTAGCGTCTTGCATAATTGCTTCATATTCTCTTTCAAGCATAGAATCTTGAATTTTAATTTCAGTTGTTTCAACAACTTTTTCAAAAATCGCATCTGATTTAATTCTTTCATTTTGATTTTTGTTCATTGTTTCAAGATATTTTTGAATATCTTCTTTTAAAAGCTCAACTGTGTCTTTACCTGCTTTTTTAGCTAATTCATCATTAAGCTCTGGTAGTTTTCTTTCTTTAACTTCATGTAAGTTAATTTTGAATTGCGCTTTTGCACCTTTTAATTTGTCTTCGTGATATTCTTCAGGGAAAGTCACATCAATTGTAAATTCTTCACCTGCAGCATGTCCAACAAGACCTTCTGCGAAGCCTGGAATAAATGTTGAATTTGCTAAATCAAGTGTATAGTTTTTGCCGTCGCCGTGCTCAATTTTTTCACCATCAACAAAGCCTTCAAAATCGAAAACAACTGAATCTTTGTCTGTTGCTTTTCTTTCAACAGTTTCTAAAGTTGAAAATCTTTTTTGAGTTTGTTCTAATTCGCGTTCAAGAGCATTTTCTTCGATTTTTACTTCGTCAAATTTAACTGTAACGTCTTTATATTGACCAATTTTAACTTCTGGTTTCAATTCAACAGTTGCTGTTAGTTTAACATCTTGACCTACAACAAATTCTAGGCTTTCAATTGTTGGTCTAAATGCAATGTTTAATTTGTTTTCTTCGACAACTTTTTGAAATTCCATTGGGAAAATTCTGTCGATAACTTCGGCTTTAATTCTTTCTTCGCCGATATATTTTTCAACGATATGATTTGGGGCTTTACCTTTTCTAAAGCCTGCAATATTAACTTGAGCAGAATATGCTTTTAGAGTTCTTTCATAGCTATCTTTCGCAATAGCTGAAGCAATTGTCATATCTATTGTTGCGATATTTTTATCATCAATTTTAACTGTATTTGTCATGGCACCTCTCAATTATATATTATTTACGTATAATATAGTATAAATCAAAAATAAAAAACATGGTCAATATAGTGGATTTATTGTTTTTTCGAAAAATTATAAATAAGGCGCTTAATTTTTCATAAGCGCCTTAAATAAATTTTATTTTACATTTTTGGTAACTTTAAATTGTCTTTCAATTCTAAAATTATACATTCGCCTTTTTTGGCTTTATAGTGCAAGCCTGGTGAAACAATACCAGAAATCAAGCCAACACCGCCACCAACAGAGCCACCAATGATTAACCCTGTGATTGTGTGCCCAGCTGCAACACCAATTGCAGCGCCCAAGCCAGAGCCAACTCCACCAATTGAGAGTGTATAGGCAGCGATTTTTCCAGCAGTTTCTTTAGCACCTTCTTGCAAATAATCTTTTTTTCCTGTTAAACCAACACAAACAGGGATATTTGTGCCGTCTGGAAGCAAAATATGGGTAAATTCAAGAAATACTTTAGCATTTCTTGAAAACCATTTTGGCGCTTGAATATCGCAAATTTTAGCAATTAAAGAAGAGTTGCAAGGAATTAACAAGGTGCCTTCTTGCGTTTTAATGTCGCAATCAAAATTAAATTGAACGTAATCGCCAACTTTATAATATTTTGAATTAAAATTTTGTGCAAAGTTAACAATCAAAAAGTTCTCTTTTTGCATAACATTTCCATTTGGAGTGATTTTCACCAAATCAATTTTTGAATTTTTTGTTAATTGAACATGTTCAATATCGTTTGAATAATCATATGCAAACACTTGAGCATTCAAGAAAACAAAAGAAGATAAAAGCGCGGAAGCTAAAACTTTTTTAAACATAAAACCTCTTTTACACTAATTCTATTATCTTAAGATAATACCAAATTTTTATATTTTTTAACTCATTAATTTGATTTAATAAAATAATATATATTTAAATTGATTTCTTTTGATTGAAATTCCAAAACGTAATCTTGCTTATAATTTATTTTTTTCATATATGGATATGTTAAACAAACTTGCTCTGTTGCTTGATAAATATCATCAGAGAAGAGTTTTCTTTTTCTTGTGAAATAACATTTTAAATCTGTATCATTTAAAAATTCGAGGTTATTTTCTTCAAATTTATAGTTAATTTTTTCTTCCCATGGGTTAAAAACGTTTTCGTTTTGCAATTTTTCTTCTAAAATCACTAAATCATATTTGTCCAATTTTTCTTTTGTTAATTGCGCAGGATTTAGAAAATCAACTTTAAAATCTTCATTTTGCAAAGTTTTTAAATATAAAATGACAGAAGATAACGTCTTTACAATTGCTACTTTTTTTGCATTTTTATATCTTTTTTGAATAACTTCGTAAATATTTAACGCTAAATTATTAGAATGTATTATTCCGCCAGTAAAATAATCATCTTGATATTTTGCCATATTAAATTTATTTTTAATTAAATTATCTGTAATTATAAAAAATGGCGCACGTCTGATATGTGTTGAGATTAAAAGCATGTAAAACATACCAAAAAATAATATAAACGGCTTTATGAAACCTTTTTTTGAATATATTGAAACTAAAACCAAAAAAGACAAAGAAACAAAAGCAACAATAAAACGAATTGAAAATATCATATATGCCATTGCACCTGATAAAACCAAAACGTTAATCAAAAAAGCTAAAGCAAACAAAAAAAGCAGGATTGTTCTTTTGTTTTTATTTTTAAAAAACTTGAAAATCGAAACAAAAACACTTGGTAAAAAAGCTAAAAAGCCCAATATCCCAAAGCCAACAATTTGCTCATCTGAGATAATATTTACTTTTTCCATTGGAACATTGCAACCAGTCATCTGGTTAATATTTAAAAAATTAAAGACGTAATCGCTAAAAGCTAGAATTTTATAATTTAAATAATATCCCCATTTAAACCCACAAAAGTCAAAAGCTTGAAAAATAAAATGCAATAAATTTGAAAAATATCCTTCAACTCCGCCCCAAAACTTGTGCCCTAGATATGCGGCATTATTTGAAAGGGGATTATGAAATTGAATTATGTTTAAAATATAGTTATAGCTTGAAAAAATTAGAAAATTTAAAATCAAAAACGGAATAAATAATTTTAATTTAGATAATTTTTTGTTTTTTTCAATTAAAATTTCATATCCAATTATTAAAACAAAAAAAGCAGCTAATGCCATAACGGCAGTGCTTTTTACTCCAAGCGAAAGCGCTAAAGATAAACTAGAGAAAAAGATATCTGTCTTTTGTTTACCTAAAAACAAAGCAAAAGAAACAATCAAAAGTGCGCCTACGACAATATCTGTTTGCATGCTTGATGTTTGAATGATTATCGCAGGCAGAGAAGAAAAAATAAAAATCGCAAACAAAATTTTCCTATATGAAAATTTGAAATTTAGGGCAATTTTAAAGCCCGCAAAAATCACAAAAATATAAGAAAAATAGGATAATATTCCATATCCAAAAAAGTTTTTCTTTAAACAATGAAGCCAAGAATAAATAATCTCAGAATTTATTGGCATAATCAAAGCTCTAATATCGTTTGTTTCAAAGTGTGCAAGACTTTGATTTTCAACAAACTTTAAAGCCCTATAAAAATGATATGTTTGGCAATCTGGCTCAACCGTTGCAATAGTTAAAGACAAAAACAAAGCAACAAAATTGAAAACTAAAAAAGCAACAAACAAAAGCAAAAGCGAATTATCAAGCTTTAAGCTATTTTTAAATCTTTTCAAATCAAATGATGGTTTTATTAGATTTGCTTTTTTAAATCTATACAACACAAATGCAAAAATTAAATTTAAAAAAGCAAAAATCAAGATATTTGTGTCATTTATTGCTTTAAAAAGAGATAAAATTTCAACATTTAAAACAATTTGCGCCAAAGTTGCTACGTAAAAAATCAGGAAATTTTTAAACGTTGAAGCAATTAAATATGACGAAAGTAATATTAAAATCAATCCAATTAAAAGCATATTAAAATTTTACAAATTAATTGATTTTTAATCAACCAAAAAATGCCTGCGGATTAATTCCCTTTTGTTTTGCGAAAAATCACTTTGATTAACATAAGATTTCAAAAAACCACCGCCCAAAACCAAGGACAAATACGCTAAAACTTCGCTTTGAATATTAAAAAGTCTAAATTTATCATTTATTAAGTGTTTAATAAAGTTAAAGGATTTAATCGTTTTTACATGCGACATATCAAGCCCCAAACGCTTGTTTGGGTCAATTTGCGAAAGAATTTCATTCACAAAATCGTTGTCGATAACTTCTTTGTCGAGAACTAAAACAACTTCTTTTTTGTCTGTTGTTTTATAAAAATCCATTTTATTGTCGTCCTTATACGGGTTATATATTAATATTACGGAAATTGTAATCAAATGTTAATTATTACAAAGAATAAGCTTAATACAACTTTTGTTTGAGATGAAAACATGATACTATTAGAAAAACTCAAGGTA
The DNA here is from genome assembly GCA_017402995.1 of Candidatus Gastranaerophilales bacterium. GTDB lineage: Bacteria > Cyanobacteriota > Vampirovibrionia > Gastranaerophilales > Gastranaerophilaceae > RUG14156. Next base: position 24,377 of record JAFQOV010000007.1, read on the forward strand.
TGTTGGAAATGAAAATCTTAGAATACTTTAAAAATCAAAAAGAAGACAAAAACTTCAATTTATTGCCAGACGGTATTTTTACTATCGAACAAGACGGAAAAATCATCAGTGTTAATAACAAACTCTTAGAGATTTTTAACACTTCAAGATTTAATATTTTAGGTCGTTATTTTTCAGATTTTGTTGAAGATGGAAATGCTGTTTTAAACAAAATTACAAAAGACCACACAACAGCATATGTTAAAGCTTTTGCGACAAAACCAAAAGAAGAAGGCGAGCAAGAAGAAGAAAAACAAAACATCTATCTTGAAATTTCGGCTGTTAGAAACGAAGAAAATCAAAAAGTCTATGTCTGCGTCAGAAACGCTTCAAAAAGACATAAAGAACAAAAAATTATTAGCGAAAAATATAATATCGCGCAAAAAATAATTGATGAAAAAAACGAATTTTTATTAAATTCATCAGGCACAATTTTATCAAATCTTGTATCAATTGCTGGTTTTTCAAGAGCATTGTTAGACGGCATTGGTGGCGCGTTATCTGATAAACAAGAAAAATATTTAAACATAATCAACACATATTCAAAAGATTTAAACTATGATTTAGAAAAGCTTTTCGCGCTTTTCAGACTTGAATCTGGCAAAATTACATACAAAAGCAAAGTTTTCGATTTAATCAGCTTAATTAAATCAATCGATAGAGTCTATAAAAAAGATTTCCAAGACAAAAAAATCATTTACAGCCTAGACTATTCAAATTTAACTCAAAGAGACTGCTATCTCGATTCAGAAGTCATTGAATATATTTTAAGATGTATCATGGATATTTTCTTGAGATTTTCAAACCTTGGAAAATGCTCTTTAAATATTGGTCACCCACCGCTAGACTTCCTTAAAACAAGAGAATTTAGCGCAAATACATCTTTAGATACAGAAAAATATGTTTTAATTGAAGCAAAAATCACAGATTTGGTTTTCAATACAGATGAATTAAAAAATATATTTGACGCATATTACAAAGGCGAAACAAAGCGCCCTGTCGGCTTAAAAGCGACATTGAATTTGCTCAAATTATATATCTGCACATTTGGCGGAGACATTTGGGTCTATTCAAAAGAAAACTTTGGCACAATGTTCACTTTTGTGCTACCTTTAAGATAGGTGGATTTAAAGGAAAAAGATGGCAAAAGTTGTTTTAAATAATGTTTCTAAGAGCTTTGGCGAAAAAGAAATCTTAAAAGACATTAATCTTGAAATCAAAGATGGAGAGTTTTGCGTTCTTGTTGGAGCGTCTGGTTGCGGAAAATCAACCCTTTTGAGAATGATTGCAGGATTAGAACACCAAAACAGTGGTGATATTTTTATTGGTTCCGATTTAGTCAACAATGTTGAGCCGAAAGACAGAAACATTGCAATGGTTTTTCAAAGCTATGCTCTTTATCCACATTTGACGGTTTATGAAAATATCGCACTTGGTTTACAGGTCAAAAAAGTAGCAAAATGTGAAATTCAAAGAAGGGTTTCAAGAGCTTGCGAAATTTTGCAAATTGAAGAATATTTAAATAGAAAACCAAAAGAACTCTCTGGCGGGCAAAGACAAAGAGTTGCCCTCGCGCGTGCGATTGTGCGCCAACCAAGAGTGTTTTTAATGGACGAGCCACTATCTAATTTAGATGCAAAATTAAGAAATCAAATGCGCTCTGAGATTAAAAAACTACACAAAAAATTAAACACAACTTTTATCTATGTCACACACGATCAAACAGAAGCTTTAACAATGGGGGACAAGATTGTTGTTTTAAACGAAGGAAAAATAGAACAAATCGACACACCTCACAATATCTATAACCACCCACAAAGCGTTTTTGTAGCAACATTTATGGGCACAAACCCAATGAATATTATTGAAGCAAACGTCAATAATGGCTTTTTGACTTTTGCAAATATCACAGTTTCTCTTAATTCCCTGCCTGTTTTATTACAAGATAAACAAAAATTATATCTTGGAATACGCCCAGAAGACATTGTTTGCGAAGCAAACCCTTCGTATCACTTTAATGTCATTAAATTTGAAGCCAAAATTAACTTTGAAGAAAATCTTGGCTCAAGTAAAAATCTATATTTCAATTTGGGCGAAACAAACCTGATTTCAAGCGTCAGCGCACAAATCCCAAGTAGTGAAAAATATAATTTCTCAATCAATCCAAAAGATTTTCACTTCTTTGATTACGCAACTAAAAAACCTTTGAAATTAAAAGAAAACTATATGTTTTAATTTCTGACTTTGTTTTCTTCGCCTTTAACTAATCTTTTAATGTTTTCTCTATGCAAATAGATGATATAAACACCTGCAATCGCGCAATAAATAACGTATCCAATTGGGCTTTTTAAGAAAAACATAATAAATGGCGATAAACCAAGTGCGATAATTGAACCTAAAGAAACATATTTTGAAATGTATGTTATTGTTCCCCAAATTAAAGCAATGATTATGCCAGCAATCCAATTAAGTGCCAAAATTGTTCCAACACCAGAAGCAACAGATTTTCCACCCTTGAATTGCAAGAAAATTGGTTTTGAGTGCCCAATAATTACAGCAACCGCACATAATGTTTCAACAATTCCTAAATGGTCTGCTAAATGACAAGCACGCGCTAGAACAATTGGTAAAGCGCCTTTAATAGCATCTAATATCATAACGATAAAGAACCATTTTTTACCTAATACGCGTTTAACATTTGTTGCACCAGTTGAACCAGAGCCAATTGTGCGGATATCTTGTCCTGTTTTTGCTTTAACAATTAAAAAACCGGTCGGAATTGAACCAATTAAATATGCTAAAACTATGAACAATATTACATTTACACTCATTATTTATCTCCTTTTTGACGATAAGAAACTACAATCGGAGTTCCTTTAAAGCCGAAATTCTCACGTAATTTTTTCGAAATATATCTTTTATAATGGTCTTGGATTAAATCTTTGTTATTAATGAAAATAACAAAAGTCGGAGGGTTATTTTTCGCTTGTGTTGAATAATAAACCCTTAAAGTTTTGCCTTTAATTGAACTTGGCGGATTTAGGTTATATGCTTCAGATATAACTTTATTCAAAAGACCAGTCGAAATTCTTTTTGCTCTTTGCTCTTGAACCATTTGAGCAACTCTAAAAATATTGTCTAATCTTTGACCAGTTTTCGCACTGATATAAATTTTTTCAGCATAATTTAAAAATGGCGCTTCAGATTCAACTTCTTGCTCATATTTATGTGTTTGAACATTTTTAACCAAATCCCATTTGTTGAATGCCAAAATCAAACCACAGCCTGCTTCTTCGCAAATGCTCGCAATTTTTTTATCTTGATCAGATAAGCCTTCCTCTGAATCAATCACCAATAGCGCAACGTCGCACTCTCTAATTGCGCGAATTGCCCTATCGACAGCAAACATTTCAACGCCATAATCTACTTTTGATTTTTTTCTAATTCCTGCCGTATCAACAATTCGATAAACTTTATCTTCAAAAACGACTTCTTCATCTATGCTGTCGCGAGTAGTCCCAGAAACGTTGCTCACGATTGCTCTTTGCTTTTTCAAAAGATTGTTTAAAATTGAGCTTTTGCCAGCGTTTGGTTTTCCAACAATTGCAATTTTAATTGGTTTTTCAATATCATCTTCAAGCTCTTCAACAGTTTCTGGTTGAATATCTTTTGTAATAATATCCAATAAATCACCAACTCCACCATCACCATGGAGTGCGGATAAAAGGTGCATGTCATCAAAACCCAAAGCCCAAAATTCAGAGGCTAAATCTGCTTGTGCTTTTGAATCAACTTTGTTTACAACCAATAAAACTTCTTTTTTAATTTGTCTTAATTTGTTTGCAATATCGTAATCATATGGATTTAAGCCAGATTTTGCATCAACAATAAACAAAATTAAATCTGCCTCATCAATTGCTAAATCAACTTGGGCGTTGATATTTTTAACAAATTCGTCTTCATTTCCTTCAACAATACCGCCTGTATCAATCAAAATGAAGTTTTTATCTTGCCAAGTTGCATCAACATATATTCTATCTCTTGTGATATTTGGCATATCATCAACAATAGATAACCTACGACCTGCAATTCTATTTACCAGTGTGGATTTGCCGACGTTTGGACGCCCGACAATCGCTATTTTTTTCTCGTTCATAATCTTCATTATAATATAAAAATTTAAAGGCTTTTTATTAAAATGTAAACATTTGTAACAAAAGTATATACTTTTGAAATCACGAATATATATTTGTTTTTATTAATATGTAAGTAAAATAAAAAGGTCGAAAAAATGAGTTCTTTATTTCTTTCTTTAACGGTTAAAACCCTAAAAGCAGAACAAGAAACAATCACAAATCAATTAACAGATATTTCTGAAGATACTCGCGTTGATTCAAGATATGCTGCAAATGCAAAAGCATCAGTTGATCAAGAATACGATATTCAAGCAGAAATGATTAAAAGCGAAATGGAATTGATTGATGATAAGACCTGTCCTGAATATGAAGAATTACTTCAAGAATTAAATGATTTCAAAGAAGAACGCGACAAAAAAATGCAAAGAATTGAAGACGAAGAAATATATAAAGAAGAAGCAAGAGATAATGAAAAAGTAGTCTTGGAATCAAAACTTCAAGCAGTAAATGCAGATATTGAAACCTTTAAGGAAGGTAGAGATAAAGCAATCGAAGAAGAATTTAGTTACGCAAGTTAATAACAAAAAAGACCCTTTTAAAAGGGTCTTTTTTTATGAAATAAATATTTATGATTTCATTGCTTGTCTGTGTTTTTCAACTCTGCCTTCGTAAAGTGGAGCAAGCTTTGAAGATTGTTGTGGCAACAAGCCTTCTTCAATTGGTGAATAAACACGATAGTCGATATCAGCAAAACAGTTGTCGATTGATTCAATTGCAACTAATTTTTCTTCATCAATATAACCTTGTTCAATCATATCAGCAATTGTTTCAAATCTTTCAACGTGTTCTCTAAATCTATCTGTTGCGTAATCTTTAGCTTGCCATGTTGTGATTAAGAAAGGCCAATCTGAAGATTGAAGAAGTAATTCTTCTCTTGCAAGTTGATTTAGCGCTCTGTGCAACACTTTGTCTTCTGGAACTTTTTCATATTTTGAAACAATGTCAATAATACGTTTTTCGGTTGCATGAATAATTGGCCACATCCATTCTGTTAAATGATTTTGCCATACCCAGAAGTGTCCGCCTTGTCCCCAAGAAGATTCAGGGATTTGGATTGCTTCAACTGGTGGGTGAGCTTTTAGATATTCACCCGCTGTCATCATTTCAACCTCTGGAACATGTTGGTTTAATTTTTTGATAACTTGTTTAATAAACTCGATACCTTCAAACCACCAGTGTCCATAAAGCTCTGTATCAAAAGATACCATTACAAGACCTTCTTTGCCATTTGCATTTTTGTAATCATTTAACAAATGATAAATTAAGTTAGTGTAATGATCGGAGTTTGAATTAACTTGGTTCATTGCGAGCACTGGGTCATAAAGCATTTTATCCCCAAGGTCAGTAGTAGACGAAGTAATTCTCCAATAGTGCATGCCTGAGTTGCAGTCTTTTCTGTGAAACTCTCTATAACAACCGTCTCCAGGATAGCCATCTGCTGCTGACCATACTTGGAATCCTGCTCTATCGTTTCTACCCATCACGGCAACTTGTGCATCAGGTAACCAATACGCACTATATGTGTCATATCCGGTTGCCTCTCTTTTTGGTAATGGTATATACTCAATATTTCCGTAGACTCCGATATTTCTACGGTTTCCGATAGAGTTTCCACCTTCAATCACGTGTGATTCGGTGAAAAAGTATTCAATATCATTGTTTTGTAATGTTACTTCAATAGCTGGACGCCAGTGTTTTTGACCGTCTTTGCCAACATATTCATAACCTTGTCTGTATGCACATTCTGGCAACCAGCAACCTTTTGCTTTTTTGCCAAAAAGTTTTTTAGTTGTATCTGAACCAACTTTAAATTGTGCATTTAAGTTTGTATCTGTTGCTAAAAGTGGTGAAAAACCATGTGTTGCACCAGATGTTGTAATTTCAATACAACCTAAGTCTTGGAATTTTTTAAATCCAGAAATTAGGTCCTTGTTAAATTTGTTGATAAACAAATCTTTAATTCTGTTATACCAATCGAAATAATATTTTGCTAAATATTTTAAATGTTGGCTGTGTGCAACTTCAGGATCAGGATATCTTTCTAAATCTTCAGCTACTGCTTTAATTCTTGCATCAAGATAATCTATAAAACCTTGTTGTAAATGCGCATCATTTAATTGTTCAGCTAGGATTGGTGTAATACCAACTGTTAATTTTGCTTTAATACCTTCATCATATAATTCAGATATCATATTAAGCAAAGGAACATATGTTTCTTCCATACATTCATATAAACATTCTTCGCCAAATGGCCACATGCCAGCCATTCTGTAATATGGCAAATGCGAATGTAACATGAATACGAATTGTCCTACTTTTTGCACCATATTTTTGATTGCCTTTCGATTTCTAATAACATATTTATAACACAAATAAATATAAAAATAATCATTTAGAATTAGTACATTTGTATAAATTTACATAATTTATATAGTTATATTTAACTAATTTTTCAATCAAGATAAGCCTTTTGGTGTTTTCAATGTTTTTGTTAATATTTGTAAAAAATTTTATTTTATTTTTTTTGAAGTTAAATTAATTATATGAGCGAAGATAAAAAAGTTTTATTCGACCCTGGGTATGCCCCACTTGTCATAAATTCTTTAGGACAAGTTGGTTATTTATATTACACATTTAGCGCCGTAAAAGATTTAAAAGCAAAGCGTCTTAACTTTCCAATGACGTTTAGACGAATTGAAAAACATTTGAACAATACAATCTATTTTTATCTTGGTTGTTTATTATGGGCGACATATTTAAAAAAATTTGATGATTTTGAAATCATTGGCAATCAGCTTCTTGGCGAAGATTGCGAAGAATATGAATATACTAGAGAGCTTGATTTTTTAATTGACTATACAAAAAATCAAATCCCAAAAGATTTCAAATATTACTTAAATAAAACCTATGAAATTGACGAAAGATTTATCAAAATCCTTGAAACATACAGAGAATTTTTAATCATTAACAAAGGTTTTTGTAATGTTTCAAAAACTAATCAAATAGAATTACCTAAAAATTTAAAAAAACCAAGCGAGCTTGAAATATTAAACGAAAAAATTAAAAAAGCCATTCAAGAAAGAAATCTTGAACAGCTTTTAGAGCTTTATGATTTAATTTTTTAATATTTTGTTAAAGAAACGATTTTAACGTCTTTTGGAAGTTTTTCTCTTCCAGCTAAATCTTCCAATTCAATTACAAAAGCAACGCCTTTAACGTTTGCCAATTTTGAAACAAGTTTAACTGCAGCTGCCGCTGTTCCGCCTGTTGCAAGAAGGTCATCAACGATTAAAACGTTTTGACCTTGTTTTAAGGCATCTTTATGGATTTCAATTTTATCTGTGCCATATTCAAGTTCATATTCTTGTGAAATTACTTCAGCAGGAAGTTTTTTTGGTTTTCTAATTGGCACAAAACCACAATTTAATTTATATGCTAAAGGCATACCAAAAATAAACCCGCGAGATTCAATCCCAGCAACGAAGTCTATTTTTTCATCTTTAAATTGTTCATATAATTCATCAATCATTAATTTTAACACTTCAGCGTCTTTCAATGCTGTTGTGATATCACGAAACAAAATCCCTTCTTTTGGAAAGTTTGGGATTTCTCTAATCGAATTTTTAATTTTTTCAATATTTTCCATGCTTTTTCCTTTAAATTCCACATGTTATTTTATCAAAAAATATTTTATAGTAAAATATATTTATGAGCGAAAATCTTTTAATTGACGAAGTTAAATCTTTTTTAAATGCCTTAGTTTCAAGATTTGAAACAATAGAAAGGTGTCTTTGACGCAAAAAAATTGCAAAACGATTTTTCAAAAATCGAAAACGAATTAAAAGATGAAAATATTTGGTCAAACCCTGAAAAATCAAGCGCTCTATTAAAAGAACAAAAAGAGCTTAAAAACAAGCTTGAAAAGCTATCTTCTTGGAAAAATATTTTAAACGATACAGAAGTTGCGCTTGAACTAGAAGACATTAATTTAATTCAAGAACAACAAGCACAATTAAAAAAACTTGAAAAAGATTTTGATAAGTTTGATTTAGAAAATATGTTAAGTGGCGAATATGATAAAAATGACGCTATTTTAACAATAATCTCTGGCGCTGGCGGAACAGACGCGCAAGATTGGGTAGATATGTTGTTTCGAATGTATCTACGTTGGGCGCAAATTAAAGGATATCAAACAGAGCTTTTAGACAAACAAGATGGCGACGAAGCAGGGATTAAATCTGCAACATTTAAAGTCAGCGGACTATACGCATATGGATATTCAAAAGCAGAAAAAGGTGTGCATAGGCTGGTTAGAATTTCGCCATTTAATGCAAATGGAAAAAGGCAAACAAGCTTTGCATCATTAGAGGTCTCCCCAATCATTGAAGATTTTTCATCTAAAATTGAAATCAGACCAGAAGAAATCGAAGTTGATACAATGCGCTCTGGTGGCGCTGGCGGACAAAACGTTAACAAAGTTGAAACAGCAGTTCGAATTAAACACTTGCCAACAGGAATTGTTGTGAAATGTCAGCAACAACGCTCTCAACTTCAAAACAAAGAAACTGCTCTTCAAATGTTGGCTTCAAAACTTCTTGAAATCAAGCAAATGGAACATGAGAAAAAATTAGGACAATTAAAAGGCGAAAACGTTGACGTTAATTTCGGTTCGCAAATTCGCTCGTACGTTTTCCACCCATACAAAATGGTCAAAGACCATAGAACAGGTTTTGAAACAGCAGACGTTGATGGTGTTATGAATGGCGAAATTGATGGATTTATTGAAAGTTACCTAAGAAAAAATTAAATTTTAATTTTTACAATAACTTTTTTAATTTCAATATCATCTTCAACGCTCAACATTGGAGCATGTACGTCATTTGGATAAAATATCGTAAATTCGCCCTCTTGAACGTTAACAAAATTGAATTTTTCACCATTTAAAAATTCAACATCTTTTTCTTTATCATATTTTTCTATAATTTCATTAAAATCTGCTAATAAGCCATAGCCCATTTTTTCTTTGCCCGAAATTACATATTGGATATCAATGTAGTCTCTATGCACTTCCCATTTTTTTAAATTTTGATTTTTTGTTTTTAAACTTTGAACGTTAGCATAAATCTCGTTGCCCAAAATTTCATATCTTCCATCGGGCAAAGTTTTTAAATCTTCTTTTGATAAAAATTCAAACCCTTTTTGAATTTTTTCACCAAGACAATAATATTGTTTTGCATTGTTTAATTTATCAAATATCATCTTCAATTCCTTTTATGCTTTTTTCTTTTAACATAATTTGTTTTATAAATTCAAAATATGCTTTTTTGGCAGATATCATAAAGCCATATTTTTCAAAAATCCCTCTTTTAATTAAATACCAATAGCAAAATGTTTTAAAAGGTTTTGAAAAAACACAATAGTTCGCTTTTTTAACATGTTTAAATTCAAGCCTTAAACCTTGAATGATATTTTCGGTTTCTTTTAAAATATCTGCTTCTAAATAGTTATATAAATATCCGTTTTGAATTTTAAAATTTCTATTAAACTTATGAATTTTAGAATTTTGAGATTTTAATTCAAACGAAAAATTGTTTTTTAATTTCGCGTGTCCTTTTTTGAAAAGTCTTAAAATTCCTCTTTGTTTTAAAAATTTAATTTCTTTTTGAAGATAAAAATTTTTTTGAGGCAATGTCACACAAAACTTGTTTTTCTTTGGCTTTTCAATATATTTGTTTAATTCAAACAATAGTTTTTGCGGTGCAATTTCTGTATCTTGAACAACAAAAACCCAATCGTTTTGAATTTCATCAAGCGCTTGATTAAAAGCAATATCTAGCTCGTTTTTATTTGAATAGATAACTTTTGCCTTATATTCTTTTGCAATTTCAATCGTATCATCTGTCGAATGAAAATCAATTAAAACAATTTCATCTAAGTCTTTTAAGCTTTCAAGCGTGTCGCACAAAGTTTTTTCACAATTAAATGTGTTAATTATTGCGCTAATTTTAATTTTTTCTTCTTTTTGCATACTTAAATTCTATAAAAAATTTGAATTTATAACATACAGTTATTGTGGGATTTTAATGCTTCCTTTGACATCTTTTGAAATCCCAACTGTTTCAAATAATGAATTATATAAATCCTCTGGCGAATTAGCGTTTAAAAACTTTCCACTTGTCATAAGTGCAGTACATTTTAGTTGGTTATTCGCTTCTAAATCGTGAATATCTAGCGCAATAACATCAATTGTAATATCATTTCTTGTTTTCATTAAATTAATCACATACGTGCAAGGGCTTTCGTCGCAATTTTCGCCACCATCTGTAATTAAAATAATGTGTTTTTTGCCAGAAACACCATAAAAATCACTGTTTACAGCTTGTTTTAGGGAATATGTTATTGGAGTCCAACCAACAGCTTGTGTTGAATATAGGCTTGATAAAATTGATTGATAATTTCCAGTATTTAATGGGACTGTTAAACTTGAAGCTTGGCAACCTTGCAAATATGTAAAACCTGCCTTGTGTCCATAAATTCTTAAACCTGTTTTTACGTTTGGTGGAATTTTTGGCAAAATCTCTGCTAATGCGTTTCTTGCAATTTCAAGTTTAGATTGATTTCCAATAAAGTCGTTCATTGAATTTGAAAAATCAACAATGAAGATAATTTGCCCATCTTTTTGATTTTGAGCAACGTTTTTTGAAACTTGTGTAATATTTTGAGGTGTATAAATTTTATAATTATAATTTGGCGCACAAAGTGCATATGCAAAAGTTAAAACCAAAAATGAATATAATATTTTTTTCATAGAAATATTATAGCATATTGAAACTTAAAAAATTATTAAACAAAATGCTATTTAAGTATATTTTAGAGTTTTTATAGTAAAATAATTATATGTTTGATAGTTTATCTGAAAAATTACAAAATATAATTAATCATGCCCGCGGGCAAGCAACTTTAACTGATGACAATATTCAAGACGCGCTTCGCGAAATTAGACGTGCGTTATTAGAGGCAGATGTTTCTTTGGGTGTTGTTAAATCTTTTATTTCATCAATTAAAGATAAAGTCATAGGGGAAGAAGTTGTTAAATCAACAAACCCTTCTCAAACTTTAATTAAAATCGTTAATGATGAATTAACTTTGCTTTTAGGTGAAAAAAATTCACCATTAAAACTAGATACAAACCCATCAATAATTATGATGCTTGGTTTGCAAGGTTCTGGTAAAACAACTGCGAGTGCAAAATTGGCACTAAAATTAAAAAAAGAAGGCAAAAAGCCGCTTTTGGTTGCACTTGATGTTTATCGTCCTGCGGCAATTTTGCAACTTCAAACTTTAGCAAAAGATAATTCTTTAGATTTTTATTCGCAAGAAAATGAAAAAAATATTGTGAAAATCGCGCAAGGCGCACTTTCATATGCAAAAGAAAACAATAACACTGTTTTGATTTTTGACACAGCAGGCCGACTTGAAATCGATACAGAAATGATGGCAGAATTAATGTTGTTAGATAATGCCATTAAAATTAATGAAAAATTACTCGTAATCGACTCTATGATTGGTCAAGCCTCTGTTGAAATTGCAATGAATTTCAATGAACAATTAAATTATGATGGCGTTATTTTAACAAAACTTGATGGCGACGCAAAAGGTGGTTGCGCGCTGAGCGTTGTTTATTCAACAAAAAAACCAATCAAACTTGTTTCCCTAGGCGAAGATATCAACTCTTTAGAAGATTTCCACCCCGACAGAATGGCAAATCGAATTCTTGGAATGGGAGATATCGTTTCGCTTGTTGAACGCGCACAAAAAAATATTGACCAAAAAGAAGCTAAAGCCCTCGAAGAAAAAATGCTCAAAGCTGAGTTTAGCTTTGAAGACTTTTTAAAAATTCAAAAACAAATTAAAATGCTTGGGTCTTTTGGCGGAATTTTATCTATGCTTCCTTTGGGCATTTCAAAAGATGACACAGATAAAATATCTCACGAAGGAGAAAAACAATTTAAAAAATTTGAAGTATTTATTCAATCAATGACACCAGCTGAGCGCAAAAATCCAGATTTATTAAATGCTTCAAGAAAAAGAAGAATTGCCCGTGGTGCTGGCATGGATATAAATGAATTAAACGCATTTGTTTCTCAGTTTGAAACAATGAAAAAAATGATGAAAGGATTAGGAACTTTTAAAAATCAATTTAAAAAAGGCAAAAACAAAATGCCTCAAGGATTTGGAAAATTTCCTTTTTAGAAAAGTATGAAAATAATTATTTACGGTGCAAACGAAATGGCAAGCGCAATTGCCGCAGATTTTTTTGAAGACCAAGATGTCATTGTCATGGATTCAAATCAAAAAAATCTTGAAAGTTTTTCTCGTCTTGACGTTGGAACAATTTGCGCTGACGCGTTAGATATTAAAACTTTAAAAAACTCAGATATCGAATCAGCTGATGTGTTTATTGCATGTTCAGATTCTGATGAAGCAAATATTATTGCTTGTTTAACAGCAAAAAGAGTTTCTGATGCGCAAACTATTTGCTTTGTTCAAAAGAAAGATTCCCTAGAAGCGCTAAACTTTGTAAAAGACAAATATCCTGTTTCTTACGCTCAATGTCTAGATAACATCATTTGGCCACAAAAATTATTGGTACAAGAAATTGTTAAAATCATTACAGTTCCAGAAGCAGTTGATGTTGAAAACTTTGCACACGGCAGAGCAAGACTATTAGAATATCGAATTAAAGAAGATTCAGAACTTTTAAACAAAAAATTAAAAGATTACTACTTTAACTCAGAAGTTTTAGTTGTCGGAATTGTTAGAAACGAAGAACTGTTCATTCCGAACGGAAATTCTGAATTTTTATTAAATGATAAAGTCTTTTTAATGGGTACTCCAATTGGGCTTGATATCGCAGCGAGCGAACTTTTTGACACCAAAGCAAAAGTTAAAAAAATCACAATCATTGGCGGGGGCTCTGTTGGTTTTGAACTTGCAAAAATTTTGGAAGAAACCAAAATGAGCTTAAAGTTAATCGAAAATGATTATGAAAGATGTGAATTTTTATCTGAAAATCTTAAAAAGACATTAATCTTAAACGGCTCAGGAACAAGTCTTGAACTCTTAGAGCAAGAAGAAATTGGCAAATCAGACGTTGTTGTTGCGATTACAAATAATGACGAAAAGAATTTATTGTGTTCGTTGTTATCAAAACAGCTAGATTCCAAAAAAGTCATTACAAGAGTTTCGCAAGGCGCAACAGCAAACCTTTTTGAGCGCGTCGGAGTTGACGTTGCAATTTCTCAAAGAGAAGCTTGCGTAAATGAAATTAAAAATCGAATAATTGACTCTCGAGCTGGCGTCATTGCAACAGTTGAGCGCGGACAAGGCGAAATTTTAGAAATAAATTTAGATGAAAAATTTGAAACAAAATTAATTCAAGAAATTAAGCTTCCAGCTTCTGGTGTTATCGCAATTATAAAACGTGGCTCAAAAGTAGTTATCCCAAAAGGACAAACAATGTTAAAACCTTGCGATACATTGTTGATTTTCACAAAAACGCAAGATGTAGTTAAAATTAAGGAATTTTTTAAATAATGAGATATGGCTTGATTTCAAACATATTGGGTTTAATTTCTAAATTTTTAAGCTTCATTTTTATCCCACCAATTCTTGTGGCTCTTTCAATGAAAGAATATTCCCATATTTTGCCATTTACAGTTGGTGCAATTTTTTGTTTGATATTAGGTTTTATATTAACTTTAAAAAAAGAACATCAAAAAGATATAGATAACCTTAAAAAGTCTGAATCCTTGGCGGTTGTGTTTTTTGCTTGGGTTTTATTTGGCTTAATATGTACAATTCCATATCTTTTTTATAATTTAAATTTCACAGACGCTTGTTTTGAAGCCTTCTCTGGTGTTACAACAACGGGTGCTACAATTTTTCAAAATTTTGATTTATATCCAAAAGCACTTTTCTTCTTCCGCTCTTCTACACAATGGTTTGGCGGTATGGGAATTGTCGTTTTGTTTATTGCAATTTTGCCAAAAGTATCGGTCGCTGGGCGTCAAATGTTTTACGCAGAAGCTCCAACACCATTAGAGGACAAGCCAACTCCTCGCATTCGTCACACAGCGGGCTGGTTTTGGGGATTATATTTAGCTTTCACTTTAATTGAAACAATAATTTTGCACTGTTTAGGTTTAGATTTTTTTGATTCTTTAATTACGTCACTATCAACAATCTCAACAGGCGGTTTTTCACCACATGCGCACAGCATAATCAGCTTTAATAGCGTTAGTGTTTCAATTTGTGTTCTATTTTTTATGTTTTTAGGTGGTGTAAACTATATTTTAATTTATAGAGGTTTGAAATCTAAAAAACCAACACCATTTTTTAAAAGTGAAGAATTTAAGGCATATTCCATAATTACAATATTTATCAGCGTGATTTTGGCTTTAAGCTTATTAATTAATTCTGATTATCCAGTTAAAAAAGCATTTTTAAATTCATTTTTTGAAATTGTCGCAACAATGACCTCAACAGGTTTTGCAATTGATAACTATATCAATTGGGATAGCGTCAGCAAAATAATCTTATTTGTAGCGTTTTTCCTTGGTGGTTGTGCAACATCAACCTCTGGTGGCGTTAAAATAATCCGTTGGGTTTTTGTTTGGAAATATTTAAAACGAGAACTAAACAAAATCATTCACCCGCAAGGAGTTTACCCAATTAAACTAGAAGGAGCAACATTAGAAGTTGATGTAATTTCGCAAATTCTTGCGTTCATTATCTTCTATTTGATAATTTTTGCGCTGGGTGCTTTTTTCATTGTTTTAATTGAAAATAATATTACAATTGCAATCAGCTCTTCTGCTGCTGCAATTGGCAACATTGGTCCTGGGTTTGGCATTATCGGTCCAATGGGAGATTATTCAAGTTTACACTGCGCTACAAAATGGATTTTAATTCTTTTAATGTTGATTGGAAGGCTTGAAATCATACCGTTTTTGGCAATTTTGAATAAGGATTTATGGAAAAACTAACAGCTAAAAAATTGAAAATTATTTTTGTCGGCATTCCAGATATGGCGCTTGTTTGCCTTGAAAATTTAATAAGGTCAAAGTTTGAAATTGTCGCTGTTGTGCCACCTAAAAAAAACCATGAAACTTTTAATTTTTTCAAAAATTTTGTTCAATCAAAAAATATTGAATTTTTAGAATTTGAAAACAGTCCAAATGATATTGAATATTGCGAAAAAATAAAAGCCTTAAATGCTGATATTGGCGTTGTTTGTTCGTATAATTCTCGTTTTTCAAAAGAGTTTTTATCAACTACAAAAATGGGCTATATTAATTGCCACCCTTCGCTTTTGCCACAATATCGCGGTGCGGCACCTTATTTTCATGTTGTTAAAAATAACGAAAAATTTTCTGGAATTACTTTACATTTTATGGACGAAACTTTTGATACGGGCGATATTGTCTATCAAGAAAAGTTTGAAATCCTCCCTGATGAAACAATGGGAACGTTATTTAACCGCACAACCTATATGCTATCAAACGCATTAGTCAAAGTTTTGGGAGATTTAGAAAAAACAGGCGAAATTAAAAGATATCCGCAACCAAAAGGTGAATTTAATCTTGCACCAAAAGTCAATGGAAACTTTAGATTAAGATGGCATTATCACGCATCTGAGCTTGAGTGTTTAATTCGCGCCTGCAATCCTTTCTATAATGCTTTTTGCGGTTTTAGAGGAACAACTTTAAAAATAATCAAAGCAAAAATAATTTTAAAAGAACACAATCTTGAATTTGGAACAATTGCAAGTTCAAATGATAAAGAGCTTTTAATCGCAGTCAAGGGCGGATTTTTATCGCCCGAAGTGATGTCTTTTGCAACTTGGGGATATTTTACACCTGAAAGCTTTTACAACACTTTTAGTCCGCAAGTTGGTGAATACTTAGATTAAGGAGAAAATTTTGGATAAATTACATTTTTTAACAGCTGGAATACCAACAAATGCAAAAGATTATACAAACGCTTTTTTAAAGCTTGATGAAATGAATCTTGATGGATTAGAGGTGGAATTTGTCCATGGGGTTCGATATAGTGACAAAACTAGAGAAGCAATTTTGGCTCGAAATAACAAATTAATTACTCATCACGGACCATATTATATTAATTTAAATGCTCAAGAAGAAGATAAAATCCAAGCAAGTATTAAAAGAGTTCTGGATACTGCTCGCGCAGCAGATGATTTAGGAGCATATTCAATAACTTATCATGCAGCTTTTTATTTAGGACAAGATGAAAAAACATTGATGAAAACAATGATTGAGCGCCACAAAACAATCATTGAAACTCTAGAAGAAGAAAACATCAAGGTATGGATTCGTCCAGAAACAACAGGCAAAAAAAGCCAGTGGGGAACATTAGAAGAAATTGTTGAATTGTCAAAACAATTTGAGCAAATTCTTCCTTGTATAGATTTTGCACATATCCACGCTAGAGAAAATGGCAAATTTAATACCTATGACGAATTTTGCTATATTTTAGATTACGTTGCAAAAAATCTTGGCGAAATCGCTTTAAATAATTTCCATGGGCACGTAGCAGGGATTAACTACGGCGAAAAGGGCGAAAAAAACCATTTAATCTTTGAAGAGAGCGATTTTAACTATCAAGATTTATTAAAAGCGTTTAAAAAGTTTGATATTAAAGGGGCAATTGTTTGTGAAAGCCCAAATATCGAAATAGATACAAAAATATTAAAAGATTATTATTTGTCTTTATAGGGCAAAAAATTGTTTTTTCGGGGTTTTTAAACATCTAGAAAGGTGTTTAAAATGAAAATTACCCCAATATCAATTTTTTCTTTAAATAATAACAATCAAAAAAGAACAGTTAATAATTCCCTAAAATTAACATATCCAAAAGATAGCGTTTCTTTTAGCGGCAAACACAAGCCCCCTAAAAAAGAGGCAGAATTTTTTGAAGAAGATATTAAAACACTTAAAGAAGATTTATTAAAAGAATATGATAAAACAGGCAAATTAAGCTTTTCTGTTTTGCCTATGATAATTGGTTACGACGTTGAAATTAAACCAATTGAAGAACTAAACAAAGATTATCTTGATAGCGAAAAAATCGTTGCCCAAGCAAACGAACATAGCGATTTAACAGTCACACATGTTAATGGAATTCCATATATTGAAAAAATTAAACCTGGGCAAATTACGCTTTACTTATCAAGCTTGGATAAACCTAAAACTCAAACAATACAAGATATTGCACATGAATATACGCACATTTTGCAATATAGAAAAACTCCGGCAAAAGAAGCTAGTTTGATTGTTGACAACTTAAAAGCGCACAAAATGAACTTTGGAAATGTTGTTATAAATGTTGGAAGATTATATCAAGATGGCTTATTAGACTTTGAAGTCAACAACAAAAGCGAAATTTTCAAATTTTACAATATTCAAAAAGGCAAAAGCGTAATTGATGATTTTAGAGAAATTGAATCTCCAGCGAAAGATTTAGAAAAAGCCTTTGGTGCCGTTAATAAAAAAGATTTAGAGCGAATTTTGGCACAAAAATTAGATAACGAAATTACAGAAGTTAGCGAATATTTAATTGAAAGTTTACCTGAATTAAACGCCATTTCAAAGAAAAACCCTGCACATACTTTAAAAGCTATAAAACAAACTTTTAAGGCAGTCTATGTTTCATCTTTAGAAAAAGAATATGCTGCATATTCTAACGGTTGCAAAGTTGCAAAAGAAATTAATGGTATTGACTATAATATTCCATACGACACAATTGTTGAACTATACAAAAAACTTGCAAAATCATCAGAACTTTTAGGATATTAATTTTTATATTAAAATATAATTATTAATAAAGGAGTTAAGATGAAAAAAATATTTTTTGCATTGTTTCTAATGTTGTTTAGCTTATCCTTTGCAACAGATTGGAACTCTGAAGCTGCGCTTAAAAGAGTTAATGCAATTGGAAGCAAAATTTTAAAAGCAAATAATATTAATTTTGATATCGAATTTAAAGTGTCAGATGAGCCTGATATCAACGCTTATGCAAATATTGATAAAGAAGTTTATGTTTACCGCGGATTATTAGAATATGTTGATAATGATGAAGAACTAGCTGGCGTCATTTCGCATGAAATGGGTCATATTATCAATGGACATTGCGCAAAACAAGGTGTTTTAGGGGTTGGGATTGCGACAATTGCTTCTCAAATCACAAGCAACCAGCTTGTTTCCGCCGTTGGTCAACAGTTAGCCACAAGCAAACTATCAAGAAATGATGAATTTGAAGCAGATTTATCTGGTGTTGATATGATGATTAAAGCAGGCTATAACCCACTTGCAATGATTTCATTATTAAACAAAATCACAGGAAATTATATTGACATTTTACAAACTCACCCAAGTGGCGAAAAAAGACTAATGAACATTTACAATTATGTTGAATATAATTATTCTGATAAGCTTAAAAAAGGTTTTAATTCTGATTCATATAAAAAAGCTTTGCTTGTAATTAATCCTAATGTTGAAAAAAGAAAAGCAAGCAAAAAACTAACAAAAAAATATGAAAAAGAACAAAAAAAATTATTAAAGAAAAAAGAAAAAAGAGCCAAAAAAATGCAAGGCAAAAATTCTATCTGGGACGGATATTACACAACTTTGCAATTAATGGCAAGCTAAAGGAGTTTAGATGAAATATTTTTTAGGTTCATATCTTTTTACAGCACTTGGTTTCATTTGCGCATATTTTTGGGCAATCCATTCAAATTTAAACATCTTAAGCGCGTTGTTTGTAGTCTTTGTTTTAAGCATTTTAGAAGTCAGCTTGTCTTTTGATAATGCTGTAATCAACGCTGCAAAGCTTGAAAAGATGTCTTTAGTTTGGCAAAAAAGATTTTTAACCTGGGGGATATTAATTGCCGTTTTTGGTATGAGGTTTTTATTTCCGCTTTTAATCGTTGCAATTTTTTCAAAACTTGGATTAGGTGAAGTTTTAAACATGGCATTAAATGACACAGACAAATATTCTCATTATCTTCATGTTTCGCACCCCTATGTCATAACATTTGGCGCTGCATTTTTAATAATGTTATTTTTAAATTATTTCTTTAATAAAGATAAAAAAATCCACTGGATTAAATGTATTGAAGAAAAATTAACTTGTTGCGGAAAATTAAAAGGCATTTCTTCAATTATCACTTTAATTTTAATCGCAATTGTGCAACATTTTTCACCTGCGCAAGATAAAATGCAACTCATTATTTCGGGCGTATCTGGTTTGGTTATCTATCTTTTGATTGATGGAATGTCAAAAGCGCTAGAGCGCCATGCTGAAAAATTCAGCGAGAATACTTGCACTCCAAAATTTAACCTTGCAAACACTTGCTTCATAAATTTCTTATATCTTGAATTAATTGACGCGTCGTTTTCGCTTGACGGTGTTTTAGGTGCGTTTGCACTAAGCAAAGATATCGTAATCATCACAATCGGGCTTTCAATCGGCGCAATGTTTGTTCGTTCTTTAACAATTATGCTCGTTGAAAAGAAAACCCTAAAACAATATATCTATCTTGAACACGGCGCACACTGGGCAATTGGCGCTTTAGCTGTGATTATGTTTATTTCTGCAATTCAAGAAGTCAGCGAAATCATCACAGGATTTATTGGCTTGTTCTTCATTACCCTTGCGTTTATTTCATCAATCAAAGAAAATAAAAAAGTGTAAGAATTAAGCTAAATATTTCTTGATATTGCTAATGATTGCAGATTTTGCAACCAAACCTGTCATCATTTCTTGAATTTCGCCATTTTTGAAAATGAAAAGAGTTGGCAATGCCGATACGCCATATTCTTTTGCACAGTTTAAATTTTTATCTGTATCGATTTTAACAAATTTAACGCTTGAGCCAAATTCATTTTGCAATTGCTCTAAAACAGGCGCCAATTTTCGACATGGACCGCACCATTGCGCATAAAAATCAACAACTGTTAAAGTATCTGCTTTTAAAACAATATTTTCAAAATTATTTTCATTTATTTCATCAATTGCTGCCATAATTAGCTCCTTTTTTAATTTTATTATATCATTTTACCATGAATATCGATAAAATTATATTAAACTTAAAGGCAGATTACGCGCAGGGACGCGTGCAACATAGCGAATTTGTTGATTTTATGGAAAATTTAAAAAATCCATATCTTGTTTTAATATGTTGCATTTTATCCTTAAGAACAAACGATAAAATCACAATTGGCGCAGCAAAAAGAATGCTCGAGCTTGCTAAAACCCCAGATGAAATGATGAAAGTTTCACAAGAAAAACTTGAAAAAGCAATCTATCCCGTTGGTTTTTATGCGAATAAAGCTAAGCAAATTATTGATTTATCAAAAGAATTAGTTGAAAAATATAATTCAATTGTGCCAAATGATATTGATGAACTCTGTAAATTCAAAGGTGTTGGCAGAAAAACAGCAAACCTCGTTTTAGCAAAAGGGTATAATTTGAGCGCAATTTGCGTTGATGTTCATGTGCATAGGATTTCAAACCGCCTTGGACTTTGCAAGACAAAAACACCCGAAGAAACAGAATTTGCACTAAGAAAAAATCTAGCCAAAAAATATTGGATAGATTTTAACACGCTTTTAGTTACCCATGGGCAAAACATTTGCAAACCGCAAAAGCCAAATTGCCAAATTTGTTCAATTAAAGAATTTTGCGCAAGTTTTATTGAATAAAATCAGTAATTTTTTCATCAAGTTGTTCAATATTACCTGAAATTACATTCGCATTTTTTGCCCTAAAAACAATTTTTCGAATTAAGCCAATATCTTTAACTTGGCAATCTAAAAGTTTTGATATAAATTCAAGCGCTGCGTAATCTTGGGCTTGTTTAGAAACATCATAAAGCATTTTAATTTGCTCCAAAATAAATTCCTCATGTGCTAATGCGCTTGAAAAAATATCTGTAACATTAATCCAATCCATTGACGGCTCTTCAATTTTTGAAAAAGACAACTTTTCATCTCTCAAAATAATATAATCATAAATTTTTTGCGCTCTTGATAATTTTTCACAAGTTTTATGACGCATAAATTTGCTAAAACCCATCATTGCAATTTCGTCAAAATATGTTGACATTGCAAAATATAAATATGCACTATAAAATTCTTGATTTATTTGTTTGTTAAACGCCTCAATTAATTTAATATCCATTTTATCCCCTTATTTGTTGCTCACCCAAACGCCGTCTTTATTGCAATAGAGCTTAATGTAGTATCCTTCTTTGCAATCACATTTTAAAATCATTTCGGGGTTTTCTTCTGGCGATAAGAATTTTCTTTTGACATATTTTAAATCTTTTGAAATTGCTTCAATAAATTCAATATGGTGCTCAAAAGTAGCTGGGTGATTAAAAGATATTTTTTTATCACCATTTTCTAAAACTTCAATGTGTGCAAAATGAGCATTATCATGATTTGGTTGAAACTCTTTTAAATGAGTCATTTCCACCCCACAACAGACAAGGTCATCTGCCCCTTCATGCTCGATTTCAATAACATTTCCGCAAATTTCACATTTGTACAAGTCTAATTTTTTTGTCATAACCTCTCCTTTTTTTAAAATTTTGGCACAGATTAAAACAAGCAAAATTACCGCAAATACTTAAGCTATTTTACTAAAGTTTAAAATATGTTATAATTTCAAGGTAAAAAAGAGGACTTTTTAAATGGCTAGAATTTTAATTTCAATGAAAGATACGTTTTTAAAATCTATTGACGAAATGGCTCAAAAAGAACAAAGAACACGCTCTGAGCTAATTCGCGAAGCATTGAGAAGTTACATGCAAAAACAAAATTCAAAAATCGCTCCAAATGCGCAAAAAAACGCTATGATTTTGGAGAATTTGCTCGATTAATCATAAATACTTGAATATCTAATGGTTCAAGGATTGTTTTAATCTCGTTTTTGTTTGTTTTTGGATAATAATTTGAAGATATCAAAGAAAGCATATTTTCATTTTTTAAATATTTTGTTTTAATAGTCGCCTCTTGGAAAAAGTTTTCATCTAGCGACGCAACCACAACAAGCTCTTTGGTTTTGGTCAATATTGAATATGCGATAATTTTGTCATTTTGCGTTTTTAAAGGCACATAGTTTGCATTTTTAAACATTTCAATATTTTCTTTTTTAAATTTAATTGCTTTTAAATATTCTTTTTTTAATTCAGGATATGTTTTTTTGGCTGGTATTGAAAAGTTAAAAATGTCGAACATTCCGCTATGCACAAAATAAAATTCGTCATCTGTATCTGTTGTTTTTGCTTTTTGATTTTCATAGATATATGTAAAATTATCACCATATGAAAAACCATCAAGAAAATAGGTGTTTAACGGCAAAGTCACAGAAAGCCACAAAGCTTGTTTCCAATAGTTTTTGCCCCTTAAAATTGGCGCTTGCTGGTCGTGCGTTGCAAGTGCAATCATTTGAGATTTATTTTTATGTCTTTTTAAAATTTTTAAATTTCTATTGAATTTCTTTTCAAATTCTTGTTTTGATTTAATGTTTTTATAATCTGACCAAGAACCATAATAACAATCAAAACCCGCAAGCAAAAGTTCATCTACACTTGCATATTTATTAACTCCCGTTGGAGCTGGATTTGACCAATCGGGGCTTGCTTCTGCCAAGAAAAAGAAGTCTGGATTATTTTTTCTTGAGTAATCAATTATGTTTTTCCAAAAACTATATGGTTTAATTGCGGCAACATCTGCCCTGATTCCGTCAAAACCAAGAGCTTGCATTTTATCTACGAATTTTTTAAAATTTTCAATCATTTCAGGATTCAAATGATGTTCATTATAAATTTTAAAAAGACGCACATCTGTCCAATCCGCAGGAACAATCGGTTCTTGGTTTTTATCTAGCAAAAGCCATTTTGGTTTGGACAAAACTAAATCATATGCCGCACAACTTGGCAAATCAACAATCGCTTTTAAACCTAAAGAATGTGCTTTATTAATAAAAAGCTTCGCTTCTTCATCTATCGAAAGCTCGTTTTGCAAATCATCTAATTGCAAATTTAATTCATCAAAGCTATTCATTGCATATAAAGAACCTGCTGTGCCGAGTGCTTTAATTTTGCCTGTTTTTGTAATTGGCAGAAGATAAAGAGTATTTATTCCTTGCTCTTTTAATTCTTCTAATTTTTCCATTGCATTTAAAAAAGTGCCTTTAATATCACCTTTTTCAAAGTCAATTATACCGTCGTTATCAATATCTTGTGCGTTAAAATTTCTAATATTTAACGTGTAGATTATAGCTTCATTATTTGAAAAGAGCTCTCTTAAACTTTTGGCAAAAGCATTTTGCACTGTCAAAAATAAAATTAAACTCGCAATAAAAAATCGTTTGTTCATATTAAAAGTATATAGGAAAAATGAAATTTATTGTATAATTTATGTATGAGAAATTTGTTTAATGTTTTTAAAAATGAGGATATTTTTCAAACCTCAAAACCTTTAGTATTAGGAGCTTTTTTACTTATTGCGGTTGTAATTACTTCACTTTTGTCGGTGAGATATTACCTGTATCAAAATTTGGTAAATAATAGCATTGCTCAAAAAACAATTTACGCGAAAAATAATTTTGAAATTATTGACAAACAAAGAACAGAATTAATCAAACGCGAAGTTGCAAACAAAATCAGACCAATTGTTGCACCAATTGAAGGTGACTACATTTTAGCTGATTTGCAAAAACTTATTGATGACATTGAAGCAATTAGAAAAGAAAAAATCAACAATCAACAAAAACAGAAAAAACTTTTTGATTTACTAGAAATTAACGACGCAAACAGAAAAGAAAAAGCAATCAATTACATTTTAAATTCAACTGAAGCAAATTTAAATTCAATCTATGCAAATACAAAATATGTAATTAATGAACTTTTAAATGTCGGCATTTTTGATACTGACGTCACATATTTTGCAGCTGAAACGTTTTTAGACAAAACCTTAGGGCTACATGCGAAAAAGACGCAATATCCATTAATTATTGGTTTAATCGAACATTGTATTATTCCAAATTTGATAATGGATGAGTATGCAACAGAAGTTGCAAGAAAAAATGCAAGAAATGCAGTAAAACCATATGTTGTATCTTTTAAAAAGGGTGATGTCATTGTCCAATCAGGCGAAAAGTTAACTCAACTTAAAAAAGACGCTTTAAAACACTCTGGCTATAACGCTTTTGAACTCAACAGGGGCGGTATTTTTGGAATTTTTGCACTTGTTTGCTTGGCAATGTATTCTTTAGTTGTTTATACAAGGCAATACGAAAAGAAATTTTTCCAACCACGCTATATGTTCTTCATTGCCCTTTGTTCAATATTATTCATCTATCTTTGTATTGTAATTTCAAATTCGGTTTATATTTCAAACTATATTATGCCATTTGTCGCATTTACAATGATTATCGCGATTTTTACAAATCCAATTTTATCGTTTTTAGTTTCAATTTTAGTTCTTGGAATTTTATCCGTAACATTGTTTTTTGATTCACAATTAATTTTCACATTTATTTGCGCAATCCTATTTTCTAGCTATTTAGTTTCAAAAATTTCATATTCAAAAAGATTTGATATTATATATTGCGGGCTTTGGGTCGGCATTGTAATGTTTTTATCTATGTTTTTCATCTCATTTTTTGAAATTCAATCTCAAGCATTGTCTAAGATTTTACAATATCAAGCGCAAAATCCATTCTTGGGACTTGCAAACGGTGTAATTTCTTCAATGATTGCAATGTTTTTCATTCCAATTATTGAAAAAGTTTGCAAAATCGTTTCGCCATATGCCCTAATTGAATTGGCAGATCAAAACCAAGAACTTTTATCAAAGCTAAGAAACTCTGCTCCTGGCACCTTCCATCATTCATTAATGGTTGCAAATTTATGCGAAGCGGCTGCTCTTGCAATAGGCGCAGATTCAATCCTTGCACGTGTTGGCGCTTTTTATCATGACATTGGTAAAATTCAAAGACCATTATTTTTCATTGAAAACCAATCATATTTTGGAGTTGAAAACCCACACACAACTCTGACTCCAAGACAAAGCAAAATGGTTATTACTTTGCACACAAAAGATGGTGTTGAAATTGCGAAAAAATATGGACTTCCTCAATCAATTATCGATTTTATAACTCAACACCACGGTGAAACTTTGGCTGGATATTTCTACAACAAAGCAATTGAGCAAGAAGGCGCAGAAAACGTTACAGAAGGTCAATTCAGATATCCTGGGCCAAAACCACAAACGAAAGAAACAGCAATCTTAATGCTTGCAGACGCGCTAGAAAGCGCTGTCCGTTCATTGAAAAATCCAACCCAAGAAGAAATTGAAGCAATAGTAAATAAAATTTTCACAGAACGTTTAAATGACGGTCAATTATCTGACAGTCCGTTAACTTTAAAAGATATTAAAATTATCGCAATGACTTTCAATAAAATCCTAAGAGGTATGCAACATGAAAGAATTAAATACCAAGAACGCGTAATGAGCGAGTTTGAGGACAAAACAAAAACTGTTGCCCCAAACCTTCAAGATGATGAATTTGAAAGAAAAATTCAAGAATTACAAGAGCATTCGAAAAAAAGAAAAAATGAAGAAAATGAATAGCAATTTTTCATTATATAAATATGACGATATTTCTTTAAAAAAATACGGAATAGTTTTAAAAGAATATAAATCAAAAATCAAAAAAATGCTTGATATAATGCTTAATTTAAAAGAATTGAAAACAAGCAAAATATTTTGTGATGAAATATCTAAAATTCGCTTTGATATTGCTTTTTGCAACGACAATTCAATACATGAAATAAACAAAAATTATAGACAAAAAGATTGTCCAACAGATGTTATCACATTTTCTTTATTTGCAGATGATGAAAATGCAATAATTTATCGAAAAACTGCAGATTTAGGGCAAATTATTTTGTCTTTAGAAACAGCGGACAGACAAAAGCAAGCTTCTTTAGAAAAAGAAATTTTAACATTAATTTGCCATGGAATTTTACATTTATTCGGATTTGACCATTTAACAAAAAAGGATTACGATTTTGTTGTAGATATTCAAAACAAAGTCATTGAGGAATTATGAATAAATTTCAATCAAGAAGCTTCAACCGCAGTTTAATGTTTGCGCTTAATGGCGTAAGATTGGCGTTTCGTTCGCAAAGAAATTTTAGAAAACACCTTGTCATTGCCTTTTTAACTTTTGCAATTGCTTATTTTTTAAAAATTTCTGTCGTTGAATTTTGCATAATCATTTTTGCAAACGCTTTTGTATTGGTTATCGAAATGATTAATTCTGTTGTTGAATTTGTAATTGACGCTTATTATAAAAACAAATGGGCAAAATTAGCAAAATTAGCAAAAGACATTGGAGCAGGCGCAGTTTTAGTTTCTGCTTGTACAAGCGCTTTAATTTCATTGCTAATTTTTGGAAGTAAAATATATGAGTTTTATTATAGTTTATAGGAGTTGAGATGAAATTTAGCGAATTGGCACCAAAATATTTTAACGAAGGGTTTTCATGTTCTGAGGCAATCGCAAAATCAGCGGTTGATATGGGTTTAGCTGATGAAAGCTTCATCTCGATTGCGACAAGTTTTTCTGGTGGAATGTCATCTGGTTGTTTGTGTGGCGCAGTTGCCGGCTCGCAAATGGTTTTAGGACTTTTACATGGAAAATATCAAGACAATTGCGCAAGAAGTTTGGCAAAAGAATTTTATCAAAGATTTACAAAAACCCACAAAGTCGCTTGTTGCAAGGTTTTATCAGCTGGTTTTCAAGATTTTGCTGGAGCTGAGCGCAAAAAACATTGCACAAATTTAGTTTACGATTGTGCTGTAATTTTAGATGAAATGCTATCAGAGATTAAAGAACAAGTTTAAATTTCAAGACATTTTTTATAAATAGCATTTTTATTTGAATCATATAATTCAGACAAAATTGTAGCAATTTCTTTATCTTTATAGTTTAAATTTTTTAATTTTTTAATTTTTTCATCAAAATCAATATCATCTGTTTTGATATCTTTATAAAGCATTGCAACAATTTCGCCTTTTAAAATATTGCTTTTAAAATAATCAATTATTTCAGATATTTCGCCAATTTTGATTTCTTCAAATTTTTTTGTCAGTTCACGCCCAAGAGCAATTTTTTTGTTTGAAAATTCATTTTTAATGGTTTCTAATGTTTCAATTATTCGATTTGGGCTTTCATAAAAAATTAAGTTTTCAAATTTATTTTTTGAAACAATTTCAATTATTTGGTTTTTATTTTTTGGCAAAAATCCAATAAATTTAAAATCTTCATCTGTTCTTGGAATTGCGGATAATAGCGCTATTGGGGCGCTTGCGCCAACAACAGGAATTACCTTAAAACCATTTTTTAAAACTTCTTCAACCAAAATTTCTCCAGGATCAGAAATTAATGGAGTCCCAGCATCTGTAATTAATGCAATTGATTTACCTTCTTTTAAATAGTTCAAAAAAAGCTCACAACGAGAATTTTCGCTATATTTATGATAGCTTATCAGGCGAGTTTTAATTCCGTATTTTTCCATTAATACGCTTGAATTTCTGGTATCTTCGCAAGCGATAACATCAACATTTGATAAAATCTCAACAGCTCTTTTAGAAATGTCGTCAAGATTACCAATAGGGGTTGCAACGCTATATAGCGCGTTTTCTATAATGCCGCCCAAGTTGTACCTTCTTTTGAATCTTTTAATTGAATTTTATGAGCTAAAAGTTTATCTCTAATTTCGTCAGATTTTGCCCAATCCTTATTATCACGAGCTTGCTTTCTGATTAAAATTATTTCCTCAAGCATTTCTTTTGGAGTTTTATCTTTTGAAATATTAAATTCTTCATAAAGTGGCTCAACAAGCTCTTTTAATTCATCATCTGACAATTCTTTTTGAGCTAAAGAAAAATCAAAACCAAGAGTTGAACCAAGATATGATAAAGTATTGGCTGAGATTTGTTTATTTTCATCTTTGCGCACTTTTTCGGCTAATCCAAAAAGAATTGCAAGTGCTTTAGATGTATTTAAATCTTCGTCCATTGCAAGTTCAAATTCTTCAACGATTTCTTTGTCATATTCTGCTGTTGTTTCAATTCCTGCAATAGAATTGATTAATCTTTTTGCACCAGCTTTTGCGCTATTCAAGGCAACTTCATTAAATTCAACAGGCATGCGATAGTGGTTTGTTAAAATAAACAAACGAATTGCGTTTGAATCATATGTTTTTAAAACATCATCAATCGTTAAAAAGTTATTTAATGATTTAGACATTTTTTCTTTATTGATTGTAACGAAGCCATTATGCAACCAATAGTTAGAGAAAGTGCAACCATTTGCACATTCAGACTGTGCTCTTTCGTTTTCATGGTGTGGGAAAGCTAAATCAGCGCCACCAGCGTGGATATCTATTGTTGTGCCAAGATGTTTTTTACTCATTGCAGAACATTCAATGTGCCAGCCTGGTCTGCCCTTGCCCCATGGAGAATTATAGCCGTTTAATTCATCTTTTTTCCATAAAGCAAAGTCTAATGGGCTTTCTTTTTTATCATTCGCTTCAACACGAGCACCATTCAACAAATCTTTTATCGGTTGAGATGATAATTCGCCATATTTTTTATATTTTTCAACTCTAAAATAAACATCACCATCAACAGCATATGCAAAACCGTCTGTTTCAAGCTTTTTAACCATTGCAATCATTTCGCCAAGAGTTTTTGTTGCGCGTGGTTCAATATCTGGCTTTAAAACATTTAAACCGTTCATTGAATTAATAAATGATTTATAATATTTATCTGTAATTACATCAGGTGTAACGTTTTGCTCATCTGCTTTTTTAAGAATTTTGTCGTCAACGTCAGTTACGTTTCTACAATAGGTGACATCATATCCTTTAAATTTCAAATAACGATATAATGTATCCCAAGTGATGTAACATCTTGCATGTCCCAAGTGAGCATTGTCATAAACAGTAGGACCGCAGACGTACATTTTGACCTTGTTTTCTTCGACCGTTTTAAATTCTTCGATTTTATTTGTTAAAGTATTATATAATTTAAGCATATTTTAATTTTACTATAAAATTTTTTATAGTAAAATAATTAGGTTGAATATAAAATTATGGAGTGAAAATGAAAAATACTGTTGTAATTGGGGCACAATTTGGAGACGAAGGAAAAGCTAAAATCACAGATTTATTGGCTTCAAAGGCTGATTTTATTACACGCTTTCAAGGTGGTTCAAATGCTGGTCATACAGTTGTTGCAAATGGCAAAAAATATGCGTTTCACTTAATCCCATCTGGTATTTTATATGAAAACAAAATTTGCATGATTGGCGCTGGTTGTGTTATTAAGCCAGACGACCTTTATAATGAAATCCAAGGCATTATTTCCCAAGGAGTATCTGAGGAACACTTTAAAAAATATTTAAAAATTTCACCATTAGCAACTTTAACTATGAAATATCATATCGATATTGATGGATATTCAGAAAGCGCTCTTGGCTCAAACAAAATTGGTACTACAAAAAAAGGTATTGGACCTACATATACAGATAAATACAACAGATGTGCGCTTCGTGTTGAAGATTTATTTAATGATGAAACTTTATCTAAAAAAATAGATATAATTTTACCAAAGAAAAATAAAGAGCTTGAATTTGTTTATAATTTAAAACCATATACAAAAGAAGAAATTTTGGCAGAATGTACTGAATATAAAAAGATTTTAGCACCTTATGTCGATTTTAATTGGCAAGAAAATTTATGGAATTATAAAAATAATAAATCAATTCTTTTTGAAGGCGCACAAGGCGTTATGTTAGACGTTGATTATGGCACATATCCATATGTTACTTCATCTAGCCCAACATCAGGTGGCGCAGCGGTTGGAGCCTCTATGGGCGCATTAACAATAGAGCGCGCAATTGGTGTATTTAAAGCGTATATGACTCGTGTTGGCGAAGGCGCTTTTGTTACAGAATTAGACAATGAAACAGGTGAAAAATTGCGCTCAATTGGTGGCGAATTTGGTGTAACAACTGGTCGTGCTCGTCGTTGTGGCTGGTTTGATGCAATCAGCGCAAAATATGCAGTTTTAGTTGGTGGTTTATCAGAAGTTGCGCTAACAAAACTTGATGTTTTAGATAGTTTTGAAGAAATAAAAGTTGCAATTGCATATAAAAACAAAAAAACAGGCGAAATAGTTAAAAATTATCCAACAAATGTGTTTACCCATGCAGATTTTGAACCAATTTATGAAACTCATCAAGGCTGGTTAAAAGATATTTCAAAATGCAAAACTTATGAAGAATTACCGCAAAATGCTAAAAAATATCTTGCAAGATTAGAAGAATTACTTGGAATTAAAATTACAATCATTAGCGTTGGTCCTGATAGAGAACAAACTATTTTTGTTGAAGAAGATTAATTGTAAACTTTTGTAAAAACTTCCTGTATTCCTTAAAGAATTGTGCCCGAAATGTCGATAAAAAAGACGTGCGCATTATAGAAGGATGATATGGGATTATGAGCGACATTACAACAAGCCAAGGTTATTTTGCAAAGTTAAACGCATCATTAGAAAATGATGTAACTCTTAATGAAATTTATAAGATGGCAAAATCTGCACAACAATCTGAAATTAAAGAATTGTTTCAGAAGGTGAACGATAATAATGCCACTGAAGATGACAAAAAAGCACTTGAAGCAAGAAAAACTATTTTAGAGTCAAAAGTTAAACAACTTGAAGCCAAAATGGCAGCTTTAGAAGAAGAACTTGCTGCTAAGGAACCAAAAGTAAAACAACAAGCAAAGTTAATTACAGCTTTGGTTGAAAGTGCTGAAAGTCTTTCTGAAACTTTGAAAGATGACCAAAAAAAATTCATGGAAGACGCTTATGCTGACGTCATGTATGAATACAAGGCTGGTTTAATCGGCAAAAATGAAATTTTCCCTGAATTAACAAAAAGATTAGCAAACAGTGGCTTGTCAGGCACTGCTTCAAAAATTGAAAATATCGCTTTGGCTTTAAATTCAAAAAGAGCAGAACTTCAACCATTAATTGATGAAACTTGTAGCATTGTTGACCAAGTAACAGCGTTAGAAAATCAATATGGCGCTACAAAATCAATCTATAATTTATTAAATGCAAACATTGAACAAATTGGAAATTATTCTACAAGCTATGCAAATATTGATACTAGCTCAATTAAACCTGTTTATTCTTTAGCAAAAACAGAGATAGTAAGCGGATTTTTTGAAGATTTAACAACTCAACCAACAAATACAGCACTAGGCAAAACTACAGCAGAACAAGAAAAAGAGCCTGTGCAATACAAAACTATTGATGAAATTAACACAAAATTTTCTCAATATTATGATGCCAATACTCAAACAGACGCTGTTAAAAGCAATTTAACAAATGCTGTAAACAACGGTTTATTAGATGACTTAAAAGCATCTAATTTATCAACCGAAGAAATTATTAATTTCTTCTCAACAAACTTCAAAAGCTCAAATATCAAAATGTCTGGTTCAAAATTAGATATTCCAAACGGCATTGGTGGCGGTATGAATAGCACAACGCAAAAAACATATTCAAAAATTGCAACATTTTTCAATAATTTAACTACTGCTAATACCGTACAAGAAAAAGTTTACACATTAAACACAACAGATAATATTGGTAACACAATTTCTACAAACGCACAAATGGCAACTTTAAACTCTAATTATGAAAATATATTAGACTCAATTGGAAATCGCGAACCAAAATTCACATTTAAAGAAGCAATGTATTTTATGTTTGATTCTGAAAATGGCTTATTTAAAAATTGCGGAATCAGCTATGATTATCAAGATCAAGAAGCAGGTGCAAAATATTCTATTGCGCAACCAGGAGACGCTCAAACAGAAGAATTTTATAACAAATTAAGTGATAAAATATTTGAAATTTGGGGTGTTAGAGCAAATCAAACACCTGTCTCAACAGAATCAACAACTCAAGATATTCCGGAAAGACAACCAACTCCAACAATTAAACGTTCAGACCCAATAACATTTACTCAAGATAACAAAGAATTTGCTTTTGTTATCGATAGAGACAACGATGGCGAAATGTCCGGCAAAAATGAATTTGTCGGTGCAACTGGCGATTGGGTTAAAGACTTAAAAACATTTGACAAAGACGGAAATAATATTTTAGAAGGCGACGAACTTAAAGAAGTGACATTGTTAACTTCTGAATATAAAGACAATGCTCAAGTTAAAAATGATAGAAAAGTTGATGGCAAAAATTTCTTAAGTGAAGAAACAACAAATATTACATATGGCATTACAAACGCTCAAACATTAGGTATTGATAAAATCGATTTAAATGATTTAGAAAGCAACAAATCAACGGGCAAATATGATATCAACGGTTCAGAAATCTTTGAAGACAAAGTCACCTTCAAAATGAATGGCGTTGAAATTACAGCCAAAAGAAAAGATGATACTGATGAATATATGAATACAGTTTATGCAAACGCATATGGTAAAAACTTAAGCGTTGGTTTTTCTGATGACCAAATTCAAAATATCATGGATAAAAGCTATGGCGAATTCAGCCAAATGTTTTCTTCATACTCTGATGTCATTGGAAACATTAATATCATCAGAGGCACAGATAAACTCGCACAAGACACGAGAGATTTATTTAATGAAACAACTGACAGCTTAGACGATGAGAAAAAAGCATATTTAAGACGTGCAAATAATACTGCAACAGCACAAGATGCAAATGCTAAATGGGAACAAATCCAAGGCCAAGTTAAATCAAAAGCGATGGCTCGCGGTATTGATATCGATATGACTCAAGCAAAAGGTATCTTCCTATTAACAGATGCAAACACCGCAGAAGAAGTCTTAAAAGAATACAATAAAATGATAGAAAACGAAGATATGATAGCAAAAAATCAAGAAAGCATTTCAATCGCTTGGGAAGCTATTGTATTATGCGTCAGAGAAGGCATTTTAGTACCTGTAAGCGATATCTTGGAAGCATTAAATAATGGACATGCGGATAATGCAAAAGATGTTGTTCAATATTTAAAAGAACAAGTTGACGAAAAAAATCCAAAAAAATATAAATATGATAGAATGCAATCATCTGAAAATGTTGAATTAAATTTAGATGACAAAAGAACCAAAGAAATTTTAAGTTCTTTTGAAAAAGCATTTAAAAAAGCTGGAAAAGAAGGTCAAGTTCTAAATGCTCTATATAAACTTTGTGTCGAACAACAAGTCGACAGAGACTTTATGAGCGGAAAATCTGGCGACAATTTAGCCCAAGAAATATTAAACAAATACTATAAATAATTTGTTAAAAATTGTAACGATATTTTAAAAATACGGTTAAGATTTTTCAAAAAATGTCGACTGTATAAGTAACTATAAATATCTGAAAGGGACAATGGAATATGGGCGACAAATTATCAGCAAACAATGAATTGTTTAAAAATTTAAATAATTCGATTATGAAAGATTCCGGACTGAAAAGTATCGGCGAAGCTACTATTGCAAATCAAAAGAAACAATTAAACAAATTGTTTACAGAAGTTTCTGAAAATGATGCTACTGCAAACGATAAAAAAGCTTTGCAAGCAAGAATTACGGTTTTACAAGGTAAAGTCGAAGAACTTGAAGCCAAAATGGCAGCTTTAGAAGAAGAACTTGCCGCAAAAGAACCAAAAGTAAAACAACAAGCGAAGTTGATTACAGCTTTGGTTGAAAGCGCTGAAAATCTCTCTGAAACTTTGAAAGATGACCAAAAAAAATTCATGGAAGAAGCTTATGCTGACGTCATGTATGAATATAAGGCTGGCTTATTAGGCAAAAATGAAATTTTCCCTGAATTAACAAAAAGATTAGCAAACAGTGGCTTGTCAGGCACTGCTTCAAAAATTGAAGAAATAGCACAAGCACTGAACAATAAAAGAAACGAACTTCAACCATTAATTGACGAAACAACAAAAATTGTTGATCAAGTAGCTGCACTTGAGCGTCAATATGGTTTAACAAAAGCTTCATTTAACTTGTTAGGCGCAACTTTAAACCAAATTGGCGCAACAGAAACAACATTTACAAATGCTGACGTTGGTTCTGCTGGTCCAATTTATTCTGTTGGCAAATTAGAAGTTTTAGCAAGCTTAACAGATGATCCTGCGCTAAACGTTCCAGCAACAAATACTAATTTTGCAAATGGCGAAGCACCAGTTGTAAACAATATGTCAATTGAAGAAATTGGCGAAAAATACAAAGATTTCATGAATATTCCTGCTTCTGGCGGTGATTCAAATTCATATGATAACGTTGCTGTTCAAAAACTTGGCGAAGCAATTGACGCTGGTTTATTAAATGATTTAGCAGCGTCTGGACTTCCAAAAGCAGACATGGTTGACTTTTTAGCTAATAATTTTGGCGGGGCAAACATCAAGAAAAATGGAAACAACTCTTTAACAATTCCATATGGTCATTATTCAAACGCCGAAAGACAAGCAGGAAACCCTATTGTAGACGACAACAACAAAGCTTGCCAAATTTATAACAAAGTAACAGATTTTGTTAAAAATAGTATCGACGTTCCATTTATGGGTGATGTTAATACTTGGGATGAAAACGCAGGCAATACAATTTCATCTAATGCTCAATTAGAAGCTTTGTCAAATAGCTATGCTTATGTATTAGAAACATTGTCTTCAAATGGTTTTACATTCAAAGAAGCAATGTATGCAATGTTTGATTCTGAAATCGGTCTATTTAAAGACTGTGGAATTAAATATGACTTAGATGAACAAAAAAATAATGCTTGCTACACAATTGAAAGTGGCGGTGACAAAGCAACTGCAGATTTTTACGCTGCATTTAATCAAAAAGTAATTGATACATATGGTGTTGCGGCTAATTCTTCAGGTGGTGCAAAAGTAGAAAGAACCGACGAACCAACAACAGTAAATCGTACAGACCCTGTCACATTCAAACAAGGTGATAAAGAATTTGCATTTGTTATCGATAGAGACGGTGATGGCAAATTCAGCGGACCAAACGATTTTGTCGGCGCAACAGGCGATATTAAAGGTGATATGAAATCATTAGATAAAAATAAAGACGGCAAATTGTCTAATGATGAATTGAAAAACTTAAAAATAATTTCAACAGATTACCAAGATAATAAATCAGAAGTAAAAGGCAGAGAATATAACGGCAAAAAATTTGTAAGCTCTGAAACAACTCAAGTAGACTATTCTTTGACAAATGCTAAAGCAATGGGTATTTCAAGTATTGATTTAGATGACGTTGTACAAAATGGTTCAACAGGCAAATACGACGCAAACAATTCTGAAATCTTTAATGATACAATTTCATTTAAAATGAACGGCAAAGAAGTTACTGCTCAAAGAAAAGATGATACTGATGAATTCTTAGAAACTATATATGGCGCAGCCGAAGGTAAAAACTTTAATCTTGGTTTAAGTGATGCCCAAGCTGACGCAATCATCAATGAAAGCTATGGCGAATTTGACCAAATGTTTAATTCATATGAAGATGTCATTGGCAATATAAATATTATTCGCGGAACTGACCAATTAGCCGACAACACAAGAGACTTATTCAATGAAACAACAGACAGCTTAGATGATGAGAAAGATGCATACTTAAGACGTGGTAACAACGCTGCTACTGCAGAAGATTCAAATACAAAATGGAATAACATCGAAGGTCAAGTACGAAGCATTGCAAACAGACGCGGCATCGATATTGATATGACACAAGCAAAAGGTTTATTCTTGTTGACATCTGCTAATACAGCTTCTGAAGTTGTAGATGAATACGAAAGCATGATTGAAAACGAAAAAGCAATCGCTAAAAACCAAGAAAGTATTTCAATCGCTTGGAAAGCAATTATCTTGTGCGTAAGAGCCGGTATCGAAACATCTGCTGATGAAATTCTTGACATCTTGAATAACGACAAAGCGAAAGACGCAGAAGGCGTAGTTGATTACTTGCTTGAAACAAAAGGCAGAACAATGACTCCTGTTGATGTTGAACTTGATTTAGACGATCCAAGAACACAAGAAATCCTTGGTGCATTCAGAGCTAAGTTTGGCAATAACGCATTAGAAAAATTATACGAACTATGCGTAGCTCAACAAGACGACAGAAGCTTCATGCAAGGTAAATCAGCAAAAGAACTAGCTGAAGCAATGGCTTAAAAATTTAAAACCCGCTTTTAAAGCGGGTTTTTTAATATTTTATTTGCTTTTTCAAGCATTTTTTCGTCATTATCAGCTCTATATCCCTCAGTTGTCAAATAATCACCAACTATCGCACTATCCACACAATTTTCAATCAAAATTTCAATATTGTCCTCGGATAATCTCGCCTTTTTGCCTCCTGCAAGGCGAATTGAAGAATTTGGATTTGCAATTTTAAAAATACAAATTGTTCTGATAATATTTTCTTCATCAATTTTATCAAAATAATTTTCAAATGGGGTTCCTTTAATTGGCGTTAAAATATTAACAGGTATACTATTTGGGGAAATTTGCGCCAATTCAAGCGCCATTTCAATCCTTTGTTCAACGCTTTCGCCCATTCCAATAATCACACCGCAACAAAGCTCAATTCCTGCTTGTTTAATGATTTTGCAAGTATCAATTCTGTCTTGATATGTATGTGTTGTACAAATTTCATTGTGATAACTTTCACAAGTATTGATGTTATGATGAAAACGATTTAGCCCAGCTTTTTTAAGCTTTTGTGCCTGTTCAATATTGCAAATACCAATACTAGCGCAAGATTTTAATCCAAGCTTATTAATTTCTTCTATCATTTTTAACAATTCATCAAAATCTTTCGCTTCATCTGGCGTTTTTCCAGATGTCACAATTGCAAAATTAAGCGCTTTGTTTTCCTTTGCCAATTTTGCTTTTTTAATAACTTCATCAACACCAATCAAAGCATGTGTTGGAATTTCGGTATTATAATGTGTTGATTGCGCGCAATATTTGCAATTTTGCGAACATTTTCCAGTTCTAGCCGAAACTAAAGCACAAAATTCAAACTCTTTAAACGTATATTTTTTCGCTTCTTTTAAAAGCTCATCAAGTGGCAAATTATATAACTTTAAAAGTTCTTCTTTTGTTTTCATAATCCTCTTCCTTCGTTATATAATTATACTATGAACAATTCTATTTTCATTACAGGCACAGATACAAACATTGGCAAAACCTTCGTTTCGCTTGGTATTGCGCTTTTTTTAAAAAATAAAGGTAAAAAAATCGGCTATTTTAAACCCTTTCAATCAGGTGCATATGAAAAAAATAACGAATTAATTGCTCCAGATATAGAAGAACTTAAACAATATCCTGACATTAAAACAAAATGTTCATATCTTTTACAAGGAGAGGTTTCACCGCACCTTGCAAGCATTTTATCTAATGTTAAAATCGACATAAATAAAATTAAAAAAGATTTCAACGATTTTTCAAAAACCAACGATTATACAATAATCGAAGGGGCGGGCGGGCTTTATTGTCCAGCATATGAAAATAAGACATTTGCAGATGTGATTAATTTTTTAAATCAAGAAATAATCATTGTGACAACCCCAGAACTTGGCAAATTAAACCATGTTTTGATGACAATTGATTGCGCTAAAAATAAAAATATCAAAATCAAAGGATTAATAATCAATAAAATGCCCCAAAATCCAACGTTATCTGAGAAAAATTTTGTCCAAGAATTAAAAATGTATTCCAATGAAAAAATAATTGGAATTATACCCAAAATTCAAAATCCATCGGAAAATGAAATAATAAAAGCTTTTTGCGAAATTAATCTATAACATAAATTGGTTTATAAGTTAACTTGTTTTGATGAATTTCTTCAAGCTTTTTCAACCCATCTTTGATTTTTTTATAACCAAATTGTTTTTCACTCACTGCGTTTACGCCTGTCAATTTCAAATGTTTTAAAATTTCTTTTGGGTTTTTAAACTGTAATGTATAAATTTCTTGAATAATTTTTGCATTTTTTGAAAAAATCTTTTCAAGTTCATCAATTTTTTTATATTTCAAACTAATCTCAAATGTATCTCTAATTTCAAAAAAGTTGTCTGTTGAAAAAATTGTGAGCGCTAAAATCCCATCTTCCTTCAAAAATGATTTCAATTTTTTAACCACGCCCTCAAAATCATTGCACCACTGCAAACTTGCGTTTGCGATAATCAAGTCAAATTTTTGTTCTGTTTCAAATTTTTCAATATCACATTTTTTAAATTTAATTTTTGAATTTAAATTTTTAATTTTTTCATAACTATCAACAATATCAAGAGCTAAATAAGCTTCAAAATCAAACTTTTCAACAATTTTTTTTGTCAAAATTCCAGAATACGAGCCGATTTCAAAAATATTTTCAAATTTTCTTTTTTCAATTAACGATATAAGTTTATTCGCCATAATTTTTTGAATTACCGCGTTTTCGTCGTAAAAATCTATACTATTTTGAAATTTTTTCTCAATTAATTGTTTATTTAACATAATAAATCAGTCCATTTTGAGTATAACCCAAAAGGACAATGAGATGAATTAATTTTTTTGATTATTGTTTTATTTTCCCAGAAGGCAAGCTGGTTTTGGCTTGGAACAATTTTGTCATTTTGCGAAATTATTGCCAAATCAAAAGCTAGCTCGTTTTCTATTTTTAAATTTTTCAAAACAACAAGCTCTTGTTTTAAGCTTTCAAGCGTTCTTGTAATTGTAATTTCGGGTGGAATTTTTTCATTTTCAAACATATTTTGAATAAATTTTTCGCAAGTTTTTTCACAAAACAATTTAATTGTTATGTCATAAATTTTTTTAGGTATTCCAAAAGCATTGTCAATCATTTTGTTTGTGCCATTAATTGCAATTTTTTTATCAAAATTATTTAAACTGTCAAAAAACAAATTTGAAACATAGACCCCCATTGACCAAGCAATTAAATTTTTTTCTTTATACTTTAAAAGGTCAAATTCACTGAAATTAAAATCTAAATTTGAATAATCATGCGCAACTAAAACATCATAATCTTCGCATTTTAAATGCTTAAATGGCGTTTCGTTCATTCCCCAACCATTAAAAAACACGATTAGTTTAGTATTTTCTTCTTTTTTATTTATCCAATAACTTTTCATTGATTTTATCTAAAAATATTTTAATCTCTTCTAAGTTCATATCCGCACCTAAAGACAGCCTTAATCTTGAGGTATTCACTGGCACCGTTGGCGGATTAATCGGCATAACAAAATAGCCGTCTTGTTGCAAATTTTGTGCTAAATCTTTTGTTTTTTGTGCCTCTCCAACAATAATTGGAATAATTTGCGAAGAACTTATCGTCGGATAGATTTTATGAACCTCATTAAACAATTTGTTCAATTTTTCTTTTTGATTAATTAAAATCTCAAATTTTTCATTTAATAAAAAATTACTCCAAAGCACGTTAACTGGCGCAATTGCTGTTGAAAAAATAAAACTTGAAGCACAATTAATTAAATAATTTATTACTTTTTCACTTGAAACACACACAGCACCCATTGAAGCAAGCGATTTTCCAAGCGTAATTGTAATTATATCAATTTCATTTAACAGATTTTCCTTTGCGCAAATTCCTTGTAAATTATCTGCAAAAACACCAAACGCGTGCGCTTCATCTATCATTAATAAACAATCATATTTTTTCTTTAATTCGACCAATTTTTTAATATCTGCAATGTCGCCATCCATTGAAAATACGCTCTCTGAAACAATTAAAGCGTTTTTATAAAGATGTCTTTTTTCTTTTAAAAATTTTTCTAAATTGTCATAATCAAGATGTTTATAGCGAAAATGTTGCGCTGGCGATAATTTTAACCCTGAAACAATACTTGCATGGTTTAATTTATCACTAAAAATACAATCATCTTTAGATAATAAAGAGCTTATAACGCCCTCGTTGCACTGATAACCCGTATTAAAAAGCAAGGCTTTTTCCTTGTTAAAAAGTTTTGCAAAACTTTCTTCTAATTCATTATAACAAGGCAAATTTCCGCTCAAAAGACGCGCTGACGCAGAAGAAAACAAAAAGCTATCTGTTTTAGAATATTTTTCAAGAAATTCTAATCTCAAATCTTCTTTGGTGCTTAAATTTAAATAGTCATTTGATGACAAATTAAGCATTTTTTTGCCATTAAAAATAATATCTTTGTTTTCCCTTTTTTGTATATCTTTAATGGTGCGAAAATTGCCACTACTCTTTAAAAAATCGAGTTTTTCAATTAATCTTTCCATAAAAAAATCATAGCACAAAAATGCCCGAAAACTATTGTCTTCGGGCATTTAAAATATTTTTTTAATTAAAATAATTGAAATCTAATCATGTTTGTAATGCTATATGTACCTGCAACAATATAAACAAGGGCAATTGTTAAGGTTAAGATTTTTTGGAAATCGCCAAAAACGATTAATTTTTTATTTTTAATCATTTCTTTATAGTCAACAAATTCTTTGTGATATGGTTGCTCTGGCAATTTTGTTTCTAAATATTCCAAAACTTTTGCATATTTAACTTTAATCAATGTTTGATATGAATCAACAGACATATACCACATCAAAGAAGCTGCTAAACCAATAACACACAAAACAATGACAGCATGATATTGTGGCGTTAGCGTACTTAAAATATATGTTGTAATTAAAATTGCAATATTTAAAACTAAATAAAATCTGTTTGTTGAAAAGTTTCTATCAATAAATTTTTCTTTTGCATCAGAATAAATTCGATATTGTTCTAAGATTAAATATTTTTCATCTTTCGTTTCCATATGAAAACCCCTTTCATAAAGGCATTTTAACACATTTAAAACAAAACGGGTTAGTATAAAAGTATGAATTTTCGGAAAAAAAATGGGGTATATACCCCAATTCGCATACTAGCCGAAGCATTAACAACATATCTATAATACACATAAAATAAATAAAAAGAAAGTAATTGTTAAAAAATGTAATATAAATTGTGTAGTTTTTCCTGATAAACTAATTTTTTGTTCTTTTTTAATGTTAAAACGTTAAAAAAAATGTCCGCGGGGCGATTCGAACGCCCGACATCAACCTTAGGAGGGTTGCGTTCTATCCATCTGAACTACGTGGACATTTTGCTTGATTTTAACATAAAATTATTTTATAGTATAGAAGGTTTATGGGTTCGTAAGCTCCCAGTTGAGCGAAAGCGAAACCAAAATAACGTAGAGCACGCTCTAACAACTGAGCGAAATGCGTGAGCCGTGTGTGAGTCAACGGCAAACGACGAGTTTGACGTTTGACGAAACCAATCGATAGCGACGTAGGAGCGCAGGGCACTGCCCGAGCACCACAGGAGCAATGACAAGTTAATATAGTAAATTATGGGTTCGTAGCTCAGTTGGTAGAGCAGGAGACTCTTAATCTCTTGGTCCTGGGTTCGAGTCCCAGCGGGCCTAAATCTTAAAAAGCTAGACATTGTCTAGCTTTTTAAATAACAAAAGGTAACTATGCACAACATCAAAGTTCTTGATTGCACACTAAGAGATGGCGGATATGTTAACAATTGGTCTTTTGGGCAAGAAAATGCTCAAAAAATCATTTTTGGTTTGCAAAAAGCAAGGCTCGATTTTATTGAAATTGGCTTCATTGGAAAAAAAGAAACCAATTCCGCACAAACGCTATTCAATGACTTTGAAAAAATAAACGCCTTTTTACCAAAAAATTATAATAAAAATTCACTTCTTGCCATGATTGCTTATGATACATTTCCACTTGAAAAAATACCAAAAATAGAGGCTTCTTCAATCGGTGGAATTAGGGTGATTTTTAAAAAAGACAAAAAAGAAGAAGCTTTAAAATATTGCCAAAAAATCAAAGAAAAAGGATATAAACTTTTCATTAATCCGACCTATGTTGATCAATACGACGACAATGAATTTTTAAATTTGATTAAAGATGTCTCAAACATAGAACCCTATGCTTTTTCAATTGTAGATTCTTTAGGGGTTATGAAAGAAAATGACATTTTAAGATTATATTTTTTAATCGAGCAAAATTTAAAAAAAGAAATTGCGCTTTGCTTCCACTCGCACAACAATTTGCAACTTTCTTTCTTAAATGCTCAATGTCTAATGAAAAATTGCCTTAATAGAGAATTAATCATTGATTCAACAATTTTTGGCATGGGCAGAGGTGCTGGTAATTTGCGTAGCGAATTTTTAGCTCAATACATTAATAATAATTTTATGGGCGAATATGATATTGTTCCGATTTTAAAAATTGTAGATGAAGAAATTAACCCAATTTTCAAAAAAACACCTTGGGGCTATTCTGTTCCCTATCATCTTGCAGCAGTTAATCACTGCCACCCAAATTATGCAAAATTTCTTTCAGAAAAAAAGCTTTCAACAGAAAAAATAGACAATCTATTGGCTTCAATTCCAAAAGAAAAAAAGATTACATACGATAAAGATTTTATTCAACAATTATTTTTGAATAATTTTTGATGTTGTATAATTAAAAAACAAAAGAGGAGCTTATGAATATATTTGAAAAAACATATTGCAGAATTTTCCAATTCTGTTTCAAAGTAGCAATCCCCTTACTACCATATTATAACCCTGAAATTTTAGATAAAGTTGAAGATATCGCACAAATTTTAAAAGCTAAAAAACTTTCTAGTGTTTTACTTGTTACAGATAAAAGCATTAGAAACCTTGGTTTAGTGCAAAATCTGGAAGATAATTTAGCTCAAAATGAAATTAATATCTCAATTTTTGATGAAGTTGTGCCTAACCCAACAATAGAAAATGTTGAAAAAGCTAAAGAATTATATTTGAAAAATAATTGCCAAGCGCTAATTGCCTTTGGGGGCGGTTCGGTGATGGATTGTGCTAAAGCGGTTGGGGCAAGAATTGCAAAACCAAAACAAACAATTCCAAACATGGCTGGAATTTTAAGAATTTTCAAAAAAATTCCGCTTCTTTTTGCAATTCCAACAACAGCAGGAACAGGCTCTGAAACAACTGTCGCAACAGTAATTACAGATAGCAATACAAAACAAAAATATATGATTTCAGATTTTCCTTTAATTCCAAAATACGCGGTTTTAGATGCCTCAATCACAAAATCATTACCACCAGCAATTACTGCAACAACAGGCATGGATGTATTAGTACATGCAATTGAAAGCTTTATTGGTAATTCAACAACTAAAAAAACGCGCGCTCAAGCACTTGAAGCAACAAAATTGGTTTATGAAAATCTTTTTGAGGCATATGAAAACGGGCAAAATCTTCAAGCAAGAAAAAATATGCTAAAAGCGGCATATCTTGCAGGTTGTGCTTTCACAGTTTCCTATGTTGGCTATTGCCATGCTGTTTCACACACTCTAAGCGGTTTTTATAATACTCCGCATGGGCTTGCAAACGCTATAATTATTCCATATGTTCTAGAAAAATATGGCAAAAAAATTCACAAAAAATTAAAACAACTTGCAATAAGTGCAAATCTTTGTGACGAAAAAACACCTGAAAAAGAGGCGGCAGAGCAATTTATTCAATCAATAAAAGATTTAAATTCCAAAATGAATATAGGATACAAAATCCCAGAAATTAAAAAAGACGAC
Source organism: Candidatus Gastranaerophilales bacterium (assembly GCA_017402995.1). Lineage (GTDB taxonomy): Bacteria > Cyanobacteriota > Vampirovibrionia > Gastranaerophilales > Gastranaerophilaceae > RUG14156. The sequence goes on from JAFQOV010000007.1 coordinate 68,458, forward strand.
ATTGAAAAAATGGCAAAAATGGCAGCGAAAGAAGCAAACCCAATATATCCTGTGCCAATTTTAATGGATAAAAACGAACTCAAAGAGTTTTATTATGACTTAATTTAAGGAGAAAAAATGGATAATATTTTAAAAAAACAACAAAACTTTTTTAAATCAGGAAAAACAATGTCTGTTGATTTTCGCCTTGAATATTTAAAAAAATTAAAAACCGCAATCAAAAACAATGAACAAAAAATATTAGGAGCCCTAAAAAAAGACCTTGGCAAAAGCTCAACTGAGGGTTATATGTGCGAAGTTGGTTTGGCAATGAGCGAAATTACATATTTTTTGAAAAATTTGAAAAAATTTGCAAAAGATAAAATTGTCCCAACACCAATAACAAATTTCCACTCAAAAAGCATAATCAAATCTGTTCCATATGGAAATGTTTTAATTATCAGCCCTTGGAATTATCCGTTTTTGTTATCAATCGAACCATTAGTTGATGCTATTGCGGCTGGAAACACCGTGATTTTAAAGCCAAGCGCATATTCGCCCGCGACAAGCAAAGTCGTAAAGGAATTAATTGAAGAAGTTTTTGAAAAGGAATATGTCGCAACTGTAACTGGCGGAAGAGAAGAAAACAAACACCTATTTGAAATGGATTTTGATTTTATTTTCTTCACAGGCAGCAAAAACGTCGGCAAGGAAGTTTTAAAGGCGGCGAGTGAAAAATTAATCCCGACAGCGCTAGAGCTTGGCGGGAAAAGCCCTTGCATTGTTGATGAAACAGCAAATATCAAACTCAGCGCAAAAAGAATTGTTTTTGGCAAATTCTTAAACTGCGGTCAAACTTGCGTTGCGCCAGATTATATTTATTGTCATAAAAAAGTAAAAGACAAATTAATTTTCGAAATTAAAAATCAAATCATTTCACAATTTGGGCAAAAACCACTTGAAAACCCAGATTATGGCAAAATCATTAACGAAAAACATTTTGAACGCTTAGTTGAATTAATTGAAGATAAAAAAATAATAATTGGCGGAAAAACAGATAAAAATACATTAAAAATTGAGCCAACTGTGATGCTTTCAACTTGGAAAGACAAAATAATGCAAGATGAAATTTTTGGCTCAATTTTGCCTGTTTTAACATATGAAAATTTAGATAACGCAATTGAAAAAATCGAAAAACAACCGCACCCATTGGCGCTTTATATTTTTTCAAAAAACAACAAAAATATTAAAAAAGTAACAGAAAAAATAAGATATGGCGGTGGGTGTATTAATGATGTTGTTGTGCATTTGGCTACGCCAGAAATGCCTTTTGGCGGATTTAAACAAAGCGGAATTGGGGCATATCATGGCAAATTTGGTTTTGATTGCTTCTCGCACAAAAAAAGCATTTTGGACAAAAAAACTTGGTTCGACCTGCCTTTAAGATATCAGCCATATAGTTCAATTATCGAAAAATTGTTGAAAATGTTTTTGAATTAAGATTATCATACAACCACAGTATTTTATTTCTTTTAGCTTGATATATCAATATTTTCTACAAAATTAGCCAATTTATTTTACCATTAGATAAATATGGCATAAAATACGCAGAATAATTTATATAAAAATGCTACAAGGTATAACTCTTGTAGCATTTAAACTTGAAATTATTTTGGTTTTTAGCTTAACCGCGAATTCCTAATTCTTTAATTAATTTACGGTATTTATCTAGGTCAGCATTTTTTAAATATGTTAACATACCTTTTCTTCTACCAACCATAACCAAAAGACCACGTTTTGCTTGGAAATCTTTTTTGTTAGATTTCAAGTGTTCAGTTAATTCAGAAATTTTTTGTGAAAGCATTGCGATTTGAACTTCAATGTTTCCAGAATCTTTTTCTGTTTTACCAAATTTTTTGATAATTTCTTGTTTGTTTTTCAAGTTAATTGACATAATGTTTCCTTTTTTAAAATGTTATACTTTTACCTGTTACAGTATATATAAAACATAAAAAAAATAAAACATGTACTAAATATTTTTGTTTAATAAAACTATACATTAATGCCACGTTGGGCTAAAATTTCAACCACTTTTTGTCTAATGAACTTTTGTTTTTCTTGAATTGAATCAAGGGCATCAATTTTTACAAGTCCAAATTCATCAACCATTTGTTTATAATTTTCCACAATTCTTGATTGGAAAATAATATAGCTCTTATATGGATTATTAGATAATTTCATATCCATGCCGGCTTCGTAAAATTTCGGCTGTCTATTTGAGCAAATGCGCTCTAGGCTATCTTTTGGTGAAACATCAAAATAGAAAGTTAAATCGGGTTGAATTGCAAACCCGTACATATTTCGCACCCATTGCGAATCAACTTCTCTTGCGCAATCACGAGCAAATGCAGTGTAGACATATCTATCTGCTAAAACAACAAAACCTGCTTTTAGCGCTGGTTTAATAACTCTTTCAAGCCTGTCTGCAAAATCAACAGCATGCAACAAAGAGAAAGTTCTGCCAGATAAAAGATTTTTCTTTTTTGCCTTTTTGGTTGTGTTTGAAATCAGTTCAGATGAATTCCACTGAGTTAAAATAACGTCAACTCCGCGAGATTTTAGCCAACTGTCTAATAATTCAATTTGAGTAGATTTGCCCGAACCGTCAATTCCTTCAACACAAATTAAGACACCAGGATATGTATGTTTTTTTGAAAATCTTAACATTTCTTACCTTGTAATTTTACTTGCTCGATTATATATTAATAATAGATTAGATAATCAAAATTGTAAATCGGATATTAAAGAGGCATTATGACAATTATAAAAACAATAAAACAAAGCTTTAAAGTTGTGGGTTTAAACCCTTCTTTAGCGTTATTTTTCATATTATTTTTATTAACTTTTAATTTTTTACTTGCATATATTTTAATGGCAAAAACAATAATCGTCGCGCTTTTACTTTCTTTTTGCGCATTTTTATTGTTAATTAGCTTTTTTTCAGGCTGGCTTGGACTCATTAAAAACATTGCAAAAAATGATTATGTTTGCGAAAAACCTTTTGCAACTTTCCTAGAAGAAATCGGCAAAAACATTATCCCTATTGCGATTGCCTTGTTTGTATATTTCTTTGTTATGTTGAGTGTAATTCTTTTAACGGGCGAAGTTAATTTTAAAATCTTCGGCAATCCAGACGCCATTTTCCAAGAAATCATGGTAAAAGCCCAAAGCCCAACTGTTTTCAGCGAATATATTAAAAATTTAACATATGAACAAAAGTTTTTAATATATGGTTGGCAATTGACAATTTTCTTTATGACAAGTGTTGTGAACTATCTTTTTATGTTTTATCCTTGTGCATTACTAGACAAAATCGACACAAATGTCTTTTTAAAGCCATTTATTGCTCTTAAAAAAACTTTTGTTTTCACTTTTAAAAACTTTGCCAAAACCCTTGGTTTGTACCTTTTGACTGGTGTTTTCAGCATTGTTTTAATGTTTGCAAAACAACTGTTATCAACACTTAAATTTGGCGGAATAATCTTTTTATTCTTATATATTTATTTTGTGATATTCATTGTTGTGCTAATATTTAACTATTATGAAAAAAATAATTGTTCTGACGGGTGCGACAGCATCAGGGAAAACGACAACTGCGATAAAATTAGCGAAGAAGCTTAAAACTTCGATAATTTGCGCTGATTCAAGAATTATCTATAAAGATTTAGATATTGTCTCGGCAAAACCTACACTTGAAGAACAATCTGGAATTAAGCACCATTTAATTGATATTATTTCGCCCGAAATTGAATTTTCGGCTGGTGATTTTGTATTAAAAGCGCAAGAAGTGATTAATTCAATAAATGAAGAATACATTATCATTTCTGGTGGAACTTGGTTTTATATTAAAAGTTTGCTAGATGAAAAAGCATTGCCCGAATGTCCAATTAATCAAGAGCTTAGAGATGAACTAGAAAAAAAAGACAATCAACTTCTTTGGGAAAAATTAAAAGAGCTTGATTTTAAACGAGCACAAGAAATTCACCCAAATAATAAAGATAAAGTTATTCGCTCAATTGAGATGTGCACATTTTTAAATTCACCAATTAGTGAATATCAAAGAAAAGACAACAAAACCTATGACGCAAGTTGGTTTATGATGGATTTATGTCGCGAAGAATTATATGAAAGAATTAATTTGCGCGTTGATTTGATGTTTGAACTTGGCTTAGAAAATGAATGGCGAAAAAATAAAGAAAAATATCCAACTTCAAAAATAATTCAAAATACAATTGGGTATAAGGAATTTTTTGAGCTTGAAGAAGGAATATATAAAGACATTAGCGGGGCAAAAGAAAAAATCAAACAACACACGCGCAACTTTGCAAAGCGCCAATTAACATATTTTAGAAGTAATCCCGAGATAAAATTAATTAAAAACGAAGATGAAATAATAAATATAATAAAAAAAGGCGGATAAACCGCCTTTTTTAAATCATTTTATACACTCTAAACTCGCCAGGGCGAAGTTCTTTAAATGTGATTTCTTTTGAAATATCATTTTCTAATGGTTTTTCAACAAACATACATTTATTCATTTCATCAAGTTGAAATTCAAAATATGAAACAAGTTTTTTACCTCGTTTTAATTTAACAGTATTGTTTTTTGTGATTGTTCCACGAACATTTTTCTTTTCAATTCTGCCATCTTCATATTGAACATCTTTGATTTCATGTGGAGCTAAATAGTTTGCAACAATCAAATATGTTGGTTGTTTTTCGCCTTTTTTAGCTTTAACTTCGCTATCTGCAACAACTTCCCAACAAACAAAACCATTGTTTTCTTGGTTGTGTAAAACAGCTCTACCTTGGTTTAAAAGCTTATCATGTTGAGCAAAATAATCAAGTGCGTTAAATTTTTCAAAGAAATCCCAATCATAGTTTCGAACCATTGAAACTTCTTTTGAAATCACGCGTTCAATGCCCACTTTTGTAAAGCTTTCATCTCCATCAACCAACAAAGTCGGTCTTTGTGCAAATTTTCCACCTGGAATAAATTTCATTTTAAACCATTTAAATAATGCACCTTCAAAGCCAAGTTGACCTGGATATTGGTTAATATCTCTAAATTCGCCGTCTTGGTTATTATAGCCTTTTAGGATAGCTAATGGATTAGTTTTTGCTTGTTTTTGGTTATATGTAGATAATCTTAAATTATCGTTCACTATTTGTTCTGGTGTTTTAATGCTTTGAGCAACAATATCATCACCCCAAAGTAAATCAAATTTCATATCTTTATGATATTCCTTGAAATATCCGTCCCAAAGCATGTATTCAGCTAATGTTGCAAAATATGGGATTTTCTTTTTAAGGTTTGCGTTAACTTTTCCTAGAACCTTTGCTGGAATACGATAGCTCAAAACTTGACCTTTTTTGTCTTGAGAAACTTCATCAACAATATGGTCAATATGGTCAACTCTAAAACCATCAAAATTAAATTCTTTTTGAAGTTTTTGAGTATATTCCATATAAAAATCAACTACATCTTCATTGTATTTGTTTAATTCGAAATAATAGAAGAAATATGGAGTTTGACAATCTAAATTTGCAAAGTGGGTAACATCTTCACCTTTATAGTTGTAATGTTTAAAGATTGGATATTCTCTATTTTTGCTCATTTTATCAAACACAGGAACCCCAGCAGAGCACCAAGCCCCACCAGGCAAAGTCCACAAGCCTTGTTTAATTAATTCAGCTGTAATTTCATCTTGTGCAACAATATCTTCTTCACATCTTGGGTGTTTTTTATTAATGCGAACAATGATTTCTTCAGCTTTTTTTAATAATTCTTCTTGTTTATCTTTGAAGCTCATTTTATATGTTGCCAAGATTTTATATTCTTTGATATCTTCTTCGATAACATCAACAATTTTTTGTTCTTTTGAAGAATATTTTTTGCAATTTCCTTTTAAATTTTCAAGATATGCTTTTTGAACTGCTAATACATCTTTTTCTGGAAACTGTTTTGTATGAATTAATTGAGCACACAAAGCGTTTAAATATCCGCTAATGCTCATTGAAAGTTCGTTAATATCAACCCAGCGAGCGACATATGGGTTTGCCAAAACAATTTTTGAAAATCTTGCTGTTTGAGGCAAAATATCATATATTACTGGGTGGTTGCACAATTGCGCAAGTTCAATAAACAATTTTACTTGAGCGTTTGCGTCAAGTCCTAAGAATTTCATCAAATTATCATCTTGTAATTTTGGTGAAACTTCAGAAGATTTTGGCAAATACGCACAATCAAATTCGCGTTTGAAAAATGGAATTAGATATATTGTTGTAGGTAAAATTCCAAATTCTTCATTACCAGAACTTAGAGTAATTAAACAATTAATCCAATCTAAAAAATGTCCTGTTGATTCAGATGAATTACCGTCACCTAGACCACTTAAAGACAATAGTTTAATATTATGGTGTTCTTTTTTGAACCAATTTGAATTTTTGATGTTTTTTCTTGCTAAAACTGATGGGTTTTGAAAATCAATGAATTTATTAACATCAAAAGTTTTCGCATAAACCAATTTTTCAACAAGGCAATAGATTGTTTCCGCGGGGGTTAACTCTTGTAAAACTTTAAATTGCGGATATGGCAAATAGCCATATTTTCTCATTGTTTTAGATAGATATTTTTTTCTATCAGCATCAATATCGTCAATTCTATATATTTGAGCGATTTTTGCCAACAAAACATCTAATTCTTTTGGTTTGAAATTTGCTTCGAACTTGTTTTTTCTTGTTAATAAATTCAACATAAATACCTCTATCCTACAAAATAATTGTATCAAAAAAAGCTTGTTTTGACTTAAAAAACGATACAATTATTAACAAATTTTTAAATGTTTCGCGCCTTTTTAATTGCTTCAAAAATGATATTTTTAGCCTCAAGCGCTTCTTCTTTTTTTAAAGGAGGAATATTTTTTAATTTATATTCTATATTTAATTTTTCATATTTTTCTATCGCCATATTGTGATATGGCAATATATCAAGCGCTTTAACACTTTTTAGCTTTCCAATAAACTCACCCAGGGCTTGTAAATATTCTTTTTTAAATGTGATTTCAGGAACAACAACATGTCTAATCCACATTGGAATTTGTTTATCTGATAAATATTTTGCAAATTCTAAAATATTTTTGTTATCAAAATTTGTTAATTTTTTGTGTTCAATCGGGTCAATGTGTTTAATATCCAACAAAACTAAATCTGTATATTTTAATAATTCGTCTATTTTAGATGTGTCGTTTTTATTAAACAAAAGACCCGAAGTATCAAGCGCGGTATGGATATTTTTTTCTTTTGCACTTTTAAAAAGCTCAATTACAAAATCTATTTGCACTAGCGGTTCGCCACCCGTAACAGTCAAACCGCCATTTTTTAAAAATTCTTTAACGCTATTAAACTTGTTTAAAATTTCATCAACGGATATTTTTTGATTTTGTGAATTTTCCCAAGTGTCTGGATTGTGACAATACAGGCAACGCATTGGGCAACCTTGCAAAAAAACAACAAAACGAACCCCAGGACCGTCAACAGTGCCACAAGTTTCAATGGAGTGTATATTTCCAAAAATATTTTCCATATATTAATTTTAAAATAAATAACAAAAAAGTTCTATTTAAATTAAATTTTAAATTGAGGTTTGAATAAAATATATTGTTTTGTTCAATTAAATTATATTTATTTTTTTTATGTTCACTTTTCTCTTTTTTCTCAAACGCCGACGAAAAAGAGAAAAGTGAACCGAAAAGAGAAAACACGGCTTGGCTAAATTCTTTGCTTCTTCTTTTTCAAATTTAAAATCTCCAAGTTGTTCACACCTCGCGATTTTGAGAGCCATTTCTCGCTATCGCTCGTACTCAAAATCGCTCACGTTTACCTTGATTGTGATTTTAAATTTAAAAAAGGTTATATTGTTCTTAATTTCATACGTCGTTAAGTTTTTCGCTTATGGAAAAGCACACGCACTTAGTGAAATGTTTGTGCGAAAGGGTTGTTTGAGTGGCGTAGCCACGAGTTCCCGAAAGCACAAATATTGAACTTAGTGCGTCTCTAGAATGTAATAATATAACCAAGCCGATATTTCTTTTTCTTTTGGTTCTGTTTTCTTTTTCTTTCATCGGCGCTTGACGAAAGAAAAAGAAAATAAACAAGGGCGAAAGCCCTTTACAGATAAAAAGAAAAACAGAGAAGTCTAAAGGACTTGAAAAATAAAAATGAACAAGAACTTTAGTTCTTTAAAAACAAAGGTTTTTAATAGCATAATTACAATTGTAAACTTTTGTAAAAAATACTTTTAAATTTCTCAAGAACTCTTAAAAATATGTCGTAAATCATAGTACAAAGGAAAATTAAAAGAATAAGGAGCAATGACAATTATGGGTATGGCAGCATCTCAAGCAAGATTTTTAGGCTTGACGGCAAGAAAAAGTAATGTCGAATACCAAGGTCAACAAGTAAACCAACAAAGAACTTCGTTAGCAAACGAAAGTGCTAATTTATATAATCAAATGATGGATTTAACAGTACCAACTCCACCATCAACAAATGATTATTATACAACTACTTTTGTTTTGGAAGATTCAGCTTTTGATAATGGTGAAAACTATAAATTTGTTAATGCAACAAAAACTTATAATACTCAAATTCCAAACCAATATTCAATTACTTTGAGTCAAAAAGTTTCAACAAATGTAACAGACTCAAGAAGCTATGCTATTGGTGCGGTTACAACTCCAGACCCAGACAACTACCCAAACATTAAAAAGTGTGCTCTTTCAACACTTGGAAACAATAGCACAGGTATTTCTTTAACATACAATTCAGATGATACTGCTGCATATAAAAAAGAAACAAAAGACGGCGTAGACACTTGGGTACAACAAAATATCAACAATTACCAAATTTACAGCTTAACTGATAAAGATGGTAACACAATGAATGGTGTTAAATTCCCAGAAAAAGATTTAGCACAAAACACCCTAGATGAACAAGCAGCATATTTCTATACAGACGCAAATGGAAGATATGTTTATTTAACTCAAACTCAGCTTGATGCAATGTTTGACCTAGGAGCTGATGATAATGTAAAAAATAAACTAGAAGACGAAGAAAACGGAATCAGTAATGTGACTTTTGGAACATACAGAACTCAATCAGAAGAAAAATCTTTCCCAGTATATGCAACATTAGAAACAGCAGAAAAAACAGGTCGCTATACAACAATTACAATCGCAGAAGATGATACATATGGCAACTTAAGTGGCAAAACTTTTGGTTTAGATACTGTTCAAGAATTTGATGAAAACGCTTATAACGACGCATTTAACGATTACGAATATGAAAAAGCCGAATATGAAAAAGCAATTTCAGACATCAACTCTCAAACAGAAATTATCCAAGCGGAAGACCAACAATTAGAATTAAGATTACAACAACTTGATACTGAACAAAAAGCAATTTCAACAGAAATCGACTCAGTAACAAAAGTAATCGAAGATAACGTAGATAAAACATTCAAAGTGTTTGCATAAAACAAAGGGGCTTATTAAGCCCCTTTTTTAATTTATTCTTTGCCCATTGCTTTTCTAACTTCTTTTTTGTAGATTTCAACGTTTGGTTGTAAAACCTCAGGTAAAGCAACGTCATTTGATGAAACATTTCCTTCTTGGCGTCTTAACATATTGCCTGTGTATAATGTTTCAAAGTGTTTAAGTTCGAAAAATCTTCCTAATGTAGCGAAAGATAAATCATCTAAAACAATTTCAGATACAGGGTGTTGGTTTTTATATGCCGTTGTAACACCTTGCAATACCGCTTTTGTAGTTTTGTCTTTTGGTTTTGCATATACAAAAGTAAAGAACGAATCATTATTTGCTTTGTCTAAGTCAGCTTCTGCATTATAGTGCAAATATCCAGGTCCAACGTTTGTATCTGTTGAAACTCTTGCTTTCAATGATTCATTTTTTAATTGTTTTTCCCATAAAGTAGCGCCTGCAAAAGCGTCGCCAAAATATTCAACAAAGTGCTTATTGTTGCCTTTGTTTTTAGCGTCAACGTTTGAAATTGCAAGTTTTAGCGCGTCATTTTTATCTACATCAGGGTTTAAAAATTCTTTTTGAGCTCTGATTGAAGATTTTAAAAGTTCAATTGTGTCTTCCTTTTTAACGCCCAAAAATGCTAATGCAAATAATGTTGCGTCATCAAAAATTGAAAATCTTCCGCCAACATCATCATGCACCAAACCACCATCAGAAACTTGTCCTTTGTCAACCAAGCGACGAAGTGCGCTTTTTTCAGAAGATATATCTGTCATAGCATAAAATCTATCTGAAACGTCTCTTTTTCCAGTATGTTTTTGCATTAATTTTTTAGCATTTTCATATGCTGTTGTTGTTTCTAGTGTTCCGCCTGATTTTGAAACAACTAAGAATTGAGTTTTATCTAAATCAAGTTTATCTGCGAAGCGTTTGAAGCTTTCTGGGTCAACTGAAGAATAAAAATGTGCATGTTCTTCTTTGCCGATAGCTGTAACTAAAGCTTCAGTTGTATGACGAGAACCGCCAATACCCAAAATTGCGATATCTGTTTTTCCGCCTTCGCGAGCTTTTTGTGCCATATCATAAATTTTATCAATATTTTCTAATTGATTTTTTGGCAACTCTTGAATCCAATTTAAAAATTGTCCTTTTTCGCCTGCTCTTGATTTAATATCTTCTACTGCGTCTTGCGCCATTTTGCTGTAATCTGCAAAATTAACATCACCTGTTTGAACAGTCACAGGTTTAAGTTTAGAAGTAAAAGAAATGCCATTTAAAGCTTGCAAAGCGCTTACCATTTTTTCTGGTGCAACATGCACGAATGGCACAGTGGCATTTGTAGCAGTTGAAAAACTTGGTGCAGATTTAGCTACTCTATTTGGAATAGAATAATTACGCACCGAATTGATTGAACCTATCATGGTCTCTCCCTTCAATATATTACAACACAATCTAACATACGTATAACGTCTGTGAGAGAATAATTTTAACCTAAAAGAAGCTTAATTTCATTTATATTTAATAAAAGTTTACAATTATTTTATTTCGATTTCACTTAAGTCAAAAACCGTATAAGGACTTGTTTTTGAAAGCTCGTCTTTTGAAATTTGACCCGTTGCAACAAGGATTGTTTTTTCAATTCCTGCATTTTTTGCACATTCAAAATCCATTGGCGTATCACCAATCATGACCGTTGTTTTTGGATTTGAATTAAGCTCTTTTAGCGCTAAAAGAGCGCTTGCGCCGCTTTCTTTTGTTTCTTTTGTCGATTCGCGCGCCATTACAACATCAAAATAATTATCCCAACAAAAATGTCTTAAAGTCATATCGCAAGAAACTTTTGAATCTGCCGTAATTACTGCTAGTTTGACTCCTTTTTGGTGCAATTCTTTAATTAAATTAATTGCAGGCTCAATCGGTTTAACATAGTCGCACATATTTTGATAAAAAATTTCACTAACATAATCAAAAATTTCTTCTAAATATTCAACTGATGTTTTAATTTCATATTTAAGTAAAAAATCTTTAAAAAATTCAATAATTTTAGAGCGCGAATAAAGAGCTGTAATGCCATCTGGGAGCATTTTTTCAGTTTTTGGATTAAAACCTAAAAACAAACATATTTCATCAACCAAATTTTCATCAAGATTAAATCGTTTAATAACTTCTAAAGCGCGCATTTGCGTCATTTTGCCCCAAAAATAATGAAGGTCTATAAAAGTCCCGTCTTTATCAAAAAAAACAGTTTCAATCTTTTCAATTTCCCAATTTTTTGTTTTTAAATTAATCATTTTTCATATTTTCCAAACAAACATCAACTAGTTTTTTAGCGACCGCCACAGCTTCTTTAAACTTTTGTTCATCTTCTAAAAGATTATCGATTTTTAAATATTCTTTTACAATTTTTCTTGCATATGAGCCTACGGCAATTGCATTTATTTTAATATTAAACAATTTTGCAAGTTCGCAAGATTTCGCATTTGTCCCACCAGACATCATAATATAAGCGTCTAGGTCCGCTTTTTGAAACATTTGCGCAGTTGCAAGTGCTTGCAGGGTTGTTGCTTCTTCGTCGTTATTTCCACTCATTGCAACACCATCTGCTTGAATAATGGTAGTTTTGGATTTTCTTTTTGAAATCATTTCCTTGATTTGTTCAACAAGCTTTTTATCACCCAAACCCGACCTATCAACAGAAATGCAAAGCATTCCATCATAGATATTGTTTAACATGTCCCAGGTTTCATAAGCGTCTTCTTTGTTTTCGCAAATCGCGTGAAATTCAATGCAATCAATGTTTTCTTTAAATATTTCAGGTAAAGTTTCATTGTAGTTTTGAATATTTGAAACCATTTTAATTGCGTTATTTGGACAAATTTGAACACACTTAGAACAACCCAAACATCTTTTTGTGTTGATTTTTGCACCTTCGCAATCGATAATTGCTTCATGTGGGCAAATTTCAAGACATTTTAAACAATCAATACATTTTTCCTTATCAATTTGCGCTTTTGTCATGTGCAAATCGCCTTCAAGTCCAACACTAATGCACAAATAGCGGTCTTTTTCAATGCCAGCTTTTTTTAAACCACGCTTTGCAGCACGCACAACATCAAGATTTGCGCAAACATCAAAAAAATTAGCACCCGCACTTGAATAAATTGCAATTAGTTTTTCAACTTCTTTTGTATCTTCATTTCCAGCGCCACAAACAAGTTTGAAGCAATTTTTATTTTCTAAAATATCTTTTAACATTTCACACCTCAATAAAATTTTATTACCAAGTAAATGTTTTGAAAAGAATTAATTATTCAATTCTTTTTTCCATTGTTTGATAAAATAAAAAGTCAAAATCAAATAAACAAGCCACATTAATATTGTTGCAAAGCAATTTGAACCATTTAAATATGCAATTATCCACATAATTAAAGAACATAAATTTACAACAAACCAAAAATGCCATTGTTCATAACATCTTTTCACGGTTAAAATTTGTCCAAAAATTGAAAAAACAACACTAATAGCGTCAAACAAAGGAGTCTTTGCGCCAATATATTTTAAGAAAAAATAGGCTATAACTGAAGCAAAACAAGCACTTAAATAAAAACCAATTCTTTTTTTTATGCTCAACTTTTTTTTGATTATTTCTTGTTTATCTTTTTTTAAATGCTTTGCCCAGCGCCAAATTCCAATGATTTCCATTGGAAAATAATATAAGCCATAAAGTGCCAAATTTCCATAAAATCCATTTTTAAAAGAAAGATAACAATAACAAAAAGTTCCAATCATTCCAATAAAATAGCAAGAAATTTTGCCTTTGCCAGCTAAAATTGTATAGCTAATACCCGCCAAAGCAGAAACTAGAGCGATTTTTGAATCGTTTAAATATATTGAAATTATGCACACTAAAAAAATGACAATTGCAAAAAATAGCTTTTCAAAAAAGCTAAAACCTTCTAATTCTTTTTTAACAAATTCAAAAATCTTCACTTGAATATTATAAAATAAAAACTTTTATGAGAAAATTAAGAAAATATGTTAAAAATTAATCCAAAAATTAATAATTCACCAGCTTTTAAAGGCGGTTTGAACAACAAAACTGTACTCAAGGGATTAGAGTTTATCTCAGAGCATTCAACAAGTTTTCAAGCCGGCGTTGCGTTTGCTTCAGCAATGGCTTTAAGACCATTTGTCATTTCAAAAATACCAAACACAAAAAAAGAAAATAAAAATTATTTAAGCGCAAATTCAGTAGCTTCCGGCGTAATTAAACTTGGAATAGTCGAAGCAATCGCAATTCCAATTGAAAATGCAATTAAAAAAATTGATAAAAATCCAAAAGAATATTTAAAAAAAGAAACCATTGAAACGCTCTCTGAGAGTGCTAGTGAGCTTGCCATTTCAAAAGATTATAAATTTATCACTCAAACGATTAAATCAGGCGCTAATTTTTTAAGCGCAATACCGAAATCTGTTTTGACAGTGGCGCTTTTACCCGTTGTAATGGATAAATTTTTTAATAAAAAAGAAAAAGTGAAAAAAGATAATATTTCCTTTAAAGGCAAAATTGAAAATACAATCGCAAAAGGCATTGGTGGAGTTTTAAACAACCAAAAAGTTCAAAACTTTGCCCAAAAAAACAGCCATAACGCAACAAATATTGCAAGAAATACAGCAATAGCAACAGATATAGCACTTGCTTGCGTATATTCTCATCAAATAAAAAAATCTAAAAAAATTGATGAAAAGAAAAAACACGTTTTAATTGCAAACGAATATATCTCAACTGCCACTTGCATTGTAGCGGGTGCTGGAATTGATGAAATAGTAAAAAAACAAAGCAAAGGTTTGATTGAAAAATTTAAGGAAGCTAACAAAAATGACCCTAAAATTTTAAAATATATTGAAGGAATTAACATTTTGCGCCCAACAATCATTTTTGCTTTAATCTATTACGGCGTTTTACCTTTTATTTCCGGATATTTTGCAGATAAAGCAGAAAAAGAATAACCAAATATGGTATAATTTTCAAAAAGGTTATTAATGTTTTTAGATTTAAGAAGCAAAATCGACAAAAAAATCTCGCTCTTTTTTGAAAAAGAGCAAATCGAGAGCATCGAAAAAAGCTCTCTTGATTATTTTGGAATCAATATTTCATCTGAAATAAATAAAGATTTTGAATTTAAAATTTATTTTAATCATAAAAAAAGTTGGGAAATTTATTTGCAACACAAAAAAAATCCCTTAATTGATTTTTTGTTTGAAAACAATTTTGCAAATTTTTTAACTGTTGTTTTTGACAAAAATCATAAGGATTCTTCAAGATATGACGTTGGTTTAGCAAATCGCGAAACTAAAAATACGCAAAAAATATTCAAATTTTTAGAAAAAAATTGTTCATTTTTTAATAAATTTAAAAATGAGATTAAAGACTTATCTTTAATGAAAACAATAGAGCTTGATGACCATACTTTTGATTCATTTTATTTTCTTGCCCTAATTAAAAATGGAGATGATGAAATTTTAAAGTGTCATTGGTTAAATAAGGTCTATTCTTTTGAAACAGAATTTAATAATAACAAATATTACCTTGATTTCATTGAAAAAAGCAATATTGAAGGCTTAAAAAAATTATTACCAACAACAAAAACTATCTTAAAAAACTGTAATGCGTCTATATGGATGGAAGGAATTGATTATAATCAAAACCAATCTCAAAAACATAAAATCTATATTAACAAGTTTGATGATTGCTATGAGGGCTTAATTAAAACCTTTAAAGATAATTTAAAGCTCAAAAAAGAAATTGAAAATATACGTTCTTGGAATAAAATTCATAAGGAATTTATTTGTAAAGGTTTTGCATATGGAATTGATAAAAACAATAATTCAACTCTCAACTTTTATTTCAGATTTAAAAAATAAAGACCCTTTTAAAAGGGTCTTTTTCATCTATTTGTTTTTTGGTTTATGTTGTTTTCTTTGTTCAAATTGCGCTCTTTTTTCCTTTTTAATTTCTTCAAATTTCACTTTTTGTTCTGGTGTCAAAACTTCTTCAAATTTTTTCATATCTTCTTTTCGAATTTCATCTGCTTGAAGTTTTAGGGCTTTCATTTCTGATTTAATTTTTGCAATTTTCTTTGCTTTTTGTTCTTTTGAAGCATTAGACAACATAACTTTATCTAGTTCATATTTTTTCTTAGACATTTTTTTCATAATTGGCTTCATTTTTTCTTTAGAAGCTTCACGATTTTGTTTCAAAATGTCTTTTTGTTCTTGAGTCAAATTCAAGGCTTCAGCCAAATGGTTGCCTTTTTTATGTTTAAAATGATGATGTTTGTGAGGTTTGTGTTGTTTTTCAAACTTCGGTTTTGTTGGAATTGGAGTTGTTTTTGTTTCAATCGGATTAGCATTCGCGCTAAACATTGTGAAAACTGATAACATTGTTAAAGTTAAAAATAATTTATTTAATTTCATAATTTCTCCTTTATAATAAATCTTTTAGCACTGTTTTCAAGATATTGCGCGCGTTATTTAATCTTGATTTAACTGTACCTTTTGGAATATTTAATTTTTGTGCGATTTCATCATAACTTTTTTCTTCAAATTCATAGAGACATACAACCTCTCTCATCTTTTTAGGCAAACTATTTATTGCCTTTAAAATGATTTTTTGACGCATTTTAGAATCATATTGACATATTTCTTCTTCTTTTTTGATGTTTTCTAGAACTTCGTCTCCTGTTTCATTTGTTTTTTGCTTATAAGCTTTTGATTTTAAATAGTCTTTACATGTATTTTTTGTGATTATTGAAATCCATTGGGTAAATTTGTTTTGTTCTTTATAGTTTTTAAAATTTTTCCACGTTTTGATATAGACCTCTTGCTCAAGGTCCTCATTATAGCCACCAGTAAAACGATATATTATTGATTGGATTAAATTTTTGTTCTCTTCGATTATCTTTTTCAACTATTCCACCATTAAAAAACCATATTCATCTACAACTAAACCCATTTCTTCAATTGGCGAAACATCGAGTTGCGCAACCATATTTTGATTATTTACATCAACTGCACAAAAAATAGTCGCACTCAAAAGAAAAACCGAAAACATTGAACAAAGCGCTAAGCGTGCGTTTCTTTTGTTTCTTTTTTCTTTCATATAGAGTGGTTTTGCTTCTTTGATTAAATTTGAAATTTCGTCCATTTTTACCTCGCTATATTTAAATAAACGACATAATTTTTAAAAAGTTCATTTTATTTTACCATTTTTTGCACTTATTTAAAATTATATTGAAACATTAATTGAAAACCCAGGCATTATATGGAAAAAACCGTTCATATGACGCCTGTGTATACAATACGGATTTAAACAAGCACAAGGATAGTATCTATGATAATAGTGGTTATGATGATATTTTGGATAATGATAATTCATGTGAATTTTTGGCTTTTTGTGCCCATGGTGGTGTTTTTTGTCATGTGGACCCGCCAAAACACAAGATGTCATAAGTCCCAAAATAACTAATGATAAAATTCCTTTTTTCATCTTCACCTCAACTTCTATATTTAATAAAACGATAAGATTTTTAAAAGGTTCATAATTTTGCAAAAAATATTTTTTATGTGTCTTATAAGACTATGAGAATATCACCCATTACAAGCAAGCCAAAGTTTAATCAAATAAATTTTAGTTCAACAAAAAGAACAACTTATGAAACAGAGAGTCAAAAAGTCGTTGTTAAACCTTTTTATGACAAAAGTTGCGATTTTTTAGGGCATGAATATGGCAGAATTTTGGTTTCAAATTCTACAAGATTTTTTAGAGAAGATTTGCCTTGGGGATATTTAGGGCAAAGATTAGATGAATTATTTCCAAACGACGAACACGTAAATGTGTTTAACTTTGCTTGTTCTGATGGCTCAGAGCCTTATTCACTTGCGATTTGTTTAATTGAACAATTAGGAGAAGAAAGAGCAAAAAGATTTTTTCCAATAAACGCTTCAGATATTGATGAAAATATTCTTCCTGATAAAAAAAATCCTAAAATCAAAGCAACAAAAGAAGATATTAAAGAAATTCAAGAAATCACCGAAGGCAATATTCAAAAATATTTCCACGTTAAACACAAAAACGAAAGAGTTGAATTATCCTCTAAACAAGCTGTTGAATTTAAAGATGAGGAATACATCTTAACTCCAAAAAAAATCTTAAAAGACAGCGTAAATTTCAGTTGCCAAAATTTTTATGATGGCTTAGATGAATTAAAAAGCAAAAACAACCTTGTCTTGTGCCGTAATTTTTGGGGATATTTAAACGAAGATGACATTATTAACTGCGCTAAAAAACTATACAAAAAACTAGACGATTCTTCAATTGTTATAATCGGAGATTTTGATTTAGAAGATAGCTACGTGCCAAAATTTTTAACAGAACTTGGGATAGATTCAACAAACGATTTATGGAAAGAAGAAAATATTTTATCAAAACATGAAGGCTATTCTAATGGTGAATATAAAGATGAGTTTATAGCAAAACTTGACGCCTATGGATATCACCGCAGAAAATGTTAGTTTAATTTTCTTTTTGCAAATGGCTTAATTTTTCAGCAATTTCTTCAATATATTCTTCATCAAATTCGCCATTAACTATAATATCGCATTTGTCTTTTAGTGGTTGAACATATTTTTCACCAGCTTTATAGATATAGTTCCATTGTTCAAGCGCGCCAATTTCATCTTGATTTCTTTCTTTGAGCGCTCGTTGAATATATCTTTCTTTTCTTGTTTCATCATCTGTTTGAACGTAAATTGTCGCGTCAAATAAATCGCGAAGCTCATCAAGCGCCGAAATTGTTCCTTCGACAATTACTATTTTATTTGGCGAATATTCAAGTGCGTCTTTTTTGCTAATCCCTGTGCCATCAGGTTGATATTTGCGTCCAAGAACAGTTTCGCCCTTTTTCAAAGCGATTAGATTTTCTCTTAATTCATCAACATAAAAACTTTCAGGACTATCAAGGTCGTAACCCGTTTTTAAAAATTCATCAAACGAACCTGCTTTTTTAATGCCTTCAGAAATATCTTTAAAATAGTTATCTGTGTTTAAAAAAGTAATCTCTGCGTCGTTTGCTTTTGCATATCGTTTAATTGCGTTATTCAAAGTTGTTTTTCCGCTTGCGCTTTCACCACAAATTGCAATCAAAACAGGTTTTTTTGAAGCGGCAAATTTCAAAGGAAATGTATTTAAAAAAGAACTTTTAACATTTAAAATTATGCCATCATCTCTTTTTAAATCACCATCTACAATCTCATACAAAAGTTTTTTGTTTTCAAATGAAGATAGGGCATGACTTAAGCTGTTAATTCGAAAAGTTGGAGTTGCATAAGGTAAATTTTGCAAATCTTTTGTTGCAATGTTTGAAGAATCTGCTTTTTTACCTTTAAAATTAATTGGTTTAAAGTTGAGATTATATGATATTTTTGAAATTTCCATGGGGTTTTTATTTCCTTGTTGTCACAAAATATATAAAGCAAATGAAACAAAAAAATTGCCCCAAATATTATTGATTTAAATGTATGATTAAAAACCAAGTCAAACAAAATATAATTCATTTATGGAAGAAAAAAGGATAAAAATTAAATCTCAAATGCCTTTATGGCAATTTATTTTGGCAATGATTGTTCTTTTTGGTATCGCAGGCGGGGTTTTGTATTTGATTTTTAATCAAAGCGAGCTAAGTAGTCACACTCGCTATCGTTCTTGGGAATTAATCGGTTTTATTTTTTTTATTATTCCATTTCTATACAAAGATGTAATGTGCAAAAAGGAATATTTATCTGATATTTATATCACCGAAAAAGATATAATTCTTGTCTATAAAATTAGGGATAAAATTACAAAAACAAAAGTTTTAGAAAAAAATAATATTAAATCTTTTATATTAAATGCAGATATTAATGTCGTTGGTTCAGGAAAAACAACAAGAACAGAAGTCACATATAACTTTTTTATTGATTTAATTGAAGGGCAAGATGTTGATATATCAGATATTTCCGATATTTCCATAACAGAGGGCAACTATAAATTTATTTTTCGAATTTTAGATATAGCTTCATATATTCCAAATTTTAAATTCAACCTCAATTCAAATAATGAAGCAATTGAAGCCGAAATTGATTATTATAAACGCTTTAAAAAAACTCTTCCTTTTAAAACAAAATTTAAAATGAACATGCAAAAAAGCGGATTAATTGGAAAAATTCTTGTTATCATTTGTTTAATTGGGTTGATACTTTCGCTTGGAATGATGGCTATTGTTAACATGCCAGCTCATCTAACCCCAACAGAAAAGCAATATCTTGAACATATTGAAAACAGCTCTAATTGTAAAAGAAATTACGATAAAGCGCTTGATGAATTAGACAAAGCAAAAGATTTAATCTCAACTGATCCATATTTATATTACAAATATGCCTATATTTTTAAACGCCAAAAAGATTATTCAAGCGCAATACACTACGCAAACCTTGGAATTTCAAAGCTTGGCAACAAAGAAATATATTACAAACAATATAAATTCATCAGAGCAAACACAGATATCTATTTATATGAACTTCTTGGAGATTGCTATTTTGAACTAAAAGATTGGCAAAGAGCCATTGAAAACTATACTCTTTTAATAAATTCAAAACACAAATGGAAATATAGCGACGTATATTTCTCGCGCGCAAGGGCATATTTTGAACTTAGAAAATATAAAGAATCTAAAAATGACTTATTAAAACATAAGGAAATAATTTTAGACTACTTAAAAACCTACTCTCAAGATACCTATGCAAATACATATACTCAAGAGCACTTGGCAAATATTGAAAAATGGATAGAATCTGTTGAAGCTTGGGAAAAATATAGCGAAAATGGATTTTAAAACAATGTTGCCACAGTAATTGTGTTATCATTCAAATGCGCTTTCACATTCAAACCAGAATAACCATTTAAATTAGACATTTTAAAATCTTTGCCTTTGTTTTTTATTGCTTCATGGTATAGCTGAGATATAAATGACTCAAAATCAATGTTTTGCCCTTGAATATTTTTTGGCTCAATTAAATCTCTTCCAATTAATCTCAATATGGCATGTTTCGAAAAAACCACTTGCGGTCTTCTTTTTGCCTCTTTTTTAACAATAGTCCCTATTTCATCTTGCATATAATCTTTTATTGCAACAGGAAGGTCTTCATCTAATGTTGCAAAACCATCATGAAATAATTTATCTTCTTCTGAGTTTAATTTTTTTAAATAGCCATTTATTCTATCAGACAAGTTATCGACTGTTGAAAAAATTTCTTTTGACTGTTTATCAATGTCACTTCTATTGAAAAAAGATTCCATTGATTTTGCAAAACTCGGATTACATTGATATTCTTTAGATAATTCTTCACAAATTTGATGATGTTTTAAATTTGTTAAAGAAGAATAATCCATATTTTTAGCAATAAATTCTGTCGTAATTGGACTTTTTGTCAATGGAATACCTTCTTGTTTAACAAATTCAATAATTTTCTTTGCAAAAAATCCAGTAGAAATTAAATCATGTTTATCTCTTGCATTTATTTTTCTGACAATTTTTTCTTGTTGAGTTCCCAAATCGGAAGATTGAAACTCACCATAAGCTTTTCTTTTTATTGTTTTATCTTCAAATATTGAATCTTGCGCATCAAATAAATGTTTTGTAATATTTTGCGCTGAACCTTTGTCTTCTTTTTTTAAAACCTCGGTCAACATTTCGGCAGTTTTTGCTTTATCATTTTTCAAAACGCCATTTTGATAAATTTCCTTTACATCAGCTAGTGATAATTTTTTATCATAAAATTCAGATGCCTTATCTAAATATGCTTTTAACTGCAATGTTTTTCTTAGAGCAACTTCGCCTTGCTCGCCTTGAACCATACAATTTTTAAAAAGGTCTATTTCTTTTGGTGATGTTCTTGTCAACATTGAAAGCTCTGATATCTTTGGCGTTTCGCTCTTTATAGCAAATTTATTTTTAAATTTTTCAAAAAAATCATCACGGGAAAATTCAGCCAATGATGTAACCATTTTTTGCAAATATGGCTTTGAAGCATTTTCACTTAAGCTTGAATTAACAAATAAACACAAAGCAGCTTTTTTATTAGCCAAATTTTCCAAACTTGGAAATAACTCATCTAATAATTCTCTAAATTCTTTTTCTGGAAACGATTTAATAGCAGAAAGCAAATCCAACTGGAAGTTTTGATTAAGAACCACTTCTTCCATTATTTCTGCCGTTGAGCCAATTTCATTATACATATTTACTAGCTCTTTGACATCTTCTGGCGCTTTTTTGCTAACAAAACTATCGAAAACACCCCCATGTTCTCTAATGCTTTCATATATTTTAATGTTTCTATTTCTATATTTTTGATAGTTTGCGTCAGTATAAAATTTTCCAAATTGTTCTATATTTGCCACAGGCGAAATTACATTTTTAACTGTTTCATCATAACATTTTTGCAGGCTTGTTTCAGGGAAAAAAGCATTTAGCCGCTTTTCTTTTCTTAATTCTTGAAGCATTTCATCAATAGAATCTTCCATGCCTTCTGGAATAATTGTTTTAAATGTTTTTTTAAAATTTAATTCAACAGCTTTTTTATAATCGTTAAGAAATTCCCCGAGCTCTTGTTGGCTCATTCCAATATTTTTAAATATTTTTTGAAATTTCGTTTCACTAATTAATTGCACAGCATTATTTGCAGATTTAACAAATTCGTCGCAAGGCAAAGCTTTTGGACTAAAAGCAACAGAACTGCTGCTTATTGCCTTGCTTACTTGTTTGATACCTCTTGCAAAATCAACTCTCATATGTAAATAAAAAAAATTTCAGCAAAATTATTGCCTTTTTTTAGGCACATGTTGCGAGTTTTTAAAAATTTAACATCTTAACAATACAATTTTTAAAATTTCAAAGTATTTTTAAGCTTTTTGATTGCAGAATCTAAATTATATTTAAAAGCGCTTTTTGAGCTTGGGATTATTTTTGTTGTTTTGCCTTTGTTAAATTTTTTAGCAAATTCATCTGCAAAATATTCGCAAGTTTCGCTGAATTCGTCCATTTTTGAAGCCGATTTTTTATTTGCAGTTATTGTAATTTCAACACAATCTTTAATTGGAGTATATTCAAGGTTTGTTCCAAATTTTTCGTTCACAGCAAGAATTTCAGACAAGTTTAAATCGCTTGCTGCTTCTTGAATTTTTTCTTTCAAAAGTATATCCTGTGCGCTAATGGGTCTGATGATAGTCAAAACTTTTTCCTTTATTTTGTATATTCTATTAAAACATAAAATAATTAATTTTTGCGCTAATGAGATTAAAAATTGCAATAAAAAAGAGTTCCTTAACTAGAACTCTTTTTTAATTAGCTGGAGACAGATTCGAACTGTCGACCTTTCGGGTATGAGCCGAACGCTCTCACCAACTGAGCTACCCAGCCATAACTACTTAATATTTAATTTTCATCTGGCTCAGTTGCCTCGAGCGAGCTCTCACGTTTTTTAATTCGTTCGCTTTGCTCACTTCGGGAGCTACCCAGCCATAAATAAATCTGACACGTGCAAACGCTCTGTCAAACTGTAAGAAAATAATCTCACAAACAATTTTAAATTTCAAGTATTTTAAAAGGGGCTTTTGACCCCTTTAAAAAATTAATCTTTTCTTTCAAACTCTTTATCAATATAACTGCGAAATTTGTCCATTTCGCGAATTTGTTCTTTTCTAATTTTATCAAATTCTTTAAGATATTCTTTTTGAATTTTATCCATTTCTTTGTATTTTGCATCAAATTCTTCTTTACTGATGTCTTTATCATTGAATTTATAAATCATTTTATGATGCATGCAAGGCATTTTAGGTTTGTGAATAGCATAAAAAGTACACAAAGCAAATAAAACACCGAGATATACACTAATGAATTTCAACAAAAATTTCTTAAACCATTTGCAAGTGCACTCGCATTTATGCTCATTTTTTTCATATTCTTCTTCATGTGTCATAATTTTCTCCTTATTAAACACATCTATTTAAGCACAAATTAAATCTTATAATATTCCCTTGGTGGAGGGTATTTCGCTTCCACTGATTTTAACTGCTTGTTTCAGAGCTTTTGCAAACGCTTTAAAAGAAGCTTCAATGATATGATGAGTATCATATCCATTTAACATTTTAAAATGCAATGTAAAACCAGCGTTTGTCACAAGGCTTTGGAAGAAATGGTGGAATAAAACTGTTTCAAAATCATCAGTTTTTTCTTCCTTGATTTCAACATCTAAATTTAAAAATGGGCGAGAAGATATATCAAGCGCGCACAAAATCAAAGCCTCGTCCATTGGCAAAATAACACTTGAATAGCGCTCAATTCCTTTTTTATCACCTAAAGCTTCAACAAACGCCTTGCCCAATAAAATTGCGCAATCTTCAATCAAATGATGATGATTGTTATCAAGCGCAAGCGCATTTAATTGAATATCAATTCCACTATGTGCACTCAATTGTTCAAGCATATGCTTAAAAAAGCGATTTTGCACATTAATTTCATATTTTCCACAACCATCAAGATTGATTTTCAAACTGATTTCAGTTTCTTTGGTGTTTCTTGTTTTTTCAGCTATTCTTTGCATTTTACCTTCTCGATTTCATCTAAAAACTGTTCTATTTTTCTCGCGTCATCTAAGATATATTTTGCGCCGAGATGTTTAAAATTATTTACCATGTTATTGTAATCTGCATCTGGTGCGATTATTCCAATCGTATCAACATTTGCACCTTTTCCAGAAATAATATCATCAACGCTGTCACCAAAATATTTTACGCTCAAATGTGGACAATGTTTTAAAATTTTCAAAACTCCCTTTGGACTTGGTTTTAAGTCATCTTTTTCTAAATCATCTGCTGTCACATAATAATAGAAAAATTTATCTATATCATATTTTTCAAGCGAATATTTTGCTTCTTGCTTTAATCTTCCAGAAAATACCGCAAAGTCAAACTTTTCAGATAATTTTTCAAAAATTTCTTTTGAAATAACAAGTTTTTCTTCATCAATTAAATATTTTTTGGTTTTGTCATTTGGATTGAAAAACAAATCTTGAAAAACATTAATAACATCTTCTAAATCAATATCAAAACCATATTTTTCAAGCAAGCACTTTGTCGCGTCCCAATCGCAATTCATTCCGCCCATATTTTTAACGGCTTGAATTTCTTTTAAACTCACTTCTTGTCCTGCAAAATGTTTAAAAGTTTCTCTAATTGCGCCAGTATATGAATTAGATACGTCAAAAACAACACCATCAAGGTCGAAGATTAATAAGTTTTTCTTTTGCAACAATTCTAAAATATATTTAACACCGCCCAAAGTTGGCACTGTTATTCTAAGGCAAGTTGAAATTGACGAATTAGGCGAAAATTTGCGTACGATAACGCCATTTTTTTTCAATTTTTCATAACAAAAATCGCAATGTTCAAAAAAGTCGCACAATACAAAATTAGCACCTGATGGATATGGTTTGTAGCCAAGCTTTTCCAACCCTTCAGATAATACATTAAGCGCCTGTTGATTTTTTTCCTTTGTTTCAACAAAACTTTTTTCATCATTCAAAACAGCGTTAACACAAGCAAGTGCAAGCGTATTCACGCTATATGGCGAAATGACTTTTTTCAATTGTTTTATTATTGAATTTTGCGCAAAAACAACCCCAAAACGCACGCCAGCAATGGCAAAATCTTTTGAATATGATTTTACAATCGCGATATTTTCATGTTCTTTAATTAAATCAATATAATCTTCAATAACAATATCTGGCGCGAAATTTATATATGTGCAATCAACAATAAACAAGGTATTTGAATGTTTTTTTAATAACGTTTCTATTTCGCTTCTTGAAACAATCTCGCCTGTTGGATTGTTTGGAGTTGCAATATAGGCAAGTTTTGTATTTTGAGAAATGTTATTTGAAAATTTTTCAATATCAAAAACAAATTTTTCATCATATTCTATTGTTTTTGGTTTTGCGCCAACAAGCTTTGCATATAAAGCAGGCATTGAAAAAGTCGGATTATAAGATAATATCTCGTCATTTTCATCTAAATATGCGTTAATTATGACGCTCAGTGCTTCATCACACCCATTTGAAATCAAGATATTTGAAAAATCAACATCAAAACGTTTTGCCAATTTTTCAACAGTTTTCCCATACACTGGATACAAAGAAATCTCAGAAAAATCAAAGTTTTTAATGGCGCTGATGATATTTTGATTTGCGCCATAAATATTTTCGTTTGAATCCAGCTTCAAACGCCAATCAATTCGAAAATCATCTGTTTGATATTCAACTATGTTTTCTAAGGTTTTCCTTGGTTTAATCATAGTTGAATTATACTATAAATTTTTTGTTTTTGGATACTGTTTTAAGGCTATTTTCGCGCCCAAAATTGCTTTTGTTTGACTTCAATTCGCACATTTGCAAGCTCAATATCGTCATAATCTACATAATCAAATTGAAAAAGGTTTCTTCCTGTTTGAATAATTAACTCATTATCCTCTTTCAAAATATTCTTTGGAATTTTAAATTCCAAATTATCCCCATTCAATTCAATTGAAGCGATTTTATATCCATTTACAAAAACTTCTGTCGCAGATGAATAAACTTTTGCAATTTTATTTTGTCCTTGAAGCTTTGCTTTTTTAGTGTCTATCCCAATTATTGTGCCAATTTTAACAACAACATCTTGATTTTGGTTAGACATTGGGCGCTTAAAATTTTGCGCCATGTAATATCCATTTGCACCAATGCGAAAATCCGAACTATTTGCGCTGTTTGGAGAAAACATGTTATCCCCAAGGTGCATAACACCACTTGTAATTTGCATGTCAAACGGATTTGATTGTTCAATTCCAAGCTTTAATGGACCTTTAATGACGCTATTATCCACCGTTAAAGAAAAGGTTTTATATCCATCTTTTTCGACAAATAAAACTGTTTTATCTGCAACGTCTGCATTCAATTGAAAGACGCCATTATGGTCTGAATATGTTGTATAGTGGATTTCTGGAATTGTAATTTTGGCATTACTTAGGGGTTTATTTGTTTTTGAATCAACAATTCTATTTTGATAATTCATTGTGTTATGGTCAATTTTGCCCATAATCGCGCCAAGTGTTGCTAGATGTATATTTAAAAATAAAAAAATAACAAAAATATGCTTCATTTTAACCTCTTTAAACATGTTTTAAATTAAAATAAAATTTAAAACATTATAGAGATATATGAAGCATAGTTAGAAAAAAGTATAATAAAAAACGCTCTATATAAGAGCGTTTTTAAAGTTATCTTTCTTGTGAAACTGGGATTATTAACTCTTGCCCAATTTTAATTGCCGCAGGATTTATAATTCCGTTTATTCTTTGAATTTCTAAGATTTTAGCTTCATCATATTTTCCATAAAATCTATATGAAATTCCATTTAAAGTATCACCTTTTTTAACAATATATTTTTCTTCAGAAACAACTGAATCACTAGCAACAGGGGCAATTGCCTCTTCGCCAATCAAAGCAACGCTTTGTTCAGTTTTAATTTTTGGTGTCATTGAAGAAATTGAAACAATTAATGTTATACAACACATGAACAATACGCCCGCAATGAAGCCGATTGTAAGGTATGTTGCTGGTGATTTGTGTGAAGTTGTGCGTGTTGCATTGTGTACTTTTTGAATACCTTTTTGAACACCACCCCAAAGAATATCAAGTTCTTTTGATTTTGTAGATCTGTAATATTGGTTTAATTGTACTCTTGTGTTTGGTTTTTTATCTATTTGAGATAAACCTGCCAAAACACCCATTTTCTCGCGAGTTAAACCTGATCTGTGTAATGTTGAACCCTTCATGTTGCACCTTATTATAATTTTCTTGTCCCATGTTATAAAGAGCGAAAGGCAAAGTCAAGAAAGTATGAACATGTGTGAAGTTTTATTAATTCATAGATGCAACAACATTTTTAGCGCCTTCAAAAATTCCTTTGATTAAATCTTTATTGTTTGCAACGTTAAACCCACCCTCTTTTAAATATTCAATTAATCTTTTTTTCCACATAATAAATAGCTCATCATCAGACATGTTAAGCGCTAGTGCAATCTTTTTTAGCTCAGAAAAATCAATCTGTATTGGTTTTGCACCTCTTAAAATATCAACAAGCTCAAGGCGCTTTTTCTTTTCAAACATTTTTAAAAAATCAAGCGTCGATAATTTATTGTGCTTAATTAAATCTTTTAACATCAAAAGATTTTCGCTAAAGCTTTCAATTTCTGATGGAATTTGATATTCGCTAAACTCTTCTGGATTAATATCCATTACAGTTGCAATGCGCTCAAGCGTTATCCCACGGGTTGAAAAAGGCACATTTTCATCTATCAAATTATAAACATAAGACAATGTCACACCTATCATTTGCGCAAAATCTTTTTTGTGTAATTTTGTTTTATTCAAAAAATCGTTCACAAGTTGCGAGCTTTTCTTTTGTATAGATAAATTATTTTTCATTGATATTGATATACTCCGTCTTATATGCTATTTTACAAATAACCTTTTTTGATTAAATTTTAATTACCAAAAAAGACAAATAAATTAGATTAATTCAAATTACCTTTTAAATCGGAAAGAAAAAAATGAAAGCATTAATCGGCTTAGGAAATCCCGAAGTTAAATATAAAACTACAAGGCATAATACTGGTTTTTTAATAATGGACGAAATTTTAAAAAACCATCAGGTGACCTTAAATGATAAATTTAATTCATTTTTTGGCAAAAAGGGTGATGTTCTTTATCTTTTACCAAAAACATACATGAATTTATCTGGCAGAGCCGTAATTGAATTAATGAATTTTTATAAATTAAAACCGAGTGATATTTTGGTAATTTATGATGATGCGACAATTGAATTTGGCACATTTCGTTTGAAAAAAAACGGAAGTTTTGGCGGACACAATGGAATTAAATCTATTATTAATTCAATTGGGACAGATGTTTTTGATAGGTTAAAAGTTGGCGTTGGGCCGGTTCCAGCTAATTTTACAATAGATAATTTTGTTTTAGGTAATTTTTCGTCTGATGAACTTCAAGGAATTGAAAAAATGAGCAAAATTGCACTTGATTTAGTTGATTGTTGGCTAAAAGAAGGCATGGAAAAAGCGCAAAACAAATTTAACGGAAAAGTTATTTAATTTTTAATATTGCCCAATTGGATTGCCCTTGTGGGCAATTGTTGTCATGTGAAAAAGATTGTTATATATAATTAATCTTTTTCATACTTCCAGCTATTCTTAATTCCAGACAGTATGGGGCATTTTTAAAATCGCCCCATTTTTTTTGTTTTCGCACCGGCTGGCGCTTTTTGCTCCTGTCAAATTCGCCTTCGGCAAGAATTTGAAACGTCGCATTCGTAATGCTATCGCCAACCTTCATCAGGTTGACGATTTAGCACCGGCTGGCGCTTTTTGCTCCTGTCAAATTCGCCTTCGGCAAGAATTTGAAACGTCGCATTCGTAATGCTATCGCCAACCTTCATCAGGTTGACGATTTAGCACCGGCTGGCGCTTTGTTAATTTTTGTTACAAATACTAAAGTTTACCTAAATACAGCCGATAACTAACGTGGTGTGTAATATAAATAAAGGAAGAAACTTATGTCATTAGGCGGTAATCTATCAGTTGGTAACACTCAAATTACATATGGTGTTCAAGATGCCTCTCAAGCTACAAAAGAAGCGGCAAACGAGTGTCGCTCACAAAGCGTGAACATTAACTCAACATACGAAGATCAATTACAATCACTAGAGTTAGATGCTGACAGCACAGAAATTGTTGCAGAAATCGAAGAAAAAAATACCGACATATCTGACCACCAATTAGATATTGAGGACAAAAACACAACAATTAGCGAAAATGAAGCCAAAATCACAGAAAATGAAGGTTTAATTTCTGCGCTCGACGCAACAATTACAAATTGCGGCAATCAAATTACTGCTCTTGGCAACCAAATCACATCTCTTAATGGACAACTTTCAAGCCTTGGAGATGATAAAGATAGCGAGTCTAAAAAAGCAGCTCTTAAAGGACAAATAGCTAACTTGCAATCACAAAAAACTACATTAGAAAACCAAAAGAAGAAAGCTGAAAGTGACAAGAAAAAACTTGAAGACGAAAATACAAAATTAACCGAAAGTAATACCACATTACAAGGTGAAATCGAAGAAATACAAGGCAAAATTGATACATTAAGCCAAGAAATTACAACCTTAGGCGAACAACTTGCAGAAGCAAATGAAGCAAACCAAGAAATTGCAGATTTAAATAACGCAAGAAGCACTGCTCTAAGCACAGTTGCAACGGCTGCAGGTGAAATTGAAGCACAAGCAGAGAAAAATGAAGAAGAAAAAGAAAAAGCTGAAGCCGAAAATGGTGAAAATAAAGGCGAAGAAGGCTTCAACTATGGTGAAATGAACGGCAACTTTATGACAAAAGAACAACTTGACACTGTCGGATATGATAAAGAAAAAGTTGACAAAATTAATGATAAACTTGAAGCAATGGGCTTGTCATCAAGAGTTTCTCTTGAAGATGGGCTAAGTGCAGCAGAAGCAAATATGATTTTAGGCTTAAGCAAAAAAGCACAGTTTGGCGAAAACGATAGATATTCTCAAACAGAACTAGACGCTTTAATGTCAGAACTCGGAATCCAAGCACAAACTTCTGTAAATGATAGCCAATATACTATTTCAAAAGGTGATTTTGCAACTGGTGCGCAAGTTAAAAACAAAGATAATGATGCCGAAAATCAAACAAAAGTTTGGCAAGCAAATTACAAAGACGGCATGGTCACAACTTCAAAAGCAGACTATGTCGGCTTAAGTGGAAAAGCAGATTCTCATATTGACAACAAATATACATATGACAAAGAAGCAGGCAAATTAAATTTAGAATCTACAAAAACTGACTATGACTACAAAGAAAAGAAAATACGCGGTACAGAAGTTACTCAAAAATCATCTTCAAGCGATACTTCAAATGTCAGCATGATTGTTGATGAAGATAAAGCAAAAGAAATCGGTAGCAATTTCAAAAGTGCATATAGCAAGGAAAACTATATTGGCGTCAGAAAAGCAGCAAAAGAGACTATTGACGGCTTAAAAGATACAGATCCTAAACAATACGCAAAAGCCAGCGCAAAATATGACGAAATTGTTAACTCTGATAAAGATGAAAAAGCAAAAATGGAAGCTTTCGAACAACTTGAAAAAGATCTGGCTGAAGGCAAATTCAAAGAAGAAGAAAAACCATGGTGGAAATTCTGGTAATATAATTTTAAACGGGGCGTGCGCCCCGTTTTTTAATTCTCATCTTCCTTGAACTTTTTAAGCGATTCTTCTTTTTTCTTTTGAATTTCTGCTTGTGCTTGAATGTCGCCTTTTTCTTTTGCAACTTTTTGAATTGTTTCTTGTTCTTTTTGAGTTGTCTTTTTGAGTTTGTAAACAAAAATCAAAATCTCAGCAACCGCTTTATATAAATCTGGTGGAATTTGCCTGTTTACTTCAACGAGTCTAAACAAAGCTCTTGCCACAGGCGGATTTTCAATTACTGGAATATTATGTTCTTGGGCAATTTGTTTTATTTTTTGCGCAAATAACTCAGTCCCTTTTGCAACAAGCATTGGAGACTCCATCTTTTGAGCGTCATATTTGATCGCGCAAGCTACATGGGTTGGATTTGTAACAACAAAATCGCAAGTCGTAACAGCGTCCATCATCTTGCCTTGCAATAGTTGCATACGTCTTTGACGAAGTGCCGCTTTAACATTTGGGTCGCCTTCAGAGTTTTTATATTCATCTTTAACTTCTTTAAAAGACATTTTTTGGTCTTGTAAAAATTTCCATTTTGTAACACCATAATCTGCCGCAGCAATAATCAAAAAGGCAATCCCCGCTTTAATAATGAAGTCCAAAATCAAAGAGCCGAATTGAATTAATATTGCAAAATGATTATCTATTGCTGCTAACATCAAAATGTCTTCAAAATGAGATGAATAAACCATATAACCAACAATACCAAGGATTATAACCTTTGCGATATTTTTAAATAAATCAAACAAAGTTTTTGGGCTCATTAAATTTTTAAAATATTTCGTTGGATTGAATTTTTCTGCGTTAAATTCCATTGGCTTTGTTGTAAATAATGGTCCCACTTGGATTAAATCGCCCAAGATACCAGTAAAAGAAGCCAACATTAAAATCGGCAAAAGAATTATTGCTGTTGGAATTACAGTTTTTGCAAACAAATACATATAGCCGATATCTTCAAGGTGTTTGTTCGGAATTTGTTCATAAATAATCGTAAATAAAGCAGTCAATTGTTGCCAAATTAGAGGCGAAAGTAGATAAATTGTTGAAAACATTATAATTATGGCAATTGCAATAGACAAGTCTTTAGATTTTACAACTTGCCCTTGTTCGCGTGCCTTTCTTAATTTCTGTTGGCTCGCCTCAAACTGTTTATTTTCGTCGCCCATTTTTTAATTATTCTGGTTTAATATCTGCAACTTTGGGGTCTAAAAGTTTTTTGCCTGCGTTTTCAAATTCGATTTGCAACAACTGTCTTTCTTCATATTTGATTGTTTTAACAATTATTCCTCTGCCATATTTATTATGAACAATTACATTGCCAACACTATATCTAACAGTATCGGTTGGTAATTCTTCTTTAAATATTGGTAAATCTTCTTTTTGTTCTTGTTGTTCAATTTCAAGGTTAGAAACATTTATTGTTTTGTTGTTATCAACCTCAAATTCTTCGCCTTTAATTTCTTTTTTAGAGTCAATTATATCTTGGAAATTTTGCTCAACTGAATCATCTGCGATAGCTTTTAAATCAAGCTCTTCTGTTTCTGATTCTTCTTGCTCTTCTTCATCTTCTTGTGTAGTTTCTGTTTCTTCAAAAATTTCTTCTAGAGCTTTTTCAGTTTTATCTTCTGTTTCTTCGTTAATTTCTTCTTTTTGTTCTTCAGTTGTTTCTTCAAAATCTTCGCCAATTTCTGTCAACTCAAGGTCAAATTTTGAAGTTTTTACTTCTGTAACAGCTTCTTCAGAAATTTCTTCAACTTGCTCTTCCTGAACTTCTTCTTGTTCAAATTGAGTTGAGCTTTCTCTTGCAAGTTGGAAAAAGTCCAATTCTTCATCAGAAAAATCTACAACTTCTTCTTGTTGGATAGGTTCTTCTTGAGCGATTTGAATTTCTTCTTTTTCTTCAACAATTTCTTCAGCTTCTTCAACAATTTGTTCAACTTGAGCTTCTGGTGCTTCTTCAACTGCTTCAGGCTCTTTTTGTTCTTCGTTATCTAAAACGTCAAAATCATCTTGAGCTTCAGTTTTAATATTTTCATTTAAAATATCTTCTTCGTCATTTAAGAAAATATCATTTTTTTCTTCTTGACTTGGAGTTTCAATATTTGGATTTTCAATTTGTTCAAACTCTTCTTTTTGTTCTTCTTGCGCTTTTGCTTTTGCACCAAAATCGGCAAGTTCCTTCATCAAAATTTCGGAATCTGAAAGGTTGTTTGCGTAATTTTTCTTTTCATTTTCAAAGTAATCGCCTTTTTCGCCCAAAATATTTTGCGCATTTTTTTCATCTTCTTCAATCAAAGAAAGAGCGATTTTTCTATAATTTTTTCTTTTTTCTTGTTGTCCTAATTCCCAATCGCGAGCCAAATACAAGAAATTATCAGTATTTTCACCAAACACAATACAGCTATCTTGCAAAAGATTAGATAATGCAAAATTAGCATTTAAAAAGTCGTTTCTTTGATATAAGCTTGGCAATAAGACATAGTTTTTGCAATATTGCACCACTGTTGGCAATTTTTTATAGTTATATGACGCATTTGGGACAAATTTAATATTTTTCTTTTGAGTATAGATTTTGTTAATTAAATCTGTGTCGCAATTTTCGTCATTAACCCTTGCGATTAAATAAACCTCTTGTTGAATATCGTTAACGATATATTCAAGGTAGGCTTTAATCCAGAAAGAACTTAATGATGACAAGTCTAAAATTGTGATTTTATTTTTTTCAATATTTTTAAATAGATTTTCGTTATCTTTTTTTGTTTTTGCAAAAATATCATTAATTTGATTGTGTTTTAAACGAGATAATAAAACTTTTAATTCTGGGTATGGCGTTGCTTCGTATTGATCTAACAACACGCGAACAAAAGAATTAAAAGGAATAAACTCTAGTTCTTGTTTTTTTGCAAATCTTTTTATTTCTGAAAAAATTTCGCCACCAATAGATTGAAACTCTAAAGACGCGTCAGACAAACAATTTTCAAAAATATAGTCAATTGTTGTTACATTTAAAGGCATTTTAAAATCAACTGTTGCTTTGATTTTTTTAGCCTCTTCAAATTCAATAATTCCTGTTGTATCGATAATTATTGCATTTTTTTCGTTTGATAAATTTTTTGCTAAATTCAAAGAAATTGCGCAAGCATGCTCCATTTTATCAGCAAGAACAATAGGATTATTGTTAAAGAAATCATATTGCACATTTAAAGCGCTTGAAGTTTTTGAATTTGTCGCAAAAGGAAACGTTTTTTTGTCGTTATTGATAAATGCTTCAATTTCATCTTGTTTTAATTTGTGAATTTCGCACTCTTTATTTGGCGTAAAGCCGTCATATGGTGCAACTTCGTTATTTTGTGTGATTTTATAAAATAATTTTAATTTCGCAACGTTTTGAGATGCGTCAAATTTATCATCATATATTTCAACAATTTGAGCTAAATAGCTGTTATCATCAGATTTAACAAGTAAAAAATCAAATAAAGTAAATTTCTCAATTCGAGGATTAAATAAAATTCTAATATTATTATTTAAAGTATTAGCTACCTGCATTATAAAACTTTCTATAAAATCACAAAATAATTATACCAGCTATATATTCCTAATCCAATAAGATGAGGATTATAATAGTATTTATATACTACAACAAACAGTTTATTTTTTGCAAACCTATATAATATTATATAGATAAAGCATTAGATAAATAAATACTTGACAGTTTTTTATGTCCTTAATAAGATAATAATAAAGAAATGCCGATGTAGCTCAATGGTAGAGCAACGGTTTTGTAAACCGTAGGTTGCGGGTTCGAGTCCCATCATCGGCTTTTTTTGATAATTGCACCTTAGAGTGAGTAATATTTGCATGCCCTCATGGCGCATGATAAAACAAAACAGCATGCCCTTGTGGCGCAGGGACTCTGCCGAGGAAAAGTTACCCTGATGGGTAAGTTTTTCGAGAGGGAAGCACTCCCGAGTGCGCGTAGGGATAAAACAAAACAGCATGCCCTCATGACGCAGGGACTCTGCCGAGGAAAAGTTACCCTGATGGGTAAGTTTTTCGAGAGGGAAGCACTCCCGAGTGCGCGTAGGGATAAAACAAAACAGCATGCCCTTGTGGCGCAGGGGTAGCGCACTCCCTTGGTAAGGGAGAGGCCGTGAGTTCAAATCTCATCAAGGGCAAATTTAATCGTAAATTGACAATTAAATATTCAATAATTTATCTATAAAAATTTTACAGATATGGGTAGATGGCCGAGTGGCTAAAGGCGACAGACTGTAAATCTGTTCCCGCGAGGGTACGGTGGTTCGAATCCACCTCTGCCCATATCTTTTTAAAATATTGTCCTAGTTCTTTGAACTTGGTCGAAATTTGGAAATATATTCCACTTAACCCTCAAAAATAAACAAACCAAAAAATAAATAACGAAGGAGATTTAATCTTATGGCTAGAGAAAAATTCGAAAGAACCAAGCCACACGTTAACGTTGGTACTATTGGTCACGTTGACCACGGTAAAACAACATTAACTGCTGCTATTACAGGTTGTATGGCTGCTGCAGGTCAAGCTGAGGCAAGAAGATTTGATGAAATTGACGCTGCTCCAGAAGAAAAAGCACGTGGTATCACCATTTCAACTGCTCACGTTGAATATGAAACTGCAACACGCCACTATGCTCACGTTGACTGCCCAGGCCACGCTGACTACGTTAAAAACATGATTACTGGTGCTGCTCAAATGGACGGTGCTATTCTTGTAATCGCTGGTACAGATGGTCCTATGCCACAAACTCGTGAACACATTCTACTTGCTCGCCAAGTTGGTGTTCCAAACCTAGTTGTGTTCTTAAACAAATGTGATATGGTTGACGACGAAGAATTATTAGACTTAGTTGAAATGGAAGCAAGAGAATTATTATCTTCTTACGAATTCGACGGAGACAATATTCCAATCGTTAGAGGTTCAGCTCTTAAAGCTTTAGAAGCTGTTCAAGCAAATGGTACAATTGGTCGTGGTCAAGACAAATGGGTTGACAAAATTTGGGAACTTATGGACGCTATCGATTCTTACTTCCCAGAACCTGTTCGTGACTTAGACAAACCATTCTTAATGCCTGTTGAAGACGTTTTCTCAATCACAGGTCGTGGTACAGTTGCTACTGGTAGAGTAGAACGTGGTATCGTTAAAGTTGGTGACGAAGTTGAATTAGTTGGTTTAGGCGAAACTAAGAAAACAACTGTAACTGGTGTTGAAATGTTCAGAAAATCTCTTGACCAAGGTCAAGCAGGTGACAACGTTGGTGCTTTATTACGTGGCGTTGACAAAACTGAAATTCAACGTGGTCAAGTTTTAGCAAAACCTGGTTCAATCACACCACACAAAAAATTCACAGCTAACGTTTACGTATTGAAAAAAGAAGAAGGTGGACGTCACACTCCATTCTTCCCTGGTTACCGTCCACAATTCTACATCAGAACAACTGACGTAACTGGTTCAATCAAATTCGAAGGCGAAATGGTAATGCCTGGTGATAACGTTGTAATGGAAGTTGAATTAATCAACCCTGTTGCTATTGAACAAGGTATGAGATTCGCTATCCGTGAAGGCGGTAGAACTGTTGGCGCTGGTGTTGTAGATAAAATTGTTGAATAATTTAATTTGCAACTAAATAAACAGTTAAAAGCTTCCAAAGTAATTTGGAAGCTTTTTTCATGCAATTTTGCACATTTAACAACCGCAATGCGTTGCTTCGGAACGTTCTTGTAAAGAAGTAATTAAATATGCAATTGCACTAAGTCCTATGATAGTATATAGAACTCTTGTTAAAAATGTCATTTCACCAAAGAAAAAGCTAACTAAATCAAAATTAAATGCTCCAATTAACCCCCAATTTAGCGCACCAATTATAACGAGCGAATATACTACCCATTTGATCATACCCATAAAATTCATACTGCCTCCTTTTTTAGTATCGTTTTAATTATGAAGTATGATTTTTAAAATTTAAATACACTTTTGGGTAATATGGATTAAGACATTTGGACAATAAAAAACTCCCTGAAATTAATCAGGGAGTTAAAGTTATATTTATAAATTAAACGTTTGCAGTTTCTGTTTGTCTTACAACGTTTTGTAAAGCTTCTAATGCGTCAGCTGGAAGTTTATCGATACCAGCTTTTTCAGTTTCTCTAGATTGAACAAAATTAATTCTATCTTGCATACGAGCTTTGAATTGTTCAGCATATTCTCTATTTGAGAAGCTTGCGTCAAATCCTTCAATATCCATAATTTGAATGTCTGAGAAGTTTTCCCATTTGTGGAATTGAGCTTCGCCAGACACAATTGCTTCAATAATTCCAAGAGTATGTTTTGGTTGAACTTTTGTACCCATAAATTCACCAGTATTTAAGATATAGCAATCAACGCCATCTTCGATTAATTGTTTAAATCTAGTATAGTCAACTGCAAGTGGGTAAACTCTAAATGGGTTAGCATATGGCTCAACAACTAATGCGTTAGGGTCAACACCAGCTGCTAATCTTTCAGCAGATGAACGTTTTGTAGCTAATGTTGCACCCATTGCAGAACCTAGCGCTGCACCTGATAATTTTAATACAGGAGGAATTGTTGGGTCTTTCATTAACCAGAAAATTGCATTAATTGGTTGGTCAATTCTATCAACTCTGTTTGGAGACCAAAGTTTAGATTTAACAGCACGACCATTACCATTTCTGATATCTTCAGTAACAGAAACAACTTTGCCGTCAGCTAATTGAATAGCACCGTTGTTTTGTTGAGTTAAGATATATTTGTTATCGTCGCAACCGATTGGATAATCTGCAGTTTTGTCAAAATATGCAGGTTCTAAAGCGATTGTATATTTTTCATCTACATTGATGATAAACGCGTCATCATGTAAAACTGTGATATCGTATTTTCCACCGTGTTTAGCATGTGTAATTGTAGATTTACCTGAACCAGATAAACCAAATACTGCTACTTGGAATGAGCCATTTTCAAGGTTATAGCGTTTCATACCACCATGACATGAAGCATAGCCATTTCTAGCTGCAGCGCCCCAAGCAAGAGTTAATGTGCCTTTTTTGTGTTCGCCGAAATATCTCATACCTAAAATACAAGCACAATTGTGTTCAGGATCAAAGAAAGTTAAGCCATATGGGAAGTCTGGGTGCGTCCAATCAGGATCAGAGAATACATAGATATCTCCTTCGTTGATTAAACGAGATTCGCCATACATTCTTGCATATTCTTCGTTCATGTATTGGAAGTTTAACAACCAAGAATACATAACGTTTTCAAAGCCAGCTGGAATCATCAAATGAGCTTTAATCATAAAGTCATTGTCTAAACCAACAACTGCAGTTGTTTTATACATTAATTTATCGCGTGATGAATAAATTGCTTCACGAATAATTGGTAATAAATAACCCATATCGCAATTTGGTTCGCCAACGATTTTTCTAGCTGCAGCGCAACGACCAACAACTGTACCGTCATTGAATAATAATTGATTTGCGCCAGCAGGTAAACCTAATTTTTCAGGTTCATAAACAGGCATACCTGTTAATTCGATTGTTCCTGAAGAATCTTTTGCTAATTTGTATGCTTCAGCTACTGATTTAATTTCTTCAACATTGTTGCCAAAAAATGGTGCTGTAATAGTAGCACGAGCAGCTGACATGATTTTTTTCAAATCTTCTGAATTTGTAAAAAATTCTACTGTTGACATAGTTTATACTCCTTTTTTAATGAATTTTGCTCATATACGCTAATTTTATAACAAAAAAAGAAGTTCTACAAGTGTTAAAAATACATCTAATCTTTTTGGTTCATTTTTTATTTATATGCTAAAATTTATATACAATAAGGAGAGAAGTATGCAAGTTGCAACAAATTACGAAATAAAAGACATTTCACTTGCCGAACAAGGCAAAAAAAATATCGAATGGGCACAAAAAGATATGCCTGTTTTAAATGCTATTAAAGAACGTTTCAAAAAAGAAAAACCATTTGAAGGTTTAAGAGTTACCGCTTCTGTTCATGTCACAAAAGAAACAGCAGCCTTGTGTATCGCTCTAAAAGAAGGTGGGGCAGATGCAGTTTTAGCCGCTTCAAATCCTTTATCAACCCAAGATGACGTTGCAGCTGCATTAGTTAAATATTATGGAATTCCTGTTTATGCGATTGCTGGAGAGGACTCTGAAACATATCACAGACACATTGAAACAGTTTTAGACCACAAACCACATTTTGTTATTGATGATGGTTGCGATTTGGTTGCAACAATCCATTCAACAAGAAGAGATTTATTACCAAATATCATTGGTTCTTGCGAAGAAACAACAACCGGAATTATCCGTCTTCAAGCAATGGAAAAAGAAGGAAAGCTTGAATTTCCGGCGCTTGGCGTAAACAATTCACAAACAAAACACATGTTCGATAATCGCTATGGCACAGGACAAAGCGTATTAGATGGCATTTTCAGAGCGGCAAATATTTTGCTTGCAGGCAAAACTTTTGTCGTTTGTGGATATGGCTGGTGCTCTCGCGGCGTTGCAGCAAAAGCACGCGGTATGGGCGCAAATGTTATCGTAACAGAAGTTGACCCATTGAAAGCTCTTGAAGCAGTTATGGACGGTTTTAGAGTAATGCCTATTGCGCAAGCTTCTTTAATTGGCGACATTTTCATTTCAACAACAGGAGATATTAATGTCATCTCAACAGAAAATATGTTAACAATGAAGCAAGGCGCTATTGTTGGAAACGCAGGACATTTCGACGTCGAAGTTGATGTTAATGGACTTAGAAAACATGTTGTTGAATATAAAAATATTCGCCCAAATCTAGATGAATGGGTATTAGATAATGGAAAATCTATCTATGTTTTAGCTCAAGGAAGATTGGTTAACCTTGTTTGTGCAGAAGGTCACCCAGCAAGCGTAATGGATATGTCTTTTGCAAATCAAGCTTTGGGTATGGAATTTGTAGTTAAAAACCATAAAAACCTTGAAAATAAAATGTATACACTTCCAAAAAGCGTTGATGAAGAAATTGCAAAAATAAAACTTGATTCAATGGGTATTGAAATTGATACATTAACCCCTGAGCAAGAAAGATACTTGAACACTTGGTCTGAAGGAACATAAAATGCTTAAAAAACCACATGGCTATGACGGTTTATTGATTGTTATTGAAGGAACAGACGGTTCTGGAAAATCTACACAAGTAAATATGTTGTCGCAATATGTCAAAGACAAATGCTTTGGCGTTACAGTTTCCGAATGGAAAACTTCGCGTTTGATTTCGGGCGTAATTAACGAGGCAAAAGAAAAAAACATGTTGAACACAACAACATATTCTCTTTTATACGCTGCAGATTACGCTGATAGATTGGAAAACGAGATTATTCCAGCACTAAAAGCAGGCTTTGTAGTTTTAATGGATAGATATGTTTTCACTGCATATGTCAGAGATTCCGTTCGAGGACATGACATTAATTGGGTTAAAAATTTATATGGATATGCGCCAAAACCTGATTTAGTATTTTATTTAAATGTTCCACCGCAAGACTTAATCAAAAGATTAATCGCAAAAAATGGTGCGCTAGATTATTTTGAATCTGGTCGCGATATTGGTCTTTCAACAGATATATATAACAGTTTTGAAATTTATCAAAAAAGAAGCTTGGAAGAATATAAAAAGCTAATTGAAGAATATAATTTCATTGAACTTGACGGCACAAAGCCGATTGATGAAATACACGAGGAAATTAAAAAATCGGTTTCAAAATTATTAGAAGAAAAAACAATTTAAAAAAGGGGCTTATTAAGCCCCTTTAGATTTTTAGTTGAAATATCTTTTCAATAAACCTTTGAAAGCTGCGCCGTGACGAGCTTCGTCTTTTGCCATTTCATGAACAGTATCATGAATTGCGTCGTAACCAAGTTGTTTTGCACGAACGGCGATATCTAATTTTGCAGCACAAGCGCCAGTTTCCGCATCAACTCTTGCTTGCAAGTTTTCTTTTGTTGATTTTGAAACAACTTCACCTAACAATTCTGCAAATTTTGCAGCGTGTTCTGCTTCTTCAAACGCAATTCTTTTGTATGCTTCTGCAACTTCTGGATAACCTTCTCTATCTGCAACTCTAGACATTGCAAGGTACATACCTACTTCTGTACATTCACCCATGAAATGATCTTTTAGGCCTTTTGTAACTTCAGCATCTTCAACAATACCGTCACCAACATGATGTTCACAAGCAAAACCAGCGTCTTGTGTCATTTCATTAAATTTTGTAGCTTTACACAAAGGGCAAATTTCTGGTTTTGTATCTTGTTCTACTGTATAACCGCATACTGCGCATACCCATTTTGTCATAATTTTCTCCTTTTTATACTATCAACATCTTATTAATAATTTCATTTTTAAATTCTTCTGTTGTTGATGTTCCAGCTAAATCGGGAGTTAGTTTTTTCCCTTCAGATAAAACTTCAAACAACGCTTTTTCAATTTTTTTAGAAGCTTCTTTTTCGCCAATATAATCCAACATCATAAGCGCGCTTCTCAAAAGCCCTGTTGGATTTGCAATATTTTTTCCTGCAATATCTGGTGCTGAACCATGCACTGCTTCAAAAATAGCACAAGACTCGCCAATATTTGCGCTTTGCGCAACTCCAAGCCCGCCAATTAAACCAGCACACAAATCAGAAACAATATCGCCATATAAATTAGGCATGACCAAAACGTCGAATTGGCTTGGTTTTTGAACAAGTTGCATGCACAAATTATCAACCAAAATTTCTCTTGTTTTAATGTCAGGATATTTTTTAGAAACCTCTCTAAAAGTATTTAAAAACATACCATCAGCAAGTTTTGAAATATTTGCTTTTGTCACAACGCCAACTTCTTTTCTATTATTTTTAATAGCATATTGAAAAGCAAATTCGCAAATTCTTTCGCACCCTTTACGTGTGATTAACTTAACGCCGTGGATTGTATCTTCATCAATTTTATTTTCAATTCCAGCATAAATATCTTCCGTATTTTCGCGAATTATAACCAAATCAACATCTTGAAAAGGAGTTATTATGTTTGGAAGATTTTTGCTTGGTCTCACATTTGCATATAGGTCAAAATGACGTCTTAGCGCAACATTTACAGATTTAAACCCTGTGCCAATCGGGGTTGTAATTGGTGCTTTTAAGCAGATTTTATTTTTTTCAATAGATTTAATGGTCTCATCTGGCATTGTGTCGTTATATTTTTCATATGCACGCGCACCCGCCAAACATTTTTCCCAGTTGATTTTAACGCCAGCTTTTTCAATGATTTCAACAACAGCTTGCGTAATTTCAGGACCTATTCCATCTCCATCAATCAAAGTGATATTATACAAGTTTGAAATCTCCATTTTTATTTAAATGTGCAACTAAGCCACCGTCATCTAATAATTTAATCATTACATCTGGTAGCGGCATAATTTCTAGTTCAATATTTTTAGTTAAGTCTTTTAAAACGCCTCTTTTAATATCAAGTTCAAGTTCATCACCAGCGTCGATTTTATCTGTATCGCACTCTAGTGCTAATAAACCAATATTAATAGCGTTTCTGTAAAAAATTCTTGCAAAAGATTTTGCAATTACCGCGCCAACACCTGAGATTTTAATAATTTGTGGCGCATGTTCACGGCTTGAACCAAGACCAAAATTGTTTCCCGCAACAACAAAATCGCCTTTTTGAACTTTTGAAGCAAACTCAGGGTCTGCATCTTCTAAAACGTGTTTTGAAAACTCAACCAAATCATTTCTTAAATGAAAAAGTCTGCCTGGGGCAATATGGTCTGTTGAAATATTATCGCCAAATTTAAAAGCGCGTCCTTTTTTAATATATTCACTCATAAGTCAAACTCCTTTTCGTCAATTATATAATAAAAATTGTTTCAAGAATACAATTATTATATAATTATTTTATGGAAAACAAAAAAATTAAAATCGGGATTGTTGGGCTTGGTTTAATTGGCTCATCATTATTAAAAGCGTTAAGCAAAAAAGGTGAATATGAGCTTTTTTGTGTTTCTAATTCAAGCTTTGAAAAAGCTCTTGATTTTACAAAAAACGCAAGTTCTGATATCGAAATTGTCAAAAATTGCGATATTGTTTTTGTCTGTTGTGAAGTTTCAAAAACCCTTGAAACACTTGATAAATTAAATAATATTCTAGATAAAAACACCGTTGTAGCTGATGTTTGCTCAATTAAAAAAGAGCTTTTAAATAAAGATTTTAATTTTGATTTCATCTTATCTCACCCAATGGCAGGGACAGAAAAAAGCGGATTTGACGCTGGTTTTGAGGAATTATTTGAAAATAATTTATGGTTGATTGAAAAAGAAAATGATATTTTAAACGAAATTATTTTATCTGTTGGCGCAAAAAAACTTCTTATTGATATGAAAGACCATGATTTCATGTGTGCTCAAATTTCGCACCT
Organism: Candidatus Gastranaerophilales bacterium; assembly: GCA_017402995.1. Lineage (GTDB taxonomy): Bacteria > Cyanobacteriota > Vampirovibrionia > Gastranaerophilales > Gastranaerophilaceae > RUG14156. The sequence continues at coordinate 112,012 of JAFQOV010000007.1, forward strand.
GCCCGCACTTTTATCTTATGCTCTTTTTGATAGCGCGCAAGATAAATCAAAGCAAATTGCTTCAAGCGGTTTTCGCGATACGACAAGGCTTGCAATGACAAACGAAAACCTTTTAAATTCAATGTATGAATTAAATCAAGAAAATATCGAAAAAGCGCTTGATTTAATGCTTGAAAAATTAAACAACTTGAAAAAACTTTCTCTTGATGAGAAAATTGAGCTATTCAAAGGCGCAGCCCTAAAAAGAAAACAAATGTATGATGATTTGGGAAAAAATATATTCAAAATATAATCAAATAAAATCTAAAATCATTGAAAAATACGAAAACCTCAACATTTTAGATAAATATATCCTTAAGCAATTAACAAGTGTTTTTGTTTTAGGGGTAATTATTTTCACATCAATCATTTTTGCGTCTGAAACCTTCACGCAATTAATCAAACAAATTTCTTTATATGGAATACCTTTTCATATCGCAATTATGATGATTGTTTTAAACTTGCCGCAAGTTTTTGTTTTAACAATCCCAATTTCGACCCTTTTCGCAACTGTAATGACAGTTAACGATTTAAGTTTGAAATCTGAAATCACAATTTTTAAAGCCTGCGGAATTAGCATTGAACGCGTTGCAAGACCAATCTTTTGTTTTGCAATTGCAATGACAATTGTGAGCTTTTTAATTAACGAATTTATTGTTCCTGTGGCTTCTGTTCAATCAAAATCTTTGGCAATTTATTCGCTTGAACAAAAACATATCCCAGAAAACAAAATGAATTTCACAATCAAAGATGTTGACAAAGAAGGTAAATTAAAAAGATTGTTCTATGCACAATGGTGCAAAGATAGGACCTTAAATAATGTTACTGTTGTTGATATTTCAAAAGAAAAAAATATCCAAATTGTACAAGCCAAAAAAGGCTCAACTTCTGATTATGGGTGGCTTTTTGAAGATGGCATTGTCTATACAATTTCAAAAGATGGAAAAATCTTTAACACAAGTCTTTTTGAAGAATCAGATGTCAAATTTGGTATTGGCGACGTCAATGAAATGGTTGAAGAATCAACAGATGAATTTAACTTTTTCAAATTAATGAGACACATTAAAAAACAAAAACACCTTCTTGAAAAGAAAGTTCAGCTCGAATATCAAATTAATTTATATGACAAGCTTGCGCTTCCAATAACAACTTTTGCGCTTGCAATAATTGGCGTGCCACTTGCAATTACCCCGCCAAGAGTTAGATATAACAGAGGATTTTTATTTAGCATTTTAATCATTTTTGTTTACTATGTCATTCGTGCACTGTCACTAAATCTTGGCGCAACAGGAACAATACACCCCTTTGTTGCTGCTTGGCTTCCTGTAATTTCGATAACCCTAATCGGCGGATACCTTTTCTACAAAAAGGCATATAAAATCTAAAGTCCGCTATTTGAGAACAATACAACCGATTGCATGATGTCTTGGAAATCTCTTGCTAAGATTTCAGAGAATTGTCTTGGGTCAATTTGTGTTAAAACAATTTGTGTCAAATCAACAGGCAACTCTTGAATCATTGGCACCAAAAATTCGGTATCCAAATTTTTCATAAGCTTAATTTTGTCGTCTTTCATCAAAAATTCCATTGGCTTTGCAATGTCTTCATTTTTGAACAATAGCAACAAATCTTGCTCTTGAGATACCATATTTCCAATCATATTAATTTTTGCATGTCTATCCATGGAAACCAAAAATCTATTAAATGTATTTTCTTCCATGTTTTCCAAGCTTTCAAGATATTCGTCTCTCGATTTATCGCGATAATCTTCGCCAAGCTGAGAAACCATTATCTGTTCAAGCGCTTTTTGGTTCAATGTTTCAAAGTAATTTTGCGCATATTTACGCTCTGCCTTTGGCTCCATTAAAAACTTATCCATTGTATCTTCTTGCATTAAAGTCAAAATATCAAAAGTATCAAACTTTTCAAAAACAATTCCGATAAGTTCTTCTTTTGGCAAATCTTCGCACATTGCAAGAAGCTTCTCTTCAGAGAAGAAATACAAGCCTTTTGCAAGGTCATCTTGTTCTAAAAATGGCAATAAATCGTCTAAATCGCCTTCAGACATATTTTGCAAAATGATTAATTTATTATCTACATTAGTTAATTTAAAAATTTCAAGAAGTTTATCTGGATCAGAGAGGATTTTCTTGTAGTCGCGCGCTTTTGTATTACCCTGCGCAGCTTCAAGCTTCATGATTTCATCAATATCTTTATTTGCATATTGATGAACTTTTGCGGGGGTAATCCCGAAAAATTTTGTTAATAAATTAAAATCTACGTTTAATTGTATCAATTTATCGACCTTTGAATATATACTCTCTTATATAATAAAGTATTTTTTGATTGCTCGTTTTCAAAAAAATTAAAAATTGTAATAAATGTTAATATACGAAAAAAGACCGATAAAATCGGTCTTTTGATTATCCCCACCAAGTTGAAACTATGCTAATTTTTTGTGAAATGTTCTTGTGATGACATCTTCTTGTTGTTCTTTAGTCAAGTTAATGAAATTAACGGCATACCCAGAAACGCGAACCGTCAATTGCGGATATTTTTCAGGGTGCGCTTGAGCGTCTTTTAAAACTTCTTGATTAAAAACATTCACATTCAAATGATGTCCGCCTTTTTCAACGTATCCATCAATTAAATTAATTAGGTTTTCTTCTTGAATTGTAGCCATTTATCCCCTTTTTTTAAGCTTCTTCAAAATGTTCTTTGCCCATTGCGCAAAGTGGACATACCCAATCATCGCCTAGGGCAACAAAGCTTGTACCAGCTTCGATTCCGTGTTCTAAATCTCCTGTTTCTTCGTCATATAAATAACCGCATACATTGCATACATATTTTGCCATTGTTTTATCTCCTTTTTAGTAATTTGCCTTTTCTTTGATTTTATTATATATTATTTTTAACAACAATTCTGTTGTAATTACAACGAAATTATAAAAAAATGAAAAATTATTTAAACAAAATTAAAAATTCTCCACTTTTTTTGGGCATAAGCGAAGCAGAACTTGAACGAATGCTCAAATGTTTTAACGCTAGAATAAAAATATATCAACCCGAAGAATTTGTTATTCGCCAAGGGGATATGGTTTCAAAGATATTTTTAATTTTAGATGGCGAAATTTCAATCGAAAAAGATACCTATTGGGGCAGAAGAATGATTATTCGCCGATTAAGAGAAAACGAAAATATTGCACTTTCTTTGGTTGCTTCAAAAAATATTGAATCAAACATCAATGCTGTTTGCACCAAAAAAGCAAGTGTTTTGATTTTGGATTTTATGCAATCTTGTAGCATTTGCGAAAATGCTTGTATGCACCATGGGGTCTTAATTAGAAACTTATTTAAAATTTTAGCAAAAGAAAATATTGAATTAATTGAAAAAATCGAAAGTGTATCTCAAAAGACAATCAGAGACAAGCTTTTGACATATTTATCTAATGAAAGTTTGAAAAAAAATTCTAATAATTTTGAAATTTGTTTTAATAGACAAGAACTTGCCGATTTTTTAAATATTGATAGAAGTGCACTCAGTTTTGAAATGTCAAAATTGAAAAAAGAAGGTTTGATTGATTATAAGAAAAATAGGTTTTTGTTGAAAGGCTTGGATTAAAAGCTTTATAAAAAACTTTAGCTTTTGTACTCTTTTCTTTCTTTTTCTCTCAGACGCCGAAATGAAAAGAAAGAAAAGAGTACGAGAAAAGAAAGAAACCTCGGGCTTGGTTAAATTGTTTTGTTTCTTTGCAACGCTTCAAAACTTAACTCCTGAATAAAACAGTCGAGGTTTTAAACACCTTATACAATAATTTCTATACAATGAAACATAAACTCAATTAACGTTCAAATTCCTCTCCGGTTTTATTTTCGTACGTCGTTAAGTTTTTCGCTTGTGATTTTTGTTTTTTTTAAACAAACCACCATCTGTCATGCTGAACTTGTTTCAGCATCTTAACAACTATCGTATATATTGAACATTGATAAGACCCTGAAATAAATTCAGGGTGACGATTGAGAATTAAATTAAAAAGCACACGCACTTAGTGAAATGTTTGTGCGAAAGGGTTGTCTGAGTGGCGAAGCCACGAGTTCCCGAAAGCACAAATATTGAACTTAGTGCGTCTCTAGAATGTAATAATATAACCAAGCCGATATTTCTTTTTCTTTTGGTTCTGTTTTCTTTTTCTTTCATCGGCGCTTGACGAAAGAAA
>JAFQOV010000008.1 GCA_017402995.1 Candidatus Gastranaerophilales bacterium
CGAGTTCCCGAAAGCACAAATATTGAACTTAGTGCGTCTCTAGAATGTAATAATATAACCAAGCCGATATTTCTTTTTCTTTTGGTTCTGTTTTCTTTTTCTTTCATCGGCGCTTGACGAAAGAAAAAGAAAATGAACAAGAACTTTAGTTCTTTAAAAACAAAAACTTTAGTTCTTTATAAAAATCAAAATTGAATAAAACAATATATTTTATCCAAACACAAGAATTTAATTAAAAAAACATACCCTCTTTTCATTTGCAAAGCGCAAAAAAGAGTGATAAAATCAAAGGAAACATTAAAGAGGTCACTATGAAATATAATTTTGGCGTAGTTAAAGAATTAAAAGAAGGCGAAACAAGAGTTTCAATCACACCTGACGTTGTTGCAATGTTATGTGCTGATGGGTTAAATGTTTTGGTTGAATCTGGAGCTGGCGAAAAAAGCGGTTTTTCAGATGATGATTATATCCAATCTGGCGCAACAGTTGTGAAAGACGTTCAAGAAGTTTGGAATAATTCAAAAGTTATTGTCAAAGTTAAAGAGCCTCAAAAATGCGAATTTAAATATTTTAGACCCGACTTAATAATCTTCTGCTATTTGCATTTAGCTGTGGAAGAAGAATTAACAAAAGAATTATTAGCTAAAAAAGTGACTGCAATTGCTTCTGAATCTGTTGAAACAGAAGACAAGCAACTTCCACTTTTAACTCCAATGTCAGAAGTTGCAGGGCGATTAGCTGTTCAAATTGGTGCAAGTTTATTGCAAAGTCATAACAACGGTTCAGGTGTCTTATTATCAGGTGTTCCTGGGGTTCAACCTGGCAAGGTAATTATCATTGGCGCAGGTGTTGTTGGCTTTAATGCGGCACAAATTGCAATTGGCATGGGGGCTGATGTTTCAATTTTTGATATCAATCCTAAAAAATTAGTTCAAATTGATGGAATTTATGGTACATCAATTAAAACGCACTATTGCAATCCTGCGAAAATTGCGCAAGAAGTCCCAAAAGCAGATTTATTAATCACTTCTGTTTTAATTCCTTCAAAACTTGCTCCAAAAATCATATCTGAAGAAGTTGTTAAAACAATGAAAAAAGGCTCTGTTATTATTGACGTTGCAATTGATCAAGGCGGTAACGTTGAAACAGTTGATAGAATTACAACGCACGAAAATCCTGTTTATGAAAAACATGGAATTTTACACTGCGCAATTCCAAACATTCCTTCTGCTGTTCCAAAAACTGCATCATATGCTTATTCATACGCAATGTATCCATATTTGAAATCTTTGGGCGAGCAAGGAATTATCAAATCAATTAAAGAAAATCGCGACCTTTCAAATGGGGTAAATACATTTAATGGCGAGATTACAAACGAAGCAGTGGCACAGTCTTTGGGTTGCGATTATACCCAAATCGAGCTTTTAGTAGGTTTTAAATTAAAATGATAAAAGATTCAAAAAGAATTGTTTTTAAATTCGGCACAAATATTTTAAGAAACGACCAAGGCGAAATTTCATTAGCTCATTTATATTCATTTATCGAGGATTTAAGCTATCTTTATAAAGAAGGCAAAGAAATCCTTGTTGTGACATCTGGGGCTGTTGGTTTGGGAGCCAAAAAATTAGGAGTTGATACTTCAACCTCAACTACCTTAAAACAAGCGGCTGCAAGCGTTGGACAACCAATGCTTATGGGAATTTGGCAAGATGGTTTTGAAAAATATGGAATTACAACCGCACAAATTCTTTTAACAGAAGAAGATTTTTCAAATCGAAAAAAATATTTATCGCTAAGGCTTACTTTAACGAAATTATTAGAAAATAAAGTAATTCCAATCATTAACCAAAATGACGCCGTTTCGCCAAGCGAATTAGAACATGCTTGTTTTTCAGATAATGATAAACTATCTTCGATTGTTGCAAGCAAACTAGACGCTGATTTATTGGTTATGGTATCAGATATTGATGGACTTTTTGATAAAAATCCAAAAGAATTTGATGATGCTAAATTAATTCAAAAAGTTGAAAAAATTACACCAAAAATTGAAAAACTTGCAACTGGCGCGACTTTGGGTGGTCGAGGCGGCATGATTACCAAGCTAATTGGTGCAAAAGTTGCAACAACAAGCGGATTGTACGCAAAAATTGTCAATGGAACAACCCCAAATATTATCAGAAAAATTTTTGATGATAATGTCGGAACAACTTTTTTACCAAACAATAATTTGTCTCATAAAAAGCGCTGGATTGCTTATGCGACAAATATTATGGGCTCTTTGATTGTTAATGATGGCGCAAAAGACGCGATTTTAAACAATCAAAAAAGTTTATTATCAATCGGCATTGTCGAGGTTTGCGACAGCTTCAAACGTGGAGAAATTGTTTCAATTTTAGATTGTGATGGAGTTGAATTTGCGCGTGGCATTTCAAGCTATGACTCATCAGATATTGAAAAAATCAGAGGCTGTCATTCCGATAAAATTTGTGAAATTTTGGGCTATAAGTTTGATGATGACGTTATTGAAAAAGATAATTTAGTTTTGATTTAGGTAATTATGGAAAATATTATAAATATTGCAAAAAATGCGAAAAATGCTTATTTAAAAATGATGAATTTATCATCTAACTTGAAAAATCAAGCATTAATTGAAATTGCAAAAAAATTAGAAGAAAAAAAGCTTGAAATTTTTGAAGCAAATAAAAAAGATTTAGAGCTTGCGCAAGGTTTGCTTGAAAAAAATGAAATCAACCAAGCAACTTTTAACCGCTTAAAACTTGACGAAAACAAAATGCGCGATATGATTTCGGGCTTATATGATTTAGTTGAGCTTGAAGATGTTGTTAACAAAACTGTTTGGGAAAAAGAGCTTGATGAAGGTTTGGTTTTGAAAAAAATCACAACTCCAATTGGGGTGATTGGCGTGATTTTTGAAGCAAGACCAGATTGTCTTGTGCAAATTTCTTCTTTAATAATCAAATCAGGAAATGCCGTGATTTTAAAGGGCGGAAGGGAATGTGAAAATACAAATCGCAAAATTTTTGAAGTGATAAATTGCGCTTTAAATGAAGTTCAAAATTTCCCAAAAAATGTTGTAAATTTGATATTTTCAAGGGAAGATGTCAAAAATTTATTAGATTTAGATGAATATATCAATTTGATTATTCCTCGCGGTTCAAATGCGCTTGTTAAATTTATCCAAGAAAATACTAAAATTCCTGTTTTGGGTCATGCAAGTGGAATTTGTCATATTTTTGTTGATGAAAGCGCAGATAAAAATTGTGCTTGTGAAATTATAAAAGACGCCAAAACGCAATATCCAAGCGCATGTAATGCCGTTGAAACATTGTTAATTCATCAAAACTTTGAATTTAAAAATGAACTAATCGAATATTTGAAAGCTCAAGAGATTGAAATAATTGAAAATCCGCAAAATTTCGACAAAGAATATGGCGACAAGATTTTAGCGGTTAAAATTGTTGAAAATATTGACTGTGCAATTGAACACATCAACAAATTTGGCTCAGGACATACTGATTCAATACTTTCTAATAACCAAGAAAATATTGAAAAATTTATGAATTATGTTGATTCTTCTTCTGTTTTTGCAAATTGTTCAACAAGATTTTCTGATGGGTTTAGATATGGTTTTGGTGCCGAAGTTGGCATTTCAACAAACAAAACTCACGCGAGAGGCCCTGTCGGATTAGAAGGTTTAACGATTTATAAATATAAACTTTTTGGCTCAAACAATACGGTTGCGCCATATGCAAAAGGTGAAAAAAAGTTCACCCATAAATTTTTATAAATCGATATATTTGCAATATAGATAGATTTTTTCAAGTTTTTCAACTGAAAAATCTTTGATTTCGTCAGCGATTTTGTTTTTTAATTCAGCGCTTGAAGGCTTCTTGTCGAATAAAAATAATTCATACATTTCAACATTAAAACATTGAGCAAATCTAGAAATTAAATCAAAAGAAGGGAAACTCAACCCGCTTTCGATACAGCTAATGTGTTTTGGTTCGACAGATACAGCCTCTGCAAGTTGGGCTTGAGTCCAATTTTGTTTTTTTCGCAATTTTTTAATGTTCGTGCGTAAAATCTTTTTGTTTTCTGCGTCTTTCATAATACTCCCCTAAGGATAAGTGTTATTTTGGAAAAATTAAATACTCTAGCAAGGTAATATTTGACAAAAAATTACTTTTTAGGTACATGTTCATGTCATATAATGTAATTTTTTATATTAAATATAACTTGTGAGGTAATTATGGAAGATTTTAAAATAGATATGGTTTATCTTTGGGTGGATTCAAATGATGAAAAATGGAAAGAAAAGAAAAACAAGTTTTTAAATAATTCAAAAAATTATGACGCAGAAGCAGTTTGCGACGGGCGATTTGAACAAATTGATGAATTAAAATATTCCTTGCGTTCATTAGAAAAATATGCAAATTGGATTAATCATATTTATATCATCACAGATGAACAAGCGCCAAAATGGCTCAATTTAAATAATGATAGAATTACAATAGTTGACCATAAAGACATTTTTGATAATTCAAAATTACCAACCTTTAACTCTATGGCGATTGAAACCCAAATTGCAAATATAAAAGGCTTATCTGAATATTTTTTATATGCAAATGACGATTTTTTCTTTTACAAAAAAACAGGCAAAAAATTTTTCTTTAATAAAAAGAAAATGCCGATATGTCGCTTCATTAGCAAATTTAAAAATCAAAGGTTTGTTGGACAATATGGGCTAAATGTTAAATATACACACGATTTAATGAGCCAAAAATTTAATAAATATGTTCCATATTTTACTCATCATTGTATTGATTCATATACAAAAACAAATATTTTATCTTGCATTGCAGATTTTAGAGATGAGTATGAAAGAACTTCTAAAATGCGCTTTCGCGAGTTTAACGCTCTTGAAAGAACAGGATATTCATATTGGGCTGTAATGAGCGGAAAAGGTGTTTTTAAAAAAATTCCAAAAAGATGTACGTTTGATTATTTGCTTGGAGTAATTGGAATAACAAGATTTGATTCAATGGTTTTTGCAAATACTAAAAAAGGAATAGATAAAAAATTAAAAATTTTTAAACCTCATATTTTTTGCATTAATGATGGTGAGCAATGTCAAAAAGAAGATAGAGCCCGCGCAAAAAGCATTTTAGAAAAAATATATCCAAAAAAATCATCATTTGAAATATAGTTCAATGGCGCTATAATTTCATTATGAATGATTTTATTGAAATTTATAATGCTAATGAACATAATTTAAACTCAGTTAATTTAAAAATTCCAAAAAATGAATTAACTGTTTTTACGGGTGTATCGGGCTCGGGCAAGAGCTCTTTAGCTTTTGATACAATTTTTGCAGAAGGACAAAGAAGATACGTCGAAAGCTTGTCAACATATGCTCGTCAATTCCTAGGACAAATGGACAAACCAGATGTAGAAAGGATTGATGGGTTATCTCCTGCAGTTTCGATTGATCAAAAATCAACTTCAAATAATCCACGCTCAACTGTTGGCACAATTACAGAAATTTATGATTATCTAAGACTTTTATATGCTCGCGCTGGTGTCCCTTATTGTCCCAAGTGTGGGGAAAAAATCGTTCCTCAAACAATAGATGAAATTGTTGAAAAAATAATGTCGTTACCTGAGGGTACGAAAATTCAAATTTTGTCTCCGATTGTTAGAGCCAAAAAGGGTGAATATAAACAAATGCTTCAAGGGCTACTCTCAGAAGGGTTTATGCGTGTTCGAGTAGATGGTGAAACATATAACCTTGAAGAAGATGAAATTGAAATTAACAAAACTCAAAAACACGAAATTGAAATTATTGTAGATAGAATTATAGTTAAAAAGGAAGCTAAATCGCGCATTTTTGATTCGGCGCAAATCGCGCTAGAGCGTGCTGATGGATTGTTGGTTATTAACAAAATAGAAGATAATTCGGACACAATTTTTTCTCAAAAACTGGCATGTCCAAATTGCAACATAAGTTTTGAAGAATTATCTCCAAGGTTGATGAGTTTTAATAACCCATATGGCGCTTGTCCTGTGTGTAGCGGGATTGGTTCGCATTTTGAAATTTCACCAGAGCTTGTTGTTCCCGACCAAGAAAAATCTTTAAGACAAGGGGCAATTTATCCTTGGGCAAAAACAGCAAATCCATATTATTCTGATGTTTTAGAGTCAGTTTGCGAACATTACAAAATTGATTTTGATAAACCATTTAAATCCTTAACTCCTGCGCAAAAAGGGATTATTTTATATGGTAATGGAGATGAAAAAATTAAGCTTCGCTATGCTGATTTTGGCACAAAAAACTATCGAACACATGTAATGAGCTATCAGGGTGTAATTCCATATTTATCTAAAAAATATGAGTCAGATTCTGATTTAATTAGAGCCGAAATTGAAAAATATATGATAGTTAATCCTTGCAAGGCTTGTGAGGGTTCAAGACTAAATCCTTTTGCAAGAAATATCAAAGTTGGCGACAAGACAATTTTTGAATTTTGCTCAATGTCTGTTTTAAAAGAATATGAATTTATTAAAGAATTATATTTAACCTTAGATGAATTTAAGTTGAAAATTGTTCATCAGGTTTTAGACGAAATCAGATTACGATTAAAATTTTTAATTGATGTTGGTTTGGGATATCTTTCCTTAGCGCGCTCTGCTGGGACATTATCTGGTGGTGAAGCGCAAAGAATTCGCCTTGCAACGCAGATTGGAAGCGGGTTATCTGGTGTTTTATATGTTCTAGATGAACCGTCAATTGGGCTTCACCAAAGAGACAACGACATGTTAATTCAAACTTTGATGAAATTAAGAAATCTTGGAAACACTTTAATTGTCGTTGAACATGATGAAGATACAATGCAAAACGCTGATTATATCGTTGATATTGGACCTTATGCTGGTGTAAAAGGCGGAAATATTGTTGCACAAGGAACGCTAGAAGATATTAAAAAAGAAGAAAATTCATTAACTGGGCAATATTTATCTGGCAAAAGAAAAATCGAAGTTCCAAAAGAAAGAAGAGAAGGAAACGGCGAATTTTTAGAGATTAAAGGTGCAAAATTAAACAATTTAAAAGATATTAATGTTAATGTTCCTCTTGGTAAAATCGTTGCAATAACAGGCGTTTCGGGTTCTGGTAAATCAACTTTGGTTGAAGATATCATAGCTCAATATGCTAGATATGAGCTTTTAAGAAACAAACCAAAACCAAAAGGGGTAGATGAAATTAAAGGTTTTAAAAATATCGATAAGCTCGTTGTGGTTGACCAATCGCCAATTGGCAGAACCCCAAGGTCAAATCCTGCAACATATACAGAAGTTTTCACACATATTCGAGAGCTTTTTTCTCAAACTCCAGAAGCAAAAGCGCGCGGATATAAGCAAGGCAGATTTTCGTTTAACGTTAAAGGCGGAAGGTGCGAAAAATGTTGCGGTGACGGGCTTTTAAAAATCGAAATGAACTTTTTATCTGACGTTTATGTGACTTGTGATGTTTGCAAAGGCAAAAGATATAACCAAGAAACACTAGAAGTTAAATATAAAGGTAAAAATATCTCAGATGTTTTAAATATGTCAGTGGCTGAAGCTTTGGAATTTTTCAAAAATGTTCCAAAAATTGCAACACGCTTGCAAACATTGTATGACGTAGGTTTGGATTATATTAAACTTGGACAAAGCGCAACAACACTCTCTGGCGGTGAAGCGCAAAGGGTTAAATTAGCACTTGAGTTAAATAAACGCTCAACTGGCAAAACGCTTTATATTCTAGATGAACCATCAACAGGTTTACATTTTTATGATATTGATAAACTTTTGATTATGTTAAAACAATTGGCAGATACCGGAAACACTGTTTTAATTATTGAACATAATATGGATATAATTAAATCTGCAGATTGGATTATTGATTTAGGACCAGAAGGTGGCGACGGCGGTGGGGAAGTAGTCTTTAAAGGAACACCAGAGCAAATCATTAATTGCGAAAAAAGTTACACAGGAAAATATTTAAAAAAATATCTTGAAAATTAGCAGTTTTTTTGTGCTAAATTAGAAATATGAAAGTATATTTAGGAATAGATGTAGGTTCCGTTACTACGAAAATCGCTTTGGTCGACGAAAACGGAAAACATGTTGATAGCTTCATGACTCGCACAGCAGGGCAACCGGTGATTGCGGTTCAAAAATGTTTGGATAATATTTTATCTCAAAACACAGGTGAAGAATATGAAATTATGTCTGTTGGAACAACTGGTTCTGGTAGAAACCTGGCGGGTGCTTTAGTTGGGGCTGATGTAATTAAAAATGAAATCACAGCACACGCAGTTGCTGCAACTTCTGTTATTCCAAATGTTCAAACAATTCTTGAAATCGGCGGACAAGATTCAAAAATCATCATTTTAAGAGATGGTATCGTTACCGATTTTGCAATGAATACAGTTTGTGCGGCGGGTACAGGAAGCTTTTTAGACCACCAAGCGCAAAGATTAAACGTTGATATCAAAGATTTTGGCGATATCGCATTGAAATCTAAATCACCTGCAAGAATTGCTGGGCGTTGCGGTGTTTTTGCTGAATCTGATTTAATCCATAAACAACAACTAGGCTATGCCGTTGAAGACTTGCTTTATGGTCTTTGCCAAGCTTTAGTTCGAAACTATATCGCAAACCTTGCACTAGGCAAAGACTTATTGCCTTGCATATCTTTCCAAGGCGGTGTTGCGACAAATAAGGGTATGGTAAAAGCTTTTGAAGAAGAATTGGGTTGTGAAATTATTGTTCCTGAAAATCATCAAACAATGGGTGCAATCGGCGCGGCGTTATTGGCAATGGAACATCATCAATTTACAAATCAAAAAACAAAATTCAAAGGTTGGACAATTAAAGACCTTGAGTTTTATAGCGTTACTTGCACTTGCACAGGTTGTTCAAATAATTGCGAAGTAATCACAATTTTAGAAGGCAAGGAACAAGAAAACAAAGAAAAAATTGAAAAAATATCCGATATCAAAGGAAACATTATCGCTCGCTGGGGCGGAACATGTGGAAGATGGGATATTTCATAGATTAATATGATTTTTAAATAAAAAATGACGGCTATAATGATTTTATGAGAGTTATTGCCGTTATTTTTTTATTGTTATTTTCTCAAATTGGCTTTTGTGCTGAATTTGGGGAATATCAATATGGAAAATATTTAGCAATTCAACAACAATTGCAAAGACAAAGAGCAATCGCAATGCGTCGCGCGAGAATGCAAAACTATAACCCAACGCGAAATATTCGCTATCCAAGCGCAAATAATCCCTATCCAAATATCCAAAGAACGACATATCGCCGTCAATTAACCCCTCAGCAAAGATATAGCGCAAGATATTATAGTAATTTATAAATGCGCTCAATGGGATTCAAACCCACAGTCTTTGGCTTCGGAGACCAATGCTTTATTCGGTTAAGCTATGAGCGCATAAAATAATTTTATCAGATTTTAAAATTTTAGCCAAAATAATACCTTGTTTATTATTGGATTTTTTGAAATTTATTATTAAAAAGATAATATGAAATCTTATTATGAAATTTTAGAAATTGGCGAATTGGCAACTGAGTCTGAAATCAAAAAGCAATATCGCAAACTAGTCAGAATGTATCACCCTGATGTGAATTCATCTTTTGAAGCTGAAGAAAAATTCAAAGAGATTAATCGCGCGGCAGAAATTTTATTGGATTGTGAAAAAAGAAAAAATTACGATTCTCTAAGGCGCGCTAATCAAAATATTTACCAACATTTTGAAAAGGCAAAGAAAAATAATTTTTCTAAAAATGAATTTTTCAAAAAAGAAAAAGAAGAAAAAAAACCATCAAAAAACGGCGAAGATATAACTCTAAACGTTGCAATTGACTTACAAGAAGCACTTTTGGGGACATATCGAAGCGTTAATATTGCTCATTCTATGGTTTGCCCAAAATGTTTTGGCAGAAAATTTGCAAATGGGGCAAAGTGTTCTTTTTGCAATGGACAAGGGGAAAAAACAGTACACAAAAAAATTACCGTTAAAATTCCTCCAATGATTAAAAACGGCGCTAAATTAAGAATAAAAGGAGAAGGTAAAAAAGGCGAAAATGGCGGATTAAATGGCAATTTGTACGTCATTGTCAATATTGAAAATAAATCTGAGCTAAATATCATTGACAACGTTGTCTATTACGAAGCTAAAATCAGCCCATATTTTGCGGTTTTAGGGGGAAATTTGACCGTTCCAACTTTATGGGGCGAAGCAATAATCAAAATTCCGCCTTTGACAAAATCAAACCAAAGCTTTAAACTTATTGATGTTGGCGTTTTAGATGAAAAAACAGGCAAAAAAGGCGACGAGATTGTTAAAATCGTAATTCAAATTCCATCTAAAATGACTGATGAAGAATATCGACTTTATGAACAACTTCAAGAAATAAACAACAATAAGAAAAATGCAAAATCAATCAACAGTTAAAATCAAAGAAATTTTCACATCAATTCAAGGTGAAGGCACCTATGTTGGCGAAAAACAGACTTTTGTTCGTTTTTGCAAATGCAATTTAGCTTGCAAATATTGTGATACAGATTTTAGCGCTGGGGTTGAATATTCAAGCTTTGATTTAGCACAAAAATTAAAACAAGAAACAGCTCAAACCATTAGTTTCACAGGCGGTGAGCCATTGTGCGAAAAGGAATTTTTAAAAAAATTCTTATCTCAATACAAAAAAGAATTAAATAAAAAAATATATCTTGAAACAAACGGAACACTTTTTGAAGAATTAAAGGAAATTATTGAATTTGTTGATGTTGTTTCAATGGATATTAAACTAAAAAGTGCAACAGGGCAAGAAAACAGATTTTTAGATAACGAAAAGTTTTTAGAAATTGCTTCAAAAAAAGAGGCGCTTTTAAAAATAGTTTTTGATGAAAACATTAAAAATGAAGAAATTGATGAAGTTATAAAAATTGCAAAAAAATATAATTCTTTAATTATTTTACAACCGAAAATGCCGATTAATAGCGAAGTTGAGCTTGATAAAATCTTTGATTTATTTTATCAAAAATATCAAAATATTCGTTTAATTCCGCAAACCCATAAATTTTTAAATTTGGCGTAATAAAACTTAAAAAAATCGCGCAAAAAACTTAAAAAAAATTTGTATGTGTCATAATGTTTTCTATGACAAACACTATTGAAAACAAAATTTCTTTTGCAAATATAAAAGATAATATATATGAAAAAATTACAAAAGGCGCAAATACCCCATTATTAGACGCCATGTTGCAATATAAAAACTCGCCAATGACTGGTTTTCATATCCCAGGGCACAATCGCGGTATAGGTGTGCATGAAAAATTTAGAGAGCTTGTCGGTTCAAATGTTTTATCAATCGATACGACAGATGAATTTGATAATTTAGGCACTTTGCACCCTTCAACTGGCGCAATTCACCAAGCGCAAGAGCTGGCCGCAAGTGTTTATGGCGCAAAAAGAACCTTCTTTTTAACCGCAGGGTCAACAATTGCAAATTTGGCTTTAGCTTTTGCTATCACAAGCCCATCTGATGAGGTTTTGATTGGAAGAAATTGCCATAGAAGCGTTTTGACCGGTTTGATTATTTCTGGCGCTAAAGTAAATTGGGTAATTCCAAAGAAATTGAACGATTGGTCAATTTTTGGAAACATTGAAGCAGAAGATATTGAAGAAAAATTAAAGAAAAATAGAAATATCAAACTTGTTTGGATTACTAATCCAACCTATGAGGGTGTTGTATCTGATATTAAAAAAATATCTGAAGTTTGCAAACGCTATAAAGTCGCATTAATTGTTGATGAGGCACATGGTTCTTTGTGGAATTTTAGCTCTAAATTGCCTCAATCAGCGCTTCAATTAGGGGCAGATGCGGTTGTGCATTCATTACATAAAACAGGCGGTGCAATGACACAAGCTTCAATGTTGCACATTTCAAAATCATCAAAATTTGATATTGAAAAAATCACCCACGCGCTAAAACTTTTGCATACAACAAGTCCAAGCTTATTATTGCTTGCAAGTTTAGACGCTGCGAGGGCAAACCTTTCATCAGTATCTGGGCAAAAGATGTTAAATTCTGCCATTGAAAACGCGCTTTATTTTAGAGCGGAAGCGAAAAAAATCGAAAATCTTGCGGTTTTAGAGCAAAATGTCGATTTCGATATTACAAAAATATTTATCAAAATGAAGGGTTTAACAGGGCTTCAACTCGAATATGTTTTAGAACATGACTATAAAATTGAAGTCGAATCGGCTTCTGACGCTGGTCTTTTGATATTGTCTAATATTGGAAATTCAAGAGAAGAATTTGAATATTTAATCAAAGCGTTAAAAGAAATCTCAAGCAAAAAATATGATTTTGAAAAGAAAAACATTAAAATTATGCCTTTGATTGACCCTGAAATTGTAATGAATTTAAGAGAGGCATATTTTGCACCAAAAGAATCGATAGATAAATTTGAAGCAATTGGCAGAATTTCATCTGAAGTTGTGGCGCTTTGTCCTCCTGGGATTTCAATTTTACTTCCTGGGGAAATAATTAAAAAAGAACACTTGCCATATTTATTTAGTTATGAAAAATTGGAAGTTATTAAAGAATAAGTTGCTTTAACTCCTCTAACTTTCGTATTTTAGCAATCTGCTCTTGATATATATATATATATAGTAGCCTTTTACATGGAACTATCCAAAAAAGGAAAAACCATGAAAAAGTCGAAAAACCGCGCGTTTACGCTTGCGGAAGTAATGATTGTTTTAACAGTTATCGGTATTTTATCTGCAATTTTGTTGCCCACAGCATGGCATTCGACACCTGATAAAAATCTTTTGAAGTTTAAAAGGGGCTATAATAACCTTGCTATGGTAATTCGCGAGATTTCATCTAATGGTGAATATTATCTTCCTGGGGACATGACTAAAAAACCCGATGGGACAGGGTTTTCAAAAAAAAATGAAGATGATATGTCCTGGGCATGTAACGCTATGGCATCTGTTTTGAGCTATAAGAAACATGATTGTTTCTATAAAGACCATGGGGCTTTTCAAATTAAAACAGATTTAGAAGGTTATGACGGATATATGTCTGTTGGCAATACTGCCAGAGAGAGCTATGGTGTTGAAATAATGAAACAATTTTTAGATGCTTCTTGTGTTGATATGTATAGCGAGGGCAATCCTGCT
Organism: Candidatus Gastranaerophilales bacterium; assembly: GCA_017402995.1. GTDB lineage: Bacteria > Cyanobacteriota > Vampirovibrionia > Gastranaerophilales > Gastranaerophilaceae > RUG14156. Next base: position 13,281 of record JAFQOV010000008.1, read on the forward strand.
GGTTATCATATTGAAGAAAATATTGTTTATGTTTTAGGTACAGATGGTATTTATTACGTTGATTTAGCGATTTCAACATATTTTGATGAATATGATTACAAACCATTTTGCATAGATATAGATGGCGAGGGCGGAGTTAAACCTTTTGGTTTTGGTGTTCGTGCAGATGGGAAAATTATGACAGGTGCAAGGGCGGATAGATGGCTTGAAAGAGAATTAAACCAAGAAAAATACGCTTGTTGTCCAAAGGCACACAAACAAGCATATAGATGGAGCTCTGGTGCAACAAGAAATATTTGCGATAAAGATGAAGAAGTTTGTGCTGAATAGAGGAATATATGACTAAAAAAGAAAAAATATTAGCAATTGTTTTAACGTTATCTATGTTTTCTTTGCTTTTTTCTTCGGTTTATACAATTTAAAAAACAAACCAGAAAATGAAGTTATGAGATACGAAAAATGGGTTTTTCAAATATTTGGAAAATAATTTCACATAAAGCACCATTTATTTTTCATATGTTTTAAATAAATATGAAAATAAATAGTATCTCAAAAATTAATTTCAAAGGCTATGATGCCGCTCCATTAAAAGCTTTGCATATCTCATCTCAGTGGGATAAAATCAAAGACGAGTTTAAAACCATTTGCGCTCAAGAGCAAATTGAATTAAAAGAGTCAAAGTTTAATGGTTCATATAACCAAGATTTGATGTTGGTTTTGGAAAAAGACAAAAAACCATATGCCCTTGTTTCAGAAAATGTTGAGTTTTTTGAGCCATTTTTGCCAGAAATTGAAAAAGAATATAATATGCCTGTTGAATTGACTCCATTATTCGATAAATCAGGTGGGTTTATTTCTGGCGGAAATTTTTATCTTGGTAAAAAAGCTGATGGCGAAAAGTTCATGTTAGTTGGTTCATCAGAGCAAATGATGACAAATAAAAATGCTATTTCAAAACGTTTTGATGTTAAAGAAGAAAATATTTATTTCATTCAACAGCAAGATTACCACTTGGATATGGCAATCAGACCGATTGGCTATCCTTATGTTTTAATAAATAATCCCGAGATGGTTTTAAAAAACGAAAACAAAGCAAGGGGCATTAAAACAAAATCTAAACCAACGCTAGATAAGCAAAGTCATAAAATGTTGACGTATAAAACAGCACTTGAACAATTAAAGCAAAATGGTTTTGTGCCAATTCCAATTGGTGCTGTATATGATGCTAATAATGCGACAGCAAATTTTATGAACGCAATTGTAAACAAGCACGAAGATGGCTCGATTTCTTATATCACCAATTCTTCAAAGTGTGATGATGTAAGGGTTTCAAAATATCAAAAGATTTTTGAAAAAGATTTAAGAAAAAAATTAGACGAATTAAGAAAAACAGATTCAAATATCCCTGTTTTAAAAGAGGTATATTTTATCTCTGGCGAAAATTATGGCGATAGCAACGAAGTTATGGATAATTTAGTTGAAGGCGCGGGCGGAGTTCATTGCATGAGCTCAGAAGAGCCTAAGTTTGATATTTGGGTATAAAAAAAGAATAAAAGCGCCCAAATCCTTTGAGCGCTTTTTTAGACAATAAAGAGAAACTTAAATTATTGACCCAAGTATACTAATGTTTCAAGCATGCTGTTTGCACTTGAGAATACTTGAGAGTTTGCTTGGACAAGACGTTGAGCTAAAATCATGTTAGAGAATTGTTGAGCTAAGTCAACGTTTGATGATTCCAATGCTCCTGTTGCAACTTCGCCAACGCCATTAACGTTTGCAGCTGAATATAATACGTCACCGCAGTTTACGCCGATATTATACATATTGCCACCAACTGCAACTAAACCTGCGTTATTTGCAACTTTTGCCATTTGACATTGCATGTTTGCTTTAACCAAAATGTTTGGGTCAACTTGCAATGCACCATTTTTTGAGTTTTGTGTATCTGCGTTGATGATTACACCATTTGCGTTTTGATATGTGAAAAATTTTGAACCATCTTCAGCAGAAGAAACTGTTAAAGTTGAACCATCTGAATATGTAACAGTCATTAAGCCATCTTTACCGATTGAAAAACTGTCATAAATTTTTGTTGAATCAGATGTGACGTCATCAACTTGTCCAATTTCGGCAGAAGTATTGATTTCTTTTGTCACATATGCGCCTAAATCATTGTTAAATGGCATTGAAGCAAGGTTTGTTGCTGAAACAAAATTTGATGTTCCAGATTCAAACTCTAAACTTTTTGAAGCTGCTGTTGGTTTAAATGAAATTGCACCGTCAATGATTTCTGCTTTGAAATATGTTGCAACGTCTGGTGCAGCGTTGATGTCTGCGATTATGCCTTCAACTGTTTTTTTAGTAACATCACCTAAATCAATTTCTAATGTTTTAATGTCGCTGCCGTCTGCTGGGTCGATATGAACTTTGAAAGTTCCGCCTGTTAATTGGCAACCGTTTAAGTCAGTAATTTTTGTTTTGTCAAAATTACCACCATTTGCAACCGTTTTAGTTGGATATTGAGTAACTTTGATTTGAGTTGGAACTCTCAAAGGAATGTCTGAACGGATATTTGAAACATTTACGTCCATACCCAAAACTTTACAGCCGTTTGCTGTACAGATATAGCCTTTTTCGTCAAGTGTGAAGTTGCCATCTCTTGTTAACATTACTGCGCCATCTGAGTTGATAACTGTGAACCAGCCATCACCTTGAATAGCCATGTCTTCTGTACGGCCTGTTGTGTTGATACTTGAAGCACTGAAATCTTTTGTAATTGCGCTACATTTTACACCAACACCGATTTGGTATGGGTTTGTACCACCTGAGTTTACTGTTGAGTTTGTACCTGTTGTGCTTGTTTTGTACCATACGTCTTGAAAATCAACCCTTGATGTTTTATATGCGGTTGTGTTCATGTTAGCAACGTTATCTGATACGACTGTAAGTTGCTCTGTTCCTGCATTTAACCCCGTCATTGCGGTAAATAATGCCTGTGTCATTTTTTGTGTGTCCTTTCCTTTATTGTCATTAAATTATATTTGTTCTGTTACAGAAGGAGTTTCTTCTGTTTTATTTGCATACGCACCAATTTTCTTGGCAATAGAGCCAAGGTTGTCTCCAATAGCTGAAATTGCGTCTTTAAAGAAGGTTGTGTTTTCTTCTTTTGATGTGTCTTCAACAATTTCTTGAGATGTGACTTTTGTCACGCTTGATAGCGGATATAATTTTCCGCCAATACTTATACTTGCACCATTTTTATCTGTATAATCTACGTAATCAACTTTGCCAACGACAGCATCTTCGCCAGATACTTTAACTTCAACCGTTTGACCAATTAAAGAGTTTGCTTGGAACATTGTTGAAAATTGAGAGAAGCTGCTTGTTAATGCTTCCATTTGTTCTAATGCTGCAAATTGAGCTTCTTGTGCCAACATATCAGTATTGTCCATTGGATTCATTGGGTCTTGATATTGCAATTGTTTTGTTAGAAGTTGCAAAAATGTATCGCCATCAACTGATTTAGAAGCCTCTTTTGGCTGAGATTGTTTAATTATTTCTGTTTGATTTGAATTGTTAATAATTTGTTGGTGTATTGAACCTGCCATGTCATTTCCTTATTAGTTTATATAGTTCATTGTGTGATTTAAAATGCTTGAAAAATCTTTCACATCTTGGAAATCGTATCCTCCAAGGCTTGTGATATATTCTTGTTTTGCTTTTTGTTGTTGAGTATCTTGTTTTTGGTTTTGATTTTGTTGATTATTGTTTTCATTTTGTTGTTGAGCAAAATGATTATTTCCTTCGTATGTTGAAGAGCCTTCTTGCCCTGCGGTTTTGATTTGAATAGTATTTACGTTAACTCCAGCTTCAGATAATTGTTGCTTTAGAGCGTCGATATTTTTTTCAATATAGTTTCTAACATCTTCGTTTTGCGCAAGGATATTTGTTGTCAAACCAAGATGATTTGTTGACAATTCAATTGATAATCTGCCAAGGTCGTTTGGTCTTAAAACCAAAGTCATTCTTGCGTTTGAGCCGTCTTTCATTTGTTGAATTTTGTCTGTGATTTGTCCTAAAACGTTGTTTTGTTCAAGCTCAAAATTTTGTGGAGTTTGAAGCGTTTTTGCAAGATTAATGTTTTTAATTACGCTTGCATTATTTGAAGCAGGGTCATAGACAACGCTGCCTTTGAAAGTTGTATCGATATTCAAATTTGTTGGTTCGTCAATCGCCATCTTCACCAATTCATCTGATACTGTTAATGTGCTTGATTGAGCGCTTGGTGCTTCGTAATCAATATCAATTAACATATCTTGCAAAGTATTTTGAATGAATGATTTTTTATCTAAATTTTCAACATCTTTTGTTGTGATTTTTGTTTCATTAAGTTTAACTTCAAAATCAACACTTTCTTCAAGGTTAATTTCAATTTCTTTTTCAAGTTCTTGCGCTTCTTGAACTTCCGGTTTTAAATCTTGATTAGTTGAAGTAATTGTTTTTTGGTCTTTGATTTCAAAGTCAATTTTTTGAGAGTTATCAACTTCATTTTGAGTGTTTAAAACAATATCTTCTTCTGTGTTAATTGTTGTTTCATCTTTTTCTTCAATAAGATTTTTCAATTGAGAAACGATATTTGCACTTTGTTTTTGAATATCTGCGACATCAATTGTATCAATGTTTTTATCAAGTTCTGAGATTACTTTTTTGATTTCTGTTTTAATTTCATCATCAAGTTTAATTTCTTCTTTTGCAAGATTTTCAAAAACGTCTAAAATTTCAGATAAATCTTTTGTTTCATCTTTTGTAATTTCTTTATCTGCAAAGATTTCATCTAGCTTTTCAAGATTGTTTGAAACAATGGTTTTTGTTTCTGTATCTAGTTCGATTTCAACTTCTTGCGTTGTTTTAATTTGCGCTTTTGTGTCTATTTCAATATTTTTTTCGATATCATTTGAAATTGTTTTAAACAAATCTCTGATATTTTCAACTTCTTTTAAATCAACAGTTTCTTTGTTTTCAAGTTTTGAAATTAAAGCTTCAACTTTTTCATTGATTTTTTTGATTTCATCATCATTGTTGATGATTTTTTCGTCATTAACAACGTTTTCAACTTTTTCAAGTTTTTGTGAAATATCTTCAATTTGTTTTTCAATTTCTTTGAAAAGTTCTTTATTTTCTTCTTTTAAAATTGTTTCAAGCTTTTCAAGATTTGTGCTTAATTTTTCTGCACTTTGTGCTAAATCTTGCGCTTTAATTTGTTTTGTAACATCAAAAAGAGTATCTTTGATTGTGTCTGTTAATTTTGTTTTAAGTTCAGATAAGACATTTTCAAAATCAACATTTTCTGTGTTTTTGTTTGCTAATAAATCTTGTAATTCTTTTAAATCTGCCAAGATTGCGTCTTTTTCTTGATTATTTAAATCAGTGTTATTTAAGAAATTTGTAATTTCTTCAACAGTTGTGTTGATTTCCTCTAATGATGTAATTTGTGAAATTTTATCTTCAATTTCAGATACTATGTCTGAGTCAATATCTAGTTCAATATCTTGAGTTAAAGTGATTGAGCCAAGCAATTCTTCAACTTGAGATATAACTTTTTCAATTTCATTTATGTCTTTAACTTCTGTTTGCACATCTTCTTTGGAAGAAAAAACCGGTGATGGGCTTGGAAATGAACTATTGTTGTTTTCTTCTATTTCAGTTTTTGCTTCTAACTCATTTGTATCGCTAGATACATTATTTTCTACTTTTATTGTGTCTTTTGTTGTTTCATTTTTTTGTGTTTGAATTGCGTTTATATCTTCTTTTGCGTTCACATCTGTTGTCTTTTGTTGGCGAACGTCTGTTTTTTGTTCAAGATTTTCTCTTTGAAATTTAATTGCTTTTCTAGAAGTTTCTTTTGGGTTAAGTGCTTCTTTGTTGATTGAACTTGTATTTGATTTTAAAACAGTTTTTTCCAAATCGCTTTGTGCAGATTTGGTTTTAGAATTTAAATTATTTAAAACGTTATTAAAATTAGCGTTTGATGAGATATCTTTAGCAGCGTTTTTGTCTTGAACTTGCGCGCTTTGAGTTAAAGCATTTAATATCACATCAGTTGTATTTTCGGAATTTAGCGCTAATGCGTTGGTCATTTTTCCCTCTGAGTCTAAGCAATTGTCCTAGAATTGACGATATCGTCTAATTCTTTAATTTCTTCGTATTGTTGCTCTTTAAGATATTGTTCTTTTTGTTTGTCTTTTAAAACTTCAAGAGATTTAACCTTAATATAGGCGTCTTTTAAGACTTCTTGTTGTTTTTCAATATCTTGCTCGATTTTTGATAAAACCTCTTTTTGAGCTTCAATATCTTGCGATAATTTATATAGATATGAATTGTAATTCGATATTATTTGCGGATTAAAATCATTATTTTCAAAACTTTTATTAATTTCTGATTTAATGGTTTCTACTTCACTAAATAATTTGTCCAAAGCTTCTTTTTGATTGTTGTACACCCTTAAAATCGAAGCTAATTTAATTCTTTCATCTTCAAGTGCTTTGTTTCTCACAACTAAAACACTTTCAAGCGTGAACTTGAACCTCCTCAAACTAAATTCTATCCCCATATAATTTATTTACACATTAAGAATAGCGAAAGTGGCGCTGTTGTTCATCATCTATTTTGTTGAAAAAACTTTAGCGAAATTTTAAAAAAATAATCTAAATGTATTAGATTTAATTTCCACCCATGTAAAATAAAATGTCTATAATCAAGTCTGCGACAAGGATATAGACGCAACATAAAATTGAAGCTTTTGTTGTTGCTTCACCAACATTTTTCGCGCCACCTTTTGTGTTATATCCAACAGTTGAACAAACAAGTGCAATTAAAGCGCCAAAAACAATACCTTTAAACAAGCTGATATTGATATCTTTAACTTGTAACATCAGCCAAACAGAGTTGAAATATCTTGAAGGGTGTAAATCAATTGAATAAAAAGAAACTAAAGCCCCGCCTAAGACTCCTGTTAGTTCAGCTAAAATAGTGATAAACAAGCCACCTAATGCGCTTGCGACAATTCTTGGAGCGAAGTAATAGCCAATTGAATCAACTTTTAAAACTTCCATAGCGTCAATTTGGTTTGTTACTTGCATGTTTGCAACTTGAGCACAAATTGCAGTTCCACTTCTTGCTGCAAGAGCAAGAGCGGCAAACCCTGGGGCGATTTCGCGAATTAGGGCAATTGCCAAAAAACCGCCAATATAGCTATCTCCGCCACTCATTAAAAATTGATGTGCAACTTGAAGGGCAATAACAGCCGCGGCGATGAAAACTATTGAAAGGCAAATTCCTAAAGAATCAAACCCAATTGAAGCCATTTGAGCGATAACATCAGAAAATTTCAGGTTGCCTTTAAGGACATATTTCCCTGATTGAATTAAATTTTGAACGCATTGTCCTAAAAAACTTATCACAAGGTAATTATATATACATAAATTAAAAAAAGCTAGATTTTTAAATCTATTTTTAATAAAATACTATTATGATAGTATTTGACACCCTGTTTATAATTTTAATAATTTATATTTTTATCTATTGTGTGTATCAATTATTTTTCTCCATTGGCGCAAAAAAATTAGATATTTACTTCAATGAGCTTGAAAAATCAAGATGTGAAGCAAAAGATGAAAAAAACTTGTGTGTTGTAATTTTTGCAAATTATAAAAATAAAAACTTGGATAATTTGCTTTCAGCTTTGAATACTCAAACATATACAAAAGAAAAATATCAAGTTCATGTTGTTTATCAAAAAGATGAAAATGATACTTCAATTTCTCGCGATTTTGCTTATGGTGCGCAAATCCACAACATCCAAAATCCAGATTATTTTTCAACAGATAAAGCAATGAATTTGTTTTTGGATAAAATGCTAGATGATGAGACAATTGACGCCTATGTTTTTGTTGGGGCGGATAGAATTGTTGGCGAAAAATATCTAGAAAACATTAACAAATCTCTTTTGCCAAGTTGCGTTTTGGTTGGTTCAAGAGTTGCAACAAATGAAAAAAATCAATTTGCAAAAAGGGTTAAAAATTCTATCATTAGTGCATATTTGAAATATGCAAACAGAACAAATATTTTAGTTCGTGCAATGTTTAAATTGCCATTTTTCATTGATAGCGAAAATTTTGTAATTACACATGATATTTTGAAAAAAATTGGCTATGTCGGCGTTGAAGACAAAGATTCAGAGCTTGAATTTTCTTTGTGTTTAGCTGCAAATGATGTTAAATCAATCTATTGCCCTTATATCATTACAGGGGTTGATGTTAAAAATTATGATTTTTCAAATCCAACTCTTAAAGCAAAATTTGACCTTTTTACGCACTATTTTCCAATCTTAGCTTTTAAAGACATAGCTTTTAAAGAATTTATTTTGTTCCTTTTAAAGCCAAATTCAATCGTTGTCTTGTTAAGCTTTTTGTTCTTGCTTTGTATGGCAGTCTACTTGCCTCATCACGTTGCAAGAACAGCGGTTGCGCTTTTAGGGGTGTTTTTGTTTGTTAATTTAGTTGTTTCAATTAACATTGCGCAAATTCAATTCAGAGAAATCTTTTGGTTATGTCTATATCCATTTTGTCTTGCTTGGCAAAAAGTTAAAATATTCATTAATAACCTAACAATGCGCTCAATTGCGGACAGCAATTATGAAGAAGAAAATATCAACTCTGCGACAATCAACGCAGTTGTAAATAATGGCAAAAAAGATATCTATTGCAAATTAGATTTAGTTTCAGAAGATGGAATGCGCAAAGTTGTCTTTAGAGAGGGCAATCACTTTATTGGCACAGATTCATATTTAAGAATGTATGACGCGCTAGAAGAAATCACATATAAATTGCAATCAAAAGGTATGACTCTTAAAACTTGTCAAAATTGCCAACATTTCACAATTTGTCCTGATGGAACACTTGATTGTTTGAATGGAAAATGTAATATCTCACAAAATGAAATTTTGGTTTGGAATGGTTGCCAATATTTCTATTTGCGCCACGATAAAAAAGAAAATTAACCGATTAAATCTTGCATTGTTCCAATCATATATAGTGAACCAGTGATGATTTTTAGTTCATTATTTTGTTTTGTTATTTTTTCTACTTCTTCAAGACAAGACAGGGTGATTGCGCGCTCTTGCAATGTTTCAGGCAAATCATCATATTTCAAGGAATTTGGATAATCAAATTCATAAAGATAAAAATTATCTTCTGGTTTTATTAAATTTTCGAGCATTTTTTCATAATTTTTGTTTTTTAAGCAACCAAAAATGAAAGTTTTTTTATTATTTTTAAAATTTTCATCTAAAAATTCTCTTAGAGCATTTGCGCCATGCGGGTTGTGCGCTCCATCAATCAGAATATTTTTTTCTTTTTGATATTCTAATCTTGCTCTATGTTTCACGTTTTTGAGCGCTTTTTCAATGACTTTTTCGCTTGTTTTAAATTCCATTGAACCTATTGTTTTTAAAGCGAGTGCAAGGTTTTGCGCTTGGTAATTACCCAAAAGATTAAATTCAAATTTTTTATTATTAAAAATGGCGTAATTTTTTTCATTAAATTCAATTGCAACGTCATCTGCAATAATAATTTTTGCATTTTTTTCTTTTGCAATTTTTTCAATTGTTTTAAAGCCTTTATTTTCTTTTGAAACAATAACTTTTGACTTTGGTTTAATTATTCCTGCTTTTTGTTTTGCAATTTCTTTGATTGTTTTCCCAAGTCTTTCCGTGTGGTCTAAATCAATTGATGTTATTACGCTGATTGATTTTTTGATTATATTTGTAGCGTCAAACTCGCCGCCTAAGCCAACTTCAAGCACAAGATATTTAATTTGTTTGATATAAAAATAATAAAAAGCGACCGCCGTAATTAATTCAAATTCCGTTAATTCAATATCGTGTTCTTTTGCTAGTTCTTCAATTTTGTTTGTTAATTCATCTAAAATGAAATCTGAAATTAAAGAATTATTTACAGATATTCTTTCTTTATATGAAAACAGGTGAGGGCTTGTGAAAAGCCCAATTTTTGTATCTGTATTTTTAAATTTTTCAATTAAAATCTCGTTAATTATACGACAAGTTGAACCTTTGCCGTTTGTTCCTGCGACGTGGATAATTTTATAGTTATCTTGTGGGTTGCCCAAAAGCTCTAAAATTGCCCTAATTCGCTCTAAGCCAAGGTTTATATGAAATTTTTTAGTCGAAGTTAAAATTTCTTTTGCTTTTTTCATTTAGCTAATCACACCGTTAATTTGTTCAACAATTTTTTGTGCGCTATCTTGTTTTGAATAGTTTTTTGCATTTTTTGAAAGCTCTTCAAGCAATGTCTTATTATTTACCAATTCATTAACAGTATCGAACAAAATATCATTGTTGCAATTTTTGTCTTCAATCATTTTTGCAATATTATTTTTCACAAGTTCAATTGCATTTTTCTTTTGGTGATCACCAGCCGCATGCGGATACGGGATTAAAATTGAAGCCAAACCGCAAGCGCAAATTTCAGACAAACTCAACGAACCTGCGCGCGAGATAACTAAATCGGCAGCCAATAAAACAATATACATCTTGTCGAAATATGGTTGCAAAACAAGGTTGTCTGGCAATTCGCCAAATTCTTCTAATATTTTTTTTGTTACTTCGTCAAAATTTTTCTTGCCTGTTTGCCAAATGATTTGATATTCTTTTTTGTTGGCATATTCTTTTAAGATTTTAAAACTTGAATTATTAATTGTTTTAGCGCCTAAGGAGCCTCCCATGATTAAAATTATGAATTTATCTTTTAAAGATAGCTCTTCGCGTGCTTGTTCTTTTGAAATTTCTTTAAATTCTTTTCTGATGGGGTTTCCGTTTGTTAAAAAGTTTTTTGTTTTAATTGCGTTTTTTGCACTTTCAAACCCTAAAGATACGCTTTTTGCCCCTCTTGCAAACAGTTTTGTGACAAGCCCTGGGTGAATATCGCTTTCATGTAAAATGTATGGGATATTTAAAATTTGAGAAGCAAATAAAATTGGCGCGCAAACATAGCCACCAGTAGCAAAAACGACACTAGGCTTATATTTAAAGCAATAATAAAGTGCTTTTAGCGTTGCAAAAAACAAATTAAATGTCCAAGCAACAAATTTAAAACTTAATTTTCTTGGCATTCCCTTAACGTTATATGACAAAAAGTTATAGCCTTGTTTTGTGGCAATTTCATATTCCATATTTTTTTCATTGCCAAGATAAAAAATATTTTTGTTATCAATTCCATTGTCTAAAAGAGTATTGATAACAGAAACAGCAGGATAGATGTGTCCGCCTGTGCCGCCGCCTGTGATAAAATATGTTTTTTCTTTGTTATTGAACATAATGTACTATCCTTTGAACTCTTTTTTTGGAGATGTTAATTAAAACCCCAATCATACACAAAGACACGCAAAGGCTTGACCCGCCATAGCTAATGAAGGGGAGCGGGATACCTGTTGCTGGAACGAAAGAGCTTGCAACAGACATGTTTGTGAAAGCTTGGAAACAAATTGAAAAAGTTATGCCAATTGCGAGCAGTTTTCCAAACATATCCGGACATTTTTTGGCGATAATGAAGCCTCTATGCAAAAATACGCCAAACAAGCAAACCAAGAAAAAGCACCCTAAAAAGCCAAACTCTTCGCCAATGATTGCAAAAATAAAGTCTGTGTGTCCTTCTGGGAGCCAAGAAAGTTTTTGTTTAGAGTTTCCAAAGCCAACCCCGAAAAAACCACCAGAAGAAAAAGCAACCATAGATTGAATAATATTATATCCAGCTCCAAGAGCGTCTGTGAAAGGGTTCCACCAAACTTTAATACGTTGAAGTTGATATCCTCTAATTGTTGTTGCAACTAATAATGCACCTAAACCAAAAGCAGAAGCGATTATTTTTGTTGAGCCACCTGCAACGTAATACATTATCAAAGATGTCATTAAAAGCAGGATAATCATTGAAAGGTTAGGTTGCATATAAATTAAAAGTAACATTCCTGCAAAAATGAAATAAAATGGATATTTTTTTGGGTCTAAAATTCTGCAATCTTTTGAAAATAGCGTTGCAAAATATAGAACTAATGCAGGTTTTGCCATTTCTGATGGTTGAAATTGTAACGGCCCTAAAACAAGCCATCTTTTTGCTTCGTTTACTGTGACGCCAAGTGGTGAAAATTTAACAAGGGCAAGAGTTGTTAAAACAAAAACTCCTAAAAACCCAGCAAATGGTTTTAGACGTCTATAATCAAAATTAGAAAACACCCAAGCACCTAGTGCACCAGCAACAAGCCAAATTAGCTGTTTAAGAGTGAAAGATAATGGATTTTCGCCATAGCTAATTGCTTTTGGAGCAGAAGCAGAAAAAACTGCCATAATACCAAATACAACAATGAAAATGACTGTAATAATTAAAACATTATCAGCCGGAGTTGTTGAATAGGTTGTGTTTGTGTGAGTATAGTTTCTATTTTTTTGATAAGACATAATTTCTAAATGCCTCTCCTCTTTGTTCGTAACTATCAAACATGTCAAAACTTGCACAAGCTGGAGATAACAATACAACATCTGGTTTGTCTAGACTTGCGATATCTATTGCTTCTTCAAGGCTTTTTGAATTAACAATGTTTAAATAACCATCATTTGATAATTCTTCTCTAAAGCGTCCTGTTGCTTCGCCGATTAAAACAACTTTTGAAATTCTTTCTTTAACAGATTTAATGAAGTCTTTTAGAGTTGTTTTTTTGTCTCTTCCGCCAGCAATTAAAACGACTTTTTTATCTATAAAAGAATTGATTGCAACAATACTTGCCTCTGGATTTGTTGCTTTTGAATCATTGTAATAGTCAGTATTTTCAATGGTTCTAATGAATTCAAGTCTGTGTTCAATTGCTCTAAAACTTTTTAGGTTTTCTTTAATTTCAGAGTTATCTAAACCAATGATTTTACCCACAACAACTGCGCACATTGCGTTTTGGACATTGTGTGAGCCAACGATTTGAAGTTCTTTAATATCAATTATTTCTTCATTTTCAAAATAGATTTTTTCATTTTCAAAATATACAAAATTATCTGTTTTTTCAGGCTTTTGAAGTGTAAAATAATAAACTTTTGCGTTTAATTCTTTGCCTAATTTTTTTGTATATTCATCATCATAATTTAAAATTGCAAAAGAATTTTCATCCATATTCCTAAACATCTTTGCTTTTGCTTCAAAATAAGCTTCAATAGTGCCATGCCATAAAATATGGTCAGGTGTTAAATTGCAAAAAATTGCAATTTTTGGGGCAAATGTTTGTGAATAGCTTAGTTGAAAAGAGCTTGCTTCAACAACAAAATAGTCTGGATTTTTATCTAAATATTCAATTGGGCTAATGCCGATATTGCCACAGTATGGGGCAAAATATTTTTTAGATAGCAAATGCGAAACCAAAGCTGTTGTTGTAGTTTTGCCATTTGTTCCTGTAATAGCTATCATTTTTTGGTTATTTAAAAATGAAACAAATTCAATATCTGAGAAATATTTAATATTTTTTTCTTTTAAACGAGTTAAAATTTCAGCGTCTGTTGGAATTGAAGGGCTCAAAATGCAAAATTCAGCGTCGGTGATAAATTCTTCGCTATGTCCTTGAAATTCTGTCTTAATTCCAAGATTGTTTAATTCTTCATTTTTTAAAGCGTCTTTATTTTCCCCGCTTTCGCTTAAAAAGACATTTGCGCCAAGATTTGCAAGATATTTTGCTGCTGCAATTCCTGTTTTTGAAAAACCTAAAACTAAAATTTTCTTATCTTTTAATTCTTGATAGCTTTCCATTTTTAAACCTCATAAAAGAAATATATTAAAGTGCTAATTGTGCAAGCGATTAAAGTAACAAGCGAAAAGACAGCCACAATTTTGTTTTCAGACCAGCCGCAGAGTTCAAAATGGTGGTGAATTGGGCTCATTTTAAAAACTCTTTTGCCTGTTAATTTAAAACTTGTAACTTGTATCATTACAGATAATGTTTCACAGATAAATACAATTGCAATCGGGATTAACCATAGCTCAAATTTGCCCATAATTGCTATTGTTGCTAATAAACCACCTAAGGCGAGTGAGCCTGTGTCGCCCATAAAGATTTTTGCAGGTTTTTTGTTGTAATATAAAAATCCTAAACAAGCGCAACTTGTAGCAGTGGAGATTATGGCTAAATCAATGTGATTATTAAAATAGCAAATTAAAGCGCAAGCAAAAAATGCAATTATAGAAGAGGTTGATGCAAGCCCATCTAAGCCATCTGTTAAATTAACTGCGTTTGACGCTCCAACCATCATGAACACTACAAAAATTGGATAAAAATATCCAAGATTAATATCAAAATTTAAAAAAGATACTTCGGTTTTGCCTTGGAAAATTAAATAAAATGCTGGCAGCATTGCAACTGCAATTTGAAGTAATAATTTTGCTCTAGCTGACAAGCCGAGGTTTTGATGAGCTTTGATTTTTTTAATATCGTCTTCAAAGCCAGTGAAGGTGTAAAAAATTAAAGTCATTAAAACAATCAGAGCTGATGTTGTGACCGATTGTGCCATAAAAAGCGCAATTAAAGAGGCTAAAATAATTGATGTGATGATAAAAACACCACCTGTTGTTGGAGTTTTTTCTTTATAGGCGTGCATTTGCGCAACTTCTTCTCTTAAATATTGAGAATATGCCTTTTTTTTCATAAAGTCTATGTACGCTACCCCTAATAATAGGCATAAAACCAAGGCAACAAGCCCAGCAACGCTCATCATTATCATATTTTTGCCACCATTTCTTTAATTTTTTCTATGATTTGTTCAAATTTCATTGAACGAGAAGCTTTCAAAAGAATTGTTGAGTTTTCTTGAGTATTTTCAACAATATATTTTGCACATTGTTCGTTATTTTCAAAATGTACGCTTTTTAAAGTTGAACTTTTCGCAATGTACTGCGATAAAGTGCCGACGGTCAAAAGCTCGACATCACTGTATTTAGATAAAAATTCGCCAATTTGCTTGTGATACATAATTTCATCTTTGCCTAATTCAAGCATATCACCTAAAACGACCGTGATTGGTGATTTATAGACAGATAAAAATGTTTTTAAAACAGCTAACATACTCTCAGGGTTTGCGTTATAGCTGTCGTTGATTAAGGTCCAAGAGTTAATTTGTGTTTTTTCCCATCTTTTTTCAATTGGTTTATAGCTTAAAAGACCTTTTTTAATGTTTTCGGTTTTCACCCCAAGGCTTAGTGCTGCTTCAATTACAAGCATAGCGTTTGAAATATTATATTCACCAGTTTGACTAATTTCATAGCTTTCATTTTTGTAATCAAATTTTGTTAAATCGATTGCGATATCAATATTTTTAGCGTCAGAAATATTTGTATAGATTTTTTTGCCTGAATATTCAAGGTTTTCTTTAATTTGTGGACAATCGACGCCAATAAAAAGCCCGTCTTTTTTAAGATTTTTAGCTATTTCACATTTTGCAATTGCAATGTTTTTCAATGTTCCTAATCTTTCAACATGAGCTGAGCCGACATTTGAAATGATGCCAATATCGGGATTTGAATAGGTTGATAAAAGTTCAATTTCGCCCAAATTGCGCATGCCCATTTCAAGAATTAAGATTTCTGTATCTTTTGGCATTAAAAACATTGTTTCGCACAAACCAATTTCATTATTGTGGTTTAGATAGGTTTTATGGGTTTTAAATTGCGTTGAAAAAACGCTATATAACATCTCTTTTGTGGTAGTTTTTCCGCAAGAACCTGTAATTGCGATAACTTTTGGGTTAATTTTGTTTCTTAAATATTTTGCAAGTTCTAAATATGCGATAAGTGAATTTGGGACATAAATTACAAAATTAGCGTTTTTATTAATTTTAAATTTATCTTGTGTAAAATAGCCCAAAGCGCCTGCTTCAACAGCTTTATCGATAAAATTGTGTCCGTCAAAATTTTCTCCCCTCAATGGCAGATAGACATCATTTTTTTCTAGTTTTCTTGTGTCTGTTGAAATTTTGAAAGGTGTTGAAGTGTTGAAATCTTCTTTAATATATAATATTTCGCATTTAATTGCGGTTTTAATCTCGTCTATTGTGAAAAACAAAGCTTTCTCCCAGAATAAATTCTATATATATAATTTTATCTCAAAAACCTTCATCAACAAGTGAAGATTTATTAATTCTTGTATCAATTGTTAAGATTGATGTAAAATTTATTTATGACAAAAATTGCACTGATACCAATAGATAATCGCCCAATTTGTTACGATTTAATCCAAGATGTTTTGGCTCTTGATAATGATATTGAACTTTTCATGCCGAAAATTGAATATCTTGGCGGGCTTCAAACAAGTGCAAATATTGAAAAAATATTTGAATTTTTATCTGATTTAAATGAAATCGATTATTTGATTGTTTCCCTTGATACGCTTGCCTATGGCGGTTTAGTCAATTCAAGAAGATGTGATGATGGTTTTGAAACAATAAAAAATCGAATTGAAAAATTTAAAGAACTAGCTTTTAAAAAGTGCAAAAAAGTCTTGGCTTTTTCTTCAATAATGCGAATTTCAAACAATAACATTAATGAAGAAGAAAAAGAATATTGGGCGCAATGGGGAAAAAGAATTTTTGATTGGTCATATTATTTGCATAAATCAGAAGTTGAAAAAACGGCAAATTGCGTCATAAACAAAGTTCCAGACGAGATTTTAGCTGATTATATTAAAACAAGAAAAAGAAATTTTGAAATTAATAAAATATATTTAAACTTAGCGCAAGAGGGCTTTTTTGATACGTTAATTTTTTCAAAAGATGATTGTGCCGAGTTTGGTTTAAATGTTAAAGAAGCAAATGAATTACAAAAAGAAGTTGATGAAAAAAATATTCAAAATGTTTTAATTAAAACAGGGGCAGATGAAATCCCTCTAGCTCTTGTAACGCGTGCTTTAGCGCAAAATCAAAATATTAAAATTAATCCTGTTTTTATAGAGGAAAATGGTAAAAATAAAATTTCAAAATATGAAGATATTTCACTTTTTGATTGTGTAAAATCTCAAATTGAAATTGCAAATTGTTTGGTTAATGAGAAAAATTTTGATTTAACTTTGTTGATTAATAATTTTAAAAATGAACAAGGTGATTTGGTTTTAGGAGATATTATAAATAATATTGATAAAGAAATTGATTTTTTAAAAACACCATATTTTATCGCAGATACAAACAATGCAAATGGTGCCGATTGTAATTTTATTCATCAGTTGTTTAAGCAAAATTTAGATAATTTTTATGGCTATTGCGGATATAACACAAGCGCAAATACGCTTGGTTGCGCTATATTTTGTGCGGTTGTGAAATTTTTAGCTTTGAAAAAAAATACATATAATAATATTGCTTTTAAAAAAATTCAAGCAATAAGATTTCTTGACGATTGGGCATATCAGGCAATTTCAAGAAAATTTGTCAGAGAAAATGCATCCGATTTTAAAAAAGCACTAGAAATTAAAAAAGAAGAATTAAATAAAAATTTTGAAAAAATCTCTAAATTTTTAGATTATAAACCTGAAAAAATAGAATATAGCTTGCCTTGGGATAGGTCTTTTGAAATTAGAATTAAACTAGGATAAATCATGAAAAAAATATTATTAGCACAATTAAATTCATCTGTTGGTGATTTTGAAAATAATAAAAATAAAGCTTTATCGGCGCTTGAAAAAGCTCAAAAAGAAGATATTGATTTAGTTATTTTTCCAGAATTATTTTTATCAGGGGCAAATTTCGGTGACTTATTTAACCGATTTCCAAAAATTATAAAAGCACAAGATGAAGCATTAAATGAAATTATAAAAAATGTCAAAAATAGTGCGTTAGTTGGTTTTGTTAAAGAAGAAAATGGAAAATATTATAATTCTGTTGCTTTTGTTCAAAATCAAAAATTGATTAAAACTTTTGAAAAATCAATATTAGAAAATAAAGCAGAAAAGCTTGAGGCACGAACTTTTGAAGCAAAAAAAACAAACGCAGATGAAAGAATAATCAAATTAAATAATAAAAAAATTGGAATTATTTTTGAAAACGAAAATATTGAGTTTAATGGAATTGATTATTTGGTTGTTTTTGATTATTCGATTACAAGAGGAAATAAGGAATATTTCAAACATCAAAAGCTGTCAAAAATTGCACGTGAAAAAAATATTAAATTAATCTATATCAATCAAACTGGCGCAAATGATGAATATATTTATGAAGGCGCAAGCAGAGCCTATAATGAACAAGGTGAAATTTGCGCGCTAGCTAAAATGTTTGATGAAGAATTGCTAGTTTTAGATGATTTTATGGGACAAATTACCCCAATTTTAGAAGGTTTGCACGAAAAACCAGCAGAAAATTTTGATTTAAATTATGAAAACGATTTATCAAGAACATATCATGCTTTAATTTACTCAATTAAAAATTATTTTAAAAAGCATGGTCTAAAGCGCGCAGTTTTAGGTTTGTCAGGCGGGTTAGACAGCACAATTTGTGCAACAATTTTAGCTGACGCATTAGGTGCAAATAATGTTTTAGGGATTTCCATGCCTTCAAAATTGACATCAAATGAAAGCAAAAACGACGCAAAAGAACTAGCTCAAAATTTGGGTATTAATTTTATTGAAATCCCGATTAAAGAAACTTACGATTTAACTTTAAATAATTTAAATCATATTTTTGATGAAATTGAGCTTGAAAAATATTCTCAAACTTTCACAAAAGATAATATCCAAGCGCGTTCTCGCGCAACGATTTTGTGGTGTGTTTCTAATGAATATTCTTCAATGATACCTATTGCGACATCTGATAAATCAGAGCTTTATATGGGTTATGCGACAACAAATGGTGATATGACAGGTGGATACGCGCCAATTATGGACGTTTGCAAGACAAAACTTTTTGCGCTTGCAAGATGGATGAACAAAAATCGCGAAATTAAAAATGCAATTCCAGAAAATATCATCTTAAAACCTCCAGGAGCCGAGCTTGCGCTTGACCCAAAAACAGGCAAAACTTTAATTGCTGAAGATGCTCTAATGCCATATGAATTTTTAGATGAGGTCATCTGGAGGATTGAAAATCTTCATCAATCAACCAATGATATGATGAAAGAAACGTTTTTATATGAGAAAAAAAATAATATAACAAATACACAAAAGCTTGAGTGGTTGAATAAATTTTTTAAACGAATGAACTCAGCTGCTTTTAAGCTTTATATCACACCTTTGGCGCCAATGATTGATAACAGCTCAATTAATAAAAGAGATTATCACATGCCAATAACTTCAAAAATAATTTATTAAAGGAGAAAATATGAAAAAAGCTTTATTAACTTTGGTTTTGTGTTCATTTGCATTTGGACTTGGTTTTGGGTTTAATAACGTAGCTTTCAGCAACGTTGCAACTTCAAAAATCGCATGTGTTAACGTTTCAAAATTGTTAACTGTTTCAAAAGCTCTTCAACAAGCAGAAGCAGATAGAGAAAAACAAACAAACGACATGCTTAAGTG
This sequence comes from Candidatus Gastranaerophilales bacterium, assembly GCA_017402995.1. Taxonomy (GTDB): domain Bacteria; phylum Cyanobacteriota; class Vampirovibrionia; order Gastranaerophilales; family Gastranaerophilaceae; genus RUG14156. Next base: position 32,871 of record JAFQOV010000008.1, read on the forward strand.
GTACGACAAAGCGAGCGCTGATATTCAAAAACAACAAACAGAAGCTGGCAAAAAAACTTTAATTAACAAATACGAAGCACAATTAACTCAAAAGAAAAAAGCAATCAAAGATAATTATGCAAAAAAAGTAAATTCAATCGACAAACAACTTGATACAGTAATTACTCAAAAAGCGAAAGCCATGGGCTATGATTTAGTATTAAGAAAGGATTCAGTCCTTTTTGGTGGCGTCGATATTACAGATCAAATTTTGCCATTAGTAAAATAATTTTGTAAAGTTAAGAATTGATAATTTTTATAAAATTTGTTAAATAAGCTAAAAACCAATCCACGTCTGGTTGGTTTTTATCTTTTAAAAAATAAACAAAAATTAATATAAATAAATGTGACCATGCTCTTAAATTTATAGTAGAATATTTTAAATAGGAAAATTTAAAAAACGGCTGAAGTTTTTATCACCATGTTTATTAAAATTTTCATATAAAAAGGGAAATGAAAGTATCTTACGACTTGGAGGAATTGATGCAAAAGGTTTCAAACGATATAGAATTAAGCGCAAAACAACAACCTCACTCGAGCGCGACAGACGCGATTAAAGGTTTTCCAAACCAAAATGTTGTTGATAATCAAGTTAATGTGATTAATTTTTCAAGACGTAACCTTTCAAACGTAATTATTGTTAAAAAAGACGGTACAAAAGAGAAATATAATATCGACAAAGTTGTTGAAGCAATTAAAAAATCTGCAACAAGAATGTTGGTAGAATTTTCAGAAAAAGAAATCAAAGATATTTGTGCTTTTGTTAACAAATCTGTTTCAGATATGAACACAGATAGCGTTGAAATCCTTCAAATGCACAATATTGTTGAAGCTGCGCTTCAAGCTTTGAGTCCATTAGTTGCTGAAAGCTATAGAAATTACAGAAACTACAAAACAGACTTTGTTCACATGCTTGATAAAGTTTATCAAGAATCTCAAAGAATTATGTACATTGGCGACAAAGAAAACGCAAATGCTGATTCTACATTGGTTTCTACAAAACGTTCATTGATTTTCAATGAATTAAATAAAGAATTATACAAAAAATTCTTCTTAACTGTTGAAGACAAACAAGCTATCAAAGAAGGCTATATCTATATCCACGATATGTGTGCAAGAAGAGATACAATGAACTGCTGTTTATTTGACGTTGCAAACGTATTAAAAGGTGGTTTTGAAATGGGCAACATTTGGTATAACGAACCAAAAAGCCTTGACGTTGCGTTTGACGTTATCGGTGATATCGTAATGGCAGCTGCAAGCCAACAATATGGCGGTTTCACAGTTCCTGAAGTTGATAAAATTTTGGCTCCATATGCTCAAAAAACATATGACAGACAATACGACAGATATATTTGCATGGGTCTTTCTTTTGAAAAAGCAAAAGAAGAAGCTATGAAAGACGTTCAATCTGATTTTGAACAAGGTTTCCAAGGTTGGGAATATAAATTCAATACTGTTGCGTCAAGTCGTGGAGATTATCCATTCATCACTGTTACAACAGGTCTTGGCGAAAGCGAATTTGAATCTATGGCAACATTGGCATGTTTAAAAACTCGTGCTGGTGGTCAAGGTAAAAAAGAATGTAAAAAACCTGTATTATTCCCAAAAATAGTATTCTTATACGACGAAGAATTACACGGCGAAGGCAAATCTCTTGAACACTTATTCAAAGCAGGTGTTGAATGTTCTAAGAAAACAATGTATCCAGACTGGTTGTCTTTATCAGGTGATGGTTACGTTGCTTCTATGTACAAAAAATATAAAAGAGTTATTTCGCCAATGGGTTGCAGAGCTTTCTTATCACCATGGTATGAAAGAGGCGGTGCGAAACCAGCAGACGAAAACGATAAACCAGTTTTTGTTGGACGTTTCAACATTGGCGCAATCAGCTTGCACTTGCCAATGATTTACGCTAAAGCTCAACAAGAAAGCAAAGATTTCTATGAAGTTTTAGATTTCTATATGAATCTAATCAGAAAAATTCACATCAGAACATATGAATATCTTGGCGAAATGAGAGCGTCAGTTAACCCTCTTGCATATTGCGAAGGCGGTTTCTTGGGTGGTAATTTAAAATATAATGATAAAATTAAACCACTTTTAAAATCTGCTACTGCATCATTTGGTATTACTGCATTAAATGAACTTCAAGAATTGCACAACGGCAAATCATTGGTTGAAGATGGTCAATTTGCAATTGAAGTTATGGAATATATCAATAAAAAAGTTGATGAATTCAAAGAAGAAGATGGTCACTTGTATGCCCTTTATGGCACACCTGCTGAAAATCTTTGCGGTTTGCAAGTAAAACAATTTAGAAAAAAATATGGAATTATCGGTGATGTATCAGATAAACCATATGTTTCAAATTCTTTCCACTGTCATGTTTCTGAACAAATCAGCCCAATTGAAAAACAAGACCTTGAAGGCAGATTTTGGAATTTAATGAACGGTGGCAAAATTCAATACGTTAAATATCCAATTTCATACAACGGAAAAGCTGTTGAAACTTTAATCCGTCGTGCTATGAAAAAAGGATTTTATGAAGGTGTTAATCTTTCATTATCATATTGTGATGATTGCGGACATCAAGAGTTGAATATGGACGTTTGTCCAAAATGCGGCTCAAAGAATTTGACCAAAATAGACAGAATGAACGGCTATTTGGCATATTCAAGAGTTAAAGGCGATTCTCGTTTAGCAGATCACAAAATGGAAGAAATTAAAGACAGAGTTTCAATGTAATTAACAAACCCGCAAGAAATTGCGGGTTTTTAATAATACGATTTAGCCGAATTTGGTAATTTAAACAAGTCCTCTTTTTCTTTAACCTTTTAAAAGAGGTGAAAATTGTCTATTTTAAATATTGAAAATAAAAACATTAAATTCGAAGATTTTACTCAAACGCTTAATCAAGAAACGATTTTTGACAAAACAAAAAGACTAGATGTTTTATTAAAAAGTGGTGTTTTAACGGGTAATGAGGCTCTTGGCATGATTAGTTTAAATAAACTATCTGCTAATGTTAAATTGCAAGAAAAAGATGGATATTGCCATGATGTCATTATGCTTGGTTCAAATTCTTATTTGAATATTGCAAATAATCCAAGAGTTTTATCTGCTTCAAAGCGCGCACTAGAAAAATTTGGAGTTGGAATGGGCGCAGTTTCAAACTATGCTGGGATTTGCGATTTGCACAAAAAACTCGAAGAAAAAATCGCAAAATTTTATAATACCGAAAGCTCAATCGTTTTCCCATCTGGCTATGGTACAAACATTGGCGTCATTTCGGCACTCTGTTCATCAAATGATGTGATAATAAACGATAGCGCAAATCATGCGTCTATTTATGATGGGTGCCAGCTGTCTGGTGCGCAAATCAAAGTTTTTCCGCATGGGAATATGAAATATTTAGAGAAAATTTTGGACAAAATTCCTGATGATAAAAAAGGAAGATTAATCATCACAGATGGCGTTTTTTCAATGGATGGAGACATTGCAAAGCTTGATATAATCACAAAGCTTGCTCAAAAATATAATTGTGCAGTTATGGTAGATGATGCCCATGGGATTGGAATTGTCGGCAAAACTGGCAGAGGAAGCGCGCAGTTTTATAATGTTATGGATAAAATTGATTTAAACGTTGCAATGTTATCCAAAGGCCCTGGGGCTTTGGGCGGTTTTTGCGCTGCTAGAAAAGAAATTGTTCAATATTTAAGATTATACGCGCGAACTTATTTTTTCTCGACTGCTTTGTGTGCTTCTGTTGTTGGCGGTTTGATTGAAGTTTTTGATTTATTTGAAAAAGACAACGCCGGCAGATTAGAGTTAATGCAAAAAACGCAATATCTAAAGAAAAAATTGCAAAATGCAGGTTTTAATATTGGTTCAAGCCAAAGCGCGATTGTGCCCGTTATGATTTATGATGAAAAAAAATTATTCAAATTATATCAGGAATTGAGACTTCAAGGGGTTTATGTGAATATTGTGACATATCCTGCGGTCAGAAGAAAAGAATGTCGTTTAAGACTTTGCATGATGAAAGATTTGACATATAAAGATATAGATAAAGCTTGTCAAATCATTATTGCAAAGGGTCTTGAATATGGAATTATAAATTAAAAAAGCTCCAAAAGGAGCTTTTAAATTAATACGTTGCAAGATACATATCTTCTTCCCATTTAGTAACAATGGTTCGATATTTATCCCATTCAATTGTTTTTGCCATCATAAATTCTTGATGGATATGTTCACCTAAGGAAGCTTTAACGACTTCATCTTTTTCTAATAAGCAAAATGCTTGGTGCAAACTTCCAGGCAAAGAGCCAATTCCTGCGTTTTTAAGTTCTTTTGCGTTCATATCGTAGATATTTTCTTCGACAGGTGCAACAGGTTCAATTTTGTTTTCAATACCGTCTAATATTGCGCCTAAAATAACTGTCATTGTTAAATATGGGTTACAAGATGGGTCTGGAGAGCGAAGCTCAACTCTTGTTGCGTCTCCGCGTTTTGCTGGAACTCTGATTAAAGCAGAGCGATTAGCCAAAGACCAAGCAATGTAAACAGGAGCCTCATATCCCGGAACAAGACGTTTATAGCTATTTACAATCGGGTTTGTGATTGCTGTAAATGAGCTAACGTGTTTTAAAATGCCACCGATTGAATATAGCGCTTCTTGAGACAAGCCATATTCGCTTTCAGGAGCATAGAAAACATTTTTGCCATCTTTAAACAATGAAATATTACAATGCATGCCAGAGCCGTTAATTCCATAAATTGGTTTTGGCATAAACGAAGCATGTAAACCATATTCATTTGCAATGCTTTTAACAACATATTTAAATGTGATGATGTTATCTGCGGCAGTTAATGCGTCTGCATATTTAAAATCGATTTCGTGTTGCCCTGGAGCGCCTTCGTGGTGAGATGCTTCAATTTCAAAATCCATTGCTTCTAAAACATTAACTATGTCGCGTCTTAAATCTTCACCCATGTCATATGGTGCAACGTCGTAATAGTTTCCGCTGTCGTGTGGAGTTGTTGTTGGTTTGCCATTTTCATCTAAATCAAAAATGAAAAATTCAGCCTCTGGACCAATGTTCATTGTATAACCAAGGTCTTGAGCTTTTTTCAACATTCTTTTTAAATTGCATCTTGGGCAGCCTTCAAATGGTGTTCTATCTGAATTATAAATATCACAGATAATTCTTGCCACGTTTTCGCCTTCACGTTCGCACCAAGGTAAAATCATAAACGTATCAAGGTCTGGATAGAAAAACATATCTGATGTTTCAATGCTTCTAAAACCTTTGATAGATGAACCATCAAGCATAATATCGTTATTTAATGCTTTGTTTAATTGGCTAATCGGCAAAGATAAATTTTTAATCGTGCCATTTATATCGCAAAACTGTAATCTAATGAATTTAACATCATTTTCTTTGCACAGTCTGATTATTTCCTCTTTTTTTGCTTGGATATCTGACATAATATTCTCCTAAAATAATTTCATTATCTTTATTTTGAGTGCTTTTTCTCTTTTTGTCAAAGCTTTTTTCTTATTTTACAAGATAAGTAGAGATAAAATCGTCGTTCAAATCTATTTGTATAATTTTATATGCCCAATTATTTGAGGCGCTTTGAGTTATGATATGCAAAATATTATTTTCATATTGTTCAATATTTTTGTTGAAATGTCCCGAAACAATGGCTTTAATGTTAGTATAGTTAGCTAAAATTTCGTTATATTCTTCTGTATTTTTTGTTTCGTTCCATTTTGTCTCTGCTTTTAAAAGAGGAAAATGTTGCAAGATGATTACTTTTTTATCTTTATTTTCATCTAATGTTTTGTTAAGCCACATCAATTCGTTTTTTGTGTAATATCCATTTGAGCTTTGGAAAAATTGTTTGCTACCGTCCATTGCAACAAAAACATATCCTTTTTTTTCAAAAGTGAAATTTGGTTTTTTGCTATGTTTTTTTAAAGCTCTTGAAACGCGAGAGTAATAATATTCTTTATCAACTCCAGAAGATGATAAAACGTCTTGATTTCCTAAAAGAACATATGTTTTTTTGTTGATTTTTTTCAAGATGAGTGTGAACAAATCAAGGTTTTCTAAACTTGCTTTTTTAAGATTGTTTCCTGTGAAAACAACAAAATCAATATTTTTTCTTTGGTTAATTTCTCTAATTAAGGCACATGCTTTTGATACATTTGTTTCGTTCAGGTTTAAATCTGTAATTTGTACAAAAGTCAGCTCTTTTGCAAAAGTGCAAAGAGATAAAAACATTAATAAAATTACTATTTTAAAAAGCTTTTTCATACCTATTAGAATAATAAAAAAAATGATTTTAGACAAATTAAAATTGTCGGTAATTTACAAAATGTTAAAAAAAAGCGCGTGTATTGGTAATTTTGCCATGTTCTTGATAAGATGGTTCTACCCCATTAAGAGAAAGGGTTTTTAAGTATGAGTAAATTTTTGGCGGTAGTTTTAACAATGTTTGCAAGCATACAGTGCGCAAACGCAATGAACGTAGACGCTTTTGTAGACAAACACATTGCACCTGTTACAGACGCAATTGCTGATGTTATTTTTTATCAAATTAACTTTTTTGGCTCAAAAGTTCCATTAATCATTTTTTGGATACTTATTGCTGGTATATTTTTTACAATATATTTCAAAGGCATTTGCGTTTGGGGCTTTAAACATGCAATTGACGTGGTTTCAAAACCTGCAGAAAAATCTGGCGATGGTTGTGGTGAAGTTTCATCTTTCCAAGCTTTAGCAACGGCTTTGTCTGGCACAATTGGTATTGGTTCAATTGCAGGTGTTGCAATTTCAATTTCAATTGGTGGTCCAGGGGCTGCTTTTTGGATTTTTGCTGGTGCATTATTAGGTATGTCTATTAAATTTGTTGAAGCGTCATTAGCCGTTAAATATCGTCGTTTTAACTCTGACAGTTCTGTTTCTGGTGGACCAATGCACTATATTGCACACGGTTTGACAAGAAAAAAATTAAGATGGTTGGGTCAACCATTGTCTGTTTTATTTGCAATTTTGTGTATCGGTGGCGGTATCACAGGCGGAAACATGATTCAAATTAACCAAACTGCACACCAAGTTGTGTTTATCACTGGTGGAGAAAACAGCTTCCTTGTTGGTAGCACTTGGGTCTTTGGTTTAATCGTTGCAATTTTAATTTGGCTTGTTACAGTTGGTGGTATTAAAAGCATTGCAAAAGTCACAACTGTTTTGACCCCAACAATGTGTGCTTTATATATAATATCTGGTTTAATTGTAATTTTAGCTAATATAATGAATATCCCAAGCGCTTTAGCTTTAATTATTGAAGAAGCGTTTCACCCTACAGCTGTTGCGGGCGGATTCTTTGGGATTATTATTATTGGTTTAAGACGTTCTGTTCAATCAAACGAAGCAGGGACTGGTGCTGCGGCGATTGTTTACGCAACAGCGCAAACAAAAGAACCAATTTCGCAAGGTTTTGTAGCATTATTAGAAACATTTTTAACAGGTGTTTTATGTTTGTTCACATCTTTTGCGATTGTTTTCTCTGGCGCTTGTACACACGCTGCAAAACAAATTTCAGGTATTGAACTTGCATCAAACGCTTTTCAATCAGTAATTCCTTTCTTCCCAATAATATTGTCAATAATTGCAATTCTATTTGCTTTATCAACATTAATTTCTTGGGCATATTACGGACAAAAAGCTTGGACATTTTTGCTTGGTGAAGGTAAAAAACGCGCATTGACTTTTAACTTCATCTATTGCGTGTTTATCGTTATTGGTTCAACAATGAATGTTAGCTCAATCATCAATATCACAGACGCAATGATGTTAGCTATGTGTGTTCCAAATATTATTGCATTATATATTCTTTGTCCTGAAATTAAGACTGATTTAATTGAATATTGCAAGAAAAATAAAATTGGAACTTTGGTTTTTGGAAAAAAATAAGATAAATTAGCAAATAAAAAACCCTTGAGAGTAATGAATTCTCAAGGGTTTAAAATTTTTAATCAACTATTTTGTAGTTAATTTATTGATTGCTTTTGTTAATCTAGATTTTTTGCGAGCAGCAGTGTTTCTGTGTAAAATACCTTTAGAAACAGCTTTGTCGCAAAGTTGATACACTTTAGAAAGTGCTGAATTTAATTCAGCTTTGTCTTCAGAAGCTGCAATAGCTAAAACTTTTTTAACAGCAGTTTTAATTGCAGATTTGAATGCAGTGTTTCTTTCAGTGTTTTTTTGAGCAATCAATACTCTTTTTTTAGCAGATTTAATATTTGCCATTTTTTCTTTCCTTTCACAATATAACTTACGTTATCTGCGAGGTTTGAGTGAGTAATAGTATAATACATGAAAAGAAAAAAGTTTGCAATTTACTTTTTGAATAAAAAAAACAGGGGCAAAGCCCCTACTAAAACAAAAATAATATGAAATTTTTATGATGTTGCTTTGATGATGAAATTAACTGACCCCGTCGCACCCCCGCCACCGCCGCCAGTACTTGTGTTTACAGTGCAATATGTGTGGACAAAGTGAGTTACAAATTGATTTTCTTTGAGCGTATACATGTATGCATTACCACTATCATAGTATGTTGGCTGTAAGCTTATTAACCCAGGGTAATAGTCGGAACTACTATATCTGTCTTTTATAGTTCTTATTTGTTCAATTGTACCATATGTTGAAGTATCACTAGAGCTATTATAGGCATCTTTTCTTAATGAATAATTGTCCCAATAGCTACCATCATTAAATAAATAAATTTGGCTAACTACGTCTGATATACCTGCAAAAGCGTTGTTTGTTGAATATTTTAAGTGTGAAGTAAATACTGCAACAAGCGCTCGTGTATGTAGCTTTACGACTGTTCCACCAGCGTTTGTTATTGCTGTTCTAAGAGCTGATGTTGTAGGTTCTGTTTTTTCTATCGTATATTCTTCCCAACAGTCCACCCCAACGGCATATGCCCCTAGTTTTAAACAAAATAAGCTTAATAATAATATTAAAAATTTTTTCATCTTAATCCCTAACCCTTCCGTTTGTGTTTTCTGTTGCTGTCGCACCTTTGACAATTAACCCTCTCATATCAGGAGTTTTGGTATCATCTAAAAATGTCCTAAGTTCGTCATATTTTGTATCTGCTGGTATCGTTGCCCCGTTACAAAGTAACCACCCCTCAGGTGCGCTATCTTCAAGCCACATCACAACTGTGCCAACAGGAACTGAACCAGAAACAACAGAAGATTTAACTTCAATGTTTTTAGTCATCTTCTTTGTAATTACAGGTACAAATGCAGAAAGTAAAATCGAAACCACGACAAGCGTAATTAGCATCTCAACAAGTGAGAATGCTCTCAAAAAACTATTTTTTATCATATTATCCTTTGTGTTTTGGTAGTATTATTTTATGTTTGAAATGATTATATCGTTTTTTTTTTTTTTGACAAGGGGGTTTTCGAAAAATTGCAAAATTATTTCATTTTGGCTCCTGAGGGACTTCGTCCCACGTCGCCGTCGTAGTGCTATCGTCAAATCTCAACGATTTGCCGATTTAGCACCGGCTCCGCTTTTTTGACAAGGGGGTTTTCGAAAAATTGCAAAGATTTTATTTGTAAAGAGCTTCACCCTTGTTTATTTTTTCAAGTCCTTTGGACTTCTTCGTTTTTCTTTTTATCTATAAAGGGCTTTCGCCCTTGTTCATTTTCTTTTTCTTTCGTCAAGCGCCGATGAAAGAAAAAGAAAACAGAACCAAAAGAAAAAGAAATATCGGCTTGGTTATATTATTACATTCTAGAGA
>JAFQOV010000009.1 GCA_017402995.1 Candidatus Gastranaerophilales bacterium
TGCAAAAGAAAATGTTGAAACTACAAAGACAACAGAGCTTGAAAAAGCAAATGAAGTTGTTACAACAAAGCAAACTGAATTGAATGATATTGTGAAGAAGTTAGATGAAGCAAAAGCGAAAGAGATTGAAAAAGAAAATTCAGTTTCTAACTTTGACTTTGATTTCGACGAAAAATTAATCGGCAATCAAGCCGCAGATTTAGAAAAATTCAAACAACTTTACGCACAAAATGAAGCAAAATATAAAGAAGTTGAAAGACAAACAGGCGTTCCAGCAGAACTTGTTGCAGCACTTCACTGGAGAGAATCTGGCGGAAACTTTAATACATACTTGCACAATGGCGACCCACTAGGCAAACCAACAGTCCATGTTCCAAGGGGTGTAATGTTCAACGATTGGACAGCAGCAGCAGTTGACGCCTTGAAAAACCATGGTGGCGATATTTCATCAATCGACAAAAATGACGTCAAAACATATTATGAATATGCAGAACGCTACAATGGACTTGGCTATCGCAACAAAGGCGTACCTTCGCCTTATGTTTGGGCAGGCACGACAAACTATTCAGGCGGTAAATATGTCGCAGACGGCGTTTACGACCCAAATCATGTCGACAAGCAACTTGGTGTTGCGATAATGTTAAAAGCATTAATGAGTTAGTTAAATTTCTTAAAATATCGTTTCTTTTTTACAAAGATAATGTTATAATTAAACACGTGAAAAGTTCACAACTAGTTTAATATTTTAAAACTAGAACGCCCTAATTTAGAGCGTTCTAGTTTTATATAAGGACAATTATGAGAGAATTTAGCAAACGAGAAGTCATTGAAACTATTGAACCTGTCATTGAAAACACAGCAATGCGTTACGGTTTAATTCCGCTTGAAGTTTCACTAGAGCGCGAAAATAACCGTTGGTTTTTAAGAATTTTCATTTATTCAACTGCTCACAACGTTTCACATCAAGATTGCGAAAATATGTCGCGCGGTCTTGGTGATATGCTAGATGAATTAATACCTTTCAAATATTATCTTGAAGTATCTTCCCCTGGGCTTGATAGAAAATTTAAATCAGAAAAAGAATATATTATTTTCAAAGGACATGATGTCATTATCAAACTTAAAAATTCAATCGAAGAAACAAAAGACAAGACATTTGAAGCAAAATTACTTGATTATAACGAAAGCTTTGGAGTTAAAGTCGAATTAAATAATCAAGAAGTTATAATCCCAATGGAAAAAATCCATTATACAAAATTGAACGATAAAATTAACATAAATAAAAATAAAGGAGAAGAAAATGATTAAAATCGGAACCGCTTTATTTGAAGCAGCAGAACAATTTGAACGCGAAAAAGGCATTTCAAAAGAAGTTTTAATTTCATCACTTTGCGACGCGTTAGCTGCAGCATATAAAAAACATATTAAAGACAAAGACGCAACAAATGTTGAAGCAATATTAGACGAAGAAAACGGCGAAATCGGCGTATTTAGAACAAAAGTTGTTGTTGAAAGCGTTGAAGATGAAAATACTGAAATTTCATTGGCAGATGCTAAAGATATCGACGAAGACGTTGAATTAGACGACGAAGTTAAAATCGAAGTGACACCTGAAAACTTTGGCCGTGTTGCTGCGCAATCTGCAAAACAAGTTATTACTCAAAGAATTAGAGAAGCTGAAAGAAAAATCGTTTTAGACGAGTTTATGTCTAAAAAAGGCACTTTAATTACAGGTATTATCCAAAGAAGAACAGATAGAGCTGTTATTGTTAACATTGGCAAAACTGACGCAATTATGCCATCTCGCGAACAAATCCCAGGCGAATATTACAAACCTGGAAACCGTATCAGAGTATTTGTTTTAGACGTTAAAGAAACTTCTAAACTTCCTCAAGTTATTGTTTCACAAGCTCACGCTGAAATCGTTAGAGAATTATTTGAACTTGAAGTTCCAGAAATCGAAGACGGCATTGTTGAAATCAAATCAATCGCTCGTGAAGCAGGCTTCAGAACAAAACTTGCTGTTTGGTCAAACGACCCTTCAGTTGACTCTGTTGGTGCTTGTATCGGACCTCGTGGTACTCGTATTCAAACAATTGTTGGCGAATTGAAAAATGAAAAAATTGATATCGTAAGATATTCACAAGATCCTGTTGAATATATCGTTAACGCTTTATCTCCAGCAAGAATTATCTCTGTTGATATTTTGGCTGACGAAGAAGATAGAAAAGAAGCTTTCGTTATCGTTCCAGATGACCAATTATCTTTGGCTATTGGTCGCGAAGGTCAAAACGTACGTCTTGCACACAGATTAACAAATTGGAAAATTGATATTAAATCTGAATCTCAAGCAAGAGAACTAGAAAACAGAAACGTAGATAACCAATATGACGCTTCTGAAATTGAATCTTGGGAAGATGAAGAAGAACTAGATGAAATTGCAATGGAAGCAATGGAAGAAACAAACCAAATGGGATTAGACGAAGAAGACCAAGAAATTGAAATCCCAGAAGAAGAAACTCAAGACGAAGAATAAAAAAATAATTAAGCGAGCCAAATGGCTCGCTTTTTTGATATAATAAAAATATGGCAAAAGTTGTTTTAGTTGGATATGGTGAAATGCTTTATTCCTTAATTAAAGGAATAAAAAATTCAAACCACGAAATCCTTGGTGTTTTAAGAAGTGAGCGAATAAGGTATAATTCTTTTCAACTTTTTTTTAAAGATATTTTTGCACCATCACAAGACTATTCAATTATAAAATCTTTTCAACTTAAAGATATCAAAGCAAACAGCGTCAATGATAAAAAATTTATCAAACAAATTAAAAAATTAAACCCTGATTTAATTATTGTTGGCTCTTGGGGCGAAAAATTTAAAAAAGAAATCCTCAAAACTGTTCCTTGTATCAATTTTCACCCTGCGCTTTTACCAAAAAACAGAGGTGCCAACCCTTATTTTTGGGTAATCTACAACAATCAAAGCGTCACTGGTTTATCTGCCCATTTTATGAACGAAAAGTTTGATAAAGGCGATATTATTTTGCAAGAAGCTATCACAATAGCGCAAAACGAAACAGGAAAAAGTTTAAAACAAAAAACGACAAAACTAGCGCAAGCCATGGTTAAAGATGTGCTAGATTTATTTGATAAAAAACAAATTCAACCAATAAAACAAGACGAAAAATTTGCAACATATGAACCTCAAATTTCACAAGAAAACGTTGTAATTGATTTGAATAAATCTAAAGAAGAAGTCTCTCGCCACTTAAGAGCGCTTTTTCCTTGGTCTGTTCCATATGTTAAGGTTTCAAATCAATACATCAAAATTAGAAATTTCAAATTTTTAGAGCTAAATGAAACAACAAAAAATGAAAAGCCATATACAATTGTTGAAAACACAAACAGCTATATAACCTTAAAAGGCAATGGGTTTTTGCTTAAAATAGCTAAACATAATACTTTTTGATTTATCTTTTTGTACTATAATTATCATAAAAAGAGAGAAAAATATGAGAATAATTACAAAAAATTTAGTTAAAATATACGGCGATAGATCTGTTGTAAATGATGTATCTTTTGATGTTAACAAAGGCGAAGTCGTCGGTCTTTTAGGTCCAAATGGTGCTGGTAAAACAACTACTTTTTATATGGTTGTTGGGCTTGTTAAAGCAAACAAAGGACAAGTTTTATTGGAAGATGATGACAAAAACATTATTGACATTACAAATTTGCCAATGAACGAGCGTGCGCGCCTTGGAATTGGCTATTTGCCTCAAGAAACGTCTATTTTTAGAAAATTAAACGTCGAAGACAATTTAAAACTCGTTTTAGAAATGAACGACAAATTAAATCAAGAACAAAAAGATGAATTACTAGAAACTCTTTTAGAAGAGTTTGGCGTCAAAAAACTAAGAGCAGCCTCTTCTGTTGCGTTATCTGGCGGTGAAAGAAGAAGGGTTGAAATCGCAAGAGCACTAGCTGCAACTCCATCATTCATTTTACTTGACGAACCATTCACAGGGATTGACCCAATTGCAATCGGTGAAATTAAAGAAAACATTTATAAGCTTGCAAAAGAAAAAAATATCGGCATTTTAATTACAGACCACAACCCAAAAGCAACTCTTTCAATTACAGATAGAGCAAATGTTATTTTTGATGGCAAAATTAAAATTTCTGGCAAAAGTACAGATGTTGCTGTTGACCCTGTCGCAAAAGAGTTCTACTTAGGCAAGGATTTTACACTGTAATGGAGTTAATAAACAAAATTAAAAACTATAAAATCACAATGCTTGATAAATTCATTTTATCTCAAGTTTTTGTTGCAACTTTAGTTTGTTTATTTTTGTTCATTATTGTTTGGATTGCGCCAGAAACACTTTTTAAAATAATCAAAAAAATCTTAAGAGATACCTACACTCCACTTTTTGGACTTAAAGTATTAATTTTAGAAATTCCAAAAGTACTAGCTAAAGCAATCCCTGTCGGCATTTTGCTTGGTTCAATTTTCACATTCGATAGATTATCAAAAAACTCAGAACTTAGCATTTTAAGAAGCATAGGCATTTCTTTTAACAGAATTATGGCGCCAGTCATTGTTTTAGGCGCTGTTTTGTCAATTTTTTGCTATTTCGTAAACGACAAACTTGTTCCAATCGCGAGTCAAAAACTCGGCGAAAGCAAAGGTGGCGGCAGCCATTTTGTATATATCGTTGAAAACCCTGACAAAACGCCAAAACAAAACATTATTGTTTCAAATTTCACCCCAAAGGAAATTTTTAATATAACAGTAATGAACTTTGCAAAAGAAACCTATACAGACGCCATTTTGTTTGATAGCATTGTTTTTGCGCCAAACGCGCACGTTGAAAAAAACTCCTGGGTTTTATCTGACGCACTTATATATAAAATTGACGAAGACGGTATTTATACAAATATTCAACGCGCAGAAAAATATCCGATTTTAACAGAAGGAAACCAAGCCAAAGATGTCTTTGATTTGATGTTGAATAATACAAGAAAAGAACGCGTTTTCACAAATCATCAAATTTCAAAATATTCAAAACTCTTAAAAAGAGCTAATTTTTCAGATGAATATCGATATTTTAAAGCAAAACTTTACCAAAGATATTTGCACCCATTAACTTGTATTCTTTTTGCAATAATTGGTTGTTTGCTTGGTTTTGCACCGCCAAGAAGCCAAAGACTTGTCGGTTTCACAATTGCTGTTGGTATGATTTTTGGATATTATATTACGCTTCCATTTTTTGACTTATTAGCTCAAAAAGCCGTTTTACCGCCATTTATCGCAGCAGCTTTCCCAATAATTTTGTTTATTGTTTCAATTTTTATAATCAAAAAAGTAAAGGACTTATAGATGAAAAAATTTTTCGCTATATTGACAATGTTTGTTTTCTTTTGCTCAAATGCTTTTGCAAAAGAAGAAATCGAATTTCAAAACCCACAAGCTGGTGTTTATATTTTCAAAATCAACACTAAAAAATATGGCGACAAAATCAAGCCTTATATGAGCACAAAATTAAAAACACCAAGAAGAATATACAAGGACAACTGTGTTCATTTAGTTGTTAACGGTGGTTTTTTTGATATGGAAAACGGAAAAAGTGTTTCTTATGTTGTGATTAACAACGAAGAAGTATCTGAAATAGATAAAAATATCACTTTTTTAGAACAAATTAAATCCGAAAACAGACTTGAAAACGTCTTAAATCGTGGCGAATTGAGAATTTTAGAAAATAAACGCGGAAAATTAAAGTTTGATATCGCTTTTCATAATGACCCAATTAAAAAAGGCTACAAAATCAAACACTCTTTGCAAGCTGGTCCAACAATGCTTCCAACAATGGATTTAGTCCAAGAGGGGTTTGTAAAATATGAAGAAGGAATGGTAAAATTCCAAAGTGCAGATGTCCTTAAAAGGCGCGAAAGAACGGCTATCGGGCTTAAAGGAAAATATTTATACATAATTCTTTTCACAAAAGAACACAAAGCAGACATTAATGAACTAAAAAATTATATTCAAAAAGAACTCAAAATCAAACGTGCACTAGCGTTTGACGGGGGTTTATCAACAGCGTTTAACTACAAAAATTTATCTGTTGGTTCAGTTGGAAAATACCAAAGAAGAGTTAAATCGTTTTTGATTATTGAAAGGTAAAAAATGAGCTTTAAAAATATAGATTTTTCTAAGATTAATAAAATTGCAACAATTGAAATTGTTGTATTTATTTTGCTTTTTGTTGGCATTGGAATTTATACATCACCATATTTTCTAAAAGACCAAAAAGCTTTAAAAGCAGCTAAAGTCAAAGCAGATAGCTCGATTTTCACAGCAAAAGTTTTGGAAGAATTTGCTCAAGACAAAACGCAAAAAGCATCAAGCGTTGCGCAAAAAATCTGTAATGAATTAAATTTTGTTATGGCAAATCCGTACGACAAAAAAGCCCCAGCTTTCACGTATGAGCTAAATTGCAAAGGTTGTAACAGCGTTGAATTTGACGACAAAGCTCAAATGGTAACCATTACAACGTATGACAAACGTGGCGATATGATTGCAAGAACGGTAATCAAACCACCTTCATTTGTTAAATACGAAAAAGAAGATTAAAAAATTAATGACTTTTTAAAAAATACCATTAAACCTTTAAAGTTAAGGTTTAATTCTTTTGCTAAAAACTCCTATAAACAGATGATTTTTTAAAAAAAATGTTATTTTTTTTTAAAGAGTGGTTAACTTCTGTCCGTTTTATTTAGCAAGGGAGACGGGTATTTTTATGTTTAGTCCACAAATCCAAAATTACATAAACACCTCAGGGCAATCATCAGCATATAATCGTGTAAATGAGCTTAATAGCTATATAAACACGCTATATCCTCAAGAAAATTTACAACAAAACAACCCGCTGGATTCTTTTGAAAAAATCTTAGCTGAATCTAAAGCTGAGCAAAATCCAAGCGTTTTTGAACTTGACCCGCCTCCTTTAGCAAAAATTAAAAAACCTGAGATTGAGAAGGTTCCTTTTGGAGCATTGTCTAAAATACCTGTAAATACAGAAAAATTAACCGCAAGAGAAAAAATTACAAACTATATTAAACAAGCAAGTGAAAAATATGGAGTAGAGGAAAAGTTAATATCCGCCCTTATTAAACAAGAATCTAACTTTAACCCAAATGCTGTATCTTCAGCTGGCGCTAAAGGTTTAATGCAATTAATGCCACAAACAGCAAAATCTTTAGGAGTTAAAAACGTATTTAACCCAGAAGAAAATATTGACGGCGGGGTTAAATATTTAAAACAAATGTTAGACAAATACCACGGAAATAAAATCCTAGCATTAGCTGCCTATAACGCAGGACCAGGAGCCGTTGATAAATATGACGGTATTCCGCCATATAAAGAAACTCAAAACTACGTTAAATCAATATTAGCTCAATATTTGTAAAGGAGAGAGCAAATGAACAAAATAAACCAAGTTAATTTTTTTCAAATGAAACAAATTGAGCCAATGCAATTAAATGGCAATATCTCAATCAATTCAAATGATACAACAACAAAATCTTTCAAAGATGTTGTATCAGATTTAATGGTTGAATTGAATAATGTGACAGAAAAACCAAAAGAGCTCACAAACCTTGCTATGCAAGGAAAAGCAGAAATTCATGATGTTATGAGTGCAATTGCGCAAAGTGAAATCACAGTGCAAGCAGCAACAACTGTTACAGGGAAAATACTGCAAACATATGAAAAAATTATGCAAATACAGATTTAACCTTAACTTTGCTGAATTATAATAGTATAATTGAATTGTAAGAAGAAGATATGGAAAAATTTGACCTAAAACAATTAATGGAAAACAAACCACTTCTATACGCCATCATTGGGGGTGTAGGGGTTGTTGTTGTAATGTTTGTTTTAATACTTGTGCTTTTTGCACAAGTAAATAGCTCAAAAGGTGCAAATGCACCAATTGACAAACAAATAAAAGTGTCAGAAAAAGTCATCAAAAATGACCCTGTAACTCTTTTGACAACAGAAAATATCGGTAAAGCTCTTGAAATTCAAGCTCTTTTAGCAAGAGAAGGGATTACCGCACAAAGAGCAGATAACGGTTCTAAAACAAGCGTTATTTTAAAAGAATATACAAAAGACCAAAGAGATAGAGCTCTTTTAGCAATCGTTAAAAGCGGTTTAATGGACGAACACACAGGGCTTGAAATTTTTGACAAAGGTGACTTTACATCTACAAAAGATGATAAAAAAATCAGACTTGTAAGAGCAATTAATGGCGAATTAGCAAGATTAATCAGAAAAATTCCGCCAATTGAAAACGCACAAGTCTTTATCTCAATTCCTGAACAAACCTTCTTCTCACAAAACCAAAAACCAATCACAGCAACTGTTCAAATCACAATGCCATCAGGCGATAGATTAGACAACATGAAAGTAAAAGCAATTTCTAACTTGCTTTTAGGTGCTGTACACGGCTTGCAACCAGACAATATCTCAATTACAGACACAAACGGAACAGTTTATAATTCAATCATTGGCGCTTCAGACGACGCAATTGCAAAAATTGAAGAAAACGACAAATATATGCAATCAAAAGTCAATGCTCAATTAGACAAATTAATCGGCAAAGAGCACTATATCGCAACTGTTTCAACATATTTAACTCAATCTCCAATTGAAAAAACAAGCATTGTTTACAATCCAGAACAAAAAACTTCAATTGCCGAACAAAGCTTTAAAGAAAACCTTGGAGATAACCAAAACGACTCTACGACATCTGGAATGAACCCTGTTAGCGTTTATGTTCCATCAGGAGTTAAAGGCTCAATTCAAACAGGTTCATCTTCTCAAGATAGAAAATACTCAAGAACAGCAACAGAAACTCAATATGGCGTTTCAAAAACTCAAATTAATGAATATATGGGTGCTGGAATAATCGAAAAAATTTCAATTGCGGTTTCAATTGAAGAAAGCGCTATTCCAACAAACATGAGCCTTTTTGAGCTTAAAACTTTAATTGCAAAAGCAGCAAGTCCAAAAGTTGACCCAAATGATGTTTCAATTGCTTTTGTTGAATCAAATAGCTTAATTTTAGCACCAGACAAAGAAAACGCTCTTCCTGAAGCAGCTGAATCTGGCAATCCTTGGTGGGTTGTTGGCGCTTTACTTGGCATTGGCTTGATTTTTGGCTTAAGCCATATTGGCAAAAAAGTTAAAAACGAAGCTAAAAAACAAGAAGAGGAACTTGAATATTTAAGACAAATCGCTGCAAGCCAAGAGCAACAGCTAAAAACAGTGACTCAACAAGCGACAACTTTAATTGCGCAACAAGAAAAAATGGCGCAAAATTTAATAGAACAAAAAGAACAATACGCTATCGCAATCGAACAAGCAAAATCTATTGCACAAACTCAAGCACAACCAAGAGGAAACAATGCGCTAGATAATGCTATTGAAGAATTAGAATCTGATTTTAATTCAATGGACGAAAATGAAGCGATTGAAAAAATTAAAAATTGGATTGAAAGCACATAGAAACGAGGGGAAATGCCAGAAGATGAAAACAATATAGCAGCATTTGACCCCGAGGCTTTCGCGAGCGATTTAGCTGGGCAAGCAGGACAAGTAATCCCACAAGATATTAACAAAAACGAAAAAGAATTTATCTTAGGGATTATTTATCGTTTTTGCAAAATGGCAG
Source organism: Candidatus Gastranaerophilales bacterium (assembly GCA_017402995.1). Classification (GTDB taxonomy): domain Bacteria; phylum Cyanobacteriota; class Vampirovibrionia; order Gastranaerophilales; family Gastranaerophilaceae; genus RUG14156. Next base: position 9,734 of record JAFQOV010000009.1, read on the forward strand.
GCGAAGCAATTATAAAAGAAGAAAATACAACGCTAAACGCAGGGGAAGCAAGCCTTGTTGTCCAATTTATCGGCGAATGGATTTTCCACAAATCTATTGATATTATTCGCGCAGAAATTGACCCACAATATTACGAAGGTATTTTACAAAAAGTTGCTTTTACGGTTTATGACATAGCAAAAAAAGCCGTAGAAAAACAAATCCCACAAGACCAATTAATCACGCTTGTTGAAGCGCAAGTCAAAAAAGCTTTCGAAAAAGCTCTTGCAGATTTGCAAAAAAGAGGCGTATTACCAGAAAACGCGGTGAATAATGCGCTAAATCAATCAAATGTTGATTCAATGTCACAAGAACAAGTTGTTGAAGAACTTGAAGAAGAAATCAAAAACATGTCTGATGAAAAAATAATCAAACTCGCTTCATTGGCTGTTTTAATGAAAAATTTTTCAAGCGAAAAAATCAAAAATGTCTTGCAAAATTTCAACAAACCAGAACGTGATGTAATCTTAAAATATTTAAAAACTTCAGACTTGGATAAAAAACTAGACACCAAAGCAATTTTAAAATGTTTTGATGAAATGAAGAGTACTCTTCCGGAGGCGATTGTTGTGAGTTACGAAAAAGCATACAAAAAAATGTATAAAATTGTTAAAAATTCACAAAAATATGAAATTTTGAATATTATAGAGAAAGAAAGACCAAACGTTAAGGAATTTGTTCTTTCATGTTATGAAGGCAAAAGAAAGAAAATGCCGGCATATGTTGCAGATGTTATATCTAAATATGTAGAAGATAAAATTTCATGATAATCAAAAAACAAGGACAACCAAAAAAAGATAATTCATCTTCTCAATCTTCAAAAGGTGGCGCAAAAAGAAATGTCATCAAAAAAGAAGATTTAATTTTAGATACAAAAAATATTCAAGATACAAACCAAGACAAAAAAGAAATTCACCCAAGCGTTCAATTAAAAGGCAAAGCACAACAGGAAGAAACCTTCGAAAAAATAGATATCTCATCAATCGAATTTAAAGAAAGAATTGAAAGAAGAAGAGGGGACAGACGCAGAGGATATAGAAGAATTGACGAAAGGTCTTTGGTTTCTCGCGCTCAACAAGAAGCCCACACAATTAAAGAGCTTGCGGCTCGCGAAGGCTACCAAAACGGTTTAGCGCGCGCAAAAAACGAAATTAGCGAAATAAAAACTTCTTTGGTTGAATTTTTGGCAATGAAGGATAAAATGTATGAAGATTTTTATCCACACATTATGGAACTTGCATTAATCAGTGCAAAAAGAATAATCAAAAAAGAAGTTGAATTATCAAACGATATTTTAAAAGAAGTTGTCACAACAGCGATTGAAGAATTAAATTCTGATACAGAAAAAATTACAATCAAAGTAAATCCAGATGACCTTGAATTTGCAAGTGCTTCATTACCCGAAGTTGTTGAAGCAAAAGGTCTTGGGGTTAAAACAACAATTATTTCAGACGAAATTGTTGAAAAAGGAAGCGCTATAATTATTGCCAACAATGGCGTAATTGACGCAAACTTTAAAACTCAACTTTCAGTGTTGCAAAGTGCATTTGGAATATACCAAGGGGGGCTATAGATGGCAGCACCCGAGGGAAATTCTAATCCAATATCCGAAATAGCTTTAGCTGGCTTTGTCATCATAGCAATCTTAATTTTGCTACTTGAAATGCCAACTTGGGTTGTTAACTTTTCAATAAGCTTCAATATCACTCTTGGTATTGTGCTTTTGATGATATCTTTGTACGTCAACAAGCCCCTTGAGCTTGCGGCTTTCCCATCTATTCTTTTGATTGGTACAGTTTTCAGACTTGTACTTTCAATCGCGTCTACTCGTTTAATTTTAGCAAAAGGTGACGCCGGTGAAGTTGTCGAGGCATTCGGTAATTTCGTCACAGGTGGGAATATGGTTGTTGGTGGTGTAATTTTCTTAATTATCACCATTGTGCAATTCATGGTTATCACCAAAGGTGCCGAACGTATCGCCGAGGTTTCTGCACGTTTTGCACTGGATGCGATGCCTGGTAAACAAATGACAATTGACGCCGACTTTAATGCGGGCTTAATCTCGCCAGAAGAAGCGGTTAAACGCCGTGAAGACTTGCAAAGAGAATCAAGTTTATATGGTTCTATGGACGGTGCAATGAAATTCGTAAAAGGTGATACCATTGCTGGTATCATCATTACATTGATTAATATTATTGGTGGCTTGATTATTGGTATCATAATGAACGGCATGCAACCAGCTGATGCCGTTTCAAAATATACTATTTTAACAATTGGTGACGGCTTGGCTTCTCAAGTTCCATCACTTTTGATGGCAATTTCTTCTGGTATCGTGATGACACGTGCAACAGGTGGTGGCGTTGCATTGGGTTCAGATTTATCTATCCAAATTTTGTCTAAGCCAATGAGTTTGTTTTTAGCAGCTGGCTTTTTGCTTTTAATCGCTTTCACATCACCAATCACAGGCTTGCCATTTTTGCCATTTTTGATATTTTCAGCTGTTTTAATTTTAGGTGGTTTGTCTGTTTTAGTTAATCAAGACGTGCAACAACAAATGGGACAATTAGACGTTGTTAAACAAAACATGCAAGATTTAGTTAACCCAAACAAAATGTATGAGCGCCTTGGGGTTGACGTTTTGTCGTTGCAAGTTGGCGCGGGTTTGTTAGTTATCGCCGACCCTGAACAAGATGGTCAATTGTTGGCTAAAATTGCAGCTTTACGTCAAAGGGTAACAGACGACCTTGGTTATATCATTCCAAACATAAGAATTATGGACTCTAGTGCCATTGGTGATAACGAATATTTAATTTCAATCCGTGGAAACCCTGTTGCGACAGGCTCAGTTTACCCTGGAAAATTAATGGTTATTGCAGATCAATATGAAGCATTAGGCAAAAAATTGCCAGAAAATGCTATTGTTTCTGTTGAGCCAACTTTCCAATCTCAAGCATATTGGTTAAATCCTCAACATATCGGTAAAAACGACAAAATCCAAGCGGTTGACGCAGTTGACGTTATCGTTACACATTTACAAGAATGTGTCAGAAAATATGTTGATGAAGTCATGACTAAAACTGATGTTTTAAAATTAATGGAGCTTGTAAAATCGCAAGACCCAACTCTTGTTAACGACTTGGTTCCTACAATTATTTCAACATCAGATTTAAGAAAGATTTTTGTTAATTTAATCCGTGAAAAAGTTTCAATTAAAGACGTAATCTTTATTTTTGAAAGACTTTGTGACTATGCTCGTTTTTCAAAAGAGCCAGATATCCTATCTGAGCGTTTAAGAGCTGCTTTGGGCAGACAAATTTGCTTATCAAATTCAAACAAAGAAAAAGTTTTATACGCTCTGACATTATCATCTCAATGGGAAAAAATCCTAGATGATAGCTGCCAAAGAACAGAATTGGGCACAATGTTTTTGCTAAATCCAATGCAAGTTCAAGAGCTAATTGAATCCACAGCAACCACTTTAATGCGTGCGCAAAGTGCAATTGGGCTTCAACCTGTAATTCTTTGTTCGCCAAGAATACGTTTGCCGCTTTATCAAATGCTTGAACGTCACATTCCAACCATTGTCGTAATTTCATATTCAGAATTAATCACCGATATTCGCGTTGAAGCTATCGATACAATCGGTGAAGAATATTAATTTTTGTAAATTTAGTTAACATGCGGGCAATTGCTTTTCTCAAAAATACTTTATTTAAATATAGAGTATTTAGATTTTGAGAGAAGAATATGACAGAAGTAGAACTAAATGCTTTGTTTAACATTTGCCCTGAAAGGGTGCAAAACGTATATGCAACAAACTCCATTAAAGATGTTAGACAAATCCAAAGTATAGTTAAAGTTTTCAACATTGCACGCGAACAACGCGCAACGTCAAAAAAGATTGCCGCAAGAAGTCTTGCTGCTTTTAGAACAATTTTGGCAAGCAATAATTAACTTTTCTTTTTTAAAACAATAATAAATTTATCAATTAATTCGGATAGCATTAATGACATTTTACGATAATCTAGTATCGTAAAATCTATTGTTTCGGTTTCAAAAAGTCTTTTTTGGTCGTTGTCCATAATGGTCAAACGAACAACAACTTTTTCAATACCGCTATATTCTAGCGCGCAAGTTGCGCTAACTTCACCAGATGAAACACTGAACATAGATTTTGTTCCAGTGTAGGAATTAATTGCTAAATCGTGCTTTTTAATTCTTAAGATGTTTTCATATTTTTTAAAAGCTGGCGCTACAACTACTTTTAATTTTCTTTGATATGCTTGATTAAATAGCTTAATGCTATTTTTGTCAAATGCACTATCTGCACCTTTCATGGCTTCTGTGCCAAGTTTTTCTTCTTTGATTTTCATTTCTTGTTTTTTCAAGATATCTTTTGGCCCATCAATAGATAAGATTTGATTTTCTTCTTGAGCATAAAAATCTGATGCAACAATCAATGAATTTGTATTTTCAGACGCTTTTTCAAGCGCTGTATCTAGCGCTTCAATAATATCTTCAAATTTTTGTTCTTGAATTTCAACAACACTTGCATTAATTCCGCAATCGCTTCCAAGATTGTTATTTATTCTTTCAAAAACGCTATACGCGCCGTTTAATTTTGTTTTTTGCAAATAAGCATAGAATTTATCTACGTCTTTGATTGCAACGGAATCGTTCAAACGAATTGATTTTTTAATAATTTCAATTAATTCTTTAGCATCTTTTTGTTGAGGATATTTTTTATCTTGTGAAATCAACATTAAGCAAGCTCTTTGAGAATATTTTTTAGATTGAGAAATTTCATTTTTCAAAAATTCATCACAATATTTTTGCGTGTAAACACCAGTATCTGTTTGCAAAACGCCCAAAGTTGTCAAGAAATTTGTTCTTGATTCAATAGATAAATTTAGTTCGTTTTTCTTTAAACACCAAATTACACGAATTAAAAGTTCGTAATCAATAATCGGCATAAACAAAACATCAGTAATGCCGTTATCAAAAGCTTCGATTACAAGCTCTCTTGAGCAATTTTCATTAATTAAAAGAATTGGGAGATTTTTGTATATGTCTTGTTTTTTTAATCTTTTAACAAGGTTAACTGCTTGAATATTGTTGTTTGCACAGTGGAGAATTAAAACATTAGGATTAAACCCATCAAGCATATTTTGCGCTTCTTCAATTGAACAAGATTTAATCTTGTCAAGGCTTCTTAAAAGCACAAGTTTAGCTGAAATTTGATTAACTAGCTCTTGCTTATCGCTAACAATTACAACGGTATTAACATCAGCCATTGAAAAACTTTTCTCCCCAATATTCTTCTTATACTACAATACTACAAAAACAGCTTTTTTGTAAAAAATTTTACAAATGACAACAAAGAAATATTTTGATAGAATTATCTTATGAAGAATTTTTTAAAAGATAACAAAGTAATTTTAATAATTATTTTATTAGTAGGATTATTATTACGTTTATGGAACTTAAACAAGCCAGAAGGGCTTTGGAATGATGAATATATCACATATTCGATTTCAATGTTAAAATTTCCTTTTGATTTTTTTGAAGGCATTAAAACAAACTGCCATGCACCTTTGCACTATTTTTATCTAAAACTTTGGAGTGCAATCTTTAAAGATTCAGATTTTATGTTAAGAATGTCCTCTTTGGTTCCTAATTTGTTGGGTTGTTTGGTAATGTATCATGTTGGAAAAAATTACCAAACCAAAAATTGTTCAATTAATATTGGGCTTGCTTGTGCTACAATCAGCGCTATAAGCTCGTTTTTAATCTTTTTCTCACAAGAAGTTAGAATATACTCGCTAATTTTCTTGTTGTCATCTTTAATTTTGTTGTATTCAATCAAAATGTATGAATTTCCTTGCAAAAAACACGCTTGGTTGTTGATTTTATTTTCGGTTTTATTAATTTTCGAACATACAATCGGCTTTGTTTTTGTAATATTCAACATTTTCGGACTTTTAACCTTTAGACCAAAAAAGAAAAAAGAAACCGATTTATATATCCCAATTTTATCTGGGCTGATTTTATGCTTGCCTTTAATACCGTTTTTAATCAGGCTTTTTGCGCACCCAACATATTTTTCTCAATGGTGGGCGCCATTTTCTTGGTCAAAAATATTTTTCTATTTCACAGATTTATTCTCTCCGGTTTTAAGAAACATCACAAATTCACCTTCGAGCTTTTACAAGCAAATTATCTGTAATGATGTAATAAACATTGGTTTTATTATGTTTGCGCTTGTTCCAGCTTTGATTTGTCTTGTTCTTATAATTAAACCAAATCTTGAAGCAAAAAGAATTAATAAATATCTTTTAAGCGTTTTCACTGCAACATTTTTGACTATTTTAATCGCTTCAATTGCGGGTAAAATCATCTTTTTAACAAAATATTTAACAGAACTCTACCCAATTTTAATTTTAATGGCAGCAATCGGTTGGGCGCAATTATATTCAAAAGGCGCAAAAATTGCCCTTGCAACAATTTATATCTTTATGACCTTGTTTTATATCACCGTTTCACACACTTCTGCTATCAAATTAACGCGCAACGAAGGTCAAAGATTGCCTGTTTTAGCAATGCAAGAAATGAACATTCAAAAAAACGATAAAATTTTATTTTTATATTACCCCGAAACGCATTTTTCAAAATATCAAAACAATTCAAATTACATAACTTATTCAATTCACAAACACAACTTTTCAGATATCTTAGACAAAGGCTCAACCTATGACGCATTTTTAGATGGTCATAATTTATATCAAGTTTTTTTTTAAATGCTGAAAATAAATCTTTAGATAAAAAATTGAAAAAAAATCTCTTGTCTAAAATGAAAAAGGGCGAAAGTCTTTTTATTGTTGATTTAACAACGGTTAGCATTTTTAATGAAAGTTATTTAAAAAAACTAGCGCAAGACGAAAAGCAATATAAGAAAACTCCGTTTCTATACCTTTTATTTTCATACACAAGAAATTATTCAATAAATTGGGCAAACAAAAACCTTAATTACGCTGATAAACGCAAAAAAGGTTCTTGGATAATTTATAAATTTGTTTATTAATCTTTTGTGATGATTTTATCAATCAAGCCATATTCAAGAGCTTCTTGAGCAGTCATGAAGTTGTCGCGTTCTGTATCTTTTGCGATTTTTTCAATTTTTTGACCGGTGTGTTCTGCTAATAAACCATTTAACATTGATTTCATTCTCAAAATTTCTTTTGCTTCGATTTCAATATCAGTTGCTTGACCTTTTGCGCCACCTAATGGTTGGTGAATCATAATTCTAGAATTTGGAAGAGCCATTCTCTTGCCTTTTTCGCCACCAGAAAGCAAAAACGCGCCCATAGATGCAGCATCACCAAGGCAAATTGTGCAAACAGGAGCTTTGATTAATTTCATTGTGTCGTAAATTGCCATGCCAGCAGTGATGACCCCACCTGGTGAATTAATATATAACATGATATCTTTTTCAGAATTTTCGCTATCTAAAAGCAAAAGTTGCGCAACGATTGAATTTGCAACGTCGTCATTAATTTCAGAACCAAGAAAAATAATTCTTTCTCTTAAAAGTCTTGAAAAAATATCAAAAGCACGTTCCCCTCTGCTTGAATTTTCAACAACTGTTGGAACGTAATCTACAATTTTAAATTCATTTAATCCGTACATATTTTATCCTTTTTGCACCTATATAATAACTATATTAAAGGAATGTTAAAAATTCAAGATAAAACATGGCGAATTAGTTTATTTGTTGTAAAATGAGATAGGAGCTATTCCCCGTTAGTTTAATTTAGAAGGAAGTAAATAATGTACAATGTTGCAATCGTTGGGGGTGGCCCTGCTGGTATTTTCACTGCTTTAGAAATCACCAAACTTAAACCAGATTGGAAAGTTTTATTAATTGAAAAAGGCAGAAGAATTGAAAAAAGAATTTGCCCAATCAGAGAAGGTCAAAAAAAATGTTTAAGTTGTAAAACTTGCGGACTTCTTTGCGGTTGGGGCGGAGCAGGTGCTTTTTCTGATGGTAAATTAACCCTAACTCCCGAAGTTGGTGGACACTTAGTTGACTATATGTCATACAACGAAGTTGAAAAACTGATTGAATATTGCGATAACATGTATCTTGACCATGGCGCAACGAAAACAGTTTTTGGCAGAAACAGAGAAGAATTTGCCGACATTGAACATGCAGCAACTTTAGCTGAATTAAAACTTGTGCACTCCCCTGTTCGTCACTTAGGAACAGAAAAATCTCTTGCGGTTTTAAAATCTATGCAAGATTATCTTGACTCAAAAATTGATATCATAAACAACGAATATGTTGATGAATTAATCATTGAAGATAACAAAATTAAAGGCTTTACAACAACTCAAGGAAAAGAATATTTAGCAGATTACGTTGTTGTAGCTCCTGGCAGAGAAGGTGCAGATTGGTTATCTAACCAATTCTTAAAAAACAAAATTCACATGGTTAATAACGCAGTTGACGTTGGTGTTCGTGTTGAACTTCCAGCGCCTGTTATGGAGCCAATCACATCAAGATTATATGAATCAAAATTAATCTACCACACTCCAACATTTGGTGACGAAGTTAGAACTTTCTGTATGAATCCAAATGGCGAAGTTGTAAACGAAAACTATAACGGCATTTCAACCGTTAATGGACACTCTTATGCAGATAAGAAAACTCCAAATACAAACTTTGCACTTTTAGTTTCTAAAAAATTCACAGAACCATTCCACGAACCAATTAAATATGGTCAACATATCGCTTCTTTGGCAAATATGCTTGCTGGGGGCATTTTGGTTCAAAGATTTGGAGATTTAGTTGAAGGACGTCGTTCAACTCCACAAAGAATTAAAGAATCAATCATTAAACCAACCCTAGAATGTGCTACTCCTGGGGATTTGAGCCTAGTTTTACCATATAGACAACTTTTAAGCATTATCGAAATGATTTATGCTCTTGATAAAATCGCACCAGGCGTTGCTTCAAGATACACTCTTCTATATGGTGTTGAAGTTAAATTCTACTCTGCAAGAGTTTTAATTTCAAACGAACTTGAAACAATGGGAGTTAAAAACTTGTTCGCAATCGGCGACGGCGCTGGCGTTACAAGAGGTTTAATGCAAGCAAGTGCCTCTGGTGTCCATGTTGCAAGGGTTATCGCTGGAAGATAAACGCTTAATTTTTTTTAAAAATAATTAAAAGGTTGCATTAGCAACCTTTTAATTTTGAAAATATATTTTTATGAGCTCGTTGAGCAATATTTTATTTTTTTCTTTCATCTCTTCATTATAATAATTAAAATCCGAAATTTCTCTTTGCGCCATTTGATTATTTAAAATGCAAAATCTTATCTCCTCTATCAAACCAAACATTATATCTTGCAATTCACAAATATAATCTAGCAAATATAAAAATTCTTCTTGCCTTTTTTCAGATAATTTAACAGTTTCATTTTTCATATTTAAAGCTAACATATTTTTTCATATTATGCAATTTATAACGGAGTTTCTGCTCTTTTAAATTCATAGAAATTCATGAAGAAAAAATTTATCATGTAATTACTATGTACGACATAAAGAAAATATTTGCCAAAAACATAAAAAGACTTAGAAAAGAGCGCAATTTGACGCAAGAGCAATTTGCGGAAATCGTTGGCGTACAATGGAAAACTGTTGTAAATTTTGAAGCTGGGAGAAATTTGGCTAATTCTGAAAACATGCAAAATATTTGCAACAAATTAAACATATCACCATATGAATTATTTTTGACATCGAATGAAGAAAAATGCGATATTAAAAATCAAATCAACTGTGAATTAGAAAAATTAAACACCAAAGAATTAAAAAGAATTTTAAAAATAATCAAAGCCTTAAACAACGATTAATCAATTTCCATGATAAAATTAAACCATGCAAAAAGATATTATCGCCTTTTGGGGTTATCCAAGAAAAGAATTGATTAATGAATATAAAACAATCTATCCAAACGCTACTTGGATAGATTTAGATATTGATTACAATTACCCCAATTTAAAATTAGTACCAGATAATTATTGCACCATAATTAAAAACATTTATAACAACGCATATTATTTAAAAGATAGAATTATCGCAATTTTAGCACCAATTGGCAAAGACAAATGCGACAGCGCATTTTTTGTGAGCGAAATTTTAAAACAAGATGGCTTTAAGGTTGTTCAAAGTATTTTTGAAGACAAATGTCCAAACATTAACGACTTAAATCTGCCAATCAGCCAAAGCAATTTGCCATTAAAAGAAAAAATTAATTTAATTACAAAAAATATTTATGAGCAAAAAGACTATTCTTATCTTGAAAAAGCAAAACCACAATTTGGCTTTTGGGGCGTACCGCCAAATGATTTATCTATTTTAGATATTTTTCCAAATAACACCGAGCTTTTTGGCTGGACAAGAGCAGTCGAGGCGGGATATCCTGGAGATTTTGAACTTGAAATGTATGTTGATGAAAATTTACCAACAATATTTTTCACACAAGCTTTTTGCTCTAAAACACAAATTGCGCGCCACCTAGCAAACAAATATAATGGGCTTTTTATTGATATAGATACCATTCCAACCAATTCAATAAAAGCAAAAATTGAAGCGTTTTTGAGGTTGAGATGATTAAAAGATATATTGACGCAGGAACAACTTGGACAAAAATCTTAGAAATCCAAGACGGGAAAAAAGAATATAAGGTTATTTCGACCGCAGAATTTCGCAAATTAAATTTAGATTATGAAAAATCAACAGGTCATAGCCTAGACAAAATCAAAAACAAATATGAAAACGAAGTTGTAGCGCTTTCATATGGTGCTAAAAAATATTTAGAAGATGATTTTATAGCTCTTGATTTAGGCTCAAGAGATATTAAATATGTCAAATTTCAAAATAAAAAATTTAAAGATATGGATTGGAACGCAAGTTGCGCAAGTGCAACGGGCGCAACGGTTGAAATGCTTTTAAAATTTTATGATGTTGACATCAAAAACTTAAAATATACCCCCGAAAAATATGCTGTTACTTGCGGAATTTTTGGTTTAGAAAAAATTATGGACGACGTTTCAAAAGGCTTAAACCCAGAAATTGCAATTTCAAAATTTATCCATGGACTTGCATATAATGCCTATAATTTTACAAAAAACCCTGAAAAAATCTGCATTTCTGGCGGTTTTTGCGAAAATGATTGCTTTATCGAAAGCTTAAAACAATACTGCGAAGTTTTGCCTTTGGGCAGATTTATCCTTGTAGATGGGTTATTAGAAATGGAAAACTAAGGAAGAATTTCTTCGATTGTTTTTATCAATTCTTCTTGTTTGAATGAATTTTTTTGAATATATTTAGAAACCCTTGCATATTCCATATCTTGAATATGATTTTCCATTGGCTCAGACGAAACAACAATCACTGGGATTGTTTCGTAGTTTATAATTTTTCTTAATTCGCCAATAAATTCAAAACCGTTCATATGTGGCATTTGAATATCAGAAATTATTAGGTCATATTTGTTATTTCTTGCTTTTTCAAGCGCAATTAGTGGATTTGTCGCTGTTGAAACGTTATATCCTTTATTGACCAAAATATTTTTTTGCAAAATTCTTGTTGTGTGCGAATCATCAACGACTAAGATTTTTTTATCTAGATGTTCTTGCGCGCGAATAATGCCATTTTTGCTGATAATTTTCATGCCAATCTTTCTTGAATTGATTGTTGAAATAATATCACTTGATGATAAAATCAAGCAAGCTTCGCCATTAGCAAGCGTTGTAATGCCTGAAACATGTTTAATTTTATATAATGGTGGAGATAATTTTTTGTGGACAATTTCTTGGTCAGATACCAATTTTTCAACAATAATCCCGCAAGTGCCGTTTTCTGTTTCAATTATCATCAACGTATATTTAAGAGCTTCACGTGGTTTATTTGCAAAGTTTAAAATCTGAGACAAGGTATAAATTTCTATTGCCTCATTGTTATAAATATAAAAATTCTTTTCGTCTTTTTCAAAAATATCATCAGGATTAACCCTAACAATAGTTTTAATTACAGACGTATCTATCGCAAAAAGTTGCTCTTGCTCTTGAATAATGAACACTTTTCTTGTTGCAACAGTTGCTGGCAAAGTTATTTGCACAACTGTTCCTTGGTTTAATTGCGAAAATACGTCTACTCTGCCGTTTAATTGATTAATTTTGTTATTTACAATATCAAGCCCCAAACCGCGACCAGAGAGCTCTGTTACAAAATTTTCTGTTGAAAATCCAGGATAAAATATCAAATTTGTCAATTCTTCATCACTAATTGCAGAGATTTCTTCTTGGGTCAAAAGCTTCTTCTCAAGCGCTTTTTGCTTGATTTTTTCAATATCTATCCCTCTGCCATCATCTTTAACACTAATGATAACTTTATTATCTTTATATTTTGCCTCAACTTCAATTCTACCAACAGGGTTTTTGCCAAGCTCACGGCGCGTTTGCGCATCTTCAATCCCATGATCAATTGCATTTCTAATAATATGAATTAAAGGAATTTTTATTTCTTCAATAATCGTTTTGTCGGCTGAAACCTCGGCGCCTTTTGTAACAAAGTCAATTTTTTTATTTTTATCGCGTGCAATGTTGTGCACCATTCTTGGAAACAATTGGAAAATAATTGAAAGTGGCAAAATTCTCATGTTTTTAACCATGTTTTCAATCTCTGTTGTTGTTGAATTAAGCTGACTTTCGCTCTCTTGCAACTGTTTAAATAAGTTTTGCACTTCTTTTAAAATATTTGAAACATTTTCAATGTGCATTTCGCTTAATGCGCTCAATTGCTTGTTATATGAAACAATTTTTCTATAATCCTGATTTTCGCGCATTGGGTCAGACAAATATTTTTTATCAAAATATTTGATATAATAATTCATTTTCACAAAGTTTTTTTGCCAATCAACAATATCAGAATTAATCTTTTTAACAAGAGACAGTTGTTCATTTGTCTTAATTTTTGAAACAATCAATTCTCCGATTTGTCCAACCAAATTATCAAGCTTGTTTGAGTCAATTCTAAGGGTTTTAATTTCTGAATTTGTAATCGTATTCAAAATATCTTTTTGCGTTTGTTCAAGATTGACCTCTTTAACTTTTTCGTTTTGTGGCTTAAAATTTGCCATAATCTTGATTACATCAGATTTTTTATGTACTTCTTGAATTAATTTAATATCGTTTGTTTTAATCGCTTCAAGCGTTTCAACAAGCCCCATTGAAACATCTTTTGGGATTGGTTTTTCTTTGTTTTTGTATATTTTTAATAAATCTAATACATTTTTATAAACTTCTTTGATTTCATCATCTTGAGCGCTCAAAAATACTTTATTTACAAGCAATAAAACCTCATCAAAATGATTTTCGCTGACTTCAAGAAGAGAAACTCTTGCGATAATTTCATCAATTTCGTTTAGTTTAATATCTTTTGGGTTAATTGTTGTTACTTCATTTTTAGAATTTAATTTCTCATCAACAATCTCGTAATAGTTTTGTTTTTTAATTTTTTCCCCATCAAACAGAGCGCAAAGCATCTCAATCAGGCGAGAAACCGTCGAATTAACATCTAAAAAAACAAATTCTTTATTTTCTTGAACTTTAAATTTATCTAAAGCCGTCAAAACATTTTGAGCACAGTTGTTGATTGAAAAAATTTTTTCGCTTTCAATATTTCTAAAAATATCAACAAGCTTGTTTATCTTAAATTCAATCTCATAAATGTCCGAAAAAACATTTCTACTTCTTGCATCTGAAACTATATATAAAATATCAATTATTATCTGCTCAATTCTATCCAAAACAGGCAAAAGCTGCTTTTTGAGCGGGGTATAGTCTTCTTCTTTTTCTTCAATTTCTTGTTTTTGATTTACAATATTTTCCAATTTTTGAATATATTGACCAATTTCATCACTTTTAAATTCTGTCTTGTTTTCAACAGTTTTATTAATCAAGCCCATAATAAAATCAAGACATTCCGAAATTGTATCTGTGACAGTATTTGTGACTTGAAGCCCATCTTCTTTAATGAGGCTTATGACATCTTCAATTTTGTGTGCAATATTTTGAATGTCATCAAAACCAAGCATTCTAGCCGAGCCCTTCAATGAATGGGCGTCGCGAAACAACTGCATTGCAAGCTCTGGAGATTTTTCTTTTTCAATTGCAAGCAATTTTTCATCCATAGAAGCAATAATTTCAGCACTTTCCTGCTGAAAAATATTTAATATTTCATTCAATTCATTTTCTTGAAATTCCATATTTTTCTTTTTGCCCTATATGGATTGTTTTAGGTCGTTTGAAGTTGTTTCAATTTGTTCAAAAATTGTTTCGTTCTCAATGTTAATTTTGCGGTTTTCTTCAACCATTTGAGAAATTTCTTTAACATAACCGTCAGTTGAAACGCTATCTTGGTTAATTTGATTTGATGAGAAAATAATTTCTTTCATATTCATTGAAATTTCGCTCATAGCACCGATTAACTGTTCAATATTTTCACTGATTAAATGTGCCAATTCTAAACCAGATTCGATTTCTTTTGTGCCTTCTTCTGTCGCTAAAACAGTTGAATTTGCTGTTTGTTGAATATCATTAATCAAAGAAATAATTTTTGTTGTCGCTTGCTTAGATTCATCAGCCAACTTTCTAATTTCAGACGCAACAACCGCAAAGCCTTTGCCGTGTTCGCCTGCGCGCGCCGCTTCTACTGCCGCATTAAGCGCCAAAAGATTTGTTTGCTCAGCAATATCTTCAACAAGACCGACAGTTGAAGAAATTGATTGAACAAAATCTGACAATTCCAAAATTAATTCTGCAATTGTTTGAATTTTATGTCTGATTGAAAACATTTTTTCAATATTTGATTTAACAGCGCCATATTCATTATTTGTAAAATTTAATGATTCGTCTGTTTTTTCTTGAGTTTTTGTTATTAATTCCTTCATATCAAAAGAAAATTTTTGCAAATTTTCAACAAGTTCTTGAACATTTTTAATTCTAGAACTTGAAACTGCATTTTTTTCTTTTTGTGCAAAATTTTTATTTTGAATTAGGTTAATGTCTGTGATTGTTTTATCGGAAGTTGTTGTAATGACATTTTCGATTTTATTTTTAATTGAATTTTTGCTAAATTCAAATGCCAAAAAAGTAACTAAATATAAAACTCCAAGAGTAATACCGAGCTCATAACCGGAAAACTCTAGAAAATGTACAACATAGAAAACAATTGCGATTGTTATAAACAATACAAAACAATCAATAATTTGTTTTTTTACTAATTCACGATTAAAGCTAATTCTATTATTATTTACTTCTTTTGACATATTCCACCTTTTAATAAAAAATTGTATAATCTAATTATAATTAATTATAGTAAATAAGTTAAGTTATGACAAAAAAAGTAATTATAATAGATGATAGTTCGCTTCAATTGAACGTTTTGAAGATGAAATTTTCAAAAGATTTTTGGCAAGTTCGCATTGTCAAAAATTCTATTGAAGCATATTCAACAATCTATGAAATTGCGCCAGATTTAATCATAACAGACGCTATAATGCCCCACGTTAGTGGTTTTGGACTTGTTAAAACAATTAGAAATGACGAAAAAATTTCCAAAATTCCTATAATTATTTATAGCGTTTTGCCAGAAAATAACGTGAAGTTATACCTTAAAAAAGAAAGACCAGAATTTTTCTTTTCAAAAGAAAAAAATGTCGAAGAATTAATCTCTTTTGCGAATGAAACTTGCAAAAAAAATCCGCTTCCAGAAAAATATAAAAACGAAATTTTAAATACAAAAAAAGAAAAAGTTGAAGAAAATATCAAAAAAATTGAATCAAACACGGTTAATTCGCTTGAAAGCATTAAAGAAAAACTCGAACATGTCAACTTTTTAAATGACGATAAAAAAATCTTGTCAGATTGCTTTAATATTCTTTATTCATCAATCGACTACAACCTTGCAATTGCCTGCGTGGAAGATGAAGAAGAGGGCAAAACAATCTTTTTTGATATAAGAAATATCATTTTAAGCCCAATTTTACAAAGCACTCTTTTAAAAGAATATGACGGCAAAACGCCTGTTTTAAACAAACAATACGCGCCAAATTTAAAAATTATTCATTTAAAAGAAGATTTTTCATCAAAAGTTGAGTTTAATTTTAATTATTTAGACAAAAACATAGGAAAAATTACAATTTTTTCTCTTAAAACTCATCTTTTAACCAATGAGGACAAGGAGTTTTTAGAAAATATTTTGTTTAATTTCTTTAGAACAAGATTTGTCAAAAAAAATTCACAAAAAAAGAAAACAGAAAAATATTTCACAAATAACTCCATAAAACTTGAAAAAAATATTGAAAAGATTAACGAATATAGCGCCTATTGCGCAATTGTCAAAATCGCAAATTACCAAGATTTAGCGGTTTATTTAAGCATTGAAGATATTGATATTTTAAATATCAAAATAACTCAAATAATCACTCAATATTTAGAAAATGACGAAAAAATATTTAAAGAAGCAGATGATGAATTTAGCTTGGTCATTTTTGAAAAAGAAAACGAGCTCGCGCAAAAACGTTTAAAATCCTTAAATGACGCGCTTAACAGCATATCTATTGAAGGATTAAATTTGAAAAGTTTAATTGGGGTGTCAAATTGCAATTTTAATGGCAAATTTGACCTGAAAGAAGCACAAAAAACGGCGAGAAAAACGCTAGAAACAATACAAAAACTGTAAAATTATGGATAATTTAGCAATAAAAGAAGAAAATAAGTTAATTGAACAAAAAAACGACAAAAATTTCACCTTAATTGAAGTCGATTCTAAAAAATATGCTCTTAAAACAAAAGCCGTTCAAGAAATCGTAAAAATCATTGAATTTGATTATCCGCTTGAAATGCCAACGTGCGTTTTAGGGCTGATTAAACACGAAGAAAAACCAATCAGCGTCATTGATTTAAGAGAACTTTTCAAAAAAGAAAGAATTGTCTACGACACAAATGCAAAAATTATTGTTGCAAAAACTCAAAACGCAACTTTAGCATTTTTGTGCGACAAAGTCATAGATATTAAAAAGCTAAACGCTACAAATATTCATAATCTTCCTTTTCAAAAAGAAAACGATTTTTATGATGGAATTTTTATTGAAAACGAAGAAAATATCTATATTTTAAACGTTGAAAATATCCAAAAATATCTTGAAAATTATAAAGGTGAAATTCAAGATGAAAAAACTGCAAAAAATTTCATTAAAACTGACGAACAAACAACGCTAATTTTAAAAGAGCGAAAAACCCTTTTATACCAATACAACAACGATTTAGCGCAAATTGATACACCGCTTTATGACAGAGGGGTTTCTTTTTCAATTAATGATGTAAAATATTACATTAATCTTGCAAGCATAAAAGAATTTCACAGATTAAACGACCAAAAATTTATCAAAGTGCCAAATTGTCCTGAATATATCATGGGATTAATTAACATAAAAGGTGATTACATCTGTATTTTAGACATTCGTTCCTTGTATGGCGCTACAAAAACGCAAATCAAAGAAAAATCAACTTTAATTATTTTAAACTCTGAAGAGTTTAAAATTGGAATTTTAGCAGACGAAATTTGCGAAAATATGAATATAGATTTTGAAGAAATCATTCAAAACAAAATCCAAAAACAAGAAGATGATAAAATGTTGGAATTTGTGAAAAATGATGAAATTTATCAAATCATTGACACTGAAAAGTTGCTAAACGACAAGCGTTTGACCATTTGCTAGTTTATATTGGATAAAATGTTAAAGCACGATTTGTGCGGAAATTTAGCTTTTCCAATTTTTCTTTTGCACTTTTAATATCGCTATAATCTGCACTCAAAACAAAAGGTGCCAATGGCGCAATATACGCCATTAAAAAGGTTTTTAAATCTTCTTCTTTTTTAAATTCTTCAAGCGCAATTAAACATTGGACATGTTTTAAAAGAAGCTTATTTGCGTTATGGGTAAAGATTTTTTTGGTATTCAATTCGTTGTATAGTGCCTTATTCACGTTTTGCAAATTCAAAATTGCCTCTTTTAATTTTTTCAAATTTTGCTCAGTTTTTAAATATTTTAATTCAAATTTTTCTTTATCATAATCGTTTTGAACACTTTCAAAATTAATCTTTTCAATATCCCCAAGCCCTGATATAGCTTCATTCAAAGGCATGTTAACAAAGCCATTAATTTGTGCACCGCCACAGGAAGAATTAATTAATTCAATGTCTGGATATTTTTCTTTTGTCTCAATAGCCATTTTTGAAAAAACATCAATAAAAAACGCATAGCCATATTGGGTCGGCAAGGGTTTGTTCTCTTGAGACATAACAGTGTGAATATTATCGTTCAAATTTTTAATATGTTCATTTGCCCATAAAAGTGCTTGTTCGTCAGTAATTCTATCAATTTTTATTTTTTTAACAAATTTTTCAAAATCCTTTGCTACAATTTTATATTTGTTTTCAACTTCATCAAAAACACACTCTAATTCTTCAAATTGCGCACCTTTAGTATAGCACTTTCCGTCACTATAAGCTAAATCTTGCCCAAGCATAATGATTTTTTTAAAACCCATTAAAAGCGCACTGTAAAAAGCCGTGCTTGAAACACTGCCGTACGTTTTTAAATCTTCTTTTATATCAAAACAATCTCTAAACCAAGGGTTAATGAAGTTATCTTGTGAGATATAGTTAAAAGTTTTTCTTGTTTTTAAATTCATCACCTTTGGTTCTATAAAAGGTTCTGCAACAAGGCAAGAACTAGATAAATCAATGTTTTCAAACTGTTTATAGTTATCTGCTGTTTCAATATCAAAAACAAAATCTGGAGTGATATTTTTTTCGCTTAATAATTTTAAAGTTGGATTTAGCGCAAAAATCACAAATTTATTTTGATTTTTGGCGACACTTTCAATATTTTTTTCTAATGACGGTCCTGCGCAAAGTATCAGCGCTGTTTTTCCTTCATAAACATTTTTAAGCTTTGTGATATCAGGGTTTTTTAAAATTTGGTCGATATTTTTAAACGCGTTTGAAAAAGCATAATATGACTTTTTAAATAAAGTGTTTTTGTTTGCAACCTTTTCCCCTTGTGCCATTTGAGCACTTTCAAAAGTTTTTTTAATGTCATCAAAAAATAATTTTTTATATGAATTTAAAAATGAAATTGAAAGGTCTGTATTATCTGTGGCTAAATTTTTCACATGTTCGCACAATTTCGCTTTGTTTTGGCACAAAATTACATTTTTTTGAAATAAAGCATCAATTTGCGCAATAGATAAAACATAATGAATTAATTCAATATTTGGTTCATAAATAATTATTGGAAAATTTTTAATTTTTTGCGCAATAATATCTGGCAAATAGCCCAAACCAAGCCCATAGACAATAGTTAGCGCGTTATCTGTTTGAATTTTTTGGGCAATATTGTTTGCTTCAAGGGTCGGATTGGTTGAGTCATGGAGCAATTCGTTTTGGAAAAAAAGATTATACTCCCCATTTTCTGATTGAACTAATTGAAGATTTGATTTTTCGTTTTCGAACCTTAAAAGTTTATTAGCAAGCTCTCCATCATAAGCATCTATATGGGCTATATTTTTCTGTAATACTTTATTTTCCATAGTCAATATGGTAGCATTAATTAAGACATTATGGCAAATTATACAAAAAAAATCGGTTCATTCTTTCTTGTTTTACTTACTTTTTTAAGTATCAATTTTTCATTTGCAAACGAAAATATACCAAAAACTGACTTAGATGATTACGAAAAAATATACGAAAATCTTGAAGAGGCAGATTTTGAATATATCTTTGGGATTGACCCAAACCAAGCCGACGACTATACAAAATATATGTATTCACCATATCCTTTGTTTAGAAGCGGAATCAACATAATCTATAAATCAAAAGTAATTCCTCCAGGATATTATCTTTTAACTCCTCGCGAAAAAAATGGCAAAACATATATTTTATTCAAAGAAAATGGCAGAGTTGTTTATACAATTCCTGTTTATAATGAAGATATTGTTGTTGAAGAATTTTACGAAGAAAAATTCCCCCACCCGAAACCAAATGCCTATGAAAAAATCAAAAAGAAAACAATGGATTTCATTGGCACAAAATGGGGACACAGAAACCAAAGAACACCTATCCCAAAAGCATATATCGAATTTAACGACAAGGGCGAATATTGGGATATGATTTTATATTACGGATTAAAAAAATATTATCTGCTTTTCAAGAAGGATATGTAAATGAAAAAAATATTATCATTTTTTGTTATAAGTCTTTTGGCAAGCAATGTTGCTTGTTTTGGGTGTAATTTATCAAATATTTTTACAACAGACAAAAACAAAAAAGAGGTCTATTCAACTGTTAAAAAGCACACAAAAGCAATGCAAGATTATGACCTTGAAAAGCTAAAAAGCTTTTACCACAAAGACTATATCAGCACTGACGGTTTTGATATTTCAAGTTTAATTGAAATGTTGAACAAAACACATTCTTCTTATAAAAACATGAAATATAAAACAAAAATTAATAACATAATGGCATATGACAATTGGGCTTTGGTTCAAATGTCAGATGAAACAAAAGCGATAGTTTATCCTGATGAAAAAGAAAAGCTCAAGGACAAAACAGGGCTTTTAAAAGGCTCAAGCTCTTGGAATTTATATTTAAAAAAAGAAAACGGGGTTTGGAAAATCATCAGCGAAGATATTTTAATGGAAGAAACGTCATTGAAATATGGAATTGCCAAAAAAATAGACATGGATTTAATTACCCCTGTTTTTGTTAAAAGTGGCGAAGAATATGATATTTCTTTAAAAATGAACACCCCAGAAGATATCATTGCCCTTGCGTCAATTACAAAAGAAGAGGTTGCTTATCCGCCCAAAGATTACGACGATAAATTTCGAAAAATACCAGAAAATGGCGATTTAGAGCGCCTTGTTAGAGCAAATAATAAAAATATTAATGAGTATGGCGTGGCTTCAATTGGTTTTACAAAAGTCAGCATAAACGAAGAAGAAACCAAAGCAAAGATTGAAATTCTCGGTATGGCATATTTAATGAAAAGAATAAACATGGAAAAAAATATGTTTCGTCTTTTGACAGAGGGAGAAATTTAATGTTGAAAGATAAAAAAGCGTTCATTTTCTTCTTTTTGATGACGGTTATTTTTCTTGATTTTGCAAGACAATTGAAAAAAATCAGCTTCAATTCAATCATTGAAAACATTAATAATCCAGTTTTTCAAATTGTACATGTAAACAATTCGGGCGGTGCCTTTGGAATTTTTGAAAATAGCGCTTTAATCCTTGCAATATTGGGACTTGTCGCCGTTTCATATATCACAGGATACGTTTTTAAACACGTTTGCTTTAGCGACAAACTAGTTTTATTGTCTTCCACTCTTTTTTGCGCAGGAACGCTTGGAAACGTCATTGAAAGGTTAAAATATGGCTATGTCATTGACTACATTAAGCTAAATTTTGTCGATTTTCCCGTTTTTAATAGTTACGACATAATGATTTGCGTTGGTATTATAATATATTTTGTTTATATTGTTTTAAGTTACAAAAAAGGCGAATATGATAGTAATTGATAACGAAAACAATATCAAAAAAAGGTTAGACGTTTTTTTGGTTGAATATTTTGAAAAATATCAAAGAAGCAAAATTTCTTCTTTAATTGAAGAGGGCTATGTTTTTGTAAACGAGAAAATTCAAAAACCGTCATATAAAACAAAATTAAACGACAAAATCACCTTTAAAGAAGACTTTGAAGCTTTTTTAAACCCGTCAGATGAGCTTATCCCGCTTGATTTTAAGCTTGATATTATCTATGAAGATGATGATTTAATTGTTTTAAACAAGCCAAAAGATATTTTGTGTCACCCAACAAAACATGAACGCCAAAAAACGCTCGTAAACGCACTTTTGGCCTATTGCCCTGATACATTATCATCTATTGGCGGATTAGAGCGCCAAGGAATTGTCCATAGATTAGATAAAAATACTTCTGGACTGATGTTGATAGCAAAAAATGACTCAACACACGTCAATCTATCCAAACAAATTGGCGAAAAAACAGCAATTAGAAGATATTTGGCAATTGCCTTGGGTGAATTTAAAGAAAAAAAAGGAATAATAGATAAACCACTTGTACATTATTTAAAAGACAATGTCAAAATGATGATAGCACCATGCGGGGAAGGGCTTGAGGCGATAACGCATTTTGAAGTTAAAGAAGAATTTAAAGGCGCAAGCTTGGTTGAATTAGAACTTAAAACAGGAAGAACTCACCAAATAAGAGCGCACCTATCCTCTATTAATCACCCAATTTTTGGCGACAGCCTCTATGGTGCAGGTGGTTTAATGAGAAACGAATTTTATAATTTAAAAACCCAAGAACAACTCTTGCAGTCCTATTTTCTTTCTTTCAATCACCCAAAAACAAATGAAAGAATGGAATTTTGCTTAAAAGAAGAAGCTTTCAGCAAAGATTTTATTAAAGTATTAAATTTTTTAAGGAGTAAAAATGCAACTGACAATTAATTTAGTAGATTTTTATTATTTTCTTGCAGGTATTTTGTTTGCAAGTGTGATTTTTTTGATTTATGCAAATAAAATTAAAAAAGAATTGAAAAGTTTAAAAAGACAATACGAAAAAAAAGCTATCGGCGCAGATGATTCGTCTTTGAGAGTTAAGACGTTGGAAAATAAAATCAAAACGCTTGAAACTGCACTTAAAAAACAATCTGAACAGTAAAAATTTATACCTACAAAAAAATAATTAAATGATTTATTCATAAATAATTTCTTTTGGGTGAAATTTTGTGTTTTTTATTTTGCAATAATTTCCTTTATCATGCCAAATCCAGTTATTTTTAAGACAAGTATTTTTGTCTATTTTAATTTCTTTATCATCAAC
This sequence comes from Candidatus Gastranaerophilales bacterium, assembly GCA_017402995.1. GTDB lineage: Bacteria > Cyanobacteriota > Vampirovibrionia > Gastranaerophilales > Gastranaerophilaceae > RUG14156. The sequence goes on from JAFQOV010000009.1 coordinate 32,813, forward strand.
TATAATTATTCTTCCAATCTTGCAGTCCCCATCTTCTAAACAATAGTCACTTTTGGGCAAAATTGGCGATAATATAATCACAAATAATGCAAACAAAACAAAAAAGGCAAACAGTCCAACAAATATTATTCATAATGCATATATTATTGACTTAAGTACAATGAATATCTGTTTTATAAATTTTTTCATAATTTAATTATATGCTAAAATCAACATATGAATTTTTATAATAAAATATATCATTATTTTTTATATTTTGCTTCATGTGTTCTTGCTTTTATTCCACTTGCAATTTTTCTTTTTATAATTGCTCTTGCAACAATTTTTAAATTTAAAAATTTTTCAACCTTTTTTACTTTATTTGCTAATAAAATCATTGATTTTTTAATTTATATAATTCCAATTTTATTACCAATACTAATCATTTGCTTAATTATTCAATGTTTTTTCAAAAGCAAAAATAAAAAATTTTTCGAATGGAATTTGCTTTTAGTTTTGATTTACGGGTTAATTTTCGTTTTGGCTTTTTTTATTAATTTTATAGCTGAAAATATTGTTTAAGTGCTAAAATTAAATTTATGAACAAAATTGATAAACTTCTTGCAATAACACTAATCATATTACCAATTATTATAGCTATCCCTATATTAGCCTTTTTGTTTACATATAAAATTGCAATGACAAACCCACCAAACAATGTTGGACATTTTGTATATTTTTTATTTAAACTTAATTGCGTTTTGCTTCCCTTGTGCAGTTTGATTTTGTTTTATACTTTTTGTAAAAAAATAATAATCAAAAATAAAACATTTAACAGCTGGTTAATAATTGTTTTAAATTTAATCTTTATGATAGCATGTTTCATTATTTCCTATGTGTGGATTGCAGAAGTTTTAATATCAAACGGAATAAATAGTTAATATTTGTTTCTATGAGATTTAGGAATTAAATCTTTCATCAATTCTCTGCAATCACAAGTTGGATTTTCTTTGCCTCTTAATCTTCCTAATCTATTTGCAACTTGGTCTCTTTCAGAATCCGCCTTGGCTTCTTCTATAGTTACGCCATGGGATTTTGCATATACATCTTCCCATTGGTCGTAATATTCTTTAAAATCACTAAGCATAGTTGCAGCTGCTTCGCCAAATTCACCTAATTGAGCACCTTTGCAATTTGCAACAGAATGTCTATATTTATCCATTCCTGCTCTTTTTAAAACATAGGCCTCATGCAGTAAAATGACATATTGGGATATAAAATACAAAACAACTTTTTCTTGCGTCTTGTTAAATTCAATTAATGTAACTGCAGATTTTATTAGCGTTGACAATTCGTCTATTTTTTTGTTAATTTCATCCCAGATTTCACTTAAGCCATTACTGCAAAAAGCTAAATGATCCTTGATTTCATTTTCTACTTCTTGAAGCATATTTTTATAACTTTGTATTATCTCTTCAAAATGTTTTTGTGAGTCTAATAATTTAAACTCTAGTTTACTATAATCAGCTGCCAAACTTTGCGCATCACCCTTACCTTTTTCTAATTCAAATATCAAATTATCAAGATATTGTTCATTGCAATCACAAAGCTCATCATCTTCCCAAGATTCACTAGAATTTGAATAATCTATTTCACCTTCGCCATTACCATTATTTCCCTCGCTCACTTCAACCCAACATCTGCAATTTGGGTGAGGTTTATTTGGAATTTCATTTGGGTCAGTAAACTTTTGCCCGTTTAACATTTGACATTTTTCACAAGCCCCGTCTTCACTTCTCCAAATATAGTCAATATAGCTAATTCCACCCTTTAAAACAAATTCTGACATTTAAATTTTTTCCTCCAAACTTAATTTTATATTCTTCAACAATTTTGCCGTATCAACATTTTCATCATTTTTAGTATCAAAAATGATATTATTTAAAACAGCTTTTAAAATATATTTCTTAATTACTCTTGAATTGTAATTTTTGCACGCTTCATGCAAAGAAGCTTTTGTCTTAATTCCATAAATTCCATCTTCTTTTAAAGCATTTTTTGCTTCAATAATGCAATTTTTCCTGTTTTTATTTAACAAGCTCAAACCTGTTTGAAGTGCAATAATCGCCTGTTTTTTACTTAATTTTTGAGCAATAAATTCAATAAATTCTAAAACTTCTTTAATTTTTTCTTCGAGCGTTTGATTGTTTAATCTTTCAAATTCTAGTAAAAACTTTTCTTTTCTTTCGTTTTTTAAAATTTCAATTAATTCTTCTTTTGTTGCGTAAAGCACCTTTTCATTAGGTAACTCTTTTTTAATTAAAGATAAAACTTTTTCGCGCGTCAAAGATGGCTTCTTTTTCTTGAACTTCATGCCTAAATGAATAATATTTTGCATAATTCCTCCTCGTTAATTAATTAATTCCAACCAATAAAATAAATTTAAAAAAGCAATACAAATTATAAATATAATTTTAAATAAAAGTATAAATTTATTATACACTATTTCAAAACATTCTTCAAGACATCAACAAAAAAATGGCTCCTGCAAACTGCAAGAGCCATTTTCTATAAACCTAACTTTTAAATATCTTCATCAACATTAAAGATTTTAACTCTTAAAGGTTCAAGTAAAACAAAGTTCACTCTTTGTCCTTTGTGGATATATTCATTTTGACCTTTAATGATGTTATATCTTGTTCTTGTTAAATAAGGGTCGTTGCGGATAATTCTCATGTCGGCGTCGCGCTCAGCAAGACCCGGCATAAGTTTTAAATCTTTTTGACCTTTATTATTAATAACGTTTGACATAGTCAAAGCCATATAAGCATTTTTGAAAAATCTCAATGGACGTTTAACTTTGTGAACTTTGCCATCAACTTGCACACCAACAGGAACCACGACATATTTTTCTCTTGTCACATAGTTAAATGGCGCACGAGCAACAAAAGTTTCGCCTTCTTGAACTTTTTTAGCGTTCAAACATTTATCAACTGTCATTGGTAAAACAGTTCCTTTTGGAATAACAGCATATTCTTCGTCATAATATACGTTATCTAAAATATAGCCGTCTGCTTTTTTAGGTTCAGCAGGTTTTTTTGGTTGAATTTCTTCTTTAATTTTGTCGCTTGGAATTTCTTTAACATAATTCATCATGTTGAATACAAATTTTGCCAATTCACCGCGAGTTGCAGGGCGCATTGGTTCAAGTGTATGTTCATGTCCTGGAGTATTATAAACAATCCCTAACATTTGACATTGACCAGCGGCAATTAAAGCCCAATTAGGAATTTCAGAATAATCGCTATATACAGAAACAAAGTGTTTTGCTTGTTCAGAATCAATATTTTCAGGTGACAATGCGTTTAAAACGATATTCAAAGCTTCCATTCTTGTTACGTCGTTGTTTGGATAAAACAAATCGTTTGGATAGCCCTTAACTAAACCATAATATGATGCAACTTGAATATTTCTTTTTGCCCAGTGTTTGTCGATATCTTTGTATGGGAAAATTTGAGCTGTATCTTTTTCGTATAGCCCTAATGCTTTAATTACCATTGTTGAAAATTCGCCACGAGTAACTTTTTGATCAGGTCTATATAACCCATCAGGGTAACCAACGGTGATTTTATGGTCTGTTAAAAACGTAACAGCTTCATATGCCCAGTGGTCTTTTGGCAAATCAGGGTAACTTGCGGGACCTTGTTCAAGCTCATATGTTGCAGCTTGCACACCAACACTCAACGCTAACATGGCAATAATATTAAACAATACTTTTTTCATCTACATTACCTCATTCTTAATAAAATAATTTTACATGTAAAAGACGCGACATGCAAGGGATTTTATCTTTTTTCATACAAATAAAACAGTTAAAAATTTCTCAACTGCAAGGCTTGTGCAATATGTGAAACATTAATTTCACTTGTACCTTCTAAATCGGCGATAGTTCTTGAAATTTTCAACAATCTGTCATATGCTCTTGCGGACAGTTCAAACTGATTTATGGCATTTTTTAAAAACTGTTTTGTTTTGTCATCAATTTTACAATATTTTTTGATTAATTTCGGCGTCAATTCAGAATTGACCAAAATTCCATCATTTTTATATCTTTCTTTTTGAATTTTTCTTGCTTGAATAACTCTTTTTCTAATCGTTTCAGATGTTTCAGCATTTGTTTGATTATTTAAAAGCTCATCATCATTTAGCCTTTGAACTTTTATTTGAATATCAATTCTATCTAATAATGGTCCAGATAATCTTGAACGATAGCGATTTATTTGAAACTCAGAACATGTGCAATTTTTCTTGCTATCCCCTAAAAATCCGCAAGGACAAGGATTCATAGCACCTAATAATATGAAATTTGCAGGATACTGAACGCTTGTCTGCGCTCTTGAAATTGTAACAACGCCGTCTTCTAATGGTTGTCTTAAAACTTCAAGCGTTTGTCTTGGAAATTCAACCATTTCATCTAAAAACAAAACGCCCCTATGAGCTAATGTTATCTCCCCAGGTTTTGGATTTGACCCACCGCCAATAATCCCGACAGCGCTTGCGCTATGGTGAGGCGAGCGGAAAGGACGAGTTGTGATTAAGGGGTTGCTTTTGTCTAAAAGTCCCGAAATAGAATAAATTTTGGTTAATTCAATCGCTTCTTGCTTTTCTAATGGCGGTAAAATCGACATAAAAGCGCGTGAAAGCATTGTTTTACCAGAACCAGGAGACCCAGACATTAAAACATTATGTGCACCAGCTGCGGCAATTTCAAGCGCGCGTTTTGCTTGTGCTTGCCCTTTTACAAAAGAAAAATCTTGCGAAAAATCTTGCGAAGCGCCCAAAAAATCTTCCACATTTTGTTTCATTGTAGATAAATCAATTTCACCATTTAAATATGAAACAACTTCTGCAAGGTTTTTAGCACCCAACACTTCAATTTCATCTATAAAACTTGCTTCTTTTAAATTTTCAAATGGTAAAATTACGCGCTCAAGCCCAAGCTTTTTCAAATTTGAAACAATAGGCAAAACCCCATTTATGCTTCTTAAAGAGCCATCTAGCGATAATTCACCCAAGAAAGCAATATTTGAAAAATCATTTTGTTTGATATTTCCTTCTTTAATTAAAATCCCGACCGCCATAGCAAGATCATATGATGAACCTTCTTTTTTAAGGTCAGCTGGCGCAAGGTTGATTACAACTTTTGTTTGCGGAAAAGAAAAACCCGCGTTTTTAATCGCCAATCTTAATCTTTCTTTTGCTTCAGATATTGCTGTATCTGGCAAGCCGACAATTGCAACTTGCGGAATTGAATTAATAGTATCTACTTCAACATTAATTTCAAAAACTTCTAAACCAATGACAGTGGCACTTTTTGTTGTAATAACCAATTATATTTCCTCGCTATTTGTATCAGGAATCAATTTCAAAAGTCTTTTGTTCGCAATTTCAAAGTTTGGATTTAAATTTAAGGAACTTTTGTAATATTGAATTGCTTTTTCGTTTTTATTTATTGCTTCATTATATAAAGCGCAAAGATAATAGTAATAGTAATTTTTTTCTAATGTGAAAGACACATCATAGAGCAAATTTTGAGCAATTTCATAGTTTTTATTTTTTAAATAAAGCTCAATTAATTGCCCTAATGAATTTTCATGTAATGGGTTAAAAGTCAATGTACGCTTTAAAAAATCCTCTTTTAAAACATCATTTTTGTTTGCAATCGTTAAAGCAGAATTGTAATAGCTTAGATATTCGCTTTTTGGCATTTTTTCAAGCATTTGCTCATATTTTTTCAATTCTTTTGGTTTTTTTGCATATTCTCTTAGCGCGCAAACTAATTTAATTATGATTTCATAATTGTTTTTATCTTTGTTTAACGCTTGTTTATAGATTTTTATCGCGTTTTTATAATCGCCATGTAAATAGCGAATATCCCCAATTCCAACCATTGTTTTTGGATTATTTTTATTTACGCGATACGCATTAACATAGTAAACATTTGCTCTTTCAATATTTCCAAGCGCAAGCTCGCTTTTTGCAAAAAGCGAAATGACATTAACGTTATCTTTATCAAAATTTAAAATATTTTGACAATCTTTTTTTGTTTTTTCAAAATTACCTTCTAAAAAACTTTTGTTTGCAACAAAATATTTCTTTTCTTTGTCATCTTTTGTCAAATTTGCAAGCGCAATTTCTTTTTTAATTTGCAATTTATCTTGGAAAACTATTGCGTTTTTTTCCACTTTTTCAATCAAACTTTTTGCTTCTTTATATTTTTTCATTGCCAACAGAATATCAATTTTATGCAATTGATATTGCAAATTTGTTGGGTTTAAATTAAGCGCTTTTGAAACAAAATGAAGCGCATATGGATATTGTTTTTGAATGTAATATGCTCTTGATAACATCAAATTTGCGTAATCATTTTTTTGATACTCAGGTTTAATGTCGTGCTTTTTATGGGTTAAATCAACGATTGTTTCTTGGGCAAGATTTGCAAAATAAATATTGCTATACAATTTTGCAAAATATATTTCTTCTTCCTTTGTCAAAGTTTTTTTAGGTTTATATGCTTTATCTAAATCAAAAAGATTTTCATAAAATTGGTTTTTGTAAAAAATTTTTTCTTGCGCTTTTAAGGACAAAGAAAAATATCCAATTTCATAAAAAACCTTTGATAAAGCCAAAAGAGAGTTATCATTATCTATTTTTTCAATTAATTTTTCATATTCATCATATGCAACTTTTGCATTTCCTTGATTAAATTTTGTTGAAATATTTAAAAAATCTTTTCGATTTTGTGCTTTTAAATCAAGTGTTTGAGGGGTGTTATCGGTTTTTAAAATTGTATCTACAATATTTGCAAGATTAAAAGCGCCCTTTGAATTTGTTTCCGTTTTGTTTGAGATGGGCTCTAATAGGTTATCTTGGGCTAATAAAAGAGAACTTTGCGACAAAAAAAGGAAAGAAAAGAAAAATAAAACTGCTTTTTTCCCCAAAAATTTCATTTTTACACCCTTTTAGCCTACTTATTGTAATGATAGAATTTATTGAAAATCTCAACCAATTTTTGTTCTTTAAAATCAAGCTTTTCTTTTAATACAATAGCATATAAATCGTTTAAATTAAACTCTTTTAATAAACTCTTTTCGTCATCAAAATCACAATTTAATTCGCTTGTGATAACTTTCAAGATATCATAGACCGAAATGTTAAAAAACGCATTGACCAAATTTTCATCAAAATGCTTATTTTTGCCCTCAATCATAATGTCGAGCGCATCTTTGATATTCATTTTGTCACGATAGTGTCTTTTTGAAGTAATAGCATCAAACACATCTGAAACGGCTAAAATCCTTCCGCCCAAAGGAATTTCTTCACCTTTTAAGCCTTTAAAATAACCCGTTCCATCATATTTCTCATGGTGAGATGAAGCAATTTGATTAACTTCTTTGAAATTTTTTGAAAAATAAACTCTGCTTAAAATGCTGTGTGTCAAGCGAACATGCTCTTTAATATGTTCATATTCTTCGCTTGTTAATTTACCTTCTTTTTGTAAAACCGAATCTTTAATCCCGATTTTGCCGATATCATGCAACAAAGAGGCATTTTTGATTGTTTCTTTTTCTTCTTCACTCAATTTCACAACGTCGCAAATTAAACACGCATACATCATCACGCGTCTTGAATGACCAGATGTTATTTTATCTCTTGCGTCAATTGAGGCTGAAAGCGTATCAATAAAGCTAGAAAAAAGTGTTTTTTGCTCTTCGATTAATTTTTTTTGTTTTTCAAACAAATTCGCATTTTCTAAAGCAATCCCAGCACTTGAACCAATCGCAATCAACAAATCTTCGTCTTTTTGCGTAAAATCGCCTTCAAATTTGTTTAAAACTTGGAAAACTCCAACAATTTGATGGGATAGATTACGAATTGGCATACAGAGAATGTTTTTTGTTGTATAGCCTGTTTGAACGTCAATTTCTTTGTTGAAATATTCACTTTCGTACGCATTTTTGATGTTTATTGTTTCACCAGTAAGCGCAACATGACCAGCCAAACCTTTGCTTGCAGGAAAACGAATTTCTTGCATTTCAAGCCCTAGCGCAACTTTGCTCCAAAGCTCATTGTGCTCATCATCAAGCAAAAATACAGTACATCTATCAGCATTTAGTGCCTGTTGAATTTGTTGCGCAATGATTGTCAAAAGGCTATCTATATTTGTTTCAACGGCGATTGTTCTTCCAACTTGCAACAGTGCTAAAAGTGCGTCATCTTTAATTTCGCTTGAAACAAAAGAAGGCGGAGTCGCCGCAATTGCCTTTTTGACGTTTTGGTTTTCTATTTTTTGTTTATATTTCAATATTTCTTCATCAAAACGCTTGTTATCCTCGCCCAGCTTAATATACAAGCTTGCTTTAATTAAATTCGACGCAATATCAATATTTTTTTCAAAATATTCAATCAATCCGATACAAAAGGTGTTTATTTTTTGCGCAAGTAAACTATCAGACGAATTTGCAAGATATTTTGCGTCATTTAAAAGGCTTAAAGTTTGGTAATAGCGCGCGCCTTGACGATAATTGTTTATCGCAATATAAGACATAATAATAGAAACATAATCAAAAACTTTATGCGCAATTAAAAGCTTATGAATATCGTTTAATTCTTGTTGTTTAAACGATTTATTTTCAATAATATGCGTGAAAAAAGAGTCGACAATAAACTCTTTGATTTCATCGATATTCATTTTGTTTATATCTTGCGCAAACTTAATCATTTTCTATCCTATCTACATTTTAGGATTATTATAGATTGATGTCAAATAGATAAATTTTGGCAATTGTAAACAAATGTAACAAAAAAACTTAAGCGCGCAATTTCCATGTGTAGATATACTTTATATATATGTAAGACATAACGAACCTTAATAACACAAATCATACACTAACTACACACTAACCTTTTTACACGAGAATCAAGCAAACAGATTTTCAAGTCCTCTCATTACGAGAGGCTTTTTATTATGTTAAATTAGTGAAATTGCGCAAAATTCATCAACAGAAAAGCACATAAACGTTTCACAATAATCACAATTGTGTTGAATAGAACGAAAAGCGTTAATGCCGATTACTTTATCTACCAACATTGGATATTTATCTTCTGGATAAAAGATTTTGAGCATTTTTTTCTTTGTTTCAATAATTGATGAAATATTTACAAAGTAATCCAGCGTACATAACGGAAAATCAGATTCATACATTATGATTTTTAGGCTTTGTTTGTGTTCTTTGTCTTTCAAAATTTGTTTAAAATGTTTCAAAAGAGCAATTGTATCGATATTGTTGTCATAAACATTTGGAACAAAGATATAATCAACTTCTGAGATATCTATTTTTTTAAACGTAGCATAATGATTTTTCAAAGTTTTATCGTCGATATCAAAAATTTTATGCCCTTTAACACGAGTCATTTTCATGACTTCTTGGAATTGTTGCTTTTTAATGCTCGCAGATTCAATAGGATCAAGATGGGACAATAAAGTTGAGCCATTTGTTAAACACAAAATTTCAAAATTTTTCGGATATTGTGCAATCAAACCGCCCAAGCCTTTTGTTTCAGCACCTGGATATTGCGACAAAACAAGACATTTGGTATTAATATTGATTTTAAATTGCCCAAAGTGGCTCTTTAAACCAAAAAGAAAATAAAACACGAATTTATTATAGTTAATTCGCTTGATTATGTTTGTTTTTTTAACAAAATCTATAAATTTTCTCTTAGTTGAATACCAAAAATCCATGTAAATCCATCTTTCCTAAGTTGGACTATATCAAAAAAATCCAACAAATGAAAGAAATAAAGCCTTAATTGTAAAGTTTAATTAATTATTTTTTTGAGTATTGTTTTGATTTTTATTTAAAGTCAAAAGTTTATATCCAAAAAACCCAATCGCAGCAACACATGCGCCCATAAACGCCATTTTTGGCATAGACATTTTTAGAGCTTTTTTTGTTTCTTTTGCCCAATTTTTGTCAAAAAACAAATCTTGCGCATTTTTGTAAAATATTTTTTCAGTCAATTCTTCAGCTTCAGAAGGAAACTCTTTTTTGATGGCTTTAGAAATGTCTTTAATATAATCTCCATATATTTTTGTGCCTTCAGCGCCATTATATCTCGCAATAGGGATATCTGTACCAAACAAAATTCGCTCTGTCATATCACCTTTTGAAGAATTTTTTAATTTTTTAATTATTTCGACAAGTTTTTCCATGTGCCTTGCGTCGTTTTTATAGTCATCTATTCCAACCCAAGAAATATCAACATAAAGTTTCGCATTATTTTTTTTGATAGACTCTAACACAATATCCACGCAAGCATTAATATCTTCTTTTTCTGGACCACCACAATGCGCCATCACAACAGGAACTTCTGGATGTCTTTTCGCTAGAGAATAAATTTGATCTGGTCTTGAAAATAAAGACTTATATACAGGATATTTCTCTCCTTTTGCGCCTCTATAAACCTTATCAAAAGACCTATCTGAGTGGAATAAACAAGGCAATTTTTTCTCTTTTGCAAAGCTTAAATAATCATCATATAATTCGCTCTCTGCCGGAAGTTCAGACATGTTTGGGTGAAACTTTAAACCAACAAACTTATCAGGATTTTCATCAATTAATTGTCTAATATTTTCAACATTGCCTGTTTTTGGCTGACAAACAGCTAAAAAATCACGAACAGGAGTGTTTTCATATGTTTTTAAAATTTTGCTATTACCTGCAATTTCATCTGCAAGAGGTTTCCCATCTTGGCTCAACAAACAATCTGCGCTTGATGGAATAATTTGTTTTAAAACAAATGTGTCGCTATCTGCTTGATATTCTTTTAAAAATTTTGTCGTATCAATACTTTTCGCAGGAGTTTTCACGTCTATATCCTTATCATGCACGTGCATATCGGTGCAATAATATATTCTTTTAAAAGAAATGTTGTTCATTTTAGTTATTTTCATTAGACACTTCCTTTCGAAATATGTGGATATAAATCGCCAATATAATATACTCCGTCTTTTCGCAATCCAATTACTCTTTCAGCTCGTTGATTTCCATCTAAAATGTCTTCTGAAACGCAACGGCAAACATTAGCAGGATATTTTTCGCCCCTTTTGTCGCAAACATCACTCATTTTTGAATATAATTGAGCACATTTTTTAGCTACATTTTCAAAAATATTATAGCCTTCTTTGTGATTTGGAAATTCGCCATAATGTATTGGCCTATTTGGATATTTAGAAATTAACATTTTAAAAAATGAATATCCATCAAATTCTTTTTTATATCTGTCATATTCTTCATCAGCTTGTTTATATTCGATATATTTTTCGTAATCTGTTTTATATTCTTCAAGAGTTTTATCGCCACGTTTTGCAAAATATTCATCACACAATGCGTTTATTGCTTGGTTATAGCAAGCTTGCGCTAGTTCGTATTTTCCTTGTTTAAAATGTAAGTCGCCTAAAAGTGCATGTGGTCTATAATCAGAATATGGCAAATTTAGCGCTTCTTTTTTTAATTTAGAGCGCTCAATAGCGTCATTTAAATAGTCTTGCGCTAAGTTATAGCTTGGTTGTGTGATATATGACAAACCAATAATCGCTTCTGCTCTAACAATTAAATTATCTATTTTTTTATCTAAAACGTCTTTGTTTGTTTCGATATTATCCCCGTAATAGTGTTTGATTTTGTCCTTTAACTTGATATCTCTTGCAATAGCATTAAACGTTGAAAAACAACTTCCCCACATTGAAAGAACGCTCGGCTTGCCACTTCCTTCGCAATCGCATTTTGGAAAAATTATATCCCCTGCATGATTTGTATCAAAAAACAATTCTAGCGATTTATCCACAAATCTTCCTTGCAAATCAATTTTTTTATTTTTTATTTCTTCTTTTGAAAAAACTTCTTCTACCGGATATAATTTATCTGCGCAATTTTGAGTCGATTTTCCTTCTTTTAAACATTCTTTTAATTTTTCAATATCTTTTTTAGAAGCAATTGTTGAAAGATAATCTTTACCGACAAATTTTGAAATATTTGCTATTTTATCATTTGCTGGAAACTCATCAAACGGATATTCAACTGTTTTTTTATCTGTATAGCTATATCCAATAATTTCATTGTTTTCTCTAATCGGAGTGAAATTATATACCCCTCTTTCGCCATCTGTAATACAAGAATCATATGCGGCAAACATGTAATCTTGTGGACCTTTTGCCCCTTTAACACCGACAATATTTGCGTCTGACAAAGCTAAAAGATTGAAATCATACCAATTATTTTCTTTGATTTCATTGTGCATTTTTGTTATGACATTATCTTTGTCTTTTCCCTTTGCGATATAGTAATATAGCTCTGGTTTATAGCCTCTTTGCTCTGCCATCCACTTTAATGTTTGGTCCTGCGGGTGTCCAGATGGAACATAAACTTTTGCACCTTTTTTAACTAATTTATTAATTTCTTGAATAACGCCCCAAACATATTGAAGCCCTTGATTTGTCGAATCCATATTGCGAGCATATTGAGAATATATTGATGGATAATCATATATTTTTTTCAAAAACTCCAAAAGGTCTTTTTTATGAGATTTGATATTTTCTGGCGTTAATTTAATGTTTTCACCCATTAGGCGATTATATTGCGCTTGAATATTTAACAAAGGAACTGTTGCAAGCGCAGGAACTGCAACAAAAGCATTTTTCAAATTATCTTCTTCGTTTAATTCTTGCAATCTTTTTTCAAGACTTTTTAAATTTTTAATCGTATCGTGCTCAACAAGGGTTTCAACGGGTCTGATTTGTGTTTCCATATCTTTAGATATTGCATTTGCAAAATGCTCCATATTATCTGCATGTGCGCCACCATCAACAATATAGACAGGATAACCCAAAAAAGAGAGTATATTTTTAGGTTGAGCAATATTTTTTCGCACATCAAAAAAACTTTTGTTGAAAAAATTTTTTGGATAACTAACTTGGTTAACGCAACTTATTCTCATCTTGACCCCAACACTCTTTTTAATATGATATCATCTCTCGGTTTTTATAGAGTAATGTATTAAGTATTGTGAAAATTAAATTTTGCGCAATTTTTTCCTTAGAAAATACTTTATATAAATAAGAGAGTATTTTTTAAAAATAAGTTATAATTTAATTATGAAAAAAGAAAAAATCACATTTTTAAAAGAAAAGAAAGTTTCAAAATTGGCAAAAACAAATTTTGAAAATACTTATGCTCAAAATCCAATTCAAGCAAAATTCTTGGCTTTTAAAGAAACTAAAAAATCAATTGATGTTAAAGACTTATTTTAATGCAAAATATTAAAGCTACTCTTTTTTTATATTTAACTTCGCGCCAAAAAACTCAACTTCTTGGCACCTTAAAGTCATATTTTAAAAAATTTAAAGAACTACCAATCGAAGATGTTGCCTATAAATTCATTGAAGATGAGCAATATTATTTTAATATTCAACAACCACATTTTGAATTTGTAATTGAATATTTAGAAGATGAAAATTTTTTAAAAGACATAAAAAAATATCTTAATTTTTGTGCTTTTGAAGAAAAACAAAAAGAAACCAAGGAGCCATATCTTCAAAAACAAAAAGAATTTGCTCGCGAACAAAGAAAAAAAGCGCAAGAATATAAAATGTCCAAATTGAAACCGACCAAAAAACAACTTTTATATTATGAAAAACTAACGCGTGCGCACGGAGTTGAAAAAAAGGATACAAAAGACGCATCTAGACTTGATTTAAGAAATTGGATTATGGAAATTTTAAATAATTAATTTGAAGAACCCGCCAACAAAGGTTTTAAATTTTTTAAATAAAACTCGTCTGGATTTTCTTTCGCAGCTTTAATTTTGTTTTGAATTTCAATAAATTTTTCAGCTAAAATTGGGTCAAATTGAGTTCCTGCGCATTTTTTAATTTCTTTTATTGCTTCGTCATGGCTCAATGCTTTTCGGTATGAACGCGTTGAAGTCATCGCATCATATGTATCTGCAAGGGCAACAATGCGCGCAAAAAATGGGATTTCTTCACCTTGCAATTTATCTGGATAGCCCCTTCCGTCCCACCTTTCATGGTGATGCCTAACTATTGGAATAATATTTTCTAGTTTTTTAATTCCTGTAATGATTTTTTCAGCATTTTCTGAGTGAGTTTTCATAATTTCATATTCTTCATCAGTCAAACCTGTTGGTTTTTGAAGAATTTCTTCCGAAATTCCGACTTTTCCAATATCATGTAACAAAGAGGCAATTTCAAGCTTTTCAATATCTGTTTGCGAAACACCCAATTCTTTAGCTAAAAGAATTGAATACAAAGTTACACGCATTGAATGCCCTCTTGTGTATTTATCTTCTGAATCAAGCGCTAAAGCAATTGATTTAATAACATCATAAAAAGGACCTTTTAGATTTGGTTTTGAAGTTTGATTATCTGTTTTAGATTTTTTATTTAACTCAACAAGGCGCTGATGAAGGATATTTAAGCTTTCTTCATCAGTTAAATCATCTTCTTGCAAATTTGACTTAAAATTTACAAGATAAAAAGAATAATTTGGAAATTGAAACGAATTTTGTTGCGCGCAAAGACTTCTGCTTGTATTGGCAGATTTTTCTTTGGTGCTCAAAACTTTCTTTGAAAAGCCTATTTGGTTGTTAATGTAATTAATTTTCATTTTCTTGGAATTAAAAATGCTTAATTATTATAATAAAAACCAGCTACACAAAACTATTGCCAAACCTGCCTAATTTTTGTTTTTTGATTTTTTGCAAAAAATGCTGGAATTAAAATTCCAGCATTTTATATCCTTCTGCCCTCAAGGCGTTCGCTCGACTGTCGTCGGCTCCTTGCCTTTCGGGTTGTCTACTCTTTAGTAAACTCGGCGTCAATTACATCATCATCTTTTTTCTCTTCATTTGATGTTGTATTATCGCCTGCTGTACCTGTTGCTTCGCCAGCTGCAGCTTCTTTTTGAACTTGTTCATATGCTTTTTGAGAAATTGCATACATTGTTTGTTGAAGTTCTTCAGATAATTTTTTCAAATCGTCATTAGATTTATTTTCATCTAACGCTTTTTTCAAAGCTTCTTTTTGTTCTTCAAGCTTTTTAGCGTCATCTTCAGAAACTTTGCCTTCAAAATCTTTAACAATTCTATCTGCAGCAGAGATTAAAGATTGAGCATTATTTTTAACTTCAGCTTCTTCTTTTTTCTTTTTATCAGCGTCAGCGTTCAATTCAGCCTCTTTAACCATTCTGTCGATATCAGAATCAGAAAGATTTGAAGAATTTGTAATTGTAATTTTTTGTTCTTTATTTGTTGCTTTATCTTTAGCTGTAACGTTTACAATACCGTTTGCGTCAATATCAAATGTTACTTCAATTTGTGGCATACCTTTCATTGCAGGTGGAATACCATCTAAACGGAACATACCTAATGATTTATTGTCACTTGCCATTGGTCTTTCGCCTTGTAAAACGTGGATATCAACAGCTGTTTGATTATCATCTGCAGTTGAGAAGGTTTGAGATTTTGAAACAGGAATTGTTGTGTTTCTTGGAACAAGTGGAGTTAAAACGCCACCAAGCGTTTCAATACCAAGTGTTAAAGGTGTAACGTCTAATAAAACGATATCTTTAACTTCACCAGCCAAAACGCCAGCTTGAACTGCTGCACCAACTGCAACAACTTCATCAGGGTTAACTGATTGGTTTGGTTCTTTACCTGTATATTCTTTAACTAAAGCTTGAACAGCTGGGATTCTGGTTGAACCGCCAACTAATACAACTTCATTTAATTCAGATTTTGAAATGCCTGCGTCTTTAATAGCTTTTTCAACAGGAACTTTACATCTTTCTAATAAGTCATGAGATAATTCTTCGAATTTAGCTCTTGTTAAATTTAAATCTAAGTGTTTTGGTCCAGTAGCGTCAGCTGTGATAAATGGAAGGTTGATATTTGTTTGAACAACTGAAGAAAGTTCACATTTTGCTTTTTCAGCTGCTTCTTTAAGACGTTGCATTGCTTGTTTGTCATTTTTTAAATCAATACCTTC
This sequence comes from Candidatus Gastranaerophilales bacterium, assembly GCA_017402995.1. Lineage (GTDB taxonomy): Bacteria > Cyanobacteriota > Vampirovibrionia > Gastranaerophilales > Gastranaerophilaceae > RUG14156. The sequence goes on from JAFQOV010000009.1 coordinate 48,918, forward strand.
TGATTTTTTAAATTCATCACATAACCAATCAATGATTTTTTCATCAAAGTCGTCACCACCAAGTCTTGTATCACCAGATGTTGATAATACTTCATGAACGCCATCGCCAATTTCAAGAATTGAAACGTCAAATGTACCACCACCAAGGTCAAATACTAAAACTTTTTCATTGTTTTGTTTTTCAAGACCATACGCTAAAGCTGCTGCTGTTGGTTCGTTTACGATACGAAGAACGTCTAAACCAGCGATTTTACCAGCGTCTTTTGTTGCTTGACGTTGAGCGTCGTTAAAATATGCTGGAACTGTAATAACAGCTGATGTAACTTTTTCGCCTAAATATGCACTTGCATCATCTGCTAGTTTTCTTAAAATCATTGCAGAAATTTCTTGAGGAGTATAATCTTTTCCTTCAATATTTTTTTTGAAATCTTCACCCATATGTCTTTTGATTGAAATAACAGTATTTTCAGGGTTTAAGATTGCTTGACGTTTAGCTAATTGACCAACTAATCTTTCGCCATTTTTTGCAAAACCAACGATAGATGGAGTTGTTCTGTTGCCTTCAGCGTTAGCAATAACGGTTGGTTTACCACCTTCCATAACTGCAACAACTGAGTTTGTTGTACCCAAGTCGATACCAATTGTTTTAGCCATAATTTATGTTTCTCCTTTAAAATATATTTTTCCTTATAGCTTAACAATATCACTGTTTTTCAAAAACAATTAAAAAATAAACAATTTCTTAATTTTTTAAAAAAATAGCCCTTCAGGCTTTAATTTTGTCTAATTTGTATTAAAAAATATTTATGTTATCATGAGCTAAAGACTTAAAAAGGGTTAGAGATGACAACATTTTTTTATACAATGCAAATAGTTTCAGCAATTTTTGCAATTATTTTAGTTTTATTACACTCACCAAAAGGTGATGGAATGGCTTCTATTGGCGCTGCAAGCCAATTATTCTCATCTCAAAAATCAACAGAAAAAGGCTTGAACAAAGTTACATATTTCTTTGTTGGCATTTTCATTATTTCAAGCTTTTTTCTTGGCTTCATTTTAAAATAATTATTTAATTATCGCGCCTTTTGGAACAACCGTGATTCCACCTTGCGAAACATAGAAACCGCGCTTTAAATCTTCTTCTTTATTAAAGCCAATTTCCGTATATGGCGGAATATCAACGTTTTTGTCAATTATCGCACGATTAATTTGCGAGTGTCTACCTATTGTCACGTTTTCCATTAAAATCGAATCGCAAACGCTTGAATAGCTGTTAATTCGAACTTTTGGCGACAAAACACAACCAGAAATCATACCACCAGAAATGATACAACCCTCAGATACTAATGAATTTTTAGCTAAACCTACACGCTCATCTTCGTCCCAAATAAATTTTGCAGGCGGAAAATTATAGTTATAGGTTCTTAATGGCCAATGTTTTGAATATAAATCTAATTCAGGAGCATATGCCAAAAGGTCCATGTTTGCTTGCCAATAGCTATCTACTGTCCCAACATCTCTCCAATAACCACGCTCAGCAGGGGACATACCTTGATATGTGTTTGATGAAAAATTATAGACGTATACTTTTGAACCATTTTTCAACATTTCAGGAATAATATTTTTTCCAAAATCATGGCTTGAAGCCTCATTTTGCGCGTCTTTTTTTAATTCTTCAACTAATTTTTCAGGTTTAAAAATGTAATTTCCCATTGAAGCAAGACACATTGTCGGGTCTCCTGGGATATGTTTTGGAGTTGTTGTTGGTTTTTCAATGAAATTTTGCAAACGCCAATTGTTATCTACTTCAATAATTCCATATTCAGAAGCAAGTTCAATTGGAATTGCAATAGCGGAAATTGTTAAATCCGCCTGTTTTTCGCAATGATATGTAAGCATTTGGCGAATATCCATTTTATAAATATGGTCACCACCAAAAACGCAAACATGTTCAAAATCTTCATCTGTTATTTGATTAATATTTTGATAAATAGCGTCAGCTGTGCCTTTATACCAATTTCCATCTGTTCTCATTTGCGCTGGAACTAAATCGACGTATTGGTCAATTGAAGAACACAAATTCCAACCGCGAGAAATATGTTTATTTAAAGAATCTGATTTATATTGAGTTAAAACTTTAATTTTATGAAAACCTGAATTAACAAAGTTATTCAAAACAAAGTCAATAATACGATATCTTCCACCAAAGGGAACTGCGGGTTTTGCTCTATCTTTTGTTAAAGGAAGAAGTCTTTTTCCTTGTCCGCCAGCCAAAACCATTGCTAAAACTTTGTTATGATACATATTTTAACCCCTTTTACTATCTTTATTTTACTTTTTTCTTTGGTTAAAAACAATAATTCAAATATAGGTTATTTTAGACTATTTTGGTTTTTTATAATACAATTGAAAAAAAGAATAAGGATATTTTATGACATCAACAATCGCGCTAATCGGAAAAAGCGGTAGCGGAAAAACCACACTGGCAAAAAGTTTTTTATCATTAATTAAAAATAATTTTCCAACAAGTTCAATTTTACTTGTTGATAACGATTTAAGTTTAGAATTATCTGACAGTTTCGGAATTAAAACAAGAAACACAATCTACGGCATTAAATCAGGAAAACATGAATATAAAACCGGAATTCCTGCTGGAATGAGCAAACAAGAATTTATCGAATGGGCAATCGAAGACATTTTAGTTAATGTTGATGAAAATATCGATATTATTGCTTCTTGGTTTGTCACTCCGAAAGATTGCAAGTGTCCTTCTACAAAATTAACCCGAGACAGTTTATCAAAACTTTTTGATAGATATGATTTTGTTATTATTGATTGCGAATTTGATTTGAAATATCTAAATTCATTAGTTGACTACCCAATTGATGAAGCAATTATTGTTTCAACATGTGGCAAAAAAGAGCTTGCACTTGCTTCTAAAATTGCAGATTTTTCAAAAAAATATGCAACAGAGGGTCAACTTGGGGTAATTTTAAACAAAGCTCAAAATGCAGAATTAAACCAAGCAACACAACTTTTATCTGACCTAGAGCTTGATTTATTGGGTTATATTGAAAATTTTGACAATATAAACTATGATGAAATTGCAAATAAACTAGAAAATTTCTATTCAAGAATGAATCTTCCACAAATTGAACAATAAAGGCAAAAGATGATTATTTTAGATGGCAAAAAGTTAGCAAAAAAAATCTTAGAAGATTTAAAAACAAAAACCGAAGCTTTAGCTAAAAAGCCAAGCTTGGCGGTAATTTTGGCAAATGATAATCCATCAAGCAAAATCTATGTTTCATCAAAGGAAAAATGCGCTCTTGAATTAGGATATCAATCCTTAATCTATAAGTTTGACAACACAGTCACTCAAGAAAAACTTATTGCTTTAATTAATGAGCTCAACCAAAACAGTGACGTGAACGGCATTTTGGTGCAATTACCATTGTTTAATCATCTAAATGCTCAACAATTAATTGAAATTATTAATCCTAAAAAAGACGTTGATGGCTTTCACCCGATTAATGTCGGCAAATTAAATTGTGGCTTAAAGCCATATGCAATTTGTTGCACGCCAAAAGGGGTAATTAAAATTTTAGATGAATATAAAATTGATTTAGAAGGCAAAAATGTCATTGTAATTGGACGTTCAAATATCGTTGGAAAACCACTTGCAACCTTGCTTTTACAAAGAAACGCAACTGTTACTGTTGCCCATTCTAAAACTAAAAACTTAAAAGAAATTACCAAAACAAAAGATATTGTCATTAGCGCTGTCGGAATTGCAAATTTCGTTAAACAGGACATGATTAAAAAAGACGCTGTTGTAATTGACGTCGGCATTTCAAAACAAACAAACACAAAAATTATGGGTGATGTTGATTTTGAAAACGTTAAAAACATAGCAAGCCATATTACCCCTGTGCCAGGTGGAGTTGGACCAATGACAATCGCTTGTTTGATGGAAAATACATATGAGCTTTATTTGGAGCAAAATAAAAAATAATGCAAAATTTTAGAGGCACATTTGTAAATACAAATAGAGACGCTTGGGTTGAAATAAACCTTTCTAATTTAGAGCACAATGTTTTAAAAATTAAAGATTTTTTAGAAAAAAACACTACAAAAACTCCCGAGCTTTTTGCCGTTATCAAAGCAGACGCTTATGGACATGGGTCTTTGATGTGTGCTCCAATATTAGAAGCATGTGGAGTGGATACATTTGGCGTTGCAAGCATAGATGAAGGCATAGAACTTCGTTCTCATAAAATCAAAAAACCAATACTTGTGCTTGGCGCAAGTCCATTGTGGGCATTTGAAAATGCAATTAAAAATAATATTTCAATATCTATTTTTAATGATGAACATTTAGATATGGCGCAACAGTTGTTTAAAAGATTAAACAAAAAATTAAAAGCACATATCAAAATAGATACTGGAATGAATAGAATTGGGATTGATTTTTCAAGCGCGCAAGAATATATTAAAAAAGTTTTAAATTCAGAATATATCGAATTACAAGGTGTTTTCACTCATTTTGCAGATGTTGAAAACGAAAAAATTTTTAAAAGACAAATAGATGAATTTAACTCCATTATTGAACCATTTAAAGACACTTTCAAATCTAAAAATATAAAAATTCATTGCTTAAATTCGCAAGGAATTTTTATGTATCCAAAATATTCATATGATATGGTCAGAATGGGCATAATTATGTGGGGGTTGAGCCCTTTTGCAACCGAACAAAATTACCCCGAAATGTTACCTGTTATGGGTTTAAAAGCAAGAATTACAAATATTCATACTCTTAAAAAAGGTGACGGCATTAGCTATGGTCATACTCATATTGCAAAAAAAGACACGAAAGTAATCACTTTGCCACTAGGTTATGCGGACGGCATAGACAGACGCCTCTCAGATAACATTTGCGCTATTTTAAACGGACAAAAAATCAAACAAATTGGCAGAATTACCATGGATCAAATTATGTTTGACGCAAGCGATATTGATTGCTCTATTGGAGATGTGGTCACAATTTTAGGCGAAGAAAATAAAAACGATACAATAGACACTTGGGCGCAAAAGCTTGGAACAATCAATTACGAACTCACTTGTCGCTTGAAAATGAGAGTTGGAAGAATTTATACGCGTTAATATTACAAGAATTTACAAAAAAATTTAAAATTCTTTGCAAAAATCGCAAACTATGGTAAATAAATAGTTAATAAGTAGCTAAGGAGAAACTCCAACAATGTATATGCCTGATGGTATTTTGTGTTCTTCTACTCACGAGTGGGTGTGTGAAGAAGATAATATCGCAACAATTGGTTTAACAGATGTTGCAATTGAACATTTGGGCGAAATTCTATTTTTGGAATTACCCGAAATTGACGCATATTTTTCTAAAGACGAACCTTTTGCAACAATTAACTCTACAAAAGGTGCACATGAATTATACATGCCGGTTTCAGGAACAATTGTTGAAGCAAATGAGCAATTAATCAACTCCGTTGAGCTTTTAAACGAAGATTGCTATTCTAATTGGCTGATTAAAATAAAACCAGATGATTTTAATAAAGACGCAGCAAATTTAATGGAATATAGCGATTATATAGATGAAGTAAAATAAAAAAAGCCTCTTTGAAAGAGGCTTTTAATTTATTTGTTTATTTGTTTTATTATTCTAACATACTATCATCTAGCATTGAAGAGAAATCTAAGCCACCGTCTTGTGCTTCAACTGAGTCTGTTGCGGTTGCTGGTGCTTCTTCTACAACTGGTGCATTTTCAACAATTGTTTCAACTTCAGGAGCTACTTCAACAGCTGACGCATCATCAGTTGTTTTAACTTCAGGAACTTCATCTATGACTGGAGGAAGGTCTAAAGAGCTATCTTCACCGTCTGGGTCTGGTCCTGCACCTGTTGTTTTTGGTTCTTCGTTAATATCATCTTCAACAGCGTCATCTTTTGATGTTGCAGATGTTGTTGTATTTGCATTATTTGAACCATTCGAACCATTTGCACCATTTGTGCTATTTGAACTTTGAGAATTTGTATTTGTAGTTGTATTTGTAGTTGTATTTGTGTTTGTGTTTGTCACAGGAGCTTCAACAGGAACATAATCTATTGTAACTTCGTCATATTCTGAAACATCACCAACAGGAGCTTCGTCTATTACAACTGTTTCAGTAACTGTTGTTTTAAAATTAATTCCGCCGTCGCCAGTATTTGTTGTGTCATCATCTGTATCAACTTCTGGCATATCTGTGCAATCGCCACCAGCTGGAGGATTAACTACTCCACCTTGTTCCGGAGTTTCTGTGCCTGTTGTTGTGTCATCACTTCCGCCTTCATCACCAAAACCGATTCCACCGTCACCAGCATCAGTACCACCTTCATCTTTTGGACCTTCATCTGGACCAACTAATGGGCAATCATCATCATCATCTGTTTCATTATCGCCACCGCCGATATTGACTCCACCGTCACCAGCTTCTGGGTCTTTATCACCAGGTATTGTTTCATCACCAACTTCTGGTAATTCTGGGCAATTTGGGTCATCTTTGTCGATATAAATATATACAGGAACTTCTTTGATTACTTCAACATATTTTGTTTCACCTGGGATATAAACTGGAACTTCTTTAATTACTTCCTTTTCAATATATACAGGTTTATCAACATAAACTGTTTTTGTTCTTGTTCTATATACGATTTTTTCAACAGGAACTTCTTTGATTACTTCAACTGGAACTTCCTTGATGATTTCTTTTACAACTTCAACAGGAACTTCTTTGATTACTTCTTTAACAACTTCAACAGGAACTTCCTTGATGATTTCTTTTACAACTTCAACAGGAACTTCAACATATTCTGTTTTTCCAGGAACTTCTTTGATTACTTCTTTAACAACTTCATATGGAACTTTAACATATTCAGTTTTTCCAGGAATATAAACTGTTTCACCAGGAACTTCTTTGATTACTTCTTTTTCAAGGTAAACAATAGAATCTGGATCAGACTCTTGTTTTTCAACAAACGCTAAAGGTTGCAAGTTAATTCTTAATTCTTTTTCTGGCGCTTGAGAAAAATCAATTGGCTCATATAAATCCATTGCTGTGATTGAACGGTCTTTGTATACGCCTAATAGAGCATTATTGTTGTCTATTGTTTGTCTAACTGCACTTAGGGCTAATGATTCATATTTATCTGGATTTTTTTCATATGCTTCTTTTAAAGTTGTGCCATCAGTAAATTTGTACATACCTAAAACATTGATGAAAGTTCTTTCATTTTCTTTGAAATCTTTCATATCAATAACAGGTTCTTCGTGTGCAACATAGCTGATGACTGCTTTGTTATAGTCTGCTGGTAATTCTTCTTGTAATAATGTATGAATATCATCATTACCAATAGAAGAATCTAAGCGGTTTGTTGTTTCTTCCGCCATAACGCTAACTGGAACGTTTGGAAGAACTAAATCTAGGTTATATCCATTGTTGATAACGTATTTAACAAGTGCTTGTTGGTTATCATTTTCGCTTGAATTTTTGAAAATTTCTTCGTTTGGTTCATACAAGCTAATACCATGCCAAATTGCGATACCAGCTTTTGAATTCATTGTTTTAATGCCGTATGTTTCAGCTAATGCTTTATCTACGATTGCAATGATTGCCTCTGCATCTTTCGCATTTTTCAATTGTTCACTATCAAACTCAAGAGAAATCGCATGTCCTTCTTCAAGCTCTGTTGAAGGAGTATATGTAGTTGAACCGACAAATACTGTATCATGATCGTTTCTCATTTCTTCAAATACAGTAACATCTGGTAAATGGATTGATTTAACAGAATCATCTTTAATGAATTTTGTTTCCATAATTGTTTCATATGGGATATTTGTAACGTCACCGTCACCATATGAATCTTTGTTTTCATCTAAAACAATATCTGCCATCCAAGGATTTGATTTCAAAATTGAATATGCAGCCAATTGTCTTTCTTGGTAATCATCTTCTTCAATGTTATAGACATAAGTCATGATATCATCTAGGTTTGAATATTGACCTAATGTTTCAGTTTCATTTTTCATTTGAACAATTGAAGAATCAGGTTTAATTATTCTTGCTTTGTAGTTGTCTGTTAAGTCAAAAGTCAATGATGGTGCGTCATTTGTTTGTCCTTCTTGGAAAACTCTATCAATCATACCAGAATAATCAGGCATTTCGCCAGATTCATGGATTCCAGGAGGATTTAAAATATCTGCATCATCAGTTTTTTTACTTAAAATAGCGCTACAACCAGGAATGATTGAAGTTAGCGCCATAGCGCCTGCTGCAGCACCTGCTTTAATTCTTGTGGCAAGACTGTATGAACCAGTATTTTTTTTGGCTTTTTTCTCTTTTTTAGCTTTTTTTGCTTTTTTACCTTTGCCAGAAAAACTAACGCTATCATATGAATTAGCATATAAAGAAGGGTTATATGCTGTTTTTGCAAGCTTTAAACCATTTTTATTTGTTAATTCTAAATAAGATATTTTCTTAACGTCCATATTACTTACCTTTTTACAAATTCTGTATTTACAACTATTAAAAACGATAATAATTGCCCTTGTTCTAGCGATTTTTTTTAAATTTTTTACAATTCTTAATATCAACCCCTAGGGAATAATTATCATATCACAAAAAATTATTTTGAATATTTTTTTATTATTTTTTGCATAAATTTTGTTTTATGAAATGGCAAATTTTCATTTTTTTCAAAATTAATATGAATTAATTTATTTTTTTCAGGGTTAAAATTGTAAAATTTTTCTCCGTCGTTTTCAAAAATAATTTTTGAAAAACCATAATTTTTAGAATAAATTGTTTTAATTTCAAAATCATTTAACAATTCAACTGTTTCAAAATGCGGGTGGTTAAATTTGTTTATTCCAACCGAAACAAGTGCAAATTTTGGCTTTGAATATTCAAGCATGGCTTTGCTTAAAGTACCTTTTGCGCCGTGGTGACCAACTTTTAAAATATCAATTTGCGAAAAATATTTTTTCAATTCTTCAAAAACTTTATTTGAACAATCTGCCATAAATAAAACGTTTTTGTCTTTATAATTTAATAATGAAATTATAGAAGTTTCATTATCTGACTTACTTTTCAAGTGTTTAGAGTTTTGCGAAACAAAAGTTTTTAAGCTTAAATTTTCTTCGTCATATACCACTTGGTTATTTTTTGCAATTTCATAATTTAATTTATTTTCTTCAAGATAATCCAAAATATTTTGTGATAGTTCAGATTTTGCATTTTTAGTTTGAATTAAAATCTTATTTACTTTTGTTGTTTTTAAAATGTCTAGCGCACCACCACAATGGTCAGAATCAAAATGAGTAATAATCATTAATTCTAATTCTTTGATTCTTTTATTCCTCAAATATGGATTAATTACACTATCTGCGCTAGAAAAAGATTTATATATCTTTTTACCTGTATCAATCATGATGAATTTATTTTTTGGAGTTTTAATCAAAAAACTGTCCGCATTTTCAACATCAAACATAACAATTTCTAGGTTTTTAGATGGAATTTGTACAAAAGTCATTGAAAAAATTAAAATCAAACCAATTAAAATCAAGTTCATTTTTCTTTTTTGAAAATTAATTTTGATGTTATAGGTCAAAAATAAAACCAATGTCCAAAATAGAAACATTTGAAAAATGCTATAACCCTTAATTAAAATCAAGGAGTGTTTAAATGAAGCAAAGAAGGCGCTTGTTTTAACCAAAAGAAGCAAAAATGGATATGCCAAAAAATCAAAAACTTGTACTAAAAATTCGTTTAAAAACGGAATTAAAGCTAAAATTGAACCCAAAAAACCCACAAAACTCAAAAGTGCAATAAAAGGAACAACTACAATATTTGCAAACAGAGAAAAGGTTGCAATGTTGTTAAAATAATATATTTGTAGTGGCAAAACCCAAAGTTGCGCAACAAGCGGAATTGCAACAATAGAGGCTAATTTTTTAGGCGAAAACAAAAAGAAAAGATATTTCTTAACTCTTGAAGCTTTTTTATATTTTTCAATATATTTTTCATCTAATTCATTAAATTTCTCAATTATCACAGGAACGCACAAAACAAGACCGATTGTCACAATGAAAGAAAGTTGAAAACCAATATCAAAAATCATTTTAGGACTAAAAAGCAAAATTAAAAAAGCAACAAATGAAATCAGAGCAATGGAATTTGCCTCTCTATCAATTAATTTTCCAAATAAAACAAATAAAAGCATTAAAGAAGCTCTTAAAATTGAAGGCGGAAAACCAGTCATAAACGTATAAAACACGACGAAAATTGCACCCGTTGCAATTGAAAGATTATACGGAAAACGAAAAAGGGTTGCTATCCACCACCAAATCCCAAAAATTAAAGCAACGTTTAAACCACTCGCGGCTAAAAGATGTAAAAGACCGGAATTTTTAAAATTTTCTTTAACATTTTCATCAGGATTAATCGTTTCCGAACCAAAAACAATGCCCGCCAAGATTTCAAGCTCAGGCGATTTAATATTTTTTGCATGTTGCAAAACGATTTCATTTCTTTTTATCTCAAAAACTCTTAAAATTGAATACCAAAAATCGTTCAAATCTTTATTTAGTTCTGGCTCTTTAACCTTTTCAAAAGTTTCAATATCACCATATAAAATATTTTTCACACCCTGATTTGATAAATATTTTCGATAATCAAATTGATATGGGTTTGTTGCGTTTTTTGGTGTTCTTAATTTGCCTTTGATTTTAATATAATCGCCGATTAAGATATTATCGAGATTTTTATTTTTTAAATCTATACTAACTAAAATTTTTGGACAAATTTGTTCAAATTTTTTGTCTAAAACCTTAATTTCATTTGCATTAACATAAAACTTCAACTTATTTGAATCTTTTTTAAAATCTTTTGAGGAAATAACTTGCCCAGATAATTCAACATTATTCAAATTCAAATTGTCGACATATGTTTTTTCAATATTTGTAATATTTTGCGCCCTAAAAATTCCAAAGAAAAATATCAAAGACAAAATTAAAATTTTCTTATTTTCAAAAACTTTAAATGTAATCCCCAAAATCAATGTCAAAAGGGCAAAAAGGGCGAAAGTGATTTCTTTTGATGAAAAAACCGCCAAAATCCCAAGGATATAAAAAATCGAAATAAAAATCGTGAATATTTTTGTTTTTGGTAATTTCTCTTCCATTTTTAATCAAAAATTGCACTGATAAAATCATCTTTTTTAAAATCGGCCAAGTCGTCAATTCCTTCGCCAAGTCCAATTAATTTTGTTGGAATGTTTAAATCTTTTGCAATTGAAAAAATCATGCCACCTTTTGGCGTGCCATCAAGTTTTGTTATCGCACAAGCGCTAATTTCCATTGCTTCTTTAAACACACTTGCTTGGCTCAAACCGTTTTGTCCTTGTGAACCATCAAGCACCAACAAGGTTTCTAAATTATCATTTTCTTCAACTTTTTTTGAAATTACGTTTTTAATTTTTTTCAATTCTTCAATTAAATTAAACTTATTTTGTAAACGCCCAGCTGTGTCGATTATTACAACATTGTGGCTGTCTTTTCTTGCTAAATCTATTCCGCGATAAGCTAAAGAAGCACTATCTGCTTTGTCTTCTCTTAAAATTGCAACATCTGCGCGCTTTGCCCAAATTTCAAGCTGCTCCTCTGCCGCCGCTCTAAAAGTATCTCCCGCAACCAATAAAACAGAATTTCCCTCTTTTTTAAATTTGTTTGCAAGTTTTCCAATCAAAGTCGTTTTACCAGCACCATTAACACCTACGACAAGATAAATGTTTAATTTATCTTTATCAAATTTTAGGGTATTTGTTTCGGTTTTGTTTAAAATTGCAGATAATTCATCTTTTAAAAAGTCTTTAAGCTGGTGCGCTTTAACATTTTGAGATTTAATTTTTTCAACAATTTCATATGCCAAATTAACACCAATATCGGCTTTAATTAACATTGCCTCAATATCATCTAGCGCATATTCGTCTATTTCTTCGCCGACAACATCTAAAACGCTATCTACGATTGAATTTGCGGTTTTTTTCAAAGCATTTTTTAAAAGGTCAAACCCGCCAATGTTGGCAGGTTTTTCGACTTCATTATTATTTTTTTTAAAAAAATTAAACATATCTTTCAACAACTCTTGCTAAAATGCCATTGATAAATGATGGTGAATCATCTGTTGAATATTTTTTAGCTAATTCTAGTGCTTCATCAATAATTACTTTATGTGGCGCATCTTTAATGAATGCTAGTTCTGTGATTGCAATTCTTAAAATATCTTTATCGATTTTGAATAATCTTTCAATATCCCAACCGAAAGCGAACTCGCTAATCATTTTATCGATTTCATTTTTATTTTGTTGATATTCATAACATATTTTCATGACATATTCTTCAACGTCATCATTTTCAGATAATGTGCAAAGTTCGGCGATATCTAGCGCGCTTAAAGTTTTTTCAGCTGCAGATAACATTGAATCAATTTTTGCTTCAAAATCTGATGTTAAAGGAATTGCAACAGGGATATTATCCGCATCAATTGGGCGAGAAAGGTTATCTTCGTGATTGTTTTCAAATTCAATGATTTCATTTTTAATATCATTTAATTTTGAAATCGCCATTGAAACTTCTTCGCTTGCTGATGAGATTAATGTTCTCACTGATTTTAAAATGATTTGTGAAAAATCTTCTGTTTTATATTTTTCGATATTTTTATCTAATTGTGAAAATAATATTAAAGCTATTTCTCTGCTTGCTCTTCTTGCTTGCATTTTTAATTCCTTTTCGTTTCTGATAAATTTATTATATTGAAAAAAAATCTATTTTCATAGAATTTTTTTAATTACATCAACATATTTCGTCATAATTTCATTTTTTTCATAATCTTTTATGTTTTGTAGCGCATTTTTTGAAATTTTTTCTTTTTCTTCGCTATTCATTTTTGAAATCTTAGTCAAAATTTCTTTAATTTCATCTGCTCGAGGTTCAATTAAAAAACCATTTTCATAGTTTTTTATGACCCCATCAATCCCTGTGTTTTTAACTCCAATTGTAATCAAACCCCTTGATAGCGCTTCAAGATATGATATTCCAAAAGTTTCATTAACAGATGGCAAAATAAAAATATCGTAATTATCTAGCGTTTGATGAATTTTTGAGTGCTCAATTTGTCCGCATAAATTAATTTTATTTTCCAAATTATATTTTTTAATTAATTTTTTTAATTTTTTTTCTTCCCTACCGCTTCCATAAATATCATACTCAAAATCAAACCCTGCTTGACTAAGCGCCAAAATAACTTTATCTAAATTTTTTCTTTTAATTAATTTTGATAGGGTGACAATTTTTAATTTTTCATTATTAAATTCTTTTTTTGAAACAATATTTTCTTTCAAAACATATGAAGGCAACAAAAATTTAGCGTTTAATTTTTCTTTTAAAAACTCATTTCTTGCGCCAATAATTTTTGCACAATTAAGCGCTTTTTTAAGAGCATTTTTAAAATAAAACAAATATTTAAAAGAACTTAAAACCTCAAAATCACTTTGATGAATAATTGCAACATGGGGCAAATTTAACTTTTTGTTCATTTCGTATGCGCATAAATGCCCAGATGGCATATGAGAAATTATTAAATCAAAATCTATATCAAATGGATTTTTCGCATTAAAAAAAGGAAAAATAAAATTTTGATTATAGATTTTTATTCCTTGTTTTTCAAAAAACCCATTTTTCACAATTTTATGTTTTCGAATTATTGAATTTAACAAAAAATTAGGGCGAAAAACACAAAGTTCTTCGCCAAAATCTTTTAAACCAACTGCAAAATCTAAAATTGCGTTTGGAATTGTTTTATCTTCAATGATTGGATATAAATCAGTTATTAATAATATCTTCATTATAGCTTTTCAAAATCACAAACAACGCTGAATTTATCTTTTAATTGATTTAAAAGTGCAATTCTGTTGTTTTTAATTTTTTCATCTTTATCCATAACCAAAACTTTATCAAAAAATTGAACAATTGGTTGAACTAAAGTTTTTAAAGATAAGATATATTCATCTATATTTTTATTATCTGCATTATGAGCCGAAATTGCGTCGTATAGAGCTTTTTCTTCTTCTAAAACAAACAATTTTTCATCAACTTGACTAAATTTGTCATCTTTTAAAATACGATTAATACGAACCGCATTTTCTTTGATTAGCGCAAAATCATTGTCATTTGAATATTTTTTCAATGCTTCAATTCTTAAAACAAAGCTTGCTAAATCGTTTAATGGTTCAAGAGTTAAAGCAGACGATAAGATATTTGATGAATATTCCTTTTCAAACATAAACATCAATCTTGATGTGAAAAATTCTTTTAATTCATCTAAAATTGTAGCTTCAAGCTCAATTTCAAATTCTTTTGACAATAATTCAAGAGAATATTTTAAAAGATTTTCAAGATTAATATTCAACTTGTTTTCAATCAAAATTCTCAAAACACCAATTGCCGCACGTCTTGCGCCAAGTGGGTCTGCAGAGCCTGTTGGACGTTTTTTCTTTTTATCGCCTTGAGTTGAAATAAACAATGCACAAATTGTATCAATCTTATCTGCTATTGAAACAATTTGAGAAACGATATTTGATGGCAACTCAGAATATGCGCCAAGTGGGAAATAGTGTTCTGAGATACCTTTTGCAACGATATCTTTTTCGCCATCAATTGTTGCATAATCTTGACCAATAAAGCCTTGTAGTTCTGTAAATTCAAAAACCAATTTACAAGACAGGTCGCATTTTGCTAAAGTTGCACATCTTAAAACGTCAGTTTTATCTTGAACGTTTAAAATATCAGCTAATTTATCAGATATTTTAATCATTCTTTGAGTTTTGTCATATAAACTTCCTAAACCTTTTTGGAAAGTCATTCCTTTAAGGTTTTCAAGTTTATCGATTAATTTTGTTTTTGTATCTTCTTTAAAGAAAAATACACCGTCTTCAAGTCTTGCAACAATAACTCTTTCGTTTCCTGCTTTGATATTTGAAAAATCATTGCCTAAGAAATTTGCCATTGTAATAAATTTATTGGACAATTTACCTTCTTTATCCCAAAGCGGAAAATATCTTTGGTGCGCTGTCATTACAGTTGTTGTAACGATATCTGGAACTTGAAGATATTTTTCTTCAAAATCGCACATAACAGGAACAGGCCATTCTGTGATATATGTGATTTCTTCTAATAATTCTTCCATATTATCAAAATTGATTGATAATCCATTTTCCTGAGCGCATTTTTGCGCTAATTCCATAACTAACGCTTGTCTTTCGTCTTGTTTAACAATAACATTAGCTTTTTTTAACGCGTCAACATATGCTTTTGGTTCAGATATTTCAATTTCTCTATTTTGAGAATATCTGTGTCCTTGAGTTTTGTTTGTTGCTTTTTTATCTAAGATACTTAATTCAATAACTTCATTTCCTAAAAGCGCAACAACGTTTTCAATTGGGCGAGAAAATTTTTCACTGTTATATCCCCAACGCATAAAGTGTGCGCCTTGAAGTTTCAAAATTAAATCTTGGACATTTTCTTTAATAATTTCGCTTGCAGATTTTCCTTTGATTTCTACACGAGCAAAAATATAGTTATCTTTTTCATATAAATCGCTAACTTCAACGCCATTTTTCTTTGCAAAACCTAAGCCCGCAGGGGTCAAGTTGCCATTTGCGTCTTTTGCAATTGATAAAATTGGACCTTTTAAATCTTTTGAAACAGTCTCTTGAGATAATGATAAATCATCTACCAAAAGCGCAAGA
This sequence comes from Candidatus Gastranaerophilales bacterium, assembly GCA_017402995.1. Lineage (GTDB taxonomy): Bacteria > Cyanobacteriota > Vampirovibrionia > Gastranaerophilales > Gastranaerophilaceae > RUG14156. The sequence goes on from JAFQOV010000009.1 coordinate 64,792, forward strand.
CGTCTAGGTGTAGCATATACGTTGATTTGCGAATAAGTTAAACCATTTTCTTTAAATAATTTTTCACTAGAGCTTTTTAGTTGCTCAATGGCACTTGGAATAAATTTATAAGGAAGCTCTTGAACCAATACTTCTAATAAAAAATCTTTCTTCATAATTCAAAATTGTAGTATAAAAGTATTTTTTTGTGAACAAAAATTTTAACCACCAAGCCAATTTTTGCGTTTATTACACAAAAAGAAATATCTGCTATAATTTAAAAATGGATAATTTTTTAATCGAAATTAAAAATTTAGAAAAAATATATAAATCAGAAAATTCTTTTTTAACGCCAAAAAAAGAGGATAATTACGTTTTAAAAGGTGTTAATTTAAATATTAAAAAAGGCGAAATCCTCTCTCTTGTTGGCGAATCAGGTTGTGGTAAATCAACTTTAGCAAACTGTATTTTAAAATTAATTAAACCAGATTGTGGCGAAATATTATTTGATGGAAAAAATATTTTAAATTTCAGCAAAAAAGAAACTTTTGAATATAGAAAAAAAATTCAAATGATTTTTCAAAATCCATATTCAAGCTTAAATCCAAAAATGAAAATTCAAGATATTTTGCTAGAGCCAATGATAATCCATAAAACTTCAAGCAAAAAAGAAATGCTAATTTGGCTTGAAGAACTAATCGAAATGACAGGGATATCTAAAAGCGATCTTAAAAAATATCCCCACGAATTTTCTGGCGGTCAAAGACAAAGAATAGCAATTGCAAGAGCATTGGTTTTAAAGCCAGAAATAATCATTGCAGATGAACCTGTATCCGCGCTTGATGTCAGCATTTGTGCGACAATAATTAATCTTTTGCTTGAATTAAAAGAAAAATTAAATTTAACAATGCTTTTCATATCGCACGACCTAAATTTAGTTCGCTATTTGAGCGATACCATTGCAGTTATGGACAAAGGAACAATTGTTGAAAAAGCACCTTGCAGGGAGATTTTTGAAAATCCAAAAGATGAATATACAAAATTTTTATTATCTCAAATTAGATCAATAAACGTTTAAATTTCAATATTAGCTCTAATTAAATCAATTGCTTGTTGAATAACGCGAGGAGAAGATGTCCCCTTGATTAAACAATGTCTTTTAATTTTTGCCAAAACTTCTTCTTCGTCATAATCTTTTAAATATTTTTGCGCCAATTTTTTTGATATTTCAATAAATTCATTATTACTTGGTTTCATAAATAACAAATTTAAACCAAAGCGCTCAGAGAGGGAATTTAGCTCTGAAATTGTATCTTTTAAATGGATTTCATCACCTATTCTTGATTGAAAACTTTCTTTAATCAAATGACGGCGATTTGATGTTGCATAAATCACAACATTATTTGGACATTTCACAATTGAGCCCTCTAAAACCGCTTTCATTGTTGAAAAAGTATTATCTGTATCATCAAATGAAATATCATCAGCAAAAATTATGAATTTATAGGGTTGTTTTGCTAACTTTTCAAATAACTTATCTAGATTTATTAAATTGTTTTTGAAAACTTGAATAATTTTAATTCCAGAAAATTCATTTAACAACGCTCTAATCGTTGTTGACTTTCCGCAACCAGCATCACCATATAATAAAATATTATTAACCTTTAAGCCCTCTAGAAAAGCTTTGGTATTATTATAAATTGCTTGTTTTTGCTTTTCGTAACCAATCAAATCGCAAAAAGAATATTCTTCTTTCATTTCGATAGGTTTGAGTTTAAAATTTTCTTCAAATAAAAAAGTTCTATATTTTTTAAAATTGATTTTTTCTATAAAATTTTCAATAATTTTCATTTAACTTTCCATAAATATTGCTAAGCTATTCGGATTGAGGATATATTCTCTTTCAAGGTAATCTTTTTCGCTAAAATCAATGTGCGAAAGATTAAAACTATCAACTACAACATGCCAAGAAGTATTAAAGTTATTTTTTGGTAGGGTCATATTGAGCATTGTATCTGTTTGATTAAGCGCAACATAAATTCTATTTTTTATGTCATTTATCACAAAACCAAAGAATTTTTCGCTATAATTTTGCCAATAACCAAGATTTTCCTCTTTTGCAATTTCGCCGTTGTCGTAATGATAAGTTAATTTTTGGGCAAAATTTTGATTTTCAAAAACCTTTAAATCTTTTCTAAATTGGATTAAATTTCTAATATATTCCATAATCCTATTTTCAAAAGAGCCCTTAGTTAAAGCTTTTTGCCAATTTAGGTAATTTGTGTTGTCATCTTTATTATAGCTATTATTGTTGCCATTTTTTGTGTGCATTATCATATCGCCAATTTGCACCATTGGAATTCCATAAGACATAAATAAAAGAGCAAGCTGTTTTCGAATAGCATTTTCTTGAAGCTTTAAATCTCCCTTATAATCTCCGCAAATTTCCCAATCTGAGCCGCCTTGGGTGCTTTTACTTTTTTCTTTAAAATGGTTTAAATCAAACAAAGTAAAACCATCATGAGAAGCTATGAAATTCACAGATTTATTCACATTTTTAAATTTCGAAGGAGTTCCTTCAATGATATCTTTCAAATGTTGCGGGGTAATTTCATTTCTTCTTAAAGTTGAGCGTCTTATTGTATCTCTTGAAATATCGTTCCATTCTGCCCAGAAAGAAGGGAATTTGCCAAGTTGATAACAATTTTTGCCACCGCAAGTCCAAGGCTCTGCAATTAAAATAATGCCATCTTGTGCAGTATCAAAATCGTCTATGACGTTTATGTTTCTTTCTTTTAATTTTTCTTTTAATTTCGCAGCCAAAGAATCAAATGAATCATAAATTTCAGCACAATTACAGCTATTTTCAAGCAAAGCTGCTGCTAAATCAAAACGAAAAGCATCAACTCCTTGATTTGCCCAAAAAACTAGCGAATCAACAATCAAATCCATTGCGCCATCATTATTTGCATTAAAATCGTTTCCGCAACCAGAATTTGAGCGATAATATCCATCATTATAAACTTTATAATATGACGAATTATCAATTAAAGAATAAGATAACAGGTTTGCATCTTCAACATTATGATTAATTAAACCAGCCTCACCGGTATGGTTATAAACCATATCAAGACAAACTTTTATGTTGTTTTTGTGAAATTCATCAACCATCTCGCGAAATTCTTTTAATAAAGAGCCAAATTCCTTATTAAAAGCATATTTTCGAGCAAGCGTGAAATACCCTAGTGGCATATAGCCCCAGTGGTTTGTTCCATTTTGCTTTGAATCAAATTCGTTAATTGGCAAAAACTCAACCATTGTAATTCCAAGGTTTGCTATGTTTTTAGCAAATTCGCCAGCACCTTTGTATGTGCCTTTATGTTGCGTTTGAAGGTTTTGAGTTAGGTCTTTGATATGTACTTCGCCAATAATTTCTGAATTAAAAGCTCTTGGGTCAATTCGCGTGATTAATCTATCTTCGATTGGCGAAAAAACCGATTTGATTGCCCATTTTGAATTATCTATTCTGTGGTAATTTCCACCAGAATGAAACATATTCATGCTTGAATTAATCTCGCTTTGCGTATGAGAAAGCTCTTTTGAATATGGGTCATATGCTATTTTATTAGGATTATAGCGGTTGTTTGCTTTGTCTATTTTTTCTTTAAATCCGTAAATTCCATTTGCTTGGAAATCTTCACGATATTCCCAATTTGAACCCCAAACCCTAAAACCATAAAAAACAGGATTTTTATGGCAATTTAAGATATAGTCTTTGACACTTGTGAACCAAATATCGTTTTCTATTTTTTGCATATCAAGTGTCAAAATTGCGTCTTGCCCTTGCGGTTTTTCAAAAACGCACAATTTTACTCTTGTTGCATTTTTTGAAAACAGCCTAAATTCAACGCTTTTTGTTTCTTCGTTATAACAAGCGCCAAGTTCTGTGATATCTTTTGTGGTGATATATCCCATAAACCTCCTATTTAAGTGGATTTATGACAAGTCCTGATAATAGTTTAGGATAGAAATAGGTTGATTTTTGTGGCATTCTCAAACCTTCTTTTGAAATATCAATAATATCCTTCATTTTAGGATATGCCATGATAAAACAAGCAGAGGCGTTATTTTTAGTTGATTCAAAAGCAACATTTTCTTTTTTCTCATATTTAATGCCGTCTTGCGCCATTAATTCATCTTGAGAATAACCCAATTCTCCTTTTAAAATCAGTTCGTGCAATACAGTTAAATCTAGTTTTTGTAAAACTTCAGGCGTATCTATTTTTTCTTTTTCGCCTTCTTTAAGTTTTAATACATAATATTCTGATGAATTTTTAATTATCAAACCTGTTGTAATTTGTTTTTGATTTTCAATTTCAATTTTTTCTAAAAATTCATCTTTATTATTAACAGTTTCAATATCGTAGTGTTTTGAAACAGCATTTAAAATTTCATCTTTTGAAAATTCTTTTTCAACAATTCTGTGTGTTGGATAAATAATCAAATTTTCATCAGCAGCATTTGTAAAATAGCTCATGACATATTTTGCATATTCATTTTCTGGGTGAGCTTTTGAATAGTTCATTGAAGTTTCGTATCTGTGATGTCCGTCTGCGATTAATAAAGTCTTATCTGCAAGCGTTTTTTGAATAATTTCAATATCTTTTTCATCATCAATAAAATATACAATATTTTCTATACCCAAATCGTCAATAACGTCTATATCAGGTGTTTTTGCCAAATATTTTTTAGCGACTTCTTGTTCAATGATTTGTTTTTCATCATCATAAACCATAAAAATTTGAGAGAAAAACGCACCGCAAGAAGTTACAAGGTTTAATCTGTCTTGTTTTGGTCCACCCATTGTAAATTCATGAGGTAAGATTTTTTTAGTTGAAAAATCTTCAATTTTATTTCTTGCAATAAAGCCTTTTCTTTCAATTAATTTGCCTTTTTCGTTTTTATATTTTTGAACGATATAAAAAATTGTTGGTTTTTTTGTTGGAATTAAGACATCTTCTTCTTTCCAATTTTTAAAATATTCACTAGCGTCAGCATATCTATTTTCGCCTTTTGTTAAAATTAAACGAACGATATTATACGCACTTCTTTCATATAATTCATCTTGATATTTATCGTCAATAACGTCATATGGCGGTGCTACAACGTCTTCCATTTTTACTTTTTCTTGATTATAAACAATTGCATTAATTGGTAATACTTCCATTTTGTCCTCGTCTTTCGTTTAATATCACTATTATAGAAGGGTTTTTGATGGGTGTAAAATTTTTTAAATATTTTTAATATTTATGTTAACAATTGATACAAAAAAGAGAAAAAAGGCAATTTTTATCTAAAAAAATACTTTATTTTAATGTGTGTAATATAAAAGGGTTAGTATAACTATGGTAGAAGCAATTCAAAACGCTTCATATCAACCTCTGCATGTCTTGTCAAGCAGATATGTCGAGAAAAATGATTCCGACGAAAGTATCTTTTTAGAGGAAAAACTCCAAGAAGTGAAAGACGAACAAGGCTTTATCGGAAAGATGTGGAATGGTTTTAAAGAGTTTACAAATTTAGGACAAAGTTCATCTGACTGCGATAGCATGTTAGAAAAATACAAAAATGGACAAATTTCCTTTGAAGAAGCAGTTAAATACATAGACGAATTTGATAAAAAACAAAATTCTATGACAAACTTGTTTGCAAATATAGCAACAGGAACTGGCGCAATCGCTCTTGCAACAGTAGCAGTTGCCTCTGGACCAATTGGTTGGGGCGCAGCATTTATGTATGGAGCTCCAATTGGCGCAGCTCTTAAAACTGGTATTAAAGCAGCAGATAGAGCAACAAACAATGTTGAAGGTGATGCGCTGAACGCTAAATCTATGGCAAAAGATGCAATTTCTGGTGCAATCACTGGTGCAACAAGTGCTGTTTCATCTGGAATTATGGCAGGTGTTAAAGAAGGAAAACTTGCACTTTCATTAGCAAATGGGGCAAAATGTGGTGCGCAATGTGGCGCTATGAGTGGTGCAAGCACATATATTGTAGATACAGCATTAGATAAAGATAAAGAATTTAACTTTGGTGACTTTGCAAAAACTACCCTAACTTCTTCAGCGGTATCTGCTGGCGTTGGCGCGGCAGTTGGCGGAACAGTTTATGGTGTATCTGGCGGTAACGCTCCAACATTAACTCTTGGTTCAACAATCGCTAGAGACTCAAGCCTTTCTGCTTCTCGTAAAATTGCAGGAAACGGCGTTAAAGAAGCTATGAATTTAGTATAAAAAAATTATCTCCATTGTCCAAAGGGGCTTTTGCCCCTTTTTTGCATGTTTATGTAACGAAATGTAACAAAAAAAGTATATACTGAAATCTCACTTTTTATATCGTTTTTATATAAGTGTAAGACACGAGATTAAATTTCAAAAGGAGATATAAAATGAGTTTAGGTATCGACAACAAACAAGCTTCTTGGACACCAATTACACAAAAAAAACCAACAACATCATCTACAACACGCACAGTTGAAGCAAATGCAACAGTAGCACACGTTAGCGCACCAAGCAGCAGCGTCGGTATGTCATCAACTGGCGGTTCATCAGCAAGTTCATTCTGCGCAATTGCATAATAGCTAAGCAAGCGAGGGTAAAAAATGGAAAGCAAATTAACAAATATTTTGCTAAGCGCGCTTGTTATATTATCAGCAACAATGTTCATTTGGACAGTAAATTATATCTCTACAACTACTAACACGCAAGCACCAATGGCAATTTCGGCATTTAATGCATAAAACATATGGCGGAAGCTACTAGACAATGGGAAAGAAGAGTTCAATTTAAAATTGAACTCTTTATTTATTCTTATATGATAACATCATGCCAGTCCCAAGCTCTAAAATTTGAGATTGATATGATGGATTATTAAACAAATTTTCAACATAATCTTGCACTTTTTCATAATGCGACAAGATATTATCTGCTAATATCACACCGCCATTTTTCAAAATTTTATCTGCAAGTTTAAAATATTCAATATATTCTTTTTTGTTTGCGTCAATGAAAATAAAATCATATTTTTCGCGTTTATTTTTTTCAATTTCTTCTAAAATATCTTCCAAAACTACAATGGCAGAGCCAATTTTAGCCTCAACCAAGACATCAGGAAAATGATTTTTAAAATTGTTTCTTGCAACAGATTGTCTTTTTTCCCAAAATTCAATTGTTGTTAATTTTCCTTTTGTTTCTCTTAATGCGCCCAAAATCCACATTCCACTATATCCGTTTGATGTGCCGATTTCTAAAACATTTTTTGCGTTATGGATTTTAATTAAAGTATTTAAAAAATTCGCGCAATCTCTATCCAAATTCCAAAATTCACATCTGGTTTTTTCAAGTTCACAAAGCGTTTTTTCCGTGTCCTCGTCAAAAAAAACTGGTTTCAATTTTAAAACATTACAATTTGTCATTTTGCGCTTTCTGTTCTTTATCTGTAAAAATTATATTTGCAACATCAACATATGATTCTTGAACGCTTGTAACCTTCATTGTTTCAAGGTCAAATAAAATATAATCTTTCGTATTTATTCCGCTAATCATAATGCTTTTTTCATCTGGAATTAAGGTCATTTTTGAATAGAAGCCTTCTTTTGCAATTTGTTCACGAGAGATTAATTTGTTTTCAACCGTGTCATAAACATCTAAAAAGCCGTGTTGTGAACATAAAATATAAATTTTTGTTTTAAATCTGATTGCATCTGTCGGTTTTTTGTCAAGCATAATTGTGCTAATTAATTTTGCTTGAACTTTGTCATAAACATATAATTCGGCTTTTGTTCTTGAAATTGCATAGATATTTGCAACGTCAGATAAAATTTGAGAAACATTTTGCGCTTCGCCAACTTGTTGAACAATGAACTCCGTGCCTGATTCGGTCACGTTATAAACTTTTGATGAATATTCATCATAAAATGAAATTGATTTATCAACTTCGCTATAAGCGATTTTTGAAGGTCTTTGATCAAGCTTTATAATTTTTTTAAGCTCCATTGCGCTCAAATCAACAACATAGATTTCTTTTGCATTTTGCGAAGCAACATAGGCTAAATTTTCTTTTTTGTCTAAGGCAACATCTGTTGCGCTTGCGCCAATTTCAATTTGTTGCACAATTCTTTCGTCTTTTAAATCAATAATTTCAAGCTTTTTACCACTCCAATATAATACAAGTGCTACTTTAGATTTTTCAGAAGTCACTATTTTTAAAGGCATTGATGACAATTTCAATTCGTATAATGGATTTTTTGATGTGTCATCATATACAGATAAAAATTTTGAATTTTTAGAGTTAATTAGCGCTTTTTTGCCCTTTAATTCTGCACTTAAAATAAACTCGTCACGCTTAATTGCAGGAGAATATGGATTAACTATTTTTTCTTTTTCTTCTTTTTTGAAAGTCAAAGTTGTTTCTTCTTTTGTTGGAATTAATAAATCCCCAAGGGTCAATTTCAAACTATCAGGCATTTTCAACCCAACAGGAGTCAACATATCTTGTGGCATCAAGCCAAGGCGGACTTTAATTGGCAATTCGTCTTGTTTTGTTAAAGTATAATTTCCTTCTTTATCTTTTGAAACTTTTAGTAAAGAATAGCCATTATTTAACAAAACAACCTCTGGCAAATCTTTCAAAGTTTTATTATTTGGATAAGTATATTCAATTTTTATTGTTTCAACATCTGCAATGCTTGGTGGCGTAAGAGGAATATACATTTCATCATTAGATAATGTAATCACGCTATCAAACCTTTGTTGCGCAGATGGAAGATTCTTTTTGATAAATGCCCAAACATCATTTGGCAATTTTGAAGCAAATGAAACATTACAAGAAAATATCAAAAACAATAAAAATAAAAATATTTTTTTCATGTTATCCCTTTATTTGTTTAAAACAGATTTCACTCTGTCAATTATACCATCTTGTTGTGCTCTTGATAATTCCAACAATTCTTTGTACAATTTTTCCTCTTGAGCAGAGATTTTTTGCGGAATTACAACTTTTAAAATAACGTAATGATTTCCTTTTTGAGAAGTTGAACCCAAATATGGCACGCCTTCATTTTTAAGAGTGAGCTTATCTTCATTTTGGCTTCCTCTTGGAATATTTAATTGCGCTTGTCCATGGATTGTTTTGATTGTAACAGTGTCTCCCAAAACAGCTTGCAAGTTTGAAATTTCAAGCTCAGTATAAATATCAAAACCTTCGCGAGTAAACTCTTTTGACGGTTTAACATGTACAACAACATAAAGGTCGCCGCTTCTTCCGCCATTTAAACCAGAATTTCCTTCGTTTGCAACGCGCATTTTAGAGCCGTGTTCAATGCCATGAGGAATTTTGATTGTAAGTTTTTTCTCTCTTTCAACACTTCCTGCGCCACGACAAGTTTTACAAAAAGATTTTGGATTTTTCCCGCTGCCATGGCAATTTGGACAAGTTGTCACAGAAGTGAATGAACCTAATATTGTTTGAGTAGATTTTTGTACCCTTCCTTGTCCGTGGCAAACTGGGCAAACTGTATCTTTTGCATTTGGGTCAACCCCTGTTGAATTACAGCTTTCGCAAGGTTCAAGATGACGAATTTTGATTTCTTTTTCACAACCAAAACAAGATTCCTCAAATTCAATTTGAATATCTAACCTTAAATCGTCGCCTCTTTGAGGAGCGTTTGCTTGAGCTTCATAGCCCCTTGAAAAACCAAAACCGCCACCAAAAAATGATGAAAAAATATCTGATAGGTCAATATCGCCCATATTGAAAGTATTTGGATTAAAACCAGCATTTGTTAAGCCATCTTCGCCGTATCTATCATAAATTTGACGTTTGTTATCATCAGATAAAGTTTCATAGGCTTTGCCGATTTCTTTAAATTTATCTGCCGCATCTGGCGCTTTATTAACATCTGGGTGATATTGTCGCGCTTTTTGTCTGAACGCTTTTTTTAATTCATCTTTTGTAGCGTTTTTATCCACGCCCAATATTTCATAGTAATCCATTGTTTTAGTCATTTTCCTTTTCCTTGGCTACTCCAACCAGTGCAGGTCTTAAAACTTTATCGCCCATTTTGTAGCCTTTTTGAGCGACATATGCAACACAATTTGGCTCAAATTCATCTGTTGCAATTTGAGAAATTGCCTCGTGTTCGTTTGGGTCAAATTCTTTTCCTAAAGCGTCAATTTCTTCCATTCCTGCTTTTTTCAAAATTTCAACAAGTTGTTTAATTGCAACTTCGTAGCTTTGTTTCACAGTTTCACAATTATCAACGTTTTTCAAGCTTTCAGACGCTCTATCAAAAGTGTCTAGTGCAACAGTTAATTTTGACAAAACTTCAGCACAAGCATATTTAGATAATGCTTCTTTTTCTTGTTGTGTTCTTTTTCTAAAATTGTCAAAATCCGCAGCAAGACGAATATATTTGTTATTTAAATCTTCATATTTTTGTTCGAAATCTTCTTTAACTTCTTCTTTAACTTCTTCTTGAGCTTCCTCATTGATTTCGATTTTTTCTTCTTTTAGTTGCTCTTCTTTAATTTCTTCGATATTTTCTTCGATTTGTTCACTGAATGGATTTTTATTGTCTTCCATATTTTTCTCCAAATTAAAGTACTTAATAACAATATTATAAAATATGAAAGATAGATGTCGAGTGCTCTTGTGATGTATTTAACAATAAAAAAACGAGCCTTGCGCTCGTTTTTTTATATGCAAGACTCGTTTTCATCTTATTTAAGAACAAAAACGAGCCTTGTGGAGAGAAAAATCTGTTATGAGTTATTATGCACCAAGCAATTGTAGTGCTGTTTGCTGTAAGCTGTTTGCAATTGTTAATACAGAAGCATTTAATTGTTGCATAATTTGTTGAGAAGTTAAGTTTGTTGCTTCTTCTGCAATGTCTGCATCTGTATACAATGCTTTAGCTGTCTCCAACGACTCAATTCTGATTGACATACTGTCGTATGAACTTTCCATACGGTTTTCATATGCCCCCAAAAGACCTCGTTTTGTTGCTATTGTGTCGATTGCTGCTTGAATTTTTTCCATAAACGCACGGCAGTTCGCGTTACTTGGATCAAAATCACCACTTTCTGGGTTTAAATTATCAGGCAATGTTGTTTCCATTTCCGCTATATGACAATCAGTCAACGCTGCTGAAATATCGAGCGTGTCTAAATCTGCGTCATAGCCTGGTCCCATTTGGATAATAATTTCATCTACTGAACCATCAAGCATTGTTCGACCGTTAAAGTTTGTTGTTTCTGCCAATCTGTCAATTTCATCAAGACGTTCGATGATTTCTTGAACGGCAGCGGTTCTAGAGTTTAAATCATTTGAATCATTCGCCATGTTAATTAATAGGTCGTTGATTCTTTGATAGTGATCGCTAATTGAAACCATTCCATCTTCTGCAACTGTTAAGAAACTTTGTGCATTTTGAATGTTCTGCATAGCTTGTTTTGAGCCCCTGATTTGAGCTTCCATGTTTTCTGAAATTACCAAACCCGCAGCATCGTCCCCTGCTCTGTTAATTTTTAAACCAGTTGATAATCTTTCCATTGTTTTGGTTAAACTATCATTTGCTTGGTTTAGATTTACGCGGGCGGTAAATGACGGTATGTTCGTCCCTAATGTGATAGCCATTTTTTTCTCTCCATTTTTTCCACACCATCTATATCGTTTTTATTTTCTTATACTTTAGTATGTTTTTTTCATACTTTAGTATAAGATTTTCCATTTTTTCAAGCTATATCTGCGTTTTAGACCCTTAAATTATTTTTTTAAATATCCTCCATATGTATTAGAAAACGCAAATTTTGTGCTAAAATAACAATGTTATGCCACATTTTTTAATCAAAAAAGAAGAAATATTTAACAGCTTTATCGAACTTAAAACTAATGAAAATCTTTTTCATATCACAAAGGTTTTAAGGGCAAAATGTGGCGAAAAGATTAAATTTATTGACGAAAACCAAATAGTTTATCATTGCGAAATCAATGAAATTTCTAAAAATTATTTAAAAGCAAATATCTTAACTAGTGAAAAATCACAAAGAATATTAAATTATAACCTTTGTTTAATTCAATCAATATTAGCGCCAGACGCGCAAAATCTTGCGATTGCAAACGCTGTGCAGACAGGAGTTAAAGAAATTTATCCCGTTATATCAGATAATGTTTCACAAAGCCTAAAAACTTTAGAAAATAAAAAAGAAAAATGGGAAAAAATTGCAATTGAAAACTTTAAACAATGCGAAAGAGCAGATTTAGCAACAATTCAACCGATAAAAACATTAAAAGAAGCATTAGAGGAATTTAAAAAAGAAAATATTTTAATATTTGCCGAAAAATATGTAAATATTGAATTAAATAAAGCCTTAGTGGATATAAATAAACAAGAAAAAATTGCCGTGGTTATTGGACCAGAGGGTGGTTTTTCGCAAAAAGAATTTGAATATTTTATAGATAATAAATATAAATTAATTTCACTTGGAAATATGATATATAAAGCGCCAAATGCAATCACAGCAGGCATTAGCAACGTTATAACGAGGATATAAATGTTTAAAGACGAAATTTTAAATTCATTCAAAAATATCTTCAAAAAGTACGACTGCTATTTAGTTGGCGGATATTTAAGAAACTATTTTTTAAATAACGAAACTTCTTTTGATAGAGATATTGTTTGTTTAAAAAATGCAAAAGCACTCGCGCTTGAACTTGCCGAGTTTAGCGACGGAACTTTTATTGAATTAGATAATGAAAACGAAATTTATCGCGTTGTTTTAAAAGATAAAACTAATTATTTTGATATTTCAAAATGCCTAGAAGATGACATTTTAAAAGACATTCAAAGACGCGACTTTACAATAAATTCAATTTTTTATGATTTAAATGAAGAAAAAATCATTGACCCGCTAAATGGCATTAAAGATATTGAAAACAAAATCATTAGAACCTACAACCTTCAAAATTTAATTGATGACCCACTCAGAATGTTAAGATTATATCGTTTTTATTCAAAATTGGGTTTTGAAATTGAAGATGAACTTTTAAATTTCACAAAAACAAATTTTGAACTGATTAAAAATGTGGCGCTTGAGCGAATTAATCAAGAAATTTTACTGCTTTTTGAGGGTGAATTTTTAGCCAAAACGCTTTTAAAAATGTATGATGACGGGGTTTTGGAAACTATTTTCCCGTTTGTTAAAGAAATTAAAAAAATACCTAAAAATTCGCACCATCACCTCGATTTAATTCATCATTCAATCGAAACAGTTAAAAATATCAGAACAAACAACCCTCTTTTAAAGCTTTCTGCTTTTTATCATGACATTGGAAAGCCGTCTACTTGGTCAATTGAACCTTCAGGGCGTCATAGATTTATTGGACATGATATTGCGGGGAGTGAAATTGCGCAAAAAGAATTAAAAGATTTAAAATTTTCAAAAAAACAAATTTCATACATCACAAAAATGATTAAATATCACATTTATCCTGCAACTTTGGCAAATTGCCCAGATAACAAAAAAGCCTTTGCTAGATTTGTCAGAAAATTAGGAAAAGATAGCCTAGATATTATTGAGCTTTCTCGCGCAGATAGATTAAGTGCCCAAGGGGAAGATATCACGCCCGAAATTGTTGAAAATGCGCTTAATCATTTGGAAAATTTAAAAAATTATTATCTTGAAGTTGAAAGCCTTGCACTTGAACCAAAACCATTGTTAGATGGCAAGGAAATTATGGAAATTCTTAATATTAAGCCGAGCAAACTTGTTGGCGAAATGCTGGAAAGCATCAAACTTGCGCAACTTTCAGGCGAACTTCAAACAAAAGAGCAAGCTATTGAATTTATAAAAAAACAAAAATAAAGCCGATAAACCCTTATGATAGGCTTTTATCGGCACTAAAATTAAACAATAGAGGAGAATAAGGAAAAAATCTCTGTTAGTCTTGCGCGAAAATTTGCGCTGCAAGAGCCATTTTCTTTTCATCAGACAACATTCCAGGGAATTCATCTTCCAATGCGTCTGCAATTTGATTTACCCCAAGTTCGAAATCAGCCATCATAGCTTCAATATCCGCCATTCGATCCGCACTTAAATGGTCAGCTGGGTTAACTTCTTTTTTAGCTGCCACGTTAATTTGTGCCAAGTTTTGCATACCTGCAATGTTTAAGGCACTCATCACACCATCTGGATTTTTTTCGCTTGTAACGTTAGCTTTTGCTTCGTTTTGCGATTTTTCACCAAGTTTATTTTCGTCATTTTTTGAACTTGCTTGGTGATTACCGATTGAATAATTTCCAAACCTAACTTGATTAATGTCCATTGTCAGCTCCTTATTCTATGCTTTATTGTCACATTTTAGATATCGGCTTTCTTTTTTTGTTCTTTAGATTTTTGTTTCGTTTTTTTACAAAAGTTAATATTTATTTATTTGAAGCTGGCTCAAAGTATTGCTATAATCATTGTAAGAACAAGAGGTTTGAGAAATTTTGTTTAAAAAAACGTTAATATATATATTAATATTTTTAACTTCAACAGTTTTTGCTTCAACAAAAATTCAACTTGAAGCGCTCGAAAATTTTTCAACAAACAACCCAAGCGCTACTTTTAGCGCCAAAATTGCAAATGATGTTCAACTTGATGAAATAAATTTATCTAAAGATGACATCATTAATTGCACGCTCAACAAAACAACTGCTCCAAAAAGAGCAAAAATGGACGCAAAAATCTATTTTAATCTTTTAAATTATCAAAACGAACAAGGCGAACACGCATTTTCAAAAGAATATGTTGGCAAATATAAAAGCGAGATTTTAATTGAAAAAGTCAAAAATACTTCACCAAAAAAAGTAATCAAATCAACTGCTGGCGCAATAGGAAACCATTACGTTCCAGGAGTTTCACAAGCAATATCTTTTGTTGACGGCGTTGTGACAAATGAAGAAGAAAACCGCTTAAAATCTGGATTTGTACAAGTTTATAAAGATTCACCTTTGTCATACGTTGAAAAAGGGGAAGAAGTTGAAATTAAAAAAGGGGATATTTTCTATCTCTTAGTCAAATAAGGAAAAACCATGGAAAAAACAAAAATTGAATTTGGCACAGACGGCTTTAGAGGAATTATTGCAAAAGAATTTACTTTTGAAACAATTAAGCGAATAATTGAAGCAATTTCTTTATATATTAAAAATTTAAAATCTGATAAAAATACAATTATTGTTGGCTATGACCCAAGATTTATGGCAATTGATTTTGCGAAATTTTGCGCAGAATTATTAAAAAACCAAGGTTTTAAAGTAATTTTGTCAAACAGCGTTGTGCCAACCCCAATTGTTGCATATTGCGCAAAATATTACCCAAATTCAATCGGGGCGATAATGCTCACGGCTTCTCACAATCCAAAAGAATATCAAGGAATTAAATTCATTCCAAACTATGCAGGACCTGCAACAAAAGAAATTACTGACAAAATTTTAACTTATCTTGATAAACCAATTGTTTTGCAAGATGGTGGCGAAATTAAAGAAGAAAATTTAGAAGAAAAATATTTTGAACATCTTGAAAATATAATTGATTTTGATTTAATCAAAAAAAATCAACCAAAAATCATCTATGACGGTCTATATTCAGCGTCAATCGGCTATTTTGATAAATTATTAACCAAACATTCAATCGATTTTGAAAGCGTTAATTTGTTCCATTCAAGCGATTTTGGCGGCGGTCTGCCCGAACCAAAAGCTAAATTTATGAAACATATTAAAAAAGGATATATTACGGTTGCAAACGACGGTGACGCCGATAGATACGGGGTTATTGACGAAGAAGGCAATTATGTCAATCCGAATATGGTTATGGCGATATTATTAAAATATTTGCACTCAAAAAACAAACAAGGCAAAATGATTAAAACAGTTGGCGTCAGCACCTTAATCGACGTTGTTGCTAAAAAATTAAATATCGAAACCATCACAACTCCTGTTGGTTTTAAATGGTTATCTGAAGCAATGAGAAAAAATGATTGTATTTTAGCTGGGGAAGATTCTGGCGGATTATCAACAGGGGAACATATCCCAGAAAAAGACGGGCTTTTTGCAAATTTATTAATAATTGAGGCAATGGCGGCTCAAAACAAGACATTGGTTGAATTGCAAAAAGAAATTAAAGACTTTGCAAATTGCGAATTTTATACAGATAGAATTGATAAAAAATTAAATTCTAAAAAAGAAATTGCAGATTTGATGGATAAATTTATCGATTTTAATGAAATTGCAGATTTAAAAATCACCCAAACTTTGACTTTAGATGGCATTAAGATGTTTTTAGATGACGATTTATCTTGGATTTTAATCCGCAAAAGTGGCACAGAACCACTTTTGAGATTTTATATTGAGTCAAATGATGAGGGTAGACTTGAAAAAATTAAGAAGTTTATTCAAGAAAATATTTGATTTTTGAATAAAAATGTTGTTTTATACAAAAAGTGTTTTTGATTTAAATCTTTTTCCTTTTGTTCACTTTTCTCTTTTTTCTCATGCGCCGACGAAAAAGAGAAAAGTGAACCGAAAAGAGAAAACACGGCTTGGCTAAATTCTTTGCTTCTTCTTTTTCAAATTTAAAATCTCCAAGTTGTTCACACCTCGCGATTTTGAGTATCATTTAAGGCTTCGCCTTTTCTCAAAATCGCTCACGTTCACCTTGATTGTGATTTTAAATTTAAAAAAGGTTGAATTGTTTTTTATTTTCGTACGTCGTTAAGTTTTTCGCTTGTGGAAAAGCACACGCACTTAATGAAACGGCAATGCGTGAGGGTTGTCTGAGCGCTAGCGAGTTCCCGTAAGCATTGCCGTTGAATTTAGTGCGTCTCTAGAAGCTCACATGAAACCGAGCCGTGTTTTCTTTTCTTTTTGCTTCGTTTTTCTTTTCTTTGATCGGCAATTGAAAAAAGAAAAGAAAAACGAATAAGTAAGAAAGACTTGACGAAAGAAAAAGAAATATCGGCTTGGTTATATTATTACATTCTAGAGACGCACTAAGTTCAATATTTGTGCTTTCGGGAACTCGTGGCTACGCCACTCAA
>JAFQOV010000010.1 GCA_017402995.1 Candidatus Gastranaerophilales bacterium
CAATATTACTTGCGCCAAGTTTTTCTGTCATTTTTGATTCATGGCTAAATTGTCCACTAATTTCGTCCCAACAATACATTGCAAAAGCATTGTGTCCTAGAAATATCAATAATAAAACCAATAAAATCTTTTTCATATTATTTCCTCTAACTATTCGTTATAAAAACTGTTGCCGTTAATTGCGTCGTTGATATTACCTTCGCTTGCACCAACTGTGGTATAGCCTCTTAAATCTGGAACTGTGTATTTTCCATTTCTATCTTTTCCAAGATGGTTTGCTAGTTTTGGGTAATCATTTTTGTTATATTCTTCACCATTACACAATAACCAACCCCTCGGTGCTTCTTGACCTAAAAAAGCAACAATTGTTCCAACAGGAACAGAGCCCCCGCCAGAAATATCAATATTTTTTCTCATCTTCTTTGTAATCACAGGTACAAAAGCAGATAAAAGTACAGAAACCACGACAAGTGTGATTAACATTTCGACAAGCGAAAACGCATTTAATTTTTTTCTCATATTATTCCATTTCATATTACTTTTGAGTAGGATTAGAAAACAAATTTCCTATTCATTTGTTATAATATTACACTTAAATAGGAATTTATGCAAGTGATATAACCTTTAAATGTGTTTATATTTTCGTCGGATATTTTAACATGTTTAAGAGGGGAATATGAACATTAAACAAAAGCTTGGAAAAAGAATTCAAGAACTTAGACATAAGAACAATTTGAAACAATCGGAGCTTGCTGAACTTGTCGGGATTGCGACAAAAACGCAAAGCTGTATTGAAACAGGAAAAAACTATCCATCTGCAGAATTAATGGAGAGATATGCTAAGGCTTTTAAGTTAGATATTTCTGAAGTTTTTGAATTGGGACATGTTAAATCAACACAAGATTTACTTGATGAAGTTTATTGCATGATAAAAAAGGCAACCCCAAGCGAGATTACCTTAATTCATAAAATTTTAAAAAGTTTTTTGCGCTAGCTAGTTGTTAAATCTGAAAAGCATGATATCGCCGTCTTCAACGATATAGTCCTTTCCTTCTAGCCTTGCAACCCCTTTTTCACGAGATGCTGCCCAAGAGCCAGCAGAAACAAAGTCAGAATAAGAGACTACTTCGGCTTTGATGAAGCCTTTTTCAAAGTCTGTATGGATAACACCAGCTGCTTGTGGTGCTTTCATGCCTTTTGTGATTGTCCAAGCGCGAACTTCTTTTTCGCCAGCTGTGATATATGTTCTTAAGTTTAAGATATCATATGCTGATTTAATCATTCGCTCAATGCCAGAGTTTTGAATTCCAAGCTCAGCAAGGTAGTTTTTTGCTTCTTCTTCGCCAAGGTCAACAAGTTCTTCTTCAAGATTTGCACAAATTAAAACAACTTGTGCGTCAGCTCCTGCAAATTCTTGAACGCGTTTTGTATAATCGTTTCCGTCTTTTAAATCCATTTCTGAAACATTTGCGCAATAAATTATAGGTTTTGACATTAAAAGATGACAAAAATGCAAAGCTCTTTTTTCATCTGGAGTGAAATCAGAGGAATCTATAAATTTGCCTTGTTCAAGATATGGCATACATTTTTTGATGACTGTATCTTGAATAATTGCTTCTTTGTCTCCGCCTTTGACTTGTTTTGCAATGCGTTTTGAGATATTTTCCAATGTTGCCATGTCAGCCAAGGCTAATTCCATGTTGATTGTTTCTATGTCATCAATTGGATCAACCTTTCCATTGACGTGGATTGTATTTACATCATCAAAACATCTGACAACTTGAACAATTGCGTCGACCTCTCTTATATTATGCAAAAATTGGTTTCCAAGACCTTCACCTTTGCTTGCGCCTTTAACAAGACCTGCAATGTCAACAAATTCAATCGCTGTTGGGATAACAGTATCTGTGTGTACAAGTTCTTGAAGTTTATATAATCTTTCGTCTGGAACATTCACAACGCCAACGTTTGGTTCAATTGTGCAAAAAGGGTAGTTTGCACTTTGTGCGTTTTTTGCGCTTGTTAAAGCATTGAAAAGTGTTGATTTGCCGACGTTTGGAAGTCCTACGATACCTACTTTTAACATTTTGTTTCCTTTAAATTATAAGTCTGATGTGCAATTTGGGCATTTTGTCGCTTTGATGTTGATTGTTGAGAAACATTTTGGACATTCTTTTGTTGTAGCCTCTTCAACAACTTCTTCTTTTTTCTCGACAGTCGCTCTTAATTTATTAATGAATTTGATTAATAAAAAGACGGCAAAAGCGACGATTATAAAATTGATTATTGTGTTTATAAATAAGCCGTAATTGATTGTTGTTTCACCTGCGGCTTGTGCAGCGGCAAGAGTTGGGTAATCATTATTTCCAGATAAGCTGATATATAGGTTTGTGAAATCTACTTTACCCATTAACCAACCCATTGGAGGCATGATGATGTCTGTTACGACTGAATTAACAACTTTTCCAAAAGCAGCCCCGATAATGATACCGACTGCCATGTCGATTACGTTGCCTTTTACGGCGAAAGTTTTGAATTCATCTGACCATCTTTTTAAATTTTTAATCATGTTATTCTCCTTTGCTTTTTTGATTGTAGCATGAAAGTTTAGCATGATGAAATTGGACTTGAATTTGGCAAACTTGGTCTCGACGGGCAATAAAAAAAGAGTCTTTCGACTCTTTTAAAATGGTGGGCCCGGAACGCTTTAGTTCTTAGGCGAATTTATGAGCCTTAGAAATAAAGTGATGCAAAGCTGAGACGTAGTCTCGACGGGCAATAAAAAAAGAGTCTTTCGACTCTTTTAAAATGGTGGGCCCGGAGAGACTCGAACTCTCACACCGAAGGCGCTAGATCCTAAATCTAGTGCGTCTACCAATTTCGCCACAGGCCCATGGTTTCTCAACGCTTAATTATCTTACAATAAGCAAAAATTATAGTCAAGAAAAAAGAGAGGCAATTACCTCTCTTTTAAAGTTTAATTTCTTTCCCAATATTTATCCAACCATTTTGTTGGTTTAACATATCTCAATCCGCCTTTGCCCATAAAGCCATTATAAGCTTGTTCTGGGGTTGGACGTCCATGGAAAATCAAAATTTTAGCGTTAAGCGGGTCTTTTGGTGCTTTAAAGAAATTCAATGGGAATGGTTGTAAACAATTTCTTTTAAAGCTGACGCACCAGCCTTTGTCCCAATATTTTAAAATTCCTTTGTTATTCATTTGATGAGATAAAAATGCTTGTTCATTTTTGTAGCGTTTTCTGATATCAAGACCTTCTTTATAGAAGTTTTCAATGATATCTGCGTGTTTTTTGACATTAAATTTAAATACAGATGAGTTTCCGATTATGTCGTTTGGAAAATCCCAATCTTTGATGATATAAAATTCGCCTTCTTTTTCAAAAAAGCAATCAATATTATCTCTGATTATGATATCTAAATCTAAAAATAGTGCTTCGCCTTCTAAATCAGCAAGTTTGTCTGTGAAAAGACCAAGTTTTTTCCAAGCTTTGTCTGGAATGCCATCATCATTTAATTCAGGCAAAGGTCTGATTTCAACGCCTTCAACAATGCCTTCGGGCCTATCTGTGAAACAAACAAAGCGGTGCGGAATGGTTAAGTTTTTTTCAACCATTTTATAAAGGCGATTAACATAATCTGCCCCAAATTTTGTACCCCATTTAATACAAATTACATTTTTATCCATATTTACCTCTTTTATTTAATTTGTCTCATTGTTGGGAAGGCAATTACATCACGGATTGATGGAGAATTTGTTAACAACATAACAAGTCTATCAATGCCCATGCCCATACCGCCTGTTGGAGGCATGCCATATTCAAGTGCGTTGATAAAGTCTTCATCAATTTCCATAGCTTCTTCGTCGCCGTTTGCCTTTGCAAGAGCTTGCGCTTCAAAGCGTTGGCGTTGGTCAATTGGGTCAGACAATTCAGAGAATGCGTTTGCAATTTCCCAGCCGTTTACTCTTGTTTCAAAGCGTTCTGTTAATCGGTCATTATCTCTGTGAACTTTTGCAAGTGGTGAAATTTCACGAGGGTAGTCGATAATATGGCAAGGTTGAATTAAGCTTGGTTCGATTTTTTCTTCAAAAACTGCTTCGACAATTTGACCCCAATTCATGTTTTCATCAACATGAACATTGATTGATTGAGCCAATTCTCTTGCTTCTTGAGGTGTGTAAACGCTTAAGAAATCAACCCCTGTTGCGTCTTTGATTGAGCCAATCATGGTTTTTCTATCCCAAGGTGGAGTTAAATCAATTTCGTGTTCTCCGTATTGGATTTTTGTTGTTCCAAGAACTTCTTGAGCAACATATGCAACCATGTTTTCTGTTAAAGTCATCATGTCGTTATAGTCTGCATATGCTTGATATAGTTCAATCATGGTAAATTCTGGGTTGTGGCGAGTATCTATACCTTCGTTTCTAAAGTTTTTGCCAATTTCAAAAACGCGTTCTGAAACGCCACCAACGATTAAACGTTTTAGATATAATTCTGGAGCAATTCTTAATTTTAAATCCATTTCTAATGCGTTATGGTGAGTATAGAAAGGTCTTGCATTTGCGCCAGATGCCGCACCTTGAAGGATTGGAGTTTCAACTTCGTCAAAACCATCTTTGTTTAAAAATTCTCTGATTTTTTGAATAATTAAGCTTCTTTTTTTGAAAGTGTCTCTAACTTCCGGATTAACAATCATGTCCAAATATCTTTGACGATAGCGGATTTCAACGTCTGATAATCCATGGAATTTTTCTGGTAATGGAAGCAAAGATTTTGACAACAATTTTAAATCTGTTGTTTTAATTGAAAGCTCGCCCCTTGGGGTTCTTCTGATTGTACCTGTAAAACCAACCATATCACCCATGTCGATTAATTTTAAAATTTTCATTTTTTCTTCAGGCAAGTTTTGTTTGTGTGAGAAAATTTGAATTTTGCCTGTTGAATCCATTAAATCGATAAACATACCAGTGTTGCGAATTGCCATAACACGACCAGCAACAGAAAACTTATCTTCTGTTTCAACGCCAGCTTCTAAGTCTTTGTATTTTTCTTGTAAAGTCTTTGCGTTTGCTGTTTTATCGAATGTGTATGGGTATGGATTAACGCCCATATCGATTAAATCTGTTAATTTTTGAATTCGCCCTTCACGAATGCTTTGAGCTGAACTTGTGTTCACTGTTTCCATTTATATCTTTCTCCTATTAAAATTCATAATTTGGAATTTGAAATTCGCGTTTGTCTTCGTTTTTAGCTTGATATTTTTCGTAAATTTCAAATGATTTTTCTTTACTTTCATCAACAAAACTTTGAGTTAAATATTTTTCATATGTTGATGTTAAATCACCTGAGTAGTTACCTAAAATATTAGCATAATTTATTAAAATTTGCTTGTTTTTTCCGCCTGCATATGCTTTTGTTTTGGCGTCTGTGCCTGAAGGGCGGATTTCAACAAATTTATCGCTAAATTTTAAATATGTTCCATCACCAACAAATAAAACATCTTCAAGATTTGAAAAATCAAGCTCTTTAAATGTTTCGCTCAAAATTTCTTTGATGTTTTCAATTGAGATTTTGTTTTCATATTTTGCAATTGCCAAAGCTAAATAGAACAGGTCATTTTTGGTTCTTTTTGCTTCGCCTTGGACTTTTGCTTCTTTTAATTTGTTGATATCTGGCTCTGATTCGTTGTAATATGCAATATCTACACGGACATCAAATCGCGCAATGATATTATTTTCTTCATAAATTTTGTTTAAGTGTTCTGCTAATGTGCAATTAAGAGTTGAAATTAAAGCACTTGCAACAATAATTGCCTCAGTTGCTGATTTTTCTCTCATAGCTAGAGCGTATCTGCCAGCTAAAGATTTAATTGGCTCGTTTGCGCCAATAATCATGCCGCCAGATTCTTCTCCCCCAAAAATCATTCTTGGGTTTGAATTTAATTGAATTGTTTTGTTGAAAACGTCAGTAATTTCGATATTTTCGGCTTTGTTTTCAATTTGTGCTTCAATTTTTTTAATTGCTCCAGCAATTTCTTTGAAACCAACAGGAGTGTTAATGATTTTAATTTCTTTTGCTTTTGCCCACTCGTCCCAAGAAGCAGAGCTAGCCGTTGTTTTAACAAGAAAATAGTCTTTTTGTTCTGATTTTTCTAATGAATTATACCAATAATCCATAATCATTAAAAACGCTTGGTTTGCGCTGAAAATGCACAATAGACGATTTTCATCTAGCGAAATGTAATCTACACCTGTTTTTTCGAGAATTTCTTTTTTATCAGATGAAACAACTTGAACGATATTTAACCTGTCGTGGTCTGGGTCTGTAATTAAAACAACAGTATTGATTGGGTAATTTGCCAATTTTTCTTTGTAATTTAGCGATTCAACAACAGGGAAATATTCCTTTCCGTCTTTTTTTGCTAAAACTGTAACGTCAAGTGACCAATCATAGAAAACACCGTTTTTATTGTCTTTTCCAATACCGTGGAAAAATGGGTCTTCTTGTGTATTAAACCAATCAAATGTTTTTTCAATATTCAAATTTTTCAAAATTTTTGATAGTGAATTATAAGCGCAACCGCCAACAGAGTCGATTATTATTTTTTTGTCAAAATTTTGTATTGTTTTAATATTTTTATCGTTTGCAACGCCATTTTGCAGATATTCGCAATATAAATCAATACCGTTGTTCATTTTTGCCATTGCTTTTTCATCAATTAATTCATCATCTGATGATGAGAAATTAATTTCATAAGAACCTGTTTGTTCGACGATATTTAAAATTTCTTCGATTTTATTAACAAATTCAATGCTTTCATTTGGTAAAAATTGTGAGCCTTGGTTGTTTAAATCTTTTGTTGCGTTTTTAACAGAAATCCCATGCGAACTTGTGATATATTCGGCACCAACCAAGTCTAATTTGAAAGCTAAAAATGAAGCTAGCCAAATTGGAATTGTTTGACGATTTGTTGGGGTTAAGGTTCTAATTCCAAGCTGAGCTTGAATTCTCGCGATTAAATCAAGATATGTTTTTGAATTATAGCGAACTTCGCAACCAACAAGCTTAACAAGGTTTTTGTTAGGATATTTTTCTTTTAAAACCAAAGCTTTTGCTAAAGTCGCTAGAGTTATTCCGATTGTATTAATTGGAAAACGAGTGTCGTGCGGATAAATAATATTTTGAGGTCCGCGAATACCAGCTGTTGAAACCAAAGCTTCTTTTTTATATCCTTCAAACCAAGTTTTTAAATTCAACTTTTCAACAAGTTCTTTTGTTAGTTTGAAAGTGAAATTATTTTTGTCGTTATAGTTAAATATTTTGTCGTTTTTAATTGCTTCGGGAGTGTTTTTTTCAACACTATTTTTTAGCATACTTTCCAGATTTTGCGTCATTTTTACTCTCTCTTAGATAATAAATAATACTTCGGCTTTAATTCTAACACAAAAACACTATTTTTGCGTTTTGGTTTCTTGTGGCTTGTTCTTAATTCCTGCTTTTTGAGTTAGAGTCTTTTTGCCTGTAATTTTTCTAAAGAATCTTGACCAAGCGCCCATTAAGCCTTTTTTGTTTGTTTGTTCTTCTTCATATTTTAAAATTTCTTCGCGTGAATTCATCTTGCCAACTGGTTGACAGATTGATTTTCTGACCAAGAATTCGTTTGTCATTTCGGTCGCAGTTGCAATTGCTGTTGCACCAAGCAAGCTTCTATTCAACAAGCTCTTACCAATAGAATTGAATGTATTCATTAATGTGCCGTTGATAACGAAGTTAGACATTTTGTGTGCAATTCTGTCGTTTCTTTCGTCGCGTGCTTGTTCAACATTTTTGCCTTCTGATTCAATTAATACTTTATTTGAATAGTCATTTACAAAGAAATATGTTGAAATTATTGTTACTAACGTACGAGAGAAGTTTGCAAGTTCGCCTGTTTCAGAAGAAACTTCAAAGTTTCGAATATCATTTTTGATTGCTCTAATCGCTTTTGAATCTGAACCTTTTGCTTTGCGTATAACTTCATATAGAGCTTTAATTTCTTTAACTTCATCTCTTTTTGCTTTGTTACCAGAAGCTTCTAAGATTGTTTGCGCAAAAGCTTGATTTGCTTTGTGATTTTTTTGATACATTCCTAAAGCAAGTGCTGTTGGTGCAGAAAGGATTTGATATACAGTTTTAAAGATTTTTGTAACGCCGTTATATAAACCTTTTGTGAAAGGAATGTCTTTTTTGATTTTTAATTTGCCACCATTTAAGCTGGCATATGTTTCAATGTCTTTAATGAACTCGTTCATTAAAGGTTCAATAGTTCGTCCTTCTTTTGTTTTGCTTAATCTGCGGATATCTACCAAGAATTTGTTTAAGTCAATTTCTTCTTTTTTTGTTGTTAAAAATTCTTTTGCAGCATCAAAACATTCACCAATTTTTGTATCAGCAAATGTTTTTTGTTGAATACCAAGAGCATTTTGAACGCAACTTAGAGCTTCTTGTGGGATTTCGGTTGTTTTGCCAGATTTAAACGCTTCAAGTGGTTTTTTGTATTTTTCTAAAGCGTCTTTAAGAGCTTCATTTTGTCTGAAGTTTCCTTTTTTGCCGCGATTTAAGAAGTAGATTAAGTTGCTCAAAAGAAAAGCATAGCCAAAGACTTTTTTAATGTCTATTTTTTTCTTTTCGTTTTTAAATTCACCCATTTTGTATGGTTTTGAATTTTGTTTTTTGTCTTTGTCAGAAACTTGATTTGTATTGTTTCGTTTAAACTCTACATAGAGTTTATCAACATCATATTTGCTTTTAAATTGTGTTGATGTGTTGTTTTGAGCTGGTTGTGTTGGTTGTTTTGCTTGTGTGTTTTGCGCTGTTTGTTGTGGTTGTTTTTGTGTAGAATTATCAGTTTTTTGTGTAGAATTATCGGTTTTTGCTTGTTCTTGTTTTTTAATTTCTTCTTGTTTTTTAGCTTCTTCTTGTTTTTTAGCTTTTCTTTTTTGTGCAATTTTTTTGGCATCTTCTGGTGATAATGGTCTAAGCGGAACACCATTCATTACCCTTGAGAAAATCTCAGAAATCAATGAAGAAAGAGCGATTACAGAAGCATTAAGAACAAGATTTCTCTTAGTAAATTTGTCTAATACACCAAGACTGAAGAAGGTCAAGCTTGCACTGATAAACATTCTTGTCATTTCTTGTTTAAAACGTGCTTTTTGAGCCTTTTTAGCTTCTTTTTTGTCGTCTTTTTGTAACATTGAAATGTTATAGAAGTCGCGCGCACCATATAGAGCACTTACTGTCGCGGTTGCCATGCGGTTAAGTGTTCTTTCGTCTCTAGAAAGATAATTTTTAGAAACGGTTGTAATGCTTTTTGCAGTTAAATCTAAAAAGCCTTGTTGACTTTTTTCAATATTCATTTTGCTAGGGTCAGGTGCAAATTGCATCATGACATCACGAACAAATTTTGTTGCTTTTTGAACTTCAAGCGTTTTAGCCCTTTTTTTCATAAAAGGCAAGTTTTGAATGACATTTGAAGCGCCTTTAAGGTTCATTTTTTTGCAAAGTTTTCCAATTCCACCTAAAATATCCAAAGGTAAATCAACGAATGGATATTTAAGCGTTTCAAAAAACAATGTTTTGACCCCTGGGTCAATAATTGTCATTTTGTTGTTTTTGACGCTAAAATTAGTTTTTGCCAACTGTTTGGTGAAATATTCGTCCCCAACAGCGTCGTCAATGATTTTGGCAATTCTTTCTGCTTCTTCGTAAACTAGTTTTTTGTCGTTAAATGCGAATTTGTTAAGGCTAGTTGCTATATCCCCCGTAAATGAGACTTGTTGTGCTTTTTCGGCTTGTTTAAAAGAAAGAGGGCGAGATGTCTGCGAAGCGGTCAAACTTCGCATTTTGTATTTGGAACTATTTAATTGTCCAAGGTTTAAGTTCATCTTTACCTTCATAGTTTTATAAAAAAACTATTTTCCAAGCCTTTAATTCTACACTATCATAAGAAAACCAATGAAGATTAAATTTTGCCCAAAAGTTTAAGTTTTTTGTATTTTTGTTAATAATTTGTATTATTTAACTAAATAACTTATCTTATTGTTATGGATAAGTCGGGGAGAATATTAATAGTAGATGACGAGCAGATGGTCACCAAAACGCTTACAATGCTTTTGGGGCTTGAGGGCTTTTGTAATGTTTTTGCTTTTAATAACCCAAATGAAGCGCTTGAATATCTTCAAAATAATGAAACAGATTTAATCATTAGTGATTTTATTATGCCCCAGATGAACGGAATTGATTTTTTAGAGCAAGCAAAAAAGCTCCAAAAAGATGTTTCCACAATACTTTTAACAGGCTATGCAGATAAAGAAAATGCAATTCGTGCAATTAATGAAATCGGAATTTTTAAATATATTGAAAAGCCTTGGGATAACAATAACCTGATTATCAATATCAAAAATGCAATTGTACAAACAAAATTGAAAAAAGAATTAAATCAAAAAATTAAAGAATTAGAACAAGCAAATAAAAAACTTGAAGAATATTCTAAAGACTTAGAAAAAGTTGTCGACGAAAGAACACAAGAGCTTTCCAAGGCAAATTTAAAACTTAACGCGATAATTTCAAATTGCGCAGATGGAATTATTTTATTTAATAATGACTTAAAAATTACCGACTTAAATAATACTGCCCTTGAGCTTTTCTCTCAAAAGAAAAAAGAGCTTTTAAACAAAAATCTTTTTGAGCTTGTTTTAAACGAGAAAAAGCAATTTTCAAAAACTGATTTATCCCCAAAGAAAAACATGTTCTTAAGAGATTTTTTCATAGTTAACTATGAAAAAGATTTAAAAATCCCTGTCGAAATATCTATTGCCCCTGTATTTGATGAAAACAACAGCTTTTATGTTGCTGTTATTCGTGATTGTACGTATCAAAAAGAAACTCAAAGACTTAGAGATGACTTTATTGCAACATTAACCCACGACTTAAGAACTCCACTTTTGGCAACGATTTCGGGTCTTGATTTTATTTTGGATAAATCTTTGGGTGATGTTAACGAAAAACAAAACAATCTTTTTGTTGCAATGAAAAAAAGCTCAGAAGACATGCTTGGGCTTGTTAATGCGCTTTTGGAAGTTTATCGATATGAAGCTGGCATGACATTTTTATGTAAAACAAAATTTGATATTTTAAAATTGGCACTAGAATGCAAAGAAGAATTATTGGCTTTGGCACAAAAAGCAAATATCGAAATTCAATTAGAATGCCAAGAAGATGAACTTTTTGTTAATGCTGATAAAAATGAAATTCGAAGAGTGTTAATAAATTTAATTGGAAATGCAATTAAACACTCTCAAAATAGCACTTTTGTTAAAGTAAAAATATTAAAAGAAGACAAGAATTTAAAAGTTGAAGTTATAGATAATGGGGTTGGTTTAAGCGAAGAAGATTGCACAAAACTTTTCAATCGTTTTTCGCAAGGAACAAACCAAAAGCGTTCTTGCTCAACTGGTTTAGGGCTCTATTTGTCAAGACAAATTGTTGAAGCACACAATGGAAAAATCTATGTTAATTCACAATTAGACAAAGGTTCTACTTTTATATTTGAATTAAAAAACTCGATTAATGATTGTAAGGTAATATTATGACAAACATCACTAACAAAACAATTAACATACTTTTAGTCGAAGACCACGAGTTTACTCGTTTAGGTCTTGCAATGAAAATAGATAATACGCCACATTTCAACCTTGTTGCGCAAGCAGTTGATGGGCTAGAAGGTGTTGAACTAGCGCAAAAATATAATCCAGATGTTGTTTTGATGGATATTGGATTACCAAAAATGGACGGCATCAGTGCGACAAGAAAAATCAAAGAAGACTTGAAGCTTGGTTGCGCGGTTTTGATGTTTACTTCTCGCGATAGCAAGGAAGATATTTTTGCTGCGTTTAAAGCTGGTGCTGATGGATATATCATGAAAGGGTCAAGCTCTCAAAACCTTATCAATGCTATTGATACAGTATCAGAGCATGCTGCTTGGATTGATTCTCAGATTGCAAGAGTTGTCTTATCAAGTATTCAAAACGAAAACGAAATTGCAGTTTCTTCGAAAAATCAAAAAGAAGCAAATAAAAAATATGGCTTAACAAAAAAAGAACTTGAAGTTTTGGCTTTAATTGTAGATGGATTATCTAATCAAGAAATTTCTGAAAAACTTGTTGTTTCAATGTCAACAACAAAAGCTCATGTTCACAATATTTTGCAAAAATTATATTTAAAAGATAGAACAAAAGCTGCAATAATCGCGCTTAAAGAAGGATTGGTTTAATGAGAAAAAGTATAGTTTTAGCAATATTGCTATGCCTTTTTTTCTCAAATTTTTGTTATTCATTTGAGTTTAGAAAAAATTCAAAGAAAAAGCAAAGCGAGCAAATTCCAAAAATGGTTGAAACTGTTGAAGAATGGGAAACAGAAGCTCAAAATATTCCAATTGAGCAAAGAGACAACAAAAACCCAACCGTGCAAGAAACAGACAAAAAATTTCACTATCCAAAAGCACATTATGTTTTTGAAAAATACAATTATCCGCAAGGCAAAAGAACCCATAATATCTCAGAAATTCGCAATCGTTTAATTAAAACCCCAACAATTGTTGCTGATAATTCTTGCCATTGGGTTGCATATAGCCAATATTATTTTTCTCCAGATGATAATCAAATTTCATCAAATTTTTATGTTGGAAAATTAGACACATCTAAAACAAAAACAAAAAGAATATTAGATTACAATCATAAAACAGAACCAAGAAAGCCAATAATTGAATCAGGCACGAAAGAAACATATCCAAATTTGTTTAATGCGCTTGTGTTGGTTGATTGGAGTAATAACTCGAGAAAACTTTTAGTTAAAGAAAATGTCGGTTCAATTTATGGCGGAATATACAAAACAAATCTATATGTCTATTTTATGCCGCAGGAAATCAAGGCGGGAAGGCTTGTAAAGCTAGATAATTTTGAAGAATCAATCAAACATTACTATCTAAATTATGAAAATATTCAACTTGCAAAATATCACTATTCTATCGAACCCCTCGGTTTTAGCGCAGATAATGATGAATTAGTCGTTGCTCTTTTTTATTCTTACGACACCTCAAACAACAAGGTTTTTATGGGCTCTTGGGCATATAATTTGATAACAGGTGAAACAATTTTGATTTCAAAAGAAAATCCTAGCCAAGAAGTTAGTGCAAACGGACTTGTTTTAAGGCAGGTTTTAAATTAAACAGTCGGTTAATTTTTTGTTTTTAAAATAAGAAATAAAATTTAAAAATGAAAAAAATTAGTCTTGTTTTATTTGCAATTTCTTTTTTTATTTTTGGCTGTGGAAAATACCTCAAAAATCAGATGATAGAACCAAAATATGTTGTTTTAGAAGAAAGTAATTTCGTAAATCAAGATAAGTTTTTTGGATATATTAAATCTGGAAATTCGGCGATATTAAACTTTCAAACAGAGGGAAAAATAATTTATTTGCCATATACAAAGGGTGATTTTGTTAAAAAAAATACTTTGCTTGCAAAAATTGATGGGGTTTTGTATCAAATTCGCCTAAAAGAAGAAAAAGAAAGGCTAAAAAACGCACAAATTCAGCTAAATCGAAACCAAAGTTATTATAAAAGAATGGATATTTTACACGCGCAAGGTGCAATTTCAGATAATGATTGGGAAGATGCTTATTTTAATTTGAAAACTTCTATCGAACAGATTGATATTCAAAAAGAAAAGGTAAATTACTTAAATAAGCAAATAAATTTTACATCAATTTTAGCGCCTTATGACGGCTATATTACGGCGAAAATGGTTGGTTTAGGTGAAAATATTACACCCATGCAACCAGTTTATTCTTTTGTTGGGGCTGGGAAATTTTTTGTTGAGACAAATGTAAATTTTTCTGTTGCGCAAAAGTTGAAGCAAAATGACAAAGTTAAGTTAAATATTCAAAACAAAGAAATCATTGGAAACATCACACATATCGCTTTTTCAAGCATTAATTCAGCTGGATATACGGTTAAAATTTCTTTTGATAATTCAAAATTAAACATTAAAGAAGGACAAAGCGTTGAAATTTATTTTAAAAACGAGAAAAATGGCTATTATTTGCCATTAGAGACGGTGTTTGAAGAGGAAAATCAAAACTTTATTTTCAAATTAGAAAAAAAACAAAACGATTTTGCAAAAATAAAAAAAATACTAATAGAAATCAAAAAACTTCAAGGCGAATTTGCTTTGGTTGAATTATTAGATAATTCAACTTTAAAAACAGGAGATAGCCTTTTATTGCAAGGAAAAAACAAGTTTTTTGATGGACAAAAGGTGAAATTATGAAAATTAAAATATTAGTTTTCTTGTGCTTGATTTTAGTTTTATTGATTTTAAATTTTGATAATGGATATGATTTTGAAATTGAAATCAAAGCAGATAATTTTTGCGCACAAGATATGGATTCAATATTTGCACATGAAATTAATGAGCAAGTTTGGAAAATAGCAGAAATTAAGGACTTATTGATTATTTCAAGAGATGAAAAGATTACTGTCTATTGCAAATTTAAAGCGTTTGATAAGCTTTTTAAAAAGCAACAAATCATTGAAAAAATTACAAGACAAATCGAAAACTCAAAAAACGTTTTTTTGCAAGATATTCAAATAACATATTTTGATAATTTAAATTACAAATACTCTTCATTTTTTGTTGTTTCAACAAATAAAACTTATGAAATTTTAGAAAAATATTCAAATTTTGTTTCTAAAGAGCTTTTGAATTTAAAAATCGCGCAAAACATTTTAATTTTGCCAAATGTTGAACTTGCAAGCTATATCTATTATTCGCCGGTTGATTTGAAAAAATATAACCTTGATATTTCTTCAATTGAAAATTTAATTAAAGAAAACAATATTTTAGATAATTTTTCATATTTATCTAATCAAAAGGTAAAAATCAGCAAAGAAATTGAAACAAAAATTGAAACCATAGACGACATCAAAAATATTCATTTTTTGTATGATGAAAAATCAAACCCGACAAAGTTTTCAGAGGTTTTTGAATTTGAAAATGATATTTTATCGCCGATTGAAGCTTTAATCGATTTTGATGACAAAAAGGCAAAAATTTTTGCGATATCAAAAAAATGGTATTATCCGCAAATTTTGTTGGATATTAAATTGAACAATTTGAAAAATCGACTTGAAAAAACATATCCAAATTTCATTTTTTTAACTAATCAAAATTTGAAATATAAAAAAAGGATTGATATTTTTTTAAATAACAATTCAAGCATAAATTCAACAATAGCCTTAAAAAATGAACTTCAAAAATCTTTGAAAAATAAAAATATTTTATATTTTATTGGCACATATTCTCCAAAAATTACAAAAAAAGACACACTTTTTGAAAACGAAAGATATAGATTAACATTGTTTTTGAGCTATTTTGATTATTTCAAAAATCGAAAGTTTTTAAGGCAATATATTTTAAAGCCAATAGAAAATGTGAAATTTTCTAATTTTTATCTTGATGATTTGAAAAGTGAGATTAAAAAATATTTTAATAAAAATATCGATAATAACTTTCTGCTTTTGGCGACAGCGCTTGAAAATCGAATAAAATTTGAAATTAACAATTATTTTTTAAAAGGATATTTTTTAGACAAAAAAGAAACCAAAAGTGCAATAAATTCCTATAATCAAGGGCAGGTTTTGGATTATTATTTTTCTTCGCATAATAAAATTCCAATAATTTTAAAAGTAAAAAATCCAAATTTTGATATTTTTATATATTCAAAACTTTCAAAAAGTTTAATCCCTCTAAATGCTTTTTGTGAATATAAAGTTGAAGAAAAATACAGCAAAATTATTCGCAAAAACGGAAAATATTTTGCGAATATTATAAAATACTAAATACCCTTCTTTTAAAAAGAAGGGTATTCACTCCAAATCCGCCAATCTCTCTCTATATAATAAATTGCTTATCTCGCAATTCTAAAATTCATCATTGCTTTGCGGTTTACCGCGATTAATTCCATTGAGCTCCAAAATTCGTTTGGATTCATTGTTGATTTTGCGTCTAAGTTTACAGTTACTTGTGACATATAAAGTTCTGTAAGTTTTTGATCAAAATCGTTTGTAATCTTTAATCTCATCTTTATATCCTTTTCGTAACTGCTTACATATATATAAAGTATATACAAAGTATCGAATTTCAAGATTACATATTTTCGTTACAAAACTTTACAAAACAAAAAACTCTTAATTTTAAGAGGTTTTTTAAGTCTTATGATAAAGCTTCTATAATCGCTTTGGCAGCTCGTTTTCCGGCTCCCATTGCATTGATTGCAGTTGATGGGCCTAAAGGTGCAACGTCGCCACCAGCATATATTTGATTAACTGAAGTCTCGCCTTTTTCGTTAATTACGATATAGCCTTTGTTATCTGTTTCAAGGTCTAGCTCTTCGTTTGCAGCGCTTCTTTGAATAATTGGATTTGGACCTGTTCCTAATGAAACAATAACGCTGTCGAGTTCAACTTCCACAAATTTTCCTGTGCCAACAGGTTTTTGTCTGCCTGAAGCGTCAGGTTCGCCTAGCTCCATAATTTCAAATTTCATAGCTTTAACCCAACCATCTTCGCCAATTATTTCAACAGGCGCATGCAAGAATTGGAAATCTACCCCTTCTTCTTTTGCGTGGCGAATTTCTTCAAGGCGCGCAGGAAGCTCTTTTTCTGTTCTGCGATAGAAAATATAAACTTTTTCATATCCAACACGAACAGCTGTTCTTGCCGCGTCCATTGCCACATTTCCGCCACCAATGATTGCTGTTGTTTTGCCAACTTTTAATGGTGTTGGAGTGTCTGGGCTTTGTGCGTGCATTAAATTAACTCTTGTTAAAAATTCGTTTGCTGAATATACACCGTTCAAATTTTCGCCTTCAATATTCATCATCTTTGGCAACCCAGCGCCTGAGCAGATAAATATTGCTTCATAGCCTTCTTTTTGAAGTTGTTTAATTGTAATAGATTTGCCTACAATAACATTTTTGAAAAATTTAACGCCCATATCTTGTAAGGCTTTAATTTCTCTGTCTAAAACTGTTCTTGGAAGACGGAAAGGTGGAATACCATATCTTAAAACACCGCCATATTCGTGCAATGCTTCAAAAATTGAAACTTCAAACCCTGCGTTTCTAAGATCGGCAGCAGCTGACATGCCAGCACAGCCAGAACCAACAATTGCAACCTTTTTGCCATTTGGAACGATTTGAACGCTTTTTGCATTGGTATTATCACCAACGTATCTTTCCAATGCACCAATTGAAACAGGCTCTCCTTTAATTCCAAGAATACAATTTCCTTCGCATTGTTTTTCTTGTGGGCAAACCCTGCCGCAAACAGAAGGCAACATTGAATCTTTGCGAATAATATCACCAGCTTTTTGTAAATTATTTTCTTTAATTTCTTGAATAAAAGCAGGTATATCGATATTAACAGGGCAACCTTGTTTGCATCTTGCATTTTTGCAGTTCAAACATCTTGAAGCTTCAAGTTGCGCTTGTTCATCTGTGAAATTTGATTCAACAGATTCAAAATTGTGTCGTCTTTCGAACTTATCTTGTTCTTTTGCTCTTTGTCTTTGAATTTTTTCGGCCATTATTTTAATACTCTTTAAACTTCTACTAACTTTTTTATTATTGTATAATAAAAACATCACATGAGGTAAAGTTTTGAAAAAAATTAAACTTTGGGTAACAGATATTGATGGGACAATAATGAACTATGATGGTTCATATACTCCACAAATGGCAAATTTAATCCAAGATATTCAAAAAAAAGGTGTCAAATTTGTTTTGGCAACGGGCAGAATGTTTATGGGTGCCGATTTTGTTGCAAAAAAGTTTAATCTCGATACCCCAATAATTTGTTATCAGGGCGCTATGGTTCGACACAACGACAAGGTTTTATGGTGTTGTGATGTTAAAAAAAATCTGGCGATAGAAATAATTGAGTATTTAAGAGCAAAAAAAATACATACAAACGTTTATGACGACAATGTTTTATATGTCGAAGATGATGATAAAGAAATCATGAGCGCTTATTGTGACAATCGCGGAACAACTTATGTTGTCATTGATGATTTTATGAAATTGCCTTTAAATAACGTCTCAAAGCTTTTAGGGGTGATTAACGACCCAAATTTGATGCAAGAAGTTAAAGAAGATTTGCAAAAAAAATATGAAGGCATTTTGACAATTGTTCAAAGCTCTACTTGTTATTTGGAAATCACAGATATTGGCGCTTCAAAAGGTTTTGCGCTTGAATTTTTGAAAAAATATTGGAGTTTAGATGATGATGAAGTTTTGGCTTCAGGTGATCAAGACAACGATATTGAACTTTTAAAACACGCTGGAATTCGCGTTTGTGTTGGAGATAATTCAAAAAAATTGGCACAAATTGCGCAATATCAGGCAAAAGATGTTAATAGTGATGAACTAGTTGAAATCGTAAAGAGGTTTGTATGAGATTTGGAATAGGCTATGATATCCATCAATTAATTCAAAACCGCCCTTTAATTATTGGCGGAGTAAAAATTGATTTTGAGCTTGGTTTAAAAGGACACTCAGACGCCGACGTGTTAGTTCATGCTATCATAGATGCGCTTTTGGGCTCTTTGGCTCTTGGTGATATTGGTACTCATTTTCCCGATAATGATGAAAAATTTAAAAATATCGATAGTTTGAAGCTTTTAAAAGAAGTCAAAGATTTAATAGATAAACAAGGCTATAAAATTAATAATATTGATTCAAATATAATTGCTCAAAAGCCTAAAATGGCGCCACATATTGAACAAATGAGAGAAAATATTGCTTCTGTATTAAATATTGAATTAAATCAAATTTCAATCAAGGCAAAAACAAATGAACATCAAGATTCTGTTGGGAATTTGATGTCCATTGTTTCAAATGCTATTGTTTCTGTTGAAAGAAAATAATTTATTTATTCATTGAAGTTACAATATTTCCAAGCAATTCCATTGATTGCTCTAAAACTCCAGAGTTGTACCAATCTGTAAAGGTGTCAAATTTTTGGTTTAATTCTTCGTCATTTATTTGGTTTTTAATTTCAATTTCGGCTTTAATTGACGATTTCAAACTTTTAATTTCGCAATTATATAATCCTATTTTTTTCGCTGTTTTTAGTTTTGGCAAGCTTTTTAAGGTTGCATTTGCGACAAATAAATTATCTATCTCAGATAATTTTGGAAGAGTTTTAAGGTCGATTTTTTTGTTTTCATCACTTGAGCAAATAAAGACGTCTTGCGCTTTTTCAAGGTTTTTTAAATCAATTTTGCTGCAGTCAATTACACATAATTTTGATATATTTTCTAATGCAGATAAGTCTTCTAATGTTGAATTTTGCGCGATTATTACCCCTGCATTTTTTAATTTTGGCAAAGCTTTAACTTTTCCATTTTCAAACGAAATTGAACCCGCAGCTTTTAATTTTGGAAGTTTTTTAAGATTTTCATTTGCAACCAAAATGCCAACAGCTTTTAAATTTGGCATTTCTTTGATATTAGTTTCTTTATCTAAGACAATTTCTTTTGCAACGCTTAATTCAAAAGTTGTTAATTTTGAATTTGTTGTGTCAAATTTTCCTTCGCAAATAGCAACATTTTTAATTAATTCATTTTCATCAATGCCTAATGCTTCAAAAGTTGTGCCTTTTGGTTGGCAAAAGTGCGAAATTGCTATTTGATTATTATTAATTACGCTTGCATTTATCCCATATTTTTTAAAAGTTTCAAGTGCAAATTGAACTTCACTCATCACTAATGTCTCCACTTAATATCCTTCATAAACTGCTAACTTTTTTATATTATTCCCAAAAAATCAAAATTATATCTGAGAAATTTTTTCATTTTTTATGTCGTAAATGATTTTTTTGTTGTTTGAAATTCCGACAAATATTTCATCTTGCGTAAATTTGTCCAATTTTTTTTCAAAATTTTTATCGTTAACATTAAATGCTATGTAATTTTCAAAATATTCATCAAGCGTTGAATATGACTTTTTTTCGCTTCCAAATAAAATTGCAAACTCGGCAATGTTTTCGCCCAAAGCTTGTCCCATTGGCGTTTTAAGATCTGGCCCTGCTGGGATTGAGCGAGCCTTATTTTTGGGGTTTGAAATTGTTGAAAATGCTCTTAAAAGGCAAATTCTTAATTCATTTTCAAAAATCTCATATTCATGTAGCCCTTTTGTTAAAAT
This sequence comes from Candidatus Gastranaerophilales bacterium, assembly GCA_017402995.1. Classification (GTDB taxonomy): domain Bacteria; phylum Cyanobacteriota; class Vampirovibrionia; order Gastranaerophilales; family Gastranaerophilaceae; genus RUG14156. The sequence continues at coordinate 20,325 of JAFQOV010000010.1, forward strand.
ATTAACGTTTTGCGCGTTCACAAAGCTCTGCATTGGATATGAATTTGTTTTAAGTTCAGCTGGGCGAAGTGCTGGCATATAATCTTTGATATTATATTTTGGGTCAATTTTTCGCTCAATTGTTCCAATTGCGTCTTGTGAAATTGTTTTTGTGATATTTTTTTCTAGTTTTAAAACAATCTGAAGTTTGTGATTTTTTGTTTTATTGTTAATTATTGCCTTAAAATCAATAAATTCAGAATTATTTTTAAGATTTGCTTGAAGCTTGATATCTTTGAAATTTAGCTCTAAACAACTCAAAATTTCGCCATCTGCTATGATTTTTGTATTTTGCAGAGGCAAAATTTTTCTCTCGCCACTAGGTGCGAAATTGTAGCTATCGCCATCATCTTTGATATCTGTTAAAAAGAGCTCATAGGTCTTGTCTGTTTTTTTGTTTTGAATAAATATTTTATCATTTTTAAGAAAAAGGGAAATGTTTGGGTTTTCAAGCCTTTTTAGAGTGGTTTTTGTTTGTTTTTTTGGCTTTTTGATACCTACCGTTTTAAAAGAAAAATCTTCATTTTTTTCAATTTCAACAATTTGAGTATAAATCGGTTTAATGTCTTCTGTCACAGGGATTTTATAGATATCATAATAAAGCTCATTGTCAAAGCCTTCTTTTGTTTTTAAAATTTGAGAATTATTTAAAACATAAGGAAGCTCTAAAATAACGGTTTTAAGGGGTTTATTTGTTAAATTGAATAAACCAATTTTATCTTTTTCAAATCCTTGTAATTTATTTTTTTCTTTAAAATTTCTAACCATCCTTGCTTCAATACCATCAAGGGTTTGATTAATTCTATTTTGTCTGTAATCAATTGCGCTGTGCACTTCGTCAAGTGAACAGCCGTAAATTCCATCATGGGCGTGGTTTTTTAAAAGTTCTTGCCAACAAAAATCTATGTTTTTTTGGAAATTTTCTTTTAGATAATAGTTTAAAAGTTCAATTTTTTTTGCAAGCTTGTTTTGAATTAAAACATTTTTTCTTTTTTGTTCAATTCTTGCGCTATAAACCCCAGGTAAAATATAGGTATCTGAATTGTCTAGAAACTCAAGCGTTTTTGGGGCTTTTTCAAATTTTTCATGTTTAAAATATTCAAAAGGATTGCACAAAATAATCTCATAATCATTTAATTTTGAATTTACTTTTTGAATAACCTTATTTGCATTTTTCAACATTCCCAAATGGTCTGCGCCAATTGGTAAAAGGATATTATTTTTTGCATATTTTGAAATTTTATCTAAATATTTTTTAATTCCTTCAATGTTTGGTTCATCTGTGTGGAAAAAATCGTTGAAATAGCCTTGTGTCAGCCAAGTTGATTTAATATTTCCATATAAAAAATTACATTCATTATTAATTAATTTTGGGTTAACTCCGCGCCAAAAAAGCGCTTTATCAATGTTTTTCAATTCAAGTGCTTGAAAAATTGATTTTGAAACACCAAAAATGTCAGATAAATAGCCAATATAGTCCTTTTGGCTATATTCTTTTGAGATTTTTAAGCCTAAATCAAGGTTTTTAACCATAGGCATAAAGCTAATTAAATAGCTGTCGCAAATTGTATAAAAAGGACCAATAGCAAGCTTTTTTTGCTTGATTAAGCTTTTGATTTCCTCTTTTTTTTCTTCTCTATATTTCAAATAATCCAAAAGCATTGCGCATTGTCCGTCGAGATAAAAAAATGGAGCGCGATTGTTTTTTAATTCATCTAAAACAATATCCATTACTTCAATTAGACGAAGATTAAACTCTTCAAAATTTCTATACCATTCCCTATCCCAATGGGTGTGTAAATATGCGTATACTTTCTTTTTCATATTTTTATTTTAATGTTTTTTCGGATATGAAAAATACTACTAAAATATTAAATAAATTATAAAATCTCATACTATTAAATGTAATTTTTTCAATATCAACATTATAGATGAGTTTTATTTTAAAAATTATTGTATTATTAAATCAAGAAAGATAAATTTCTTGAATTTCCCCAGATAAAAGAGAATAGAGATGAACAAAACTACACAAAGACAACTTGAGGCAGAAATTTTAAACTGCAAGAAAAAACTTAAAGAACTTGCGCCGGATATTGAATTCGACGAAGAAAAATCAAAGGAATACAATAAAATTATTGTGCAAAAGGCGATTTTGGTTGATAATTATAAAAAGCTTTGCTATAAGCCTTCATTGAAGCAAAGATTAAAAGAAGCCTTAACTTTCAAAAGAAGAGAAAAGTTAATTTGTGACTATTTCTTATCTTAATTAGATTTATATTTTTATGTCAGCATGGTAGGTTTTTACCTACCTTTTTTATATTTTAATTTTGATATTAAAAAAAAGAGGGCAGAGCCCTCGTGAAACATAAAATAATATGATAAAAAAATTATGATGTTGCTTTGATGATGAAATTGACAGAGCCTGTTGCGCCACCGCCACCACCGCCAGATGAGCCTTCATCGACTATGCAGTAGGTGTGTACATAGTGCAAATGTACCAATATAGGGTATATAATAGTTTTTGAGGTATTTGAATTACTACCTCCGTATATTAAATACAGTCTATGATATGATGATTTGCCCCAGGTTCCATCAGTTTTAGCAGCTACACTTGGAAAATAGTCATTGTCAGCCATAAAACCAAAAACCGAACGATAACTGCTTGCGTCTAAATCGCGACCTCTTACGTAAAACTCGCCATTTTGTAAATAGTTTGAAATAGCAATATTTATATTATCTAAGCCATTTCCGCCAAATGTTACACCAAGAATTTTTGTCCCAACTCTTTTAATTGTTGTGCTATTGCCTAAAAGAGTTGTCATTTTAGACACTGTGCTTGGATTAAATGTTGCATCTATTTCTTCCCAACAGCTCACACTCTTTGCTAACCCCAAATTACATGTCAACAACATTCCAAAAAATATTATCAAAATTCTTTTCATCTTAATCCCTAACCCTTCCGTTTGTGTTTTCTGTTGCTGTCGCACCTTTAACGATTAACCCTCTCATATCTGGAGTTTTTGTATCATCTAAAAATGTCCTAAGTTCGTCATATTTTGTATCACTTGGAATTGTTGCCCCGTTACAAAGTAACCACCCCTCAGGTGCGCTATCTTCAAGCCACATTACAACTGTACCAACAGGAACTGAAGACGAAGTTACAACAGAAGATTTAACTTCAATGTTTTTAGTCATCTTCTTTGTAATTACAGGTACAAAAGCCGATAAAAGTACCGAAACCACGACAAGCGTGATTAGCATCTCAACAAGTGAGAATGCTCTCAAAATTAAGTATTTTTTCATATTATTCCTTGTGTTTTAGTAGAATGTTTTTTGTGTTTGGAAAGATTATATCGTTTTTTTTTTGCAAGCGCAAGTTTGAAAATTGCAAAATTATTTCATTTTGGCTCCTGTCAAATCCGCCTTCGGCAAGAATTTGAAACGTCGCAATCGTTCAGCTCCAGCGAAAGCTCAACGCTTCCGCTTGGGAGCCTCGGCTTCCGCATTTTTTGCAA